>JAHWKR010000025.1:20750-43795 GCA_019347805.1 Methanobacteriota archaeon
CGGCCTTCGGCTCCGCCTTCTTGGCGGCGGGCTTCTTCTCGGCAGGCGCCTTCGCTTCGGCCTTCGGCTCCGCCTTCTTGGCGGCGGGCTTCTTCTCGGCAGGCGCCTTCGCCGCGGCCTTCTCCTCGGCCTTCGGCTCCGCCTTCTTCGTGGCGGCCTTCTTCGCCGGCGACTTGCGCACGCCGCCCTTCCGCTCCGCCTTCGCCTCCGCGGCCGCATCGAGCGCCTCGGAAGCACCGAGGACGATCTCGAGGTTGGTGGCCGTCTCGTTGAAGGCGGTGGCACGACCGTGGGCACGCGGCATGTAGCGGAAGAACTGCTCACCGACGTAGGCGCTCGCATGGACGATGCGGAGATCGTCCGTCTCGAGGCCCTTGTACTCGGCGTTGTTCTCCGCGTTCACGAGCACACGCAGGACGCGGTCCGCGGCCTTGACCGGGTAACCGCCGGGTCCGATGCCGCCCTTCCTGTGGTGCACCTTGCGGTTGCGGACCACCATGGGGACCGGCGTCTTCATGGCGATGACCTCTTCCAGGTACGCCTTGGCGTCCGCGACCTTCATGCCCTTGATGCGGCGCACGATGTTGCGGGAGTGCTTGGGCGAACACCGGAGGTCCTTGCCGCGCGCACAGGCGGTGGTCTCCGTGTCGAACACTGTACTGAATCCCTTGACCATTCTGTACACCTACTTGAGCGGCATGAACTTCGACGAACGGGTGGCACCGACACCGACACCGCCGTGCGAGACGACCTTGCGGGTGAGGGCGAACTCGCCCAGGTAGTGCCCGATCATCTCGGGGACGATCGTGACCGATTTGAACTCGCGACCGGTGTAGACGCCGAACGTGTGACCTACCATCTCGGGCAGGATCGGCATCTCGCGCCGGTGCGTACGGAACGTCACCGCACCGGCCTCGGCGCGGCGCACGTTCTCGAGGAGCTTGTGTTGTTCAGCGGTGAGGCCACGGCGGAAGATGCGGCGCACGCGCGACGGGAGCATCTCGATCTGCTCCTCGAACGGCAACGCCTGGAGCTCCTCCAGGGTCTTGCCCCGGTAGGTGAACTCCTTCTTCTTCCGCACCTCGATGACCGACTTCGCCTTCCTGGCGGCGCGGCGTGCCGCACCGGCCGAGCGTTGTCTTCCTCCTTTTTGTGCCATCTATGAACCTCCTAACGCTTCCCGGTCCTCTTGGGACTGATCTTACCGACCTTGCTGCCCGGCGGTGAACCGCGACCCACAGAGGTGGGACGTCCGGTGTAGTTGTGGCTGCCACCGCCGTGCGGGTGGTCCACGGGGTTCATGGCGACGCCACGGACCTTGGGCCAGTTCTTGGCGCGGTTCTTCTCCTTGTGGGCGCGCTTGCCGGCCTTGAGGAACGGCTTGTCGCCCATACCGCCGCCCGCCGCGATGCCGATGGTGGCGCGGGAGGCGTTCGGGAACACCTTCATCTTGCCCGAGGGGAGCAGGACGACGGTGCCGTCGGGGCCGTGGGACACGACGTATCCCGCGTTGCCGCCGGCGCGGACGAACTTGCCGCCGTCGCCGGGGGTGCCCTCGAGATTGAACACGGGGGTGCCTTCGGGGATCTCCCCGACGATCGACGTGTTGCCGGACGCGATGTCCGGGCGCGTCTTGCTGAACACGACCTTCTGGCCGATGAAAGCGCCCTCGTTGGCGATCTGGTTGCTGACCTTGCCCGTGTCGAGCTTGACGCGCATGAGCGGCGTCGAACGACCCGGTGCGTGGACGATGTCCTCGACCACGCCGGTGCCCTCTTGGAGGTCGGGCAGACCGGCCTCTCCTTTGTGGCGGTGGCTGGGGGAGCGGTAGACCGCCGATCCCGAGCCACGACGCCTTGCGATGATCCTCTTGCCCATTCAAAACACCTCAGAAGACACCGATGCGCATCCCGATCTCTTCGGCGCTCACGTCGGCCGGGAAGGTGACGATGGCCCTCTTCCCGTGCTTGGTGATGCGCGTCCGGATCTTCGTCACGTCGACGTCGAAGATCTCCTTGATGGCCCACAGCACCTCGGTCTTCGTGGCGTCGATGCGCACGACGAACTCGAGGGAGTTGTTCTGGTCCATCTGGAACATGGTCTTTTCAGTGACCGAGGGATGCAGGATGATCCCGTAGGCCTCCGGGTCCCTGGCCATCAGGCACCACCCCCGATGCGCTTGAGGGCGGATTCCGTGATGACGAGGAGACGACCTGCGTCGCCACCGGGCGCCAGGCGCTCGGTGTTCAGGTCACGGGCGGCGACGACGTCGACACCCGGGATATTGAGAAGCCCCCGCGGCACGGTCTCGTCGGTGACGAAGAGCAGGCTCTTGGGGGTCTTGAGACGGCGACCGCGCAGCTTGCCGATGCCGGCGCGCTCATGGCGGCCGTCACGGGCACGGTCCAGGTCCTCGCCGAGCCCGATGGAGACGAGCGCGGCGATGATGTCCTTGGTCTTGTCGACGCCGGCGAAGTCGTCCGAGACGACGATCGGGAGCGACACACCGTCACCGACACGGTGACCGCGGCCCTTGACGAGCTCGGGGCGGCCGGCGGCGGCGAGCGCGCTCGCGATGGCGAGCTTGCGCTCCTTGTTGTTGATCTTCTCTGACCAGTCGCGGCGCGATTCCGGCGGGTGGGCGCGGCGGCCACCGACGTTGGGCGGCGCGAGCGCGGCCGCGTTGCCCTGCTTGAGACGCGGGACACGGCTGACACCCTTGCCTTTGCCTGCGGACTCGCTCGAGTGGCGCTTGCCGGCCATCGGGTGGGACCCGTAGGCCTGGCGGCGGTTGGACCGGGCCACCTGGACCGCCTTCCGGATGAGGTCCGGACGGAACGGGGTCTCGAAGACGGCGGGGAGGGCGACCTTGCCCTTCGCGGCGCCCTTTGCATCATAGAGGTTCACTTCGGCCATCTATCTAGACCCCCTGCTTCGATTGCGTAGAGACGTATTCGATCTCGGGCGCCTCGATGGTGACACCGCGGTGGTACCGGATGGCCTCACGGAAACGGAGAAGCCGCTTCTGCGGGCCGGGGAGGCTGCCGTGGAACATGATATAGCGGTTGCGCACCAGGCCGTAGTGGGGGAACCCACCGGCGGGGTTGATCTCCTCGCCGTTCTCACCGAGCTTCAGGACACGCTTGTTGTAATCGGTGCGCTGGTGGTAACCGTGCTGACCGGCGTTGGGGACGGTGGCCTGGACCCAGGCGGGGTGCCAGGAGCCCTGCGTACCGATCATGCGGCGGTGCTTGGAGTTCTTGTGGGTGAGCAGCTTGACGCCGAAGCGCTTGACGTGGCCGGTGAAACCGTGGCCCGTCGTGACGCCGATGACGTCCTGCATGGAACCTGCCTTGATGACGTCGGAGGCTTCGACCTCCTTGCCGAGGAGACCCTTGGCGTACTCGATGCGCGCCTTCAGGTCGCCGCCGCCGACCCGGATCTCCATGACCTCGGGGATCTTCTTCGGCACACCGGTGACCTTGTTGGGCTGGGTGTAGGCGAGCACACGGACATCCTCGAGAAGAGGCTCGTCGTCCATGAGCTTCCATTTGCTCTCGGCGTCCTGCTTGGTCGGAAGCGGCAGGCGCTTGGCGAGGAAGCGGTCGAGCTTGTCGGCCCACACCTCGGTGAGCGTCTCGAGCCCGTAGGGGGTGCGCTTGTAGGCGCGAACGCCGGCGACCTTCATCGCGGGCGTCTCGACGATCGTGACCGGCATCAGGACGTCCTGGCCCGATGTGGTGGAGGTCGGACGATAGTCCTTGATGTGGGCGTGGGTCATCCCGACCTTGTAGCCGGCGAAGCCTTGCAGATAGGGTTCGGCCCCATCGGTCTCTGGCCAGGCCTTGATGCGCGGCGTCTCGCTGCGCGCACGTGACCTGTGCCAATAACCTCGGGAACCCCTTTTGGGTGTGTGTGCGGATCCCATGTCGATACACTCGCTGGATCATGGAGGGGAGAGTCCTTTGACCAACGACAGAGCACTGTCCGTCGAGGGCGCCAGGCCCGCTGTGAATCCCTAGGCTGCACGGGCGACGGCGATGCCGTGCCCTAACCGCCCGACCGTGACGCTTCCCATCGAGAGAACCGGGACCGGAGTCCGCGGGTGCTTGGCCGATGGGACGGGGATCGCCAGCCTTCGGGTCCGCGCCCTCAGGTCCGTTCTTTGCGATTACCCCAGACCCGGAACCTCCGTCTCCATCACTGGAGGGGGTGGGCCCCGGGTCCCTGCGTCTGGTCCGAGCTACACAGGGTAGGCGCCGCTGAAGTGCATCCCCTATAAAACTGTTGGGGGGATTGCTCGGGGGGTGGCGCTGGAAAGGAGGCGTCAGTCGTCCCAACGGGCCCTGACGGCGTCGAGGAACCGCTTCCCGGACTCGGGCATGGCATAGGCGATGTCGCGCACGGTCACGACGCCACGCACCTCGTCACCGACGACGACCACGAGCCGTTTGACCTTTCGCTTGCGCATGCGCTCGGCGGCGTCCTCGAGCTGCGCGGTCGCCTCGATGGTGATGACCGGGCTGGACATGACCTCACGGACCACCACCATGGCGGGGTCGGCACCCTCGGCGACCAGACGGACGAAGTCGGACTCGGTCAGGATGCCGATGGGCTTCACGGCGCTCCCGATCAGGATGCTGCCGACATGGTGCTCCCGCATCCGGCGGGCCGCCTCCTGGACCGTGGCGTCCGAGGGGACGAGGACCGGTTTCCGGGACATGACGGAGTCGACGATCACAGAATCCTGCCGGACCGAGACCACTCCCGCGCCTTATGTATAGGAGGTGCTCCCCTCGCAGAATAGAAATACACAGATGCACATACATCGATACGTGTCTTCCAAGACCATCTCCTTGGAGCGGTCGGCCTACGAGCGGCTCGCCGCGGCGAAACGCCCCGGGGAGAGCTTCAGCGACGTGGTGAACCGGCTCACTCAGAAGGATCAGCCCTCGCTCATGGAATTCACCGAAGTCCTCTCCCCAGAGGCAGCCGAAGACCTGAAGGCGACGTTCCTGCGCCTCCGTGAGGAAGAGGCGGCCCTTCAGAAGGACCGCGCGAAACGTCTCTGGGGCGAGGGGTGACCGTGGGCTACGTCCTGGATTCATCATTCCTCATCGACCTGACCCACAAGGACCCCGGCGCCGTCGAGAAGGTCCGCACGATCGAATCCGCCGGCGTCGAGCGATACCTCTGCACCCCGGTCCTCTACGAGGTGCTCACGGGACTCTACTTCCGCCGTTCCAAGAGCGAGCTCTCCCACATGCGCCGCATCGTCGCGCGGTTCATGCTCCTCCCCTTCGACGAGATGGCGGCGCGGATGGCGGCCGAGGTCCGCGCGGAACTCCTCAGGACGGGGCGCGCCGCTTCGGCCGTGGACATCATGGTGGCAGGGATCGCCATGCATCACGGCCATGTCCTCGTGACGCGGGACAAGCGCCTCCTCGACCTCGATATGGCCGAACGGCTCGATGTCGAGAGCTACTGAACCCGACCCGTGGCCCGCTCATCCGCCTCGTTCAGTTCCTGGATGCGCGTTTCCAGTGCCTCGATGCGTTCGAGCGACTCTTTCCGGACCTGGCGGAGCGCCTCGAAGACGAGCAAGGGCAACATGACGAAGAGTCCCATGGTCGTGATGAACCACCCGACCTTGAGCCAAAGTCCCTGCGGTTGCGTCGGGTTGATGACGAGATTCGCAAGCAGGACGGTGATCGCGATCCCTGTCGTGAGCAGGGCCGCATACTCATGCTTCCTTTTCCGACGGGCCAGCTCGGAGGTTTCGTGGAGCCGTCCGGCCTCGGCGGTCGTCGGTAGCGCCATGCCGCCCTGCAGGACCCGCAGATAGAAAGGGGTTCGTCCGGGCCGTCATAGTCCGCCACAGTCACCGTTCCATGGGGCGCTCCCCACACTCGTGGAGGAACGAAAAGAGCGGCGCGGCCATGGTGACCGTGTGCTTGCCGAGCCGGGTCAACCGGTAGTCGATGGCGACCGGTTGGGAGTCGTGGACGGTGCGCAGGAGGAAGCCGGAGTCGGTGAGGATGCGCAGCTTGGCGGCCAAGGTCTTGGAGGAGACCCCCAGGAGGGCCTCCAGTTCACTGAAGCGGACCGTGTCGCGGATGCCGGCGGCGAAGAGGATCTCCATGCACCAGGGCTGGAACAGGTCGCGGGTGCGGGCGAGGCAGGAGCGGAGCCACGCCTGCGTGTCGTCGGGCCGCGCGGCCCAGAAGTCCTTGGCGGCGACGCTGAACCGGGCCGCGCCTTGTTGCGCCTCCTTGTAGATGGCGTCCATCTCGGGCACGGTGCGGGGGCACGAGAAGGGGTGTCCGTCATGCAGGTGGCTTTCCTGGGGGGAAGCGGCTTGGCTCATGGCGCGTCATACCTTTAAGATGTCCATCTGCTATCTACTTTCTGTATGCAAGTCCCTGGTCTTCCGAATCCGGGTGTGTGGGAGCGCCGCATCCTCTCCACCCTCGTCGGCCGTCTCCTCTACCCGCCCCGGAACGGCGGGCCGTGGCCGGTGCCCCCCGGACTGGAACGGGTGACCGGCCGCGGCCGCGACGGCTCCACCCTCATCGGGCTCCACGCCCCGCATGCCGACCCGCGCGGCGTCGTCGTCCTGGTCCACCCCGACCGCCGCTACGGCAAGCACTGGTTCGACCGCGAAGGCTGGTTCGGACACCTCGCCGACCACGGCTACGCCTCGATGGCGTTCGACCTCACCCCCTACGGCGAAAGCCACGGTGGCCAGCTCTACCTCCACGACCAGGTCCTCGGGATGGTCGACACCGCCCGCGACACGCATCCTGGCGTCCCCCTGCACCTCGTCGGCCTCTCCCTCGGCGCCTTCGCCTCGATGAACGCCGCCCCCGAGATCCCCGACCTCGACTCCCTCACGCTCGAATCCCCCTACCCCACGTTCCAGACCTGGTACGATGCCGTCGATGCCGGATTCCCTGCCAAAGTGAACCGCCTCCTCGAACGAGCCTTCACGACAAGCTACCGCCGCATCGACGCCGGACGCAACATCGCACAGGCCACCGCCAAGCGCATCCTCGTCGCCGCCACCTCCCCCGACACCGTCACGCCGACCCGCCTCAGCCGCGCCGTCGCGCGCAGCGCACCACAAGGACGTACGACATACCTGGAACTGGAAGGCGTCGAACACCTCGGCCTCTTCCACGACGCGCGTTACCGGGAAGCGCTCATCGCCACATTGAACGGCGAGAAGGTCGAAGGCACAAGGCCCGATGTCGCGCCGCTTCTCGTCACGGATGCAGCGTAAAAAACAGGAAGGGGAAGAGATGAAAAAAACAGGTCCTACTCGCGGCGCCGCATCGCGACGTAGCCGACGAGGCCCGCCATCATGGCGAGACCTCCTGCGAGCACGCTCGAGAAGACCGGGATGGCCGTCACCTCAAGGGTCGCACACGTCTCGCCGTCGATGACCAACGTGTAGGTGTACGTCACACCGGCCTCTGTATCCGTGTCACGGAAATCGTCGTTGACAGCGTCCATCTCCGCTACAGCCATCGGCGCACCGTCGCCCGCCGCACGCATCAGGGTCGCTTCACGGTCGAGCCGGTCGGCATGGATCGTGATGCTCCCGTCCCTGTTCGCGATCGCCCTCGGATCGAGCGGCGGACACTCACCGGCCGCCGTCCGCACGACGAAGACCGACGGACAGCCTTCGGACTCTCCGACCTCTCCGACAGCGGTGATGCGGTATTCGTACGTGCGACCGGCTTCGAAATCGCTGTCCTGGTAGCGGGTGATCGGGTGGAGCTCCTCATCAAACAGCTCCAACCCACCGCCGTCCACACCGCGATAGATCCGGTAACTGAGCGCGTCCTGGACAGCGTCCCAGGTGATGACGTTGGCATGGCCCTTCGCCTCTGCGTCGACGTCCGGCGGACATTGCGGCGGCTCCGTGCTACATCCTGCGACATCGACGGAGAGCCCCGCGTGCGGCGTCTCTTCATCGGGTGCGTAGAAACTGAGGATGTAACGCCCGGAGAGATCGACCGTCACCGGCACGAAGAACCGGTTCCCGACGCCCTCCTCCTCAGAAGTGGTGTCGTCCGGTCCGACCTCGGCGGTGAAACTGGCGTTACTGTAGAGGCCGCTTGCCTCGATCATGCCTTCCCCATGACGGATGTGTCGCCCTTCGACGAAGATGGTGCACCCTTGCACTTCGGTCACCGCGCCGCTCTCTTCGTCGCTGTGGACACGGAGATACGGGTCCGAGGCGCATTCGTTCGTGCTCCAGCCGACCGTGAGGGCGTGGGCGCCGTCATCCCAGTGGAGCGTGAAGTGCTGGAACGGATCGCCCTCACCTTCGGCATAGAGGAACGGCCCCGCCTCGTAACGGAAACCATCACCCTCCGCCTCGGGTGTCCCTTCAAGGTCTTCCTCATGCTCCGTGACGAGGCTCTTCGTGACGGGTCGTTCGATGGTGAGGGTGGCTTGGTCGACCGGCACATGCCGTGCCTCTACGCCAACCTCGCAGCCCTCAGCCGTGTCCGCGAAAGACAACGTCATCGTACCATGTTCGTCCGATCTTCCGGCGTCATGGGCACCCACACCGGGCCCGATCGCGAACGCGACGAGGGTGAACGATACCACCACCGACAGCGCAAGGACCGGACGCAGTCGATGCCGCTGTCCGAATTGCTTGTGCTCGATTCTTCGCATGTTTGTTTTCTCCTACGCCGCTCGACCGACCTGGGACGGCAGGTCTGTATGGCGCGCAGGAATCTCGCCGCTCATTCAGAATAGGTGTTCAGGGACAAGTCCGGTGGGCGACTGGACCCAGGGGACATGTCACGGTCCCACCGCTCAGGATGGGTCGGATCGCCCAGCCAGGACCGCGTCGAGCCCTCCGGAAGGCCCGCGCCATCCATCGGGTTCAGGTGGGGTGGTGGTCTCACCATGTGGCTCCACGCGCGCAGCCACCGGCCAATGCTCAGTCTTCTCCGCGTCTCCCAGAGACCGCGGTGCGAGTGCCGGAGCCTTGGGAGAAACGAGAACGTCACAGGCTGGCGACGCACCGACACTGACAGCGCCACCGCTCCACACGCGGGTGGGGCGGAAACGGCGTGAACCGCCTAATCGACCGGATACTTGGCGGCGCCGCCGACCATCTCGAACGCCTGGCGGTGGCGGTCGTACCACTCGCGCCAGCGGCTCGCCTCTTCCTCCTTCTCGCGCAGCTTGGACTCCGTGTCCTCGTAGACCTTGTAGAGCTTCGCGAGGCGCTCCTTCTCCTCTGAGAGGTTGCGCTCGAGCTCCTTGAGCCGCGCCGTGTGGTCCTCGTGCGCCTTCAGCGACTCCGCCTTCGCCTCGAGTTGGGCGATGGTCTCGTTGCGCTTGTAGAGGTCCTTCTCGAGGTTCTTGTAGGAATCCGCCAGACGCTCGTGGTCCTTCAAGAGAGACTGGTAGCGGTCCTTGTACTGCTGGGCGCCCTGCAGGCGCGCCACCTTCTCCTCGAGCTCCGTGACCATCGAGTCGCGGTCCGCAAGACGCTCCTTGAGAAGCGGCTCATCGCGCTTCATGCGCCGGAGCTCCTCCTCCTGCGCCTTGTAGGCGTCCCAGAGCTTCGTCAGGCGCTCCTTTTCCGCATCCAGTTCCTGGTGGAACGTCGCGATCTCCGCCGCGTGACCCTCGTCACGGGCCTGGAGCGTCGCGATGGTCTCCTCGAGCTCCTCGATGCCGTTCATCAGCTGCGCGAGCGACTCCGTCTCCAGCATCTCACGGACATCGTCGATGGCGTCGAGCTGCGTGCGGATGTTCTCACGGATCGAGTGCAGACCGGCGTCCGCCTCGGTGATGACACTCCGGATGTTGTCCAGGTGGATGCTGTCGCTCACCCGGGTCCGGGTCACGTTCGTCTTCGTGGTGGTCGCGGTCTGTTCCACAAGGAGGCCTCCAAGAGGGGACTAGGTTGGCTTCAGAGGGTCCCCGTTTAAGAAGGTTCGGGGGTGTCGGCCGGGTTCGCGGCCGTCGGGGGCGGCTCTGCCTCCGCAGAGCGGCAGGCTGTCAGGCGTGGCGGGTCCCCGGGGGAGGGGGACAAAGTCCCCCTCCCACGGACCCCCACCCCCCTATTGAAACTCCGGCCCCGTGTGCACCTCGGCGGCCTGTCCGCCCTTCTGCTGCTGGAACTTGACCTGCGGCAGCGGGATGGGCGGCGGCAGCCGCAGCACCTTGGCGAGATTCACGGCCTCCGGCACGCAGGCATGCATCACCGTGGTGTGGATCTCGGAAGCGATCGGGTTGGGCATCTTCTTCGTCTCCCGCCACTGGGAGACAAGCTCGCCCGCGTTCTCACCATGATAGACGAGCGCACCATCGACCTTGATGACGCCGATGGCGCCGTACGAGGTCGTGTAGGCGAACTCGATGTAGGCCTCGCTCGACGACGTCTCGGTCATGAGGGTCACGGTACTGTTGTGGTCGATTCGTACCTGCCCCTGGGGGGTCTTCTCGAACACCTTGGCGAACCGGCGCGCTTCGATGTTCTTGAATTCGAGACGGGCGATCATGAGGGGGTCCCTCGACGGCGTCACGAAAAGGACATGCCACTTAAGCGTTGGGCGGTCGAGGACCGTCCAGGGTCCCTTAGGAGGCCTGCCTGCGACGGGCCAGGCGACGGATCTCGGACACCAAGCCGTCCCGGATGCGATAGAGGTCGACCGAGACGGAACCGCTCGGCTTGAGGAAGAAGCCGTCCGCCCCCTTCTTGCGCGCCGCCCGCTCGAGGGTGTCCGTGTCGAAGCGCGAACCCGTGAGGAGGATGATGCCGACGTCCGAGAAGGCGCGGATCCGCTCCATCGCCTCGATGCCGTCCAACTCGGGCATGACCAGGTCCAGGAGCACCACATCCGGGCTGAGCGCGCGCACCAGGTCGACCGCCTGACGGCCGTCCTGGGCGGTCCCGACGATCTCGAAGCCGGCGATGCCGGAGAGCTCGTCGATGATGAGCTTCCGGGCCACGGGACGGTCCTCGGCGATGACCAGCCGGACCTCCGGAGCCTCACGCTCGTCGCATCCTGTCATGACGGCCCTGCCGTCGTCGGCCGCTCGAGCGGTCTGTGTCACCATGGACTGTTCTCCCGAGACGACAGCCGGGTGCAGGGATTAAGAGCGCCCGGCATGCGACAATCGCTCCTGCCGACAGAGCTATCAAGGCTGGATGGTCCGGGGGCTGACCTGTCCCCTCCTCCGCCCCACGAGTCATCAGGGTGTCCATCTCCTCCTTCTCCGGTCATGTCAGGCGCTCCCACACCACATCGGAAACCCTAAAGAGCGCACTCCCCTAGGAAGGTTCCCGTTGACCATGGCCGACGGGACCTCAAGCTTCTCGCCACGTCCGGACCGATACGGTGCCGGACCGCGCCCCGTGATCCCCCAGCGCCGCCGCTCCCGCAGTGGCCCACGCTACGTCGTCGTGACGGGGGGCGTCCTGTCGGGCCTCGGAAAAGGCATCACGACCTCCTCCATCGGCCGGCTCTTCAAGTGCCACGGCCTCTCGGTGACCGCGGTCAAGATCGACCCCTACCTCAACATCGACGCCGGGACCATGAACCCGTTCGAGCATGGTGAGGTCTATGTGCTCCCCGACGGCGGCGAGGTGGACCTCGACCTCGGCAACTACGAGCGCTTCCTCGACATCGACCTCGGTCGTGACAACAACATCACCACCGGCAAGGCCTACATGACGGTCATCGAGAAGGAACGCCGCGGCGACTACCTCGGCAAGACCGTCCAGATCGTCCCCCACGTCGTCACCGAGGTGCGGGAATGGATCCAGCGGGTGGCCAATGAATCCCAGGCCGACGTCTGCCTCGTCGAAGTGGGCGGCACGGTCGGTGACATCGAGAGCATGCCGTTTTTGGAAGCGGTCCGGCAACTGCACACCGTCGAAGGCGACGACAACGTCGTCTTCATCCACACCACCCTCGTGCCGAAGCTCGGTGCCGTGGGGGAGCAGAAGACGAAGCCGACCCAGCACAGCGTGCGCGACCTCAAGGCCGCCGGCGTCGAACCCGACATCCTCGTCTGCCGCGCCTCGGAACCCATCGAGGACTCCATCAAGGAAAAACTCTCCACATTCACCGGCATCCCCGCCGGGGCGGTCATCTCCGCGCACGATGTCGACAGCATCTACGAGGTGCCGCTCCTTTTCGACGAACAAGGCCTCACCGACTACCTCCTTGGCCGGTTGAACCTTCCGCGCGGCGACCCTGTCAAGGCGCTCGCCCCCTGGCGCGATTTCGTTCGCCGGGTCACCGACCCGAAACACGCGGTCACCATCGGCATCGTCGGCAAGTACACCCACCTCGCCGACTCCTACCTCTCCATCACCGAATCGTTCCGCCACGCCGGCGCCGCGAGCGACACAGCGGTCTCCATCGAATGGCTGAACGCCGAAGAGATCAACCAAGGCACACCCTCGGCGCTCGAGGCGATGGGCAAGGTCGACGGCATCCTCATCCCCGGCGGCTTCGGCGCGCGCGGCGCAGAAGGCAAGATCAAGGCCGCCACATACGCCCGCGAGAACAATGTCCCGCTCCTTGGCATCTGTTACGGTTTTCAGCTCGCCATCGTCGAATACGCCCGCAACGTATTGGGCCTCAAAAAGGCCGACACGACCGAGAACACCCCTGACACCCCCGACCCCGTCATCTGCATCCTCCCCGAACAGATGGCCGTCACCGAGATGGGCGGCACCATGAGGCTCGGCGCCTCCCGCATCGCCGTCCGTCCGGGGACGATGGCGCACCGCCTCTACGGCAGCGACATCGCCGTCGAACGGCACCGCCACCGCTACGAGATGAACCCCGAATATGTCGAACGGATGGAAAAAGCCGGCCTCGTCTACAGCGGCCGCATGGCCGACCGCGCAGACAATATCCCCATCATGGAGATCATGGAACTCCCGGACCACCCGTTCTACATCGGCGGGCAGTTCCACCCTGAGTTCACGAGCCGCCCCGGACGACCCAATCCGTTGTTCCTCGGCTTCATCGAGGCCGCACGGGACCGCATGCTCGGGGTGAAACACCCAAAAAACGTGGAATCCCGTCCCGCTGAAGGGGCGGGAGTCGTCGAGAAGACGACCTGACCCCGACGACCGCCCGAAGGTGGCGATCCAGGCGCCATGATATACGAGTCGTAGCATCCTGCGGTATGACCGGTCAAAAGTTCCTCGTACCGGCCGGGGTCGCGGTCGCCGTGGGGCTATCCGCGCTGATCGCAGAGCGTGTGGTCTTCGGATCTGGGTTTTTCCCGACCCCCGTAGATCAGCTGGTCATGATGGCCGTAATTGCCATTGTACTCGGCACGGGCGTCTCCAGGGCGACCAGTTTCCGGGGTGTTCTCGTTTCCGCGCTGTTGTTCGGCCTCGTCCTCGTCCTCAGCTTCTATCATTTCGGGGCCGGGACATCTCCAGGTCAGACCGTCGATGACTCCAACCTCTACCAGCCCACGACCATGCTCCGCGCGCTTGCGATATCGATGATCATTTCGGTCGCAGGGATGGTCCTCGGCGCACTCACGACCCGGATGCTCATCCGTCGGGTCCAGTGATCCTCGACGGTGAACGAGGGGTCCGGTGTGCGATCGCCCTTAACATGTACCCCCACCACCGCATTCATCCACAAGACCCCACTTGCAGCACCCATGCCCATCGAGAAGGCCACCCTCGGCGGCGGCTGCTTCTGGTGCCTCGACGCGGTCTACCGCAAGCTCGACGGCGTCCAATCCTCCACCTGCGGCTATGCCGGCGGCCACAAGCCCGACCCGACCTATCGCGAGGTCTGCAGCGGCACGACCGGCCACGCCGAGGTCGTCCAAGTGGAGTATGATACGGACAAGATGTCCTACCGCGACATCCTCGAGGTCTTCTTCACCATCCACGACCCGACCACGAAGGACCGCCAAGGGGCGGACGTCGGGAGCCAATACCGCAGCATCATCCTCACCCACGACGAGGCGCAGGCCGAGGTGGGGCGCGAGCTGGTCTCGGAGCTGACGAAAGAACGGGTCTTCTCAAAACCGATCGTCACCGACATCGGATCCCTCGAGAAGTTCTGGAGGGCCGAGGAGCACCACCAGGACTACTACGCAAACCACCCTGGCGAAGGCTACTGCGCCGCCGTCATCGCTCCCAAGCTCGCCAAGTTCCGCAAGCGCTGGGCGGAACGGTTGAAGGCGTGAGGGATGTGCGCCATACGCTGAGAGACCACCTTGACGACCTTTGCCGGTTGCCCCAGCTATAAGAAGCCAGTCTACCGCAGGAGAACGTACCAGGTTCCGCGCCGCAGACGACCACCACTGCTGCGACCACCACCGCGGGACAAGGGGAGATGCGTACATGGACTTCGCTACGGCATCGAACGCGACACGCTCCGCGGCCGCGCCGAAGGTCTTGCTCTTCGTGGATGATGATCCCGACTTCCTGGCGCTCATGGAGATCTACCTGAACGAATCCTTACCCTCCGTAGAGATGCTGCACGCGCCCTCCGGCGAGGCGGCCCTGGAGACGTTGCGCACCCGACACGTCGACATGATCCTCTCCGACTTCCGGATGCCACGGATGGACGGCATCGAGTTCCTGGCACACGCCCGGGAATCGCATGGGAACATCCCACTGGTGCTCTTCACCACCTATCCCGACACGGATCTCCTGCGTCGGGCCAGGGAAGAGGCCGGCGTCCAAGAATTCTATTCCAAGGACCTCCCGCCCGAGGCACTGGTCCGGAAGATCGAAGCAGCGCTCTTCGAGCACGCCGAGCAGAGCCCACACGCCTGAAGGGCGATCGGATCAGGACAGGGAAAACCCCTGTCCTGTGAAGCCCTTACCGGATCACCGCATGACTGTGGTCCGCGCGCCGAACCCCGTCCGGCAACCGGATGTCGTACTGGTGATAGGCGATGCCCATGCTGTAGGTGACACCGGCGCCGATGTTGACGTCCTGCACCGTCCAGGTGCCGTCGGGGTCGGAGGCTTCGTAGAAGCGGAGCTTGAAGGGCTCCGCGCCGACGAGCTCCGTCTTGAACTCGGTCCCGTTGGGTGTCACGGAGCGGACCGAATAGGAACCTGGCGTGATGGCGAAGACGCCATGCATCAGCGTCATGCGGTTGAAGCCACCCTCGACGGTGAGCGTGCGCTCCTCGGGCGTGTGTTTGTCGGAGACCGGTCCCAGGACGCCATAGTCGATGGCGGTGTGCTCGCCGCGCGGCACGGTCACCCAGCCTTCGAAGTCGTAACCATGCTCGACGACCTCCCAGGTGCCGATGAAGGACTCCATGCGGACGACCTCATGGACACGCGCGTCATAGGTGAGCTTCATGCTGGCACCGCCGGCCAAACCCAGGGCCTCCATGACAGGGTCGGTCGGTTCAGCATCTTTTTCCGGGGGCTCGAAGACGATGACCGCCGTGTGCTCGTCAGCCGACTCGACCGTGGCCACGAGCTCCGTCGTCGCGAAGGCGGTCTCCCATGTGGCACCGACCTTCAATGGGAACCGCACGGGTTCGAACTTGACGTTATGCGTATCGTAAGACAGATCGTGGCCGACATCGCCGAAGGCCGGGGAGTGGAAAGCGATCGCCTCCTTGAACCAGCCCTCGTGGGGCATACCGAAGACATAACCCTCGTCGTTGACATCGGCGACGACGCGCACCACCTCGACCGGTGCGCCGTCGAGCTGGTAGTCGAACCGGATGCGCCACCATTCACCGGTGACGAGCCGCGGCGCCGCCTCGGTGGTGGCGTTGAGGTCGGGTCCGACCGCCGGGCCGGTCACGACCGCGCCGTAGGATTCCGTCGGCCGGTCGGGGTCGATGATGAGCTCAGGCTCCTCCTCGGCATCATCGGTCGGTTCTACGGGCTGCTCGACGCAACCGGAGAGAAGGACGAGGACGAACAGGACGCTCAACAGGGACGCGCGGGAGGTCGGGAAAGGACGCATGGGCACACACTCGAAGGACACTGAGACACGTGCGAAGGACCCGTCTAGGAGGGACCCGTCACGGCTTCGCTCCAAGTACCCAAAAGAGGATAAATAGCTATCCGGACTCGAAGTATAGCCATGTGTGCCAGATCCGCGACGCTCGCCCCCCACGACCCTGAGCGGCGACCGAAGGGAATGGAACCGTACGAGCGTCCACAACAGACGCGCGTGCCCCTCAAGGAATGCCCCGTCGGCGCATCGCTCGACCTCCTGGCCCGCAAATGGACCTTCATGCTCCTGCGCGACGTCGCGTTCTACAAGCTCGACCGCTATTCGCAATTCCTTCACAACAACCCCGGCATCACGCCCCGCATCCTTTCCAGGCGCCTCAACGAAATGGTCGAAGAAAGGCTCCTCGTGCGCATCGGCGAAGGCAAAGACACCCACTACCGCATCGGCGCCCGCGGGACCGATGCCCTCCCCATACTCGTCGCCCTCTTCCAGTACGGCCTCAAGAACCGCGCCGACGAGGTGTTCACCGACGGCCGACCCAGACCTCTTGGCGAGGTCATGCCGAGCTGGGACGCCGACTTCATCCTCTCCCTCTTCGACAAAGAGGCATGACCGAAGGGTAACGCATATCTCCCCAGGGTCCGCATGCCGGCCCGGATGAACGCCGACATCACCAGCCGGCCCTCACCGGGTCAAGCCCCGCCCCGCTGGCAGCACAGACGCTTCACGATCCAGGAGAAGGTGCTCACCCTCGGCCGGCAACTGCGCGTCCTCACCAGCGACGGCACGATGGTCGGCTTCGCGCGACAGAAGATGTTCAAGCTGCGCGAGGACATCCGCGTCTACGCTGATGAATCCCAACAACAAGAGGTCCTGCTGCTGCGCGCCACCAAGGTGCTCGAGTTCAACGCCAACTTCGAGGTCGTCGACCCCACCACGCAGGAACACCTCGGCTTCATCCGCCGAAAAGGCTGGTCCAGTTTCGTGCGCGACAAATGGGAGTTCACCGACATCAAAGGGAACGTCTACGCCGCATTGGAAGAGGATTCCGTCGGCATGGCCCTTGTGCGGCGCTTCCTCCTCTCGTTCATCCCCACCAAGTACCATGTCCGACCCGCCGGCGACCCGAACGCCCGCAGCGTCGAGATCAAGGAACGGTTCCAGTTCTACGGCGACACCTACGACGTCACGATCCACCAACCCCTCCTCGACCCCCGCGTCGCCGTCGCGATGGCCGTCCTGTTGGACGTGTTGGGGGAAGCGAAGGAGTGACCATCAGCCTAGGGTTTTTAAGGAACCGAGCATAAACCTCTACTCGTGCCCGACAAGCGCGACCTCCTCGGACCCCCCACCGAAGAGGAGAAGAAGCGGACGCGGGAACGCATCAAGTTCCTGATCCACGTCCGTGACTAGTCGCGCGGCAACAGCGCGTCGATGGCCTTGGCAGAGGCCCGGTGATGCTCGACGCGAAGCGTCTCTGGGTCGTATCCTGCCTCCTTCTTCTGGATGAGCGGTTTGCTCTCCTTCGCGAACGTCTCGCTGACCTCCAGGACATCCTCCGGTGCGGGCGCCACAAGACCCGCATGGTCCATGACCTCCAACACGAGGGCGACAGTGCTCCGGTGGTTCGTGTTCGGCAGCCCTTGGTTCCAGACGTAGCGATGGAGCATCTCGATGAACATGCCCCGGGTCACCGGCGCATGCCCGGACCGGAGGACACCCACACCTGTGGCAAGCAGCACATGCCGTTCGACCGGCTTGTATGGCCTCACTTCGATCCCCTCGTCGGCCGCCGCTTCTCGGACCTCCTCATAGATCTCCATGAGACGCTCCATCCACATCCAGGCCGTCTCGATGTTGTCGGTCACCCGGACCTCCACCGGGACCCGCACGGAATGGTCCTCTTCGTCGGACCTGGACTCGATCCCGACCGCTTCGAGCGTCTTCTTCACCTCGCCCGACCACGTGCGAGGCACTTGGTCCAACACGCGCCACTCGGCCACGTGACGGCCAGGGGCGGACACCATTTCTATTCTACGTCCAGCTCTTTCTTCTCCCCTGTCTCCAACAACTCTTCCACTCGTCCCTTGGCATCGGAGAGCCGCGCCCGCAGGCTCCGCGTGAGCTTGACCCCTTCCTCGAACCGCTCGAGCGATTCATCCAGTCCCAGTTTCCCGGTCTCCAGTTCCTTGACCGTCCCCTCGAGCTTCTGCAGTTCCTCCTCGAAGGTCGGCCCGTCGTCTTTCTTCTTCTCGTCGGTCATTCCTCTTCCTCCTTCACCAGCTCTTCTTTGTGGACCTCCGAGACGGAGGCCAAGATCGTGCCGTCCAACAAGCGCACGTCGATCGGGTCACCGATGCGGACATCCTCGACGGAACGCACGTGGCGCCCGTCGACACGCACGAGTCCGTAACCGCGTCCGACGGTCTTCAAGGGCGACAAGGCATCAAGACGCGCCGCAAGATGTTCCACACTTCGGATGTCCCGGTCCAAGGTGCGCACCATCGCCCCTTCGATGCGCTCCCCCGCCGTGATGACACGCTCGATGCGCGCGTCGATGATCTTCTCCAGGTCGATGTACATGCGCCGCTCAAGGTCCTGGACCAGGCCCAAGAGCTTCGGCACGGTGTCGCGCAGCGCGTCGTCCAAGCGGTGCCGCAGTTCCTTGACCCGTTCCTCGTGCCGCGGCACCAACGTGCGCAGCACGTGGGTCATGCGCGCGTCCGACTCGTCCAGGCGCTGCAGCATCGCACGGGCATCCGCCACCACCGTCTCCGCCGCCGCGCTCGGCGTCGCCGCCCTCAGGTCGGCCGCGAAATCGGTCAAGGCGACATCGGTCTCATGCCCCACCGCCGACACGATCGGGATCGGACACGTCGCCACCGCCCGCACCACCGCCTCGGTGTTGAACGCCCACAGGTCCTCCAACGAGCCCCCGCCGCGACCAATGAGGATGACCTCCGAAGAGCCCTCCGTGACGAGGCGCCGGAGCGCGCTGACGATGCTCGGCGCCGCCCGCTCGCCCTGCACGACGGCGTCCGCGACAAGGAGCCGGACGCTCGGGTCGCGCCGCGTCGCCACATGGACGATGTCCCGCAACGCCGCACCGCCCGTCGAGGTCACCACTCCGATGGTGCGCGGATACCGCGGTACCGGCTTCTTGCGCGCCGGGTCGAACAGCCCCTCCGCCTCGAGCTTCTTCTTCAGCTTCTCGTACGCCAACGCCAACGCACCGGCGCCGACCGGCTCCATCTCCTCACAATAGAACTGCATCGACCCGCGGTCGGTATAGACCCCGATGCGGCCCCGCACGAGCACCTCCATGCCATCCTCGGGTTCAAAACGCACACGCCCGTTGGACCCGGAGAACATCACCGCCGACAGGCTCGACCGGTCGTCCTTGAGCGTGAAATACCAATGCCCCGAACGGTACGGCTTGAACTGCGACAATTCACCCCGCACCCAGACATCACCATAAGTCCCCCGCAGGACGCGGTCAGCACCGACCACCACCTCGGTGACCGACAACGCCCCCGCACCCGGCGTCCCCTCGGTGGCATCGAACGCGCCGAGCCTCCGCGTCCCCTTCGGCGGCTCGCGCAGCGCCATCCTACCCGCTCTTCGCGCCCGCAAGCGGCAACCCGGCCGCCTCGAACAGGAACAACCACGCCTCAGGCGACAGCGGCAGACCGGCCGACACGACCAGGTCCTCCGCCCTCAGGATGGCCCCCTCACCACCGATCGTGCCCAACACCTCGGTCCCCTCGCGTGCCTCGAACGATGGCGCCGACGTGAAATGGAACGGCAACTCCCGCCCCTCCGACGTCTTGACCTTGTCCTGGCCGAAGAGCCGGTCGTTGGAGCCGCGCATCGCCGCGATGCTGAAACGCGCCACCCCGGAACAACCCGCGCCATGCTCCGACGAAAGCGGCAAGGCCGACCCGCAGAGCGCGATCCACGGTGTCCCCTTCTGATGGACCGCACGGACCGCCTGCCCCAGGTCGTCGCCCTCATACCACTTGCTGAAGCTCCGACTCGGGCCCCGCGGCGTCACCAAGAGGTCCGCCCGCTCCAGGTCCGCCGGACGACCCGCGACATAGACACGGGCCCCCCGCATCCGGGTCAGGCTGTCGACGAGCTCTTGGGCGTTCCCAGGCCCCGGCACGATACAGACATCCATCTGGCTCGAAGGGCATGAGCGGCCACCTGATGAAAAGCGTGGGGGTCGGACTGGGTGACAGCGACCGCAGACCATAAAAAGCTTCAAAGGGGAGCCCCCGCTCCGAGGCCCTCGGATGGCGAAGTCCCACTCGTTCGACTACAACGCACTCCTGGAGCGCGCCCGGCAAGCCCTCCCCGAAGAACTCTCCTCCGAGAGCCGCTGGGAGGTCCCCGAGCTCGACCTCCTCTACGAGGGCCGGACCACGATCATCCGCAACTGGCGCGACATCGTCGACACGCTTCGCCGTGACCGCACCCACGTCATGTCCTATCTCCTCCGGGAACTCGGTACCGCCGGCGACGGCGACGAAGACCGCGTCGTCTTCAACGGCAAGCTCACCCTGCAGCAGATCCAGGACAAGATGGACGCCTACGTCCACACCTACGTCATCTGCAGCGAGTGCCACCGGCCCGACACCCACATGACCAAAGACGGTCGGACGACCCTGCTCAAGTGCGACGCCTGCGGTGCCCACAAACCGGTGCGGGCGCGGCGGAAGGCGGGGTAGGCGGCCGTTCGGGCAGATTTGGAGAACGGGAGAGCTTCGGCTCTATCACGTTCCGATCCTACGCCAAAAAACCGGCGAGGGGGTGGACTTGGGGGAGGGAACCATAGGTTCCCTCCCCCAAACCCCCTCCTTCCTAATTGTACGGCGCCTCGATCTCGACGAACAGCTCGGGCGTGAGATCCACGATGGCCCAATAGGTGACCTCGTACTGGATATCGGCACCCGCCGACGCCTCCAGGTCGATCTGCCAGATGCCCTTGCCGGGCGCCTCGCCTGTCGCGACCTCGATCTGGTAGTATGGGGAACCGGAGTCGTCCTGTTTCGTCTCGGCGCCCGTCTTGCGCACGTCGCCGTCCGGAAGCGTCAGCTCGGCATAGATCTTGGTCAGGTCCGGGACGCTCCCCTGGTCGAGGCGCTCACCGGTGGACGCCCAGGTGATGTTGACGAGCATCCGCTCCACCGGCCGCTCGATCGTCCATTGGTGGATCCCATGGTCGGAATAGAACGGCGTATCGTCCGGCGTCTCATCGGCGACCGCAGCGGGCGCCGCGAGCGTGAGATTGCCCTTGAACGGCGCACCATAGTTGTCCACCATCCTGGGCTCCGGCTCCTCGGCGACCTCGACCGGCCAGACCTGCTCGGAAAGATAGACCTGGCTCTCGCCCTTGATGTCGAAGACCGTGAGCTTGACGTAATAGACCCCCGCCGAAGGGAAACCCTCGAGGAGGTCGAAGACCGGGTCGTCCCACTGCGAGCGGGCGCCGTCCCAGCCGATGTCGCCCTGCCCCGGCGCGCACGGTCCGTGGCAGTGGCCCGCGTCCTCCTTGTCGGCAAGAAGGCGCGCCACGACGCGCTCGGCCTCGGACGCGGACACTTGGAGCGGGTCGGAGGATTGTCCACCCTCCGTCACCGTCGAATCGCCCTCTCCCTCATCGAGGGTGGCCTTCGACTTGCGCTCGCGGAACATCTTGTAATCCCGCTCCTGCATGAGATAATTGAAATTCCACTCGTAGCGCAGACGGTCGCCCTCCGGGTCCGTCGAACCCGACGCATCGACACGGAACGGCTGGTTGACCCCGAGATAGCGGGTCGACGGTGTGAAGTCGCCCGTCGGAGGCAGGTTGACCCCATCGCCCACGACGACCTCATCGACCATGATGTCCTTGTCCTCGAGGTCGCTGATGACGACGAGTTGGACCTCGTACACACCCGAACCGAACTCGTAGGTGTGCTCCGCGACCTTGCCCTCGGCCTGGTTGTTGTCGCCGAAGTCCCAGAGATACTTGACGATCTTTCCGGACGAGCCCGTGGCGTCGAACTTGAACGTCTCCTCGCCGATCTGTGTGACCTTGAAGAAAGCCTTCGGGATCGTCGGGGTCGACGGAGTGTCGTCCCCGAGGCAGCCGGAAAGGCCGAGCGTGAGGAGCGTCAGGATGCTTGCGACGAAGAGACCCTTGTTCATGGCGCGATCACCGTGGAGAGGTGTCGGTGGACGACACCGGTTATGAGCTTTTCCCGACACCGCTTGTCCGATCCCCCACCATATAAATGCGCGTGCGCGCGACAGGAGGGAGAGGGCCGGCTCGGGCGAAGCCTTCGTACAAGAGGTCCCTATTAACTGTTTATGGTCCCAATAGCATCATTCGTCGCTCTACCGCCTCGTGGTGACGCCCCCAACACTCATATACAGGACCCGAGTAGCACGAATCGGCGTCCCCCTCCGGGACGACCCATGAATGTCCGGGCGACGGCGTTGCCGGTACCCCGCGCATATCAGGTGAACCACATGGCACGCATCCACGCCCGCCGCAGAGGCTCGAGCGGCTCCCGCCGCCCGCTTACGACCGAAGCCCCGAAGTGGCAAGGCCTCTCCAAGAAAGAGGTCAAGGACAAGATCGTCCAGCTCGCCAAGGAGGGCCACACCACTGCGCGCATCGGCCTCATCCTCCGTGACGCCCACGCTGTGCCGAGCGTCCACCTCGCGACCGGCCAGAGCATCAGCAAGATCCTCGAAGAGGCGAAGCTCGCACCCAAGCTCCCCGAGGACATCACCAACCTCATCAAGAAGGTCATCCGGCTCGACGAGCACCTGCAGGAGAAGCGCAACGACCTGCACAACAAGCGCTCGCTCCACCTCAACGAAGCCAAGATCCGCCGCCTCGCGCGCTACTACAAATCGACCGGCAAGCTCGCTCCCGAGTGGAGCTACAGCCTGAAGAACGCCAAGCTGTTGGTGGAGTAGGCCTCTTTCCGTTCCGCCCGGGGGGAGGGACGACGTCCCTCCCCCCGGACCCCCCACCCTTTTTCAATACACCCCCAGGTGCCAGACCGTGGAGGGACGTCCCCAAGA
>JAHWKR010000080.1 GCA_019347805.1 Methanobacteriota archaeon
CCGGTGACGAGGGCGACCAGCGGGACGGTGCTCCGCACGGTGTCGAAAAGACGCCGGGCATCCGGGTAGAGCCGAGGGGTGCCGAGGCCTTGGAAGATGACCTGCTTCTCGTCTCCCATGCGCCGGATGGTCTCGCGGTCGGGGTCTGCACCGGAGCGGCGCAGGAACTCCTCGATGATCGATTCGCTGCGCGCCCCTTCACGGTCGTAGATCTGTTCATCGGTGACTTCGATGCCGTGCGGCGCCAGGAGTCGGCGGTAGGCTTCGGCATGTTGATGCATGCTTTTTGCAAGGACACCGTCGAAGTCGAAGACGACCGCTCGGAAGGCCATGGCGTCGCCGATACGGCGGTCCCTCAAGTACCGTGCGGGTCGACCAGGGTCATCGGCGGGTCATCCTTTGCGAGAATAACGGTTCGCCGCGCATGGTGTGCAGGGGCCGATGTCGTCGTAGTCGCCGCAGAAAGCAGGTCGTTCTCCTTCTAGGGCGAGGTCGCGGGCGCCTTGCAGTCCGGCGAGGGCGGTGACGAGGCGCGGCAGGGCGTTCCCCTTCAGGCGTCGGCCGACCCGGAGGTCGAGCGTACCGGAGCGCAACCGGGCGCGCATCGGGTACTTGCCCTGCCAGACGACCCGTGTACCAAGGAACGGGTATCGTCGCACGGCCCCACGGCCGGCGAAGGGCATGAGCAGGTCGACGAGGCGTTCGGCGGCCTGGGCGTCTTCGTCGTGGTGGATGCGGAGCTGGGGGGCGTAGACGATGTCGGTCGGGAGCCCGTCGATGGAGAGCGGTCCCTCCAGGTGGATGTGCATCGGTTCCCGTTTCAGCTGCAAGCGGTCTCATCAGCCCCCACCGCGATATAAATGAGTTTCCTACCCTGTACCGGGACCTACTTGGACCATGGAAGGAGCGGGTGGACCTGGCGGACCTGAAGCGCCGGCGCGCGGAGAACGTGCCGGGGAGGTTCTTCGTCGATTCAACCTGTATCGATTGCGACACGTGCCGCTGGATGGCACCGGAGACCTACACCGCGGCCGGCGGGATGTCGGCCGTGCACCAGCAACCGGAGGACCCTCTTGCCGAGCGGCGGGCGCTCCATGCGCTCCTTGCCTGTCCCACGGGGTCCATCGGCACCGTGCCGACGCATCCGGAGTTGCGAGCGGCGCGGGACGACTTCCCGTTGCCGGTCCATGGGCCTGTGTTCCATTGCGGTTTCCACGCCTCCTCGTCGTTCGGGGCCGCGAGCTACTTCCTTCAGCGCGAGGATGGCAACGTGCTCATCGATTCTCCGCGCTATGTCACGTCGCTCGCCGAGCGGATCGAGGCACTCGGCGGGATCCGCTGGCTCTACCTGACGCATCGTGACGATGTCGCCGACCATGCCAGGTGGGCCGAGCGTTTCGGGTGTGAGCGGGTGCTCCATCGGGATGATGTGACGCGGGCCACCGAGGAGGTGGAGGTGCAGCCCGAGGGGCCCGAGCCATTGCGGCTCGCCGACGGTCTCACGGTCGTGCCGGTACCAGGGCACACGAAGGGGCACACGGTGCTCCACGTCGACGACACCTATCTTTTCACGGGCGACCATCTCGCGTGGTCGGACCGTCGTGACGACCTGGTGGCGTTCCGTGGCGCCTGCTGGTATGACTGGGAGGAGCAGGTGCGTTCCATGGAGCGGTTGCTGGACTGCCGGTTCTCTTGGGTCCTTCCGGGCCATGGCCGTCGCCACGGGGACGACCCGGACCGGATGCGTGCATCGCTCGAGCGGTGCATCGCCTGGATGCGCACGGTCGCGTAGCTCAATGCGCGCCGGTGGCGCCGGCGTAGAGGCCCCAACCGCCGAGGAGGATGTGGAACAGGTCTTCGCCGATCTCGAGATGCAGGTTGATGAGCGTGCCGAGACCCCACAGGTCGTTCGAGACCAGCCCTGCGACACCGAGGGCGAGGTAGCCGATGCCGATGACGATGGCGGTGTTCTTCTGGGCGCTGATGCTCGCGCCGCCGTAGCCCATCCCGAGGGCGATGGCGGCGAGGACGACGTGGATGACGTTGTGCGTCCAAGTGACGACAAGGAAAGCAGGGATGATCGTCCCGTTCCCGATGAGTTGTGCGACGATCCCCACCAGGGCGACGATGGCGAGGATCCAGCCGCTGACGCGCCAATAGAGGTTCGTGTCCGCGACGCGGTTCTCGGTGGTGGCTTCCTGGGTCGGGTATTCGGCTGTCATGTGAAGTACCTGACCGGCGGAAGAGCGGGTGGTGTAATAGCTTGGTCAACCCGGGACATTACATGTCGAGGCTCCCGAGTACTCCTGCCCATGGCCTTGTCCGGCATCCCGGCCACCGCCTCGGTTCAACCTCCCGTGATGGCCTCGTCAAGGACCTTACGGTAGACGGGGTCGTCGATGTAGGCCACGGCGACCGTCCGATGGCGTCTCAGGACCGGGGTGACGAGCGCCCGCAGGTCCTCCGGAGCGGGCACGATGAGGTTGTCGCGGAACCCGCGCATCCGGGCGACGATCGCCTGGAGGTCCGAGAGGAAGACCGGGATCTCTTCCCGTGGCACCTCCCGCTTGAGCGCGTCGCGCCATTCCGGCTCGGGCACGGTCCGGACGACCCGGGTCGGCCGCTTATGGCTTGCGGTGTGCCTACGCCGTCTGGACCGACGTATTCAATGCTTCCTGGATCGTGGGATGCCGCCACTCGAAGCCGGCGTCCTTGAGCTTCCGGGGGACGACCTTTTGGCCTGAGGTCAGGACGCCCGCCCCTTCACCATAGACGAGCTCGAGGCCGAACTCCGGTACAGGGAAGATGGTCGGCCGGTGCAGGGCGTCGCCGAACGCCTTGGTGAATTCTTCGTTGGTGATGACCTGGGGGGCCACGACATTGACCGGACCTTCGAGTGCGTTGTTCTCGATACAGAAAAGAAGGGCCCATGCGGCGTCGGTGCGGTGGATCCATGGGAACGGTTGGTCGCCACTGCCGACCCGGCCGCCGAGTCCCACTTTGAA
>JAHWKR010000059.1 GCA_019347805.1 Methanobacteriota archaeon
CCCCTTCGTGCCATCGACCGCCCGAATTCCCACCACCCCCACCCGGACCCTCCCCCTCCTGACCCCCTCCTAACTCACGACACCTTCATAGGCGCAGGAGGGGCAGCGGACGACCCCTTCGGAGTAGGGGTTCTTGCGGATCTCGAAGACCGCTTCGCATTCCATGCAATGCAGGTCGCGCACTTCGGGGCCGTCCTCGATGACGCGCGCGCGGGTCTCTTCCCAGACGTGGTTGAGGCCGCTTTGGACGAAGCTCGAGGCGAAGAGCAGTCCGATGTAAGGAAGCGGCAGGCAGAGGACGGCGAGCGCCCAGGGGCTCGGGTCACGCGGGACGTTGTTGCCGAGGTAGATCTTGCGCAGGTTGGTGACGGTCCGGTGGACCGCGAGCACCTGGATGACCGGGATGACAGCGAGGACGACGTAGAGGGCCGGCTTGGCGCGCTCGATGCCGCGTTTCTGCATTTCGCGGTTGGCCGCGTAGAACCAGTAGAACGTGTAGATGAAGGCCGTGATCAGGCCGAACAGAAAGACGAGGAAGGGGTTCCGCTCCTTCCCCACGTAGACGCCTCGGGCCATGGACTGGGTGGGGCGAGACGCTCCCCTTTTTTAGCACTTATGAAGAGGCTGTCCTCCGGGAGCCGGCTGACCGTCCGCTGTCCACCGATTTTTTCACGGTCATCGCCCGCGACCTGTAAGGTCCTCGAAGGCGCGGCGGCGCGGCCCGACCGACACGGTTTAAAGAGGAGACCCCGGTCCGGTTTCTGGATGCACTCTTTCTCCAGAGGAGGGTAGCGATGCCGCTGTTGCAATCATTGAAGAATATCACCCTGGGGCCGTTCCTCAAGCGGATGTTCGGCAAGAAGCATGTCAAGATCGGCATCTACGGACCGCCGAACGCCGGCAAGACCACACTCGCCAACCGCATCGCGCGCGATTGGACGGGCGAGATCATGGGTTCTGCGAGCCATGTGCCGCACGAGACCCGCCGGGCCCGCTCGAAGGCCAACGTGGTCATCGAGAATGGTGGCGCGAGCCTCACCCTTGACATCATCGACACGCCCGGGATCGCGACCAAGATCGACTTCCACGAGTTCGTGGAGGACTTCGGGATGGAGGCCGACGAGGGTCGCCGCCGCGCCAAGGAGGCGACGGAGGGCGTCATCGAGGCCATCCGTTGGCTCGACCATGTCGACGGCATCATCCTGGTGATGGACTGCACGCAGGATCCGTTCACGCAGGTCAACGTCACCATCCTGGGCAATCTCGAGGCGCGCCGGTTGCCGGTGCTCATCTGCGCCAACAAGATCGACCGTGAGGAATCGAGTCCGGCGACCTTGAAGGCGGCGTTCCCGCAGCACCCGGTCGTACCGGTGTCGGCATTGACAGGCTACAACATCGACAACCTCTATTCCACGATGGTGAAGCACTTCCGGTGAGACCATGAAGGACGACAACGACCTCTTGAAGGAACTGCAACAGAAGGCCCCGGGGGTCACGATCAACCTGGTCTCGGCCGACCGGATGGGCCCGATGACGGAGACCGAGAAGATCCGTTTCATCCTCGACGAAGTGGAGGACGGTCGCATCTTGGTCTTGGAGCGTGGCCTCACCCCGATGGAGGAGGCGCGGCTCATTCAGGCGACGATGGCGGAGATCGACACCGACACCTTCATCGGCATCGAGATGCAGTCGTACGGCACCGAGCCGTACCGCAACGTCTTCCAGAAACTCATCCTCGGCGCGCCGCGGCCCCGCATGGCTGTGATCGGCCCCGCCAATCTCCTGCAGACCGTGCGCAAGGACTCGAACCAGATCCAGGCGCAGATCCTCACGAAAGAGGGTATTGCGGTAGCATAGACACACGTTCTCTTCCTTTCCAGAGGTGGGGAGAGGGGGCGCCGCCTCCTCTCCTCCCACACCCCCCACCCCCGGTGAAAACTTGGCCCACCAATGCCTGAAATGCGGACAGACCTATCCCGACGGTAGTCCCCAGATCCTAAAAGGTTGCGAGGGTTGTAAGGGCACCCGTTTCTTCTACACCGAGGCGCCTATCGGGGCCGCGAAGCGTGAAGAGCTCGCGGCGTCGGCCGACGAGGACCTGGAGCGGCTCGCCCTCGGCAAGGAGTCGCCGCGATCGTCGCGCCGCATCCCGACCAAGGGCGAACTGCCGATGGGCACGGAAGCCGATTGGATCAAGCTCGGCCCCGGTTATCTGCGCAATCTCGTCGAGGATGTCGTCAAGCGCTCACAGACTAAGAAGCCGGTCTTCCGCACCGGCGGCGAGCCGCCGAAGGCGCTCGTCGACTGGGTGCGCGAACAAGGCGGCGAGGTCGACGAACCGGAGGATCTTGCAGAGAGACATCTTCACGACGACCGTTCGGAAGATGAACGTCTCGAGGTGACCGACCTCTTCGCGGACTCCCCCGAAGACGAACCGGAGACCGCACCGCCAGCGACCGTCGAGGAGGGACCTGTGGAGGTCCCCGAGGAAGTGGTCTATCAGCGGGGTCCACGCAAGGTGCCGGAGCCGATCGCCATCGACGGCCACAGCATCGACGAGGACGAACAGCTCAAGGCGGAGGCGCGGCGTCGGCTTGAAGAGGTGCGCGCGGAGCTCGAGAAGCCCCCGGAACGGCCCCCCGCAGAGGCGGCCCCCGAAGCACCGACCCTCTATCCGGAGGGGACACCACCCGAGACGGTGGCCATCCGCGGCGAGGGCGAGTACGAGCTGGATGTCAAGCGGCTCCTGGAGAAAAGTCCCATCGTTGTGCACAAGGACGGCACCTATTCGTTGCACCTGCCGAGTCTCATGGAGACGGTGGGCAGGAAGCGACGCTGATCAAGCGCTTTTTTCTGCTTCTTTCGCTTTCCATGCGGCACGCACGCGTTCTTTTTCGATGTCGCGCAACTGCAGGTTCAGTTTCTCCCGCAATTCCACCACACGAGTCTCGGTGGCGATGGGCAGGTAGAGCATCAACACAAGGAGAACGCCGGCCCATATGGGGATGGTGCCGTTCCAGGCGAGGAAGATGGAGCTGATCGAGACGACGGCGACGGCCATCGTGGTGAGGCGGGCCCAGAAGCGCGCCTTCGCCTGGATCTCCAACACAGGCAGGACGTAGACCGGGACCGCGTCATCCGGCACTTCCGGCTCGGTCACCTGTCCCATCAGTCCCACCCTTTGATGCGGCCGGTGAGCGCGTCTTCGAACGGCTCGACGCCTTCGCCGGGGCCGCGGGCGACGATGATGTCACCGGCAAGGATCTGCGTGTCGCCGCCGGGGCCGTAGATCCAGGTGGGGCCGCGTTTGATGGCGATGGCGCGCATGCCGGTCTCGGTCTCCAGGGTGACGTCTTCCAGGGTCTTGCCCACGATGAACGATTCGTCGCGCACCCGGCCGCGCGTGATGATGACGTCGGAGTCGCGGATCATCGCCGCCAACACAGGGTGCAGTTCGACATCGCGCAGGACGACGTCGGCGATGCCCAATGCCGCGTCGGAGATGACCTCGGCGCAACCGGCGAGCCGGATGAGGGCGAGCGCCTGGTCGACGCTCACCTGGTCGCGCTTCAACGCCTCGAGGGCCTTGCGTTGCAACCGTTTCTGCATGGTGTCGAGGATCTCTTCCAGTTCTTCGACCTCTTCGGCGATCTGTTCCGAGTCGTAGAGCAACGAGGAATAGGCGAGGTCGACGGCGAGTTCGGAGACGTCCTTCATCTCGAGGAGCAGTTCCTCGATGTCCTCGACCTGCATGAGGTGGGCGGCCAGCTGGTCCTCTTCACTCGCCTGCACCTCCCAGGTGTCGGCAAGGAGCGCGTCTTCCTCTTCTTCGCCCCCGACCGGGGCGCGGCGGTCTTCGTCGCTCACAGTTCGTCCTCCTCTCCGGCGAGCCATCGTTTGAGGTATTCGGCGCCGTCGGCACGGCCGCGTACGATGAGCGAATCGTTCGCTTTCAGGATGAAACGTCGCCCGGGACCGTAGGTCCAGCTCTTGCCGCGCCGGACGGCGATGATGCGGTTGCCGGTCTCCGTCTCGACACTCGCTTCGCCGAGGCTCATGCCGACCGCCTTGCTTTTCGGGTCGACGTGCATCCGGCCGAGGGTCTCGTCGGCCTCGGCAAGGAGCTTGGGCAAGAACGGCCCGAGGCGGGCGCGGCCCTGGATGATCTTGGCGATGTCGGCGGCGGCGTCACCGATCTTCTCGGCTGCGGAGGCGACCTGGAGGATGCCGGAGAGCATCTCGGCGTCGTCGCGGGTGCGCGAGGCCATCATGCATTGCAGCCGGATGTGGTAGTTGAGCGTCTCCATGCGCGTCTCGAGGTCCTCGACCTCTTCGGCGATGTCGGACGAATCCAGGACGAGCGCGGAGTAGGCGAGGTCGATGATGAGTTCTGATATGTCCTTCATCTCGGTGAGGAGCTCGCGCACGGAGACCGGTTCGTATTCGATCTCCTCGTGCTCCTCCTCGTCGGGGTCGCGGTCGCTCGTCAGGTACTGTTCTTTGCGTCGTTTGAAGAGTTTCACAAACCCACCCATTGGACCATGAGGATGAGACTACCGATGCCGAGGATGTCCCCGGTGGCGGTGACGACGGGGATGATGACATTGTCGGGATCCCAGCCGAGACGGAAACTGAGGCTGCCGATCACGATGACCACCGTGACCATGCCGATAAGAAGGACGGCGCCCGAGGCGAGGACGGCGAGGACGACGTCGGCGAGGTCGTCGGGGGCCGTGGGGGCGAAAGTGAGGCCCGAGCCGAAGGCGAGCGCGGCGAGGAGGGCGAACGTGGCGGTGCCGAGGACGAAGATGGCAACGACGTCGCGGCGGAACTGCCGTGCGCCGTCCGCGAACAGGCTGCCGGAGTGGAGGCCGGTGGAGACCCGCGCGCCGAGGACGCTTCCGAGCATGCCGGCGGCGTTGTTGATGGGCGGGATGAGGACGAGGAGCAGGGGGACGAGGAGCAACGACTCTTCCTTGGTGGACAGGATCTGTCCTGCCATGATGCCGATGGAGATGGAGAGCGTCAAGACCGGGATCGATTCGCCGAGGATGCGGCGCATCGTGTAGTAGGTCAGAGCAGCACCCCCAGGCTCCAGGCGATGACGAACAGGAGGACGATGGTGGTGATGTCCCCGAGGGTGAGGAGGATGGGACCGATGACGTTGTCGGGGTCGACACCGCGGCGGAACGCGATGCGCACCGCCTGGATGGTGGCGGGGATCATGGGGAGTCCGGAGAGGAAGCCGACCGTCAACCCGATCGTGCCGAGGGAGAGGACCCCGGCGGAGTCGCCGCCGAAGACGAGGGTGATCGCATGGGCCAGGATGCCGGCGACGACGCCCATGAGGCCTCCGAGGAGCAGGGAGGCGTTGATGTTGGTGCGCACCTCGGGGTGGCGCGCCGGGACGTCGCCGGGGATGAGACCGAGGTGGACCGCGCTCGAGAGCCGGGAGCCCATGGTCGCGCTGATGGCGCCGCGCATGAGAAGGAGCGCGGGGACGAGCACGATGAGCCCTGGCGTGGCGGCGAGGATGCGGTTCATACGGCCGAAGACGGAACCCGCGACCATCTCACCGATGAGGGCGAGAAGGATGATGGGCAGCGCCTGGACGATGATGCGTCGGGCCTGCATCGCTCATCTCGCCTCCGGGTTCCATCGGTTTTCCGTAGCCGGGCGGGGCCATATAGGTTGTCGCACGGAGCGACGCTCCGTCACCCGCTCTTGAGGCGGCGGATCTCGTCCTCGAGCTCCCGGATGCGCCGGTCGAGCGCGTCGGCCGCCCCCGGACGGTCCACCGGTCCGGCCGCCTCGGCGACGGGGGGCGATTCGGTCTGTGCTTCCCATGTGTCATCGGGTTCCCCTGTCGCCGCTCCGGTATGGCCGGGGACGGCGGCGTCCTCGGGCGGTGTGGCGCGGCGGTCGGTCGACTCGACGGGAGGGTGTTCCGGTGTCTCACCGGCGCTCGGTCCTGGCCAGGCGACCGGTTCAGTCACGTTTTTTTTTGGCCTTTCGAGCGCCGCTCCATCTCCTCTTCGAGCGAGGCGAGTTGGGCTTCCAGCTCGCGCAGGTCGGCCTGCGTGCGCGCATCGAGCTCCTCTTCCGAGAGGTCTTCCTCGGCGCTCACTTCGATGGTGTCGTGCGGTTCGAGCCCGTCGTCCCAGGCGCCTTCGCCGGTCACCTCGGCCCGACCGGGGCGTTCCCAGGCGGGTGTCGCGGTGAGCGGACCCTCTTCGTCTTCCAGGGTCTCGGCAGCGTCCGCATCCGTCTCGATGCCCGCGATCTCACCGGGGCCTTCGTCCCAGTCGACCGCAGGTGTCTCGCCCCACTCCCCGGGTTCTTCCCAGGCGCCTTCGTCCTCGGGCCAACGTCCTTCCTCATCGGCCCAGGACGGTGCGGCGCGCGGGACGCTCTCGAACTCCATCAGTTCCTCTTCCTCTTCAGGGACATCGGCTTCGAACCCGGCGAGGTCGACACGTTCGAAGGCGACCACCTCGTCGAGCGGTTCTTCTTCCTCTTCGTCGAGGAGCGACAGTCCACCGACCGGTTCGGCACCTTCCAGGCGGGCGACGCGGTCCTCAAGTGCGGCGCGCTCGGCGGCAAGGCTGTCGCGCTCGGCGCGCAGCCGTTCCGCTTCCGATGCCGGGATGGTGCCCCCGAGCGGCGGGCCGCCCCGTTCGGCGCGCACACGACCCTGGGGGTTGAGGCGGTCGATGATGGACCGCAGGGTCTCGATGTCCTGGCTCGGGTGCTGGACGCCCTCGGACTCGGAGAGCGTGTCGAGTACCTTGCGGAGATTCGGGTCGACCTTCGGCATGGGGACCACGGTGTCGATTCAAGGGTCGATATATAATGGATTTGACACTTCGGCGGTCTATTGACCCGTCAGGGTCACAGAAGGACCGGGCAAATGGCTCCGCCAAAAACGCTTTTACCTCTAGAAACGCTGTCCCCTCGGTTCCATGTCCGAGGATCCGGCATCGGGGCGACCGCCACGGGCGGCGCCCGAGCCTCCTCCTGACCGAAGGGAGACGGTCGCATCCATGGGCCGTACCGCAGCCGTGCCGCGCCCCGACGCCTGGACGTCCGTCCAGGAGCGGGGGGAGCGGCGTCCGCGGGCGCGCCGTCACGATGACGAGAAGGAAGAAGGGCGGGCGGCCGCGCGGGGTCGCACGCGTTTTTCCGTGCTCTGCGTCGGGACGGACCGGGAGGACGTCGCACGCTTGGCGCGTGCGACCTTCCCGGCGGCGCCCGCCGAGTTCTCGGTCGAAGGCGTCCAGGGTCTCGATGCGGCGCGCGAGCGTTTGGGGCGTGGCCAGGTCGATGTCGTGGTGACGCGGACGCTCCTGCCGGAGTCGGCCGGGGACGAGGCGGTGGCGAGGCTCGTGCGTCTTGCCGCGCCGACGCCGGTCGTCGTCCTCCTGGAGCATGAGGACGAGGCCGCGGCGCTCACCGCGCTCGCCGCAGGCGCGGCCGATGTCCTCACCCGAGGCAATCCCGACGAGGTACTGGTCGCCGCGCGTCGCGCCGCCGTGCGCGCCGCGGCGCAGACGAGGCTCCGGCCCGCGGCGCACGAGGTCCTCGGACAGGATCTCCTCGCGGGCCTTGCGCCGGTCGAGCGTTCGGTCGCCTTCGCCGAGCAGCGGGCGCGGCTCGTGGCGCTCATGGACGCCTCCTTCGAGGGCGTGAGCATCCATGAGGACGGCCGGATCCTTGAGGTGAACGAGGCGTTCGCCGCCATGTTCGGCCATCCGCCGGAGGCCCTCGTCGGCAGCGAGATATTCCTCTGCGCCGCGCCCGAGGTGCGCGACGACGTGCGCGCGCGGGTGCGCGACGGCGACCCCGGACCATACGAGACGGTCGGGATCCGCAGCGATGGCACGCGTTTCGACCTCGAGGTGCGCGGCCGCACACGGCGCATCGGCGGGCGTCGCCTGCGTGTCGCGGTCGTCCGTGACATCACGCGCGAGAAGACGTTGCGTCGGCGGCTCGAGGAGAGCGAGGAACGGCATCGGTCGCTCTTCCAGGAGCATCCGGACGCTGTCTTCGCGCTCGACCTCGAGGGCCGGATCGTCGACCTCAACCCCGCCGCCGGCCGAATGGCCGCCCTCGTCGGTCCGGATGCCGCACGGCGACCGATGCGGTCGCTCGTCGACGAAGACGACCGGGAGGCGTGGGACCCGTTGTGGGAGACGGCCGTCGCGGGACAGGCGGCGACCGGTCTGGTGACCCTCCGGACGCAGGACGGCCGCACCCCCATCGTCTCGATGACCACCGTGCCGATCCGCGTCGAAGGCCGTACCGTCGGGGTCTTCGGTGTCGCACGTGACGTCTCGGACGCACTCGAGGCGGGACGCCGGCTCGAGGAGAGCGAGAAGCGCTACCGGCTCATCGCGACACACGCCACCGATCTCATCTCGCGCCACGACCTGCGGCTCGGTTTCCTCTATGCATCTCCCGCGGCCTACCGCCTGCTCGGCCACGAACCGAGCGCGCTGGTCGGTCGTTCGCTCGTCGAGCTCGTCCATCCGGACGACCGCTCCGTCGTCGACAGGATGCGCCGTTCGGTCCTGTCGGGTGCGGGGGAGACGACCGTTCGCTATCGGGTGCGCGCCCGGGACGGACGCGAGGTCTGTCTGGAGTCGTCGTGCCGGACCGTGCTGGACTCCTGCGGGCGGCCGGTGGAGGTCATCGCCGTGTCGCGTGACGTCTCGGACCAGGTGCGGCAGGCGCAGGTCATGGAGCGCATCGCCGAACAGAACCGCATGATCCTCGAATCGGCTGGCCAGGGCATCGTCGGCCTGAACCTGAAGGGCAACGTCACGTTCATGAACGCCACGGCGGCGCGTTTCATCGGGCACGCGACCGGGGCGACCATCGGTAGGTCGTTCCATGCATTGGTCCACCCGGTGGGTTCGTGCGGTTGCGACGGGCCGTGTCCGTTCGGTGCCGCGCTCGATGCGGCTGGAGACGCGGACGTGCGATCGATGGAGACCGTCTTCCGTCGCCGCGACGCGTCCCGGTTCCCGGTGCGGGCCTCGGTGGCACCGGTGCGCACATCGGACGCCGTCGTCGGGGCGGTCCTCGTCTTCGACGACATCTCGGAGCGCAAGCGCGCTGAGGCGCTGTTGCAGGCGCGGACGGAGGAACTGGAGGCGTTCGCCTACGCGGTGAGCCACGATCTCAGGACCCCGATCGTCAGTCTCGATTGGTTGACCGAAGAACTGCGCGAACAGGTGCCGACCGCGTCGACGGACATACACGGGCTCATCGGCCGCGTGCGCACCAATGTCGACCGCATGGACCGCCTGGTGCGCGACCTCATCGACCTGGCGCGTCTCGGCGGTGAGAACGCGTTGGAAGAGTGGGTCGACCTGGGGGAGACGGTGCGGGCGGTGGTGGATGCGCAGCGTGAGCGCGCCGAGGAGCGAGCGGTCTCGATGACGATCGAGGATCCCGGACGCATGCCGGTCGTCGCCGGCCCTGAACCGCGCATCCGGCAGGTCTTGGAGAACCTCCTCGGCAACGCCGTGAAGTACGTCGAGGACGGCGGCCATGTCGTCGTCCGGGCGGTGCGGCGCGAGGAGGGCCTCGCGGTCGAGGTGGAGGACGACGGTCCCGGGGTCCCGGTCGATTATCGCGAGCGGGTCTTCCAGCTCTTCGAGCGCGCGCCCGATCCTTTGGGCCGGCGCATTTTTGGCTCGGGTATCGGTCTCGCCCTGGCGCGTCGCGTCGCGCGCAAGTTGGGTGGCGACCTCACGGTCACCGAAGGTGGATCGGGCGGTGCGCTTTTCTGCTTCATGTTGCCACCGGGGCGGATCGTCAAGGGGGACATGTCGGACCCGTCCGCATGAACGGTTCCGTATGCTTATCTAATGGCGCGTATGTCGCTGTGGCGGTCCCGAAGAAGGGACAGAACAAAGGTTGACATGACAGACGGAACGGATTCGAGGAGTTCGCTTTTCTCCGTCACATCCGGAGTGCCGAGTCGATGAACCGTGAACCGTACCCGCTCGTCGGCGCCGGTCTCGGCGCGGGACGTCCCACGGCCGGTGCGATCCCGACCGTCTTGTGCATCGAGGACGACCCGGCCCAAGTGCGGCTTGTGGAGGTCTACCTGGAAGACTTCCGCCCACCGGGTGCGCGTCTTGTCTCGGCCTCCCGCTTGGCTACCGGCATCGAGCTCGCTGCGCAAGCGGACGTGGTCCTTCTGGACCTTTCGTTGCCCGATTCTTCCGGGTATCAGACCTTCGCTCGGTTCCGGTCCGCGTGTCCGTACGTCCCGGTCGTCGTGCTCTCCGGCCATCCGGACCCGGTCATCGCGACCAACGTCGGTGCGGACCCGCGCGCATCGTTCCTGCCCAAATCGCGGCTCGGACCCGAGAGTCTCGAATCGTGCGTGTCCCAACTTCTCGCCGATCGGGGGAAAGGCGGGAGGACCTCCACGTCCGACGCGCGCTTCTCGTTTCTCTTCGAGGAGACGCAGGACCTGGTGTGCGAGCTCGCGCCGGACGGCTCGTTCCGTCGCGTCTCGCCGGCCTCCGCACGGCTCCTCGGTTATCCTCCGGAGGAGTTCGCCGGAATGCGCTGGGCCGAGTTCGTCCATGAGGAGGACATGCCCACGTTGCGCGCGGCGCTCGTCGCCTTGCAGGACCCGGGCGTGAAAAGACGTATCCGTGTGCGCGTAAAGAGCGGCGAGGGCGCCGAGGTGCCGCTCGTCTTATCGTTCTCCAGCGTGCCGGCCGGTGGCGACGAGGTGTCGATCGTGCTGGTGGCGCGCCTGGACGAATCGGCCGAGGGGACCTTCTTCGACCGTTCCAAGTACCAGACCCTCGTCGATCTGGCTCCCGTTCCCATCGTCCTCCATCGCGACGGGCGTATTCTTGTCGCGAACCGCGCAGCGGCCACTCTGTTCGGCCTCGAGGACCGCGAGCAGCTCATCGCCCGAGGTTTCCTCGCTTTCGTCCACGAGGACGATCGCGCCGAGGCGGCGGAGCGCTTCGACCGCATCCAGCGCGAGGGAGACGTCCTCCCGGCGGAGGTGTTCCGCATCCGCCGTCCGGACGGCGAGACCCTCCTCGTCGAAGAGACGTGCGGGCGGATGGGCGAAGACCGCGACGCGATCGTGCGCTCGTTGTTCCGTGACGTGACGAGCCAGCGGGTCACCGAGGACCGGTTGGAGGCGCAGCGGCGTTGGTTCCGGGCATTGACGCAGAACAACGCCGACATCCTGGTCGTGCTCGATGGTGAGGGGACCATCCGCTATGTCAGCCCCTCGTCGGACGCATCGGCGTTCTCGCTCGAGGAACGCGTCGGGGAGAGCATCCTCGACGATGTCCACCCGGAAGACATCGAGCGGGTACGTCGTTTCCTGGCCCAGGTGCGCGAGGAACCGGGCAAGCCGAGGACGGTGCGCCATCGCGCCTGCACCGTGGACGGCAAGGTGCATTGGCTGGAGTCTGTCGCGGTCGACCATCTGGACGACCCGGATGTACGCGGCATCATCGTCAACAGTCGCGACGTGACGGACCGGGAACGGTCGCGCGAGGCGTTGCGCGAACGCACCGAGGAGTTGGAGTCGCTCACCTATGCCATGACGCACGACCTCAAGACGCCGCTCGCGTCGATGGACTGGCTCGTCGAGGAGCTGGGGGACGACATCGGTGGCGAGGACAAGGAGCGCGTCCTGGAACGGATGAAGGCCAATATCGGCGCCATGCACGATCTCGTCAAAGACCTGCTCCAGTTCGCGCGCATCGGCCAGCGCATCGATCCCGACACGGAGGTCGAGCTGGGCGCGGTGGTCACCAAGGTGCTCGATACGGTCGAAGGGACGACCGATGAGGACGTGGTGTTCGAATGGGACCGGGCGACGTTGCCGCAGGTGCGGGCGGACGACACCTACCTGTTCCAGGTCTTCATGAACCTGTTCGGCAACGCGGTCAAGTACGGCCGCGGTGAAGGTGAGGCT
>JAHWKR010000026.1:0-39507 GCA_019347805.1 Methanobacteriota archaeon
GTCTGCGGCAACAGGTCGCCCATGCTCGGCGCCATCGGAAGGGCCGGCAGGAGACCGGTGAGGGCCTTCCCGCTCTTTTCGAGGACGATGTCGTAGGTGACGCGGCCCCAGTTGCTGTCGGGGTGCATGCGCTTCTTCCATTCCAGTTCGACCGGGACCTTGTCCTGTCGGAAGTCGCCCTGGAGGGTGAGGATGGCCTGTTGGCCGGGCTCGAGCGCGGGAAGCGCGATGCCGTGGGCGCCGAAACGGAGGGTCGCCTGGGTGATGTTGCCCCAGCCCTGGTTCTCCACGGTGACCGTGAGGCGGTCGGATGTCCCCTGGACGTCGACGACGCGCGGCAGGGCACCATACTTCTCGGCGTGGAGGAAGCCGTGCAGGACCCCGCGCCACGATTCGATCTCCTGGACGCGCGGGTCGCGGTCGATGACGGGTTCGCCCCACGGGCCGACGACCCGGCCGCGGCCGCTCATCTCGTAGGTCCAACTGCTCGCGCCGACCTGCGCGTAGCCTTCGTCCAACGTGGTCCCGGAGGCGGGATAGATGGTGCTCCAGGTCTCGCCGCAGCGCTTCCGTTCCACATCGACTGTGAGGTCCGGGAAAACATGGTGACAGATATTGGTGTACATATCGAAATCGGGCGCATTGCCGAGCTGTTCGGCGCCATAGGGGTGCAGCCAGAGATTGCCGCAGCAGTGGGTCGATTGCACGAAGTCGGGCCGCACATCCTGGAAGACGTTGATGACCGCCTGGGTCTCCGGTTCGCTCGCCGGGTAGGGACCGGGCCAGTTCAAGACCGGCATCTCTGCGACCGTGCCCCAGGTGCCGGGGAAGTTGCGGTTGATGTTGACGTCGATGGCGTTCACACGGCCGAAGGCATGGGAGCCGTCCGGGTTGACCATGGGCAGGACGAAGGTGTGGCGGTTCTCGACGATCCAGCGCGCCGTGTCGTTGGTCTCGAATTCGTCCAAGAGGAACTGCAACCATTCCGTCACGAAATAGACGCCGGAGTATTCGTTGCTGTGCGTGCCGCCGTCGAGATACATGACCTCGCGCTCGGCGAGCGGGCGGCGCTCCGGGTTGTCGAAATCGGCGATCTCGACGAGCCAGAGGTCGAGCCCCAATCGACTCTCACCGGCGCTTGTGAGGCGCATCTTGCCCGGGTGTTCCTCCGCCAGGCGCTGCAGTTCGGCGACCAGGATCGGATAATAGGGGAACGCCGTGTAGCCCTGGATCTTGTTGAGCGGGTCGGGGTCGTCGGAGGTCGCCTCGAGCTCATCGGGGTCGATCGCCTCGGCGACCGGCACCGCATCGGCGAGCACCTGGGCGACCACGTCCGGATGACGCTCGGCGAGATCCCTCGGAATATAGGGGAACACGACCTCTCCGTCGACGTTCACGGGATAGCCATAACGCTCCTCCCCGACCTCGGCGGCTACGGCCGGGACCAGGAACAGGGCGGTGAAAAGGGCGGCGACGAGACCACGCATGTGACGCCATAGCGCGACCCCTTACAAGGGCTTTGCGTAGTCCCACTTGCGCCTCGGGGGGCCTGAGCCGGGGAGGTCTCCCAGAAGCACCCGGCGGGTGCGACCACCGCGGCCGAAGCGCACGGCTCCGATACCCTCAAAGAGAGCTGACGACTACGCGTCCCAGGATGCTCGACCTTCTCCCCCCGACCCTGGAGTTCCTGGCCAAGTACGGCCTCATCGCCGTCTTCATCCTCCTGGTGTTGGACGGCGCGATGCTCATGCCTGTCTTGCCCGGAGAGATCGTCATGATCATGGCGGTCACGCAATACGCGGACTCGCTCCTCGACCTGGTGTTCCTCATCGGGCTCGCCACGCTCGCCGCCATCATCGGCAGCATCCTCCTCTACGCCGTCTGCCGCAAGGGGGGCCGCAACCTCATCGAGAAGCATCCCCGACTCTTCATGATGAGTCCACGGCGACGGGAACGGCTCGAGCGCGTCTTCTCCAACCCGTTCGGCCAGAGCCTCGTCCTCTTCCTGCGCATCATCCCCCTGACCCGCATCCTCGTCAACATCCCGGCCGGCCTCGCCAAGATGAAGTTCGGCCGCTTCCTAGTTCTCTCCGCCATCGGCATGCTCATCTTCCATGCCGGCTTCATGTACCTCACCTATGAGTATGGTCAGGTGGGCAGCGGCATGGACCTCAAGGCCGCCTACGCCAGCCCGGCATGGGACTACGTCCAGGCCAACCAGGTGGTCACGATCCTCGTGGCGCTCCTTGTCGGTGTCGTCCTCTCGCTGCGCGCCTCGCGCAACATGCTCAAGGACCCCGAATGGGCCGGCCCGTCGGTCATCGGCTGGGTCGCCGAGCGTGTCGTCTTCTTCGGGGGCCTTGCCATCCTCATCCTCCTCTGGCACGACCAGACCCTCATCTTCGACATCGCCGAACATGGGGGCATGGACCTCGCCGCCGTCGCCGAGCGCGTCAACTGGGAACCGGTATCCTTCGTCGTCCTTGTCACGGCCACTGCCATGCTCGTGGCGCTCCTTCTCATGATGCTCAGCAGCCGAGCGCGGAACAAGCGACGCGAGGCGATGAGAGAACCGATCGAGGAAGCCGAGGTCTACTACCGATTCGACCGGGTGGACGCCGAGGATTCTGCGCACGACCGGGACTGAGTCGACATGCGGTCACGGACTCACCGCACATACCCGACCGTGTACTCTCCCACGAGCAGGCCGAACGAACCGTTCCATCCGTAGTGCCCGGTATAGGTCCCGGCTGCGACCCCTCCCTGCCCGGCCGCCGTCTCGACGAGGAAGACGCGCGTGTCCCGGACGATGTTGAGACAGATCGTGCACTGGAACACCTCCTCGATCAGATCGCCTTCGGGTCCAGTGAGCGTCAGCGTCTCGTCGAGGCTGTGGAACCACATGCCGTGGGCGTCGGTCGTCTGCAGATAGAGGCCCACCGCGAGCGGTGCCTCGGCGAGGTCGAAGTCCCACTCTGTCGGGCCTTCGAGGGCCGGTGTCCGCGACTCGGAGAAGACGCGCTCGATCGCAAGGGGTCGCAACTCGGTCGACGTACCGTTCGTCGTGTAGCGGACCATACCAGAGGGGGCGGCCACGAGCACGTGCGCACCGCTCGTCTCGAACGGGACATCCACCATGCCATCCGCCACCGGAAAGGCATCGATGAGCGCGTCATCCGGGCCGTACAGCACCACCCGTTCCACGTCCTCGCTCGCCTCGGCGCGCACCCACTCGCCTGCCTTGGCGTCAATGGCGACCGGCACGCCGGCCATGACCGTCTCGTTCGGTGCCGAGACGTCGACCGAGAGCGTGTACGGCGTCTCGGCCGCACCGATGCGCGGGAAATAGTTCTCCACGAAGAGCGATGCCCCTCCCGAGGCGAGGAACAGGACATCAAGATGCCGTTCCGCTCCGTCGGACGTGTAACGATACCAATAGGTCACCGGCGTCTCCTGGACCAGATAGACCTGGAGCGGACTGATGCGGACCGGGTCCGCCGGCACCGTGAGCGACGCCTCGACGCGCACCGGCACACCATCCGGAAGCTGCGGACCGAGGTCGACCTCGTGCTGATAGGAACCTGTGAGACAACCACCCAGGTTGCACGCATCGGTCGCCGCGAACGTGCCATTGGCCCAGAACGAGACCCGGTGTTCCGCCTCGATGGGCAAACGCAGGACATCGCGATTCTCCGCAAGGTCGGTTCCACCGCCACCTTTACCGCTTCCGCCGCCACCGCCTTCTTGGGTCTCGAGCGGGTCGTCCACGGCCTCGGTACAACCGGAGAGGAAGAAGAGCGCCACCATCACGACGGCGACCACGGCACGTTGCATGAAAGAGGACGACGTGGCCGACATAAAGCCGATTGTGGTGGTGGCGTCGAACGGTCCCCTCCACATTGGTGATAGCATCGAACGGTCCCGATGGTCCCGCTCCCTCTTGCCCGTCTCAGATCCCCGGAAACCGCCCGGTGAGCACCCATTCCACGAGGGGACCGAACCGTGGCGTCAATCCGATCGCCATCCAGAGCACGACCATGGTGCCGGCGGTGGCGATGGGCACCGAGACGTTGTCCTCCCATTGCGGCATCGATTCGGCGATGGACCCCGCGAGGGCGCCGATGAGGGCGATGGGCACGACAGGCAGGACCGGGAAGTCGTGCACGGTGAAGTCGGTCGTGGTCGCGGCGTAGTACCAGAACATCAGACCGACCGCCCCGATGGACCCGGCGACGAAACCGGCGATGGTGCCCTCCCACGATTTTTGCCGGTTGTACCAGAGCTTGTGCTTCCCCACCGCCTTGCCGACCAATGCCGAGAAGCCGTCGCCCAATCCGAGCATCGCCAACCCGGCGAACGCCACCGGAAGCGGCGTGAGCCAGATGATGGCGAGGCCCGCCACCAGGAACATGGTCGACGCCCACGAGAAGGTCTCGCCATGGCGCCGTGTCGCCGTGAGTTGCTGCGTGAGGAACGGCACCTCCATGTCGAAGCGCGCCAAGAGGACCTCGAGGACGACGATGACGGCGAGCGTGATGAGCACCACCATCGTGCCATAGACGAGGCCGGTGTAGAGGAAGAGGGGCGTCGCGATGATCCCGGAGGTCATGTGGAAGCCCTTGCGGTGCGCCTCCTTCTGGATGTGCGGCGGCACCACCTCGTCGAGGCGTTCCTTGGCCTGGCGCCGGATGCGGTCCGCGAACTCGACGGCGTCCCGACGCGGGTCCCTGCGCGGCTTGGGCGCGGTGGCCTCACCCTTCGGCCTCTCACCGCCTTCTGGCCCGTCCACGGTCGCGCCGAGGAGGCCGCGGGCTAAAGCTTGTCGGCGAGGCCCCGGCTCAGGCGGATGGTCCCCCGTGCGCGTGGAGCGGCCGGTGGCCCTGACCGTTCGGGAACGGCCTACGTGAGGACGTAGGTGGGATCGCGCACGACCTCGAACGTCAACGTGTAGTCGATGTCGAGGTAACCGAAGTCACCGGCGTCGGCGGCGTCGGCCGCCTTGGGATAGAAGCCGAAGGCGTGGTAGGACTCCTTCTCGTACGGCGGGTCCCATTCGATGGGCGTGAGCGGGATCTCGAACACCTTGGCCCCGGCGTCGCCGTCGGTCGGGTCGGGCGCGTGGCCGTACTCCAGCTTGTCGGCGCCATGGTACATGAGCCCCCAGCCGATGGTGTCGAGAAGCGTCTGCTGGTTGGCGTCGGTGGCGTTGACCCAGGCGGTGACGATGAGCTTCTCGGTGCCGAGCGGCACGACGTGGGGCGCGGGGATGCGGATGTCGCGGGCGCCGTCCTCATAGGCGGGGACGGAGGCGGCGACGAGCGTCGTGGAGGAGCCGGTGGTCTTGCCGAGCGACAGGCTGGACTGGCCGCCCCACGGGTTGGGGTGCGGCGGGTCGATGCTCGATCCGCCGCCGTTGTTGATGATGATCTCGACTTCGACGTCGCCGCTCGCGGTCATGATCGGACTGTTCTCGGAGATGGGACTGCCGCCGGCGACGAGGCGGAACTTCCATTTCGAGACGGAGACCTGGTGCGCGGGGTCGGACATGCCGGGCCGGTCGAGCTGGACGATGATGGGGGAGTCCTTCTGGACCGGGATGCCGCCCTGCGGCTTGAAGCCGGGGGAATTGGCGGCCTTGTAGTAGAAAAGGAGTCCGCCGGTGGTGGCGTCGTCTGTCCAGGTGAAGCTCGCGACGATGTGCGAGGTGCCGGAGAGGACGGCGTCGGCCTTGTTCTCGGGATTGATGCCCTTCTCGTCGTTGGTCTCGACGTCGTCCCCGTCGTCCTCGGGTGTGAAGGTCACGCTCCCCACATGCACCTCTGTCGGTGAGACGCAGGGCGGTTCCTGGGAACCCATCTGGTCGGGCATGCAGGCGTCGTTGGTGAGTGTCACCCTGTCATCGAAGAGGATGGCCTGTTCTGCGGCGGGTGTGCCCCAGTGGTGGTGCTGGTGCGCCTGCGGGGTGATGACATCCTTGTCCTCGTTGTCCTTCTCCGGGTCGACCTGTTCCATCTCGTCGGTCTTGTTGCCGGTCTCGCCGCCCGGCGTGGCCCCCGGGAGGTCGGTGTCGTCTTTCGCGGGATCGACCTTGTCGCTCTTGCCGTCGCCGCCGAAACAGCCCGCAAGGGCGGTGGTGAGAAGGACCAGGACGATGAGGGCCGGGACCGCGCGCCGGCCCGGATGACGGGCGGAACGGGCAGGAGCGGGACGGCCGAAGAGTGCAAGGGACATTGCGGGGACCAAGCGGTGAGCCTCCTTATGGAGTATTTGAGGATTCTTGTGGCTGCGTCGAATCCTTGTGCCGTGTCCCGGCCCGCCCCCAGGTGTGGTGTGGCGTATGTTTCGGGGGCGGGCAGGGACCGACACCCGGCGCTCCGGGCGTGGACATCAGGGGAGCCGGTCGCGGGACCATAAGCTCTTCTCTTGAACAGACGAACGACAAGGGGATTCTTCAGGAGACGTGAGACGACAGGACGTGCCGGGACGTCGGAGGGCCCGACCGACGGTTCCGTGGGTCCGACCAGGAGTTGCGAAACCGTGATATATGCAGGTCCCCCCCTTACCGCCCGTATGCGTGGAGTTTCGGCAGGTCGACGAGTGGCAGCCCGTCCCGTCGCCCTTCTCGCCATGGCCATCTTCATCACCCTCGCCTTCTCGGGCTGCGCCTCCGACGCAACGAGTGATATCGCGACCGGCCGGGCCGAAGGATGTCTCGAGGAACAGGAGATCCCCGAAGGCGAAGGCTGGGTCACGATCCTCGTCAAACGCCCCCACCAGACGCGCGAACACGGCTTCTTCGCCCTCCAGGCGAAGCCGGCCCTCGTCGCCTGGCGCGCCGCCGAGAACGACACCACCGACTACGTCACCGGTACCGAGTTCCGCACCATGGACTGGATGAAGGAACAAGAGGTCTGGGTCGACAGCGCCATGCCGGTCGGTGAATACCAATGGTTCCGCATCTCCGTCGTCCCCGACTCCGTGCGCGGCACCCGCATCGACGGCTATACGGCACCCGTGCGCGTCCAGGGCGACCGCCTCTCCATCGAACCGGGCACCGAAGACGGTCTCTTCCACGTCGAGGAAGGCCGCTGCACCGTCATCCAGGCCGCCTCGCTCATGACGCTCGAGAACGGCCAGTACGTCATCCGGTAGTGGACCACGCCTTGTCGTGACGCCGACGGCCTAACGAAAGCCCGAAAAGCGCCCGCCCGCGTCGTCGGACCGTGCAGCCCCACGAGCGCCGCGGAAACCCCCTCGCCACGGCGCCGTTCCTCCTCCTTCTTGTCCTCGCCGCGGGGCTGTCGCTCGCGTCGCCCGCACTCGGCCAAGACGCGGACGAAGGACCCGTCGCCCTCACACCGGTCGACACCGAGGCCAAGATCGCCCCCGGCGAGACCGCGCTCCTCGTCTGGAAAGCGACCGTCCTCCCCGGCGCCAACCGGACCCTCCTCGCCGATGTCGGCTCGAACGCCGACGCCGGATGGACCCTCAGCGTCGACCCGGAAGTGGTGCGCCTCGCACCCGGGGAGAGCATCGACTTCACGGTCTCGGCTCAAGCCGACGACCGCCCCGCGCCGCGCGACCTGCGCATCACCCTGCGCCTCATCACCGTCGACGCCGACGACCCCGAAGCCGAGAGCGAACGGCTCGTCGCAGGCGGCACGGTCACCGTGCATGGCACACGGCTCGTCCTCGGCCAATGGGACAACCCCCTCCCGCCACCGCTCGACGACGCCTGGGGCGTCTTCCTCCTCAACCTCGCCGCCTGGGTGGTCATCGCCCTCTTGGTGATGCTCGCCATCGATCCAACGCTCCGCCTCCTCACCAAGCGCACCAAGACCGAGATGGACGATCACATCATCCACATCCTGCGCTTCCCCGTCTTCCTCGTCCTCGCCACCTGGGGCCTCAAACAGAGTCTCGAGGTGTTCGACCTCCCCGTCGGCCTCTTCTCCGCGCTCGACCGCCTCTGGGTCGTCGTCCTCATCCTCGCCGGCTTCTACGTCGCCTACCGCGTCTGGCAAGAGATCATCGTCCACATCGGCAAACGGATGGCCGCCAAGACCGAGAGCAAGGTCGACGACCGGCTCATCCCCGTCATGGAGAAAGCGGGCGGCGTCGTCATCCTCATCGTCGGCTTCTTCTTCCTCATCGACAACCTCGGCTTCGACATGACCATCTTCGCGGCCGGCGGCGTATTGGGCGGCATGGTCATCGCCTTCGCGGCGCAGGACACCCTCTCCAACTTCTTCTCCGGGGTCCACATCCTCACCGACCAACCCTTCGTCGAAGGCGACGACATCCTCCTCGACACCGGCGAGGTCTGCACCGTCACCAAGATCGGCCTCCGCACCACCGAGCTCTACCACCTCGCCAACCACGAGGTCATCCTCATCCCCAACAACCACCTCGCCCAGAACCGCATCATCAACCTCCTCCGCCCCGACAAGCTCTACAAGGTGCGCATCGACGTCGGCGTCGCCTACGGCTCCGACGTCCCGCTCGTCAAGAAGACCCTCCTCGAGATCGCCAAGGACCATCCACTGACGTTGAAGGACGATGACCACCAGCCCTTCGTGCGCTTCCAATCGTTCGGCGCCTCGTCGCTCGATTTTTCGGTCCACGCCTGGGTCGGTGACGTCTACAGCCGCTGGCTCGTCGCCTCCGACCTCCGCGAGATGGTCGACCAGCGGTTCCGCGACCTCGCCATCGAGATCCCCTTCCCGCAACAGGTCAACTGGGACGGCGCGAAGGAGGCGGCCAAGCTCGAGGCGGCACGACAAATTAGCCAGCGCGAAGGCCACGAGGGACGCGAGACCGTGCCCCCGAAAAGTCCGAGCGAAGCACGCCACGAGGTCGGCTCGACAGGCGAGACCGGCGGATCAGGGGACGGTGAAGGGGAGAGCGTCTGAAGCCCGGCCCCCGACAACACTATAAACCGGTGGTCCTGCTCCCATCCTTACGGTGCCTGCGGTGGATCCTTCCAGAAGCGTCCTCGTCCTCGTCCTGCTCTTCGTCATCCCGGCCCTCGGGCCCGGTGGTCAAGCCGACACCGCGACCGGTTGCGAGACCGAGCATGTCCATGGCGTGGGCGAAGCGTGCCTGCTCCCGAGCGGTCTCTGGCAGGTCATCCTCCCCGACGGCCTTGTCCTCACCACGCATGGCGCCGACCCGTACGAGCCGGAGGACGACGTCGATGTGGCCTCGTTCCACGAGCGCGACCCTGTGTGCGCCACCGATTATTACCAGCACGTCCTCTACGCCTATCCCTCCGACCGCAGCGATCGCCTCCCTGCCGTTGTGGACACGATCCGCGCCGCCATCAAGCGCATGAACCACATCCTCAACCAGGACGGTCTTGAGTCGGGCGGCGTCACGGTGGACTACAAGGTGCTCTGCGACGACCAGGGCAGGATCCGGGTCGATTCCTTCCCCGTGCCCGCCGGCCGCACCGACTACAGCGACGTCGTCGCCGCGGCGCGGGCAGCCGGGTTCACCGGCGGCGAGGCCGACCACAGCATCTTCTTCGAAGGATCATCCTCAGGCGTCTGCGGCGTCGCCAACATGTCCGGAGACGACCGGCTGACAGAGAACAACGCCAACAACAACGGCGGCGACTACGCCGTCAACTACCAGAGCTGTTGGACCGGTCGCACGCCGATGCACGAGAACGGTCACAACCAGGGGGCGGTCCAGCGCCTGGCACCCGATTCGGACCTGAACGGCCACTGCCTCGAAGGCAAGGACATCATGTGCTACCCGACGAGCTATGTCCTCGTCCTCTGCGGCGACCGTGCCCATTTCGACTGCGACCACGACACCTACTTCGACGCCGAATCGGAACCCGGCGAATGGCTGCACACGCACTGGAACATCGGCTCCCGTCTCAACCGGTTCCTCGTCTTCGACGGTGTCTACGCCCCGCCGAACTCGGCGCCGCTGCCGAGTTTCATCCACACCGTCGACGGCAACACCCTGACGGTGGACGCGAGCGGCACGACCGACCCGGACGGAGACAGCATGACCTACTCCTGGGACCTCGGCGACGGGACCCGCGCGACCGGCCTCCAGGTGACCCACACCTACGCCGCGTCCGGAGACCACTTTGTCACGCTCACGGTGACCGACGACCAAGGCGCCACCGCGTCCGCCACCGAGTATATCACGACCGAGGTCGACGTCCCGGCATCGACCGAGATCCACGTATTCGACGGCGAGATCACCTGCTCCATCACCTACCGGCCCATCGAGACGAAAGACGCCTGCGGCGGCGCTGGATCGACCGACCACGCGGTCGCGGTCACGGCCGGGGCCACCGGCGTGCAGACAGAACTGGTCTGGAAGAGCGATGGCCAATTCGATGCCGACACGATGCGCTACACGTGGACCTGGCCGATCGGCCTCGGAGAAGAGAGCGGTCCCTCCCCCGTCGTCGGCACCCATCAGGTCGACACCTCGAGCAGCCTCTACGTCTCGGGAGGCGAGATGAAGGTCCACGTCCGACCGACCGGCACCACGGGATTGGTGCTCATGCAGCCGTACACCCTCTGCGTGACCGTCCTTTATGGCGGTGCCAGCGCGACCCCAGGCGCCTGCGGGCCTTCATGAGGAGACCACCCCTGCGGTGCTGCGCCCGATAACCCTATATGACAGGGTCCTGCTTTCGGGCTCGGTGCGCGTGCTGTTCCCCACATCGAGACCCGTCGTCCTCTTCGCCCTCATCCTCTTCCTCGTCCCCGCCCTCGGGCCCGGTGGCCAGGCCGAAGACCCCGCAGAAGATTGCGCGACACAATACGTCCACGCGGTCGGCGAGGCATGCCTGCTCCCGAACGGCCTCTGGCAGGTCGTCCTGGCCGATGGGCACATCCAGACCACGCATGGCGCGGACCCCTACATCCCCGACGAGGAGACGGCCGCCCTCTCGGACATCGAGCGGCACCCGCATTGCGCCACCGACTATTACCAGCACGTCCTCTACGGCTACCCCGCTGGCGGCGAGAACCGTTACCTCGACGTCGTGGACGACATCCGCGCGGCCATCCGCCGCATGAACCACATCCTCAACGAGGACGGACTCGAATCGGGCGGCGTCACGGCCGACTACAAGGTGCTCTGCCACGACGACTACCAGATCCGCGTCGACCACTTCCCGAACCACGGTTCGAGTGATTTCTCCAACGTGGTGAACGCCGCCCGAGCCGCCGGCTTCTACGGCTCGAACACCGACTTCACCATCTTCTACGACGGCACCTCGTCCGGGGTGTGCGGCGTCGGCCACATCTCCTACGACGACCGCGGCTCGGCATACAACCACAACAACAACGGCAACGACTACGGCGTCACATACAACAACTGCTGGTCCGGCCGCACACCGATGCACGAGAACGGCCACAACCAAGGTGCGGTCCAGCGCACCGCCCCCGACTCCGACGGCTCCGGCCACTGCATCGAAGGCAAGGACATCATGTGCTATCCCACGAGCGCCATTCTCGTGCTGTGCCGCGACCGGGTGCACTACGACTGCGACCACGACACCTATTTCGACGCCGAACCGGAACCCGGCGAATGGCTGCACACCCATTGGAACATCGGAGCGCGCTACAATCGCTTCATCGCCTTCGATGTGGAACCACAGATCAACACCACCGACCCGGTGCCCGATTTCACCGCCACCGTCGCGGACAAGGAGGTGACGTTCGACGCCTCCGCCTCGTACGACCCGGACGGCGACCCGCTCACCTATACCTGGAACTTCGGCGACAACAGCGCCGGAAGCGGCGCCCAGACCACACACACCTACGCCGAGGCCGGCAAATACCGCGTCACGCTGAGCCTCAGCGACGGCCAAGGCGGCTTCAACGCCACCACACAGACCCTCTACATCTCCCCCGACGTCCCCGCTTCGGTCGAGAACCTGACCTTCGAAGGCGTCGTCGAGTGCGCCGTCGCCGTGTACCCCCAGGAGACGAAGGACGCCTGCGGCGGCTCCACGTCCACCGACCATCAGTTCACGGTCGGAAAGGGCATCACCGGCGTCCACGTCGAACTCGTGTGGGACCGCTCGACCGGGGCCGCCCTCGGCACGCTCGGCGCCGAAGAGATGCGCTTCATCTGGTACCGCCCCGGCCTCGGCGACGCGAACGGGACGTCGCCGGTCATCGGCACCCACGACGTCGAGCCGTCCCTCGACCTCCACCTCTCAGGCGGCCAGATGCTCCTCCACGTGCGGCCGAGCGGGACCTCCGGACCCGTCGTCGACCAGGCCTACAAGGTGTGCGTCAGCGTCCTCTACGGCGGCGCGACCGCCCCGAGCTGGAGCACCTGCACGCTGTGATGAGAACCGTCGGCAAGCGGTGAATGGACGGCGACAACGGTCAAGTATCGGCGCCCCCTGGACCGGTCATGGGCCGACGGTCCATATGCCTCGTCGCCATGCTGCTGGTCAGTCTCGCCCTCGGTGGGTGTGTCGAGTTCTTCGAACCGCGCGTGACCGAAGAGACGGAAACCGAAGGACCGACGGCGACGAGCGATGGACCGAAAGATCCCCCGTCCGACCCCACCGCTCAGCCCTCGTCAGAACCCGAGCCGGACGACCCGGAGCCGTCACCGGAACCGGGGCCGTCCGACGAGCCGTCCACACATACGGTGACCATCGAACCTGGTCTCGATTGCAGCATCTCCTCCTACGACCCCGCCGAGGTGACCATCACGGTCGGCGACCGCGTCGTGTGGAAGAACGAGGACACCTGCCCCCACACGGCGACCGAAGAGGACGATGCCTGGGACACCAAGAACATCGACGCCGGTGCCACCTCGAAAGCGATCACGTTCGACACGGCCGGAACGTACAGCTACGTCTGCAAGTACCACCCTGACATGGGGCCCGCGAAGGTCGTCGTCGAGGCGTAGCGCTCAGCGCGCATAATAGACGTGCCAGAGGAACATCTCGCCCTCACTGTTCGGGTCGCCGCTGAAGGACGCCGTGTAGGTGCCGGCGGCGAGTCCTTCCACACCCATCTCGGTCATGAAGGTGAAACCGACGCTCTGGTCGGGTGCTGGTGCCACCCAGGGCAGGTCGTCTTTGAACGACCATTCCCTCAGCGTACCCTCCGGTCCGTCGAGGCGCATCTCGACACCATGCGTGAGCGTCGCCACCTGCACCTGGAGGCCGACCTGGATCGGTGCGCGCTCGAACGTCTCCTCGAGGGTTCCCTCCTCCTCGGCGGCGAACCGTACCGGCGAAGTCTGCTGGATGTCCTGCATGAGGATGCCGAGAGGTAGCGGCGCGGTGCGGCGTTCGGCGCCGAGCGGTTCGATGGTGTGCACGGTGATGTTCGCGACCGGTGCCCCCTGCGGCGTCATGACGACATAAGCGCCTCGTCGCGCCCCACCTTCGAACGTATGGTTCCAGACCTGCTCCGTGTTGTCGAAACGCCCGATGAGCGTATCGTCCGGGGCCCACAACCAGACCGCATCACCCGTCACGCCATCGAACGTCACCTCGATGGAACGCGCGCCCGACGGCACCTCGACCGAGAGCGGGACGCCCGGAAGAAGAAGCCCGGGGTCGCTCTCGATGGTATAGGTCAAGATGTATTCGAACTCCTCGACCGGCTCCGGCTCGTCATAGAACACCACGACCCACACGGGGTCTTCGGAGGTGTGGACAAGGGTCATCGTGAGGGACGATGTGCCGCCACGCGGGAACTCCCCGTCGAAACTCCACACCTCGTCGAACGGCGCCTGGATCCACAGGTCGATGTCGCCTTCGGCGAGGTCCGCGGCGACCGAGGCCGTCACCTTGACGGGCACCCCCTTCGGCACATGTCCAGAGATGTCGCGCATGTGCATGCTCCCCGCATCGTGGCCGAGGCGCGCGGTGCCCTCCCCCACACCGGTCCAATGCTCACCGGCCGCGAAGGTGCCGTCCTCGGTCGTTTCATGGAGATACGGCTCCCGGTCCGCGAACGCGGTGGGCGATGCGCGCACGACCGACCGCTCCCCGGTCTGGGGGTCGGTCACCACGACCTCGTCCGGAGCGCCCCCCGGTGTCTTCGATGAGGTGTCCTCGACACAACCGGAGAGGGACAGGACGCAAACGACGAGCAACGCGAGGCCACGCATGCAGTCCGACCAAGCGAGGGCTCCATTATCCGTTGTGGTGAGAACGTTGCAACGACAAGCGGATTTGTGGATGGCTTCTTCACAAGTCGCGGGGACGCGCCGCTCAGCGTGGGACCACCCGATGCACGATACATGTATCCCGTGGCCGACCACCGGGACCCGACCGTTCTTGTGCCCTGCCAAGAAAAGGCCTACACGACGTGGATTCCGGACAAACGCGCTTCGAACCCCCACCGCGTACACGCACCGAAGAGGGCCGGCCACGCCACGTCGGCTTCGAACTGGAGTTCAAAGGCCTCTCGCTCGAAACGACGGCCCGGATCGTCCGTGACCTCTTCGGCGGGAAGCTGGAGCAGAAGGACCGGTCCGTCTGGACCGTGACCGGCACGCGCTACGGCGACTTCCGCGTCGAGCTCGACTGGTGGCTCCTCAAGGCCCATACCCTCGGTGAGCATGTGGGGGGTCTCGGCGGGGAGGTGGTCGACAAGATCGAAGACGTCCTCTTCGAGGCGGCACGTCCCATCGTCCCGTTCGAGATCGTCACCCCGCCCTTCCCGTTGGAACGCCTGTCCGAGGTGGAACGCCTTCGGGCCGTCCTGCACGTCCACGACGTCCACGGCACCCGCTCCAGACCCAGCTATTGCCTCGGGCTCCACATCAACCCGGAGGCGCCGTCCCACGACGCCGACGACATCCTGGCGCACCTGCGCGCGTTCATCCTCCTGCACGGCCGCATCATGCAGGAACGCCACACCGACCCCGTGCGGCGCATCTGGCCCTACATCGACCCCTACCCCGTGGAATACCAATACAAGGTGCTGCACCCGGACTACGCGCCCGACCTCGGCACCCTGTTCGACGATTACCTCGCCTACAACCCGACCCGCAACCGCGCGCTCGACCTCCTGCCGCTTTTTGCCCACATCGACCCCGACCACGTCGAACCGCGATTGACGCAAGCCCAGGTCAACGCCCGCCCCACCTATCATTACCGGCTGCCGGACTGCGCCATCGACGACCCGCACTGGCGGATCGCAAGTGAATGGAACCGATGGGTCGCCGTCGAACGGCTCGCCCTCGACCCGGAACGCATGGGAAGACTGGCCGAAGAGCGCCTCGGGCCCCTGCAACGGCTCCTCGCCCGGGAGGAAGAGACATGAGACGACCGGTCGTCGCCGTCACCGGACCCGACCGCGGCGGCACCTTCGCCTGGGTCGCCACCTCGTCACGTCTGCGCAAAGCGGGGGCCCGGCCGGTGCGCGTACGGCCGTCCGAGCCGCACCATGGACTCGACCCCGATGCGCTCGTCCTCGGCGGCGGCGCCGACATCGACCCGCGAAGATACGGCGGACGCCTGGCCGAGGCGCCATCGGAACGCCTGTCGCGCGTCGAACGGCGCGAAGTGCGCGACCGCCTCTGGCGACGCCTCTTCCGCAGGCTCAGCATCAAGCCCTTCAAACGCACCCTCGCCGTCGGTGCCCGACCGGTCGACCCCGCCCGTGACGCACTCGAAGTCGCACACCTGGAACGCGCACTCGAACGGGGCATCCCGGTGCTCGGCATCTGCCGCGGCGCACAACTTCTCAACATCGAAAAAGGCGGGACCCTGCACCAGGACCTCAAAGGCTCGGAACTCAACCCCACGAGCCGCTACGGCATCCGCGCCAAGGACCCCATCACGGTGGTGCCGGAGAGCCGCCTCGCCGAGGTCCTCGGTCGCACCCGTCTCCTCGTCAACAGCCTGCACAACCAAGCGGTCGACCGGCCCGGGAAAGGGCTGGAGATCGTCGCCCGGGACCGCGACGGCGTCGTCGAAGGGATCGAGATACCGGACGCCCCCTACGTCATCGGTGTGCAGTGGCACCCGGAGTACCTCCCGACCCGCCGCGAGGACCGGCGGCTCTTCGAGCGGCTCGTGGAACATGCACGAGACGGGCGTGAGAACAAGCCGATCCGCAGCGACGCAGAGGACATGCAGCGCGCTCGTCGTGGTCGCCGGCCGGCACGCTCGGCGCGCGTTCCGGAGGCCAGTCCATCTTTCTCGCGAGTGGCCCTCACTCCTTCGACTCTTTTCTCTTCATTGTCATCGCGACGAACACGATGATCCCGACCCCGACCACGATCGTGACGAGCACCTTGAGGTTGCGATCGACACCCGGAATGGTCAGGAAGCGGATGGTCGCCGCGATGCCGGTGCCGAGCGCGAGCAGGTACATGACGACCGCCGGCCGCAACCAGTGCAGTTTGTCACCTTCGAAGAAGGGGCCACCGACGACCGTCTCCTTGATCCACACACCGATGAAGGCGTAGGCGAGTGCGAGCAGGATGAGCGCAGCGAGCTGGGTCCATTCCGAGACCTCGGGGATGAACTCGAAACTGAAATAGAGCACGCCAAGGATGGCGATGGCGAACCCGAGGAAGGTCAAGGCGCCCTGGAGGGTCTTCTCGGCCATCAGGATCCCTCCTCGACACAAGCGGTGACGTAATGGTCACCGACGCGCACCTCGAGATGACCGGTCTTGCCGTACGGCGGCTGGTCGTCGGCCCTATCGTCCGACGGTATGGCGGCGGACGGGACCCGGAACACGACCTCGCGCACCTCGAAGGCCGAAAGCGACCAGGTCGCCTCGAGGATCCTCTCCTGGCGGTCCGAGGTCTGGTTGTAGAAGCCGACGAAGACCTCCACCGTGTCCGGCAACGGCTTGTCGTTGTCGACGACGAGGCGCGCATCACGGTCCACGACGAGGCACTCCTCGACCACCGGCCGGGGCCCATGCTCATAAACGGAGCGGTCGTCCGATCGGGTGACGGTCTGCCAGCCGGTCTCGGTGCGGCCATCCACCTGTGCGGTCAAGGTCCAGGCGAGGTCGGCGGCGACGAGACCGACGGCGAGGCCCCCAGCCACGAGGGCGAGGGTCAATGCGGTGCGGGGTTGCACGTCCGACCATCATGGCTCCAGGCTCTTCAGGGTTCCGAGAACGGCGGGTGCCGTCCCACCGGGGGCCATGAAACCGCATGGACTACTTTCGGTCCCCTCCCACCCCCAATCCTATAAGCGCACCTGGACCATGGCGAATCCGACCGCGCGCACCGGAGCGACCGCGCGCCGAAGAGGAATGACCGTGTCCGTGGCAGGCACGACCCCCACGAGCACCGGACCGGGACCGTCCGCCGCAGCCGAGGCGCCCGAGCCCGAGGTCGAATATGTCGCCCATCCCTGGATCGCTCCCGGCCGCGTCGAGCGTCGTGCCTTCCAGGTCAACCTCGCCGTCGCCGCGAGCACCCATCCAAGCCTTGTCGTCCTGCCGACCGGGATGGGCAAGACCGTGGTGGCGCTCCTCGTCATCGCCGATCGGCTCGCGCAGGACCCCGACGCCAAAGTCCTCATTCTCGCCCCGACGAAGCCGCTCGTCGACCAGCACACGCGCTTCTTCCGCGGTCACCTCGTCTTCCCCGGACTCGGCGACCCCGAGTCGCACGTGACCTCGTTCACCGGAAGTGTGCCGCCCGACAAGCGCAAGGCGCTGTGGAACGACGCACACGTCGTCATCGCCACGCCGCAGGTCATCGAGAACGACCTCCTTGCCGGCCGCTACGGCCTCGGTGAGGTCTCGATGCTCGTCTTCGATGAAGCGCACCGGGCCACAGGAGAGTATTCCTACGTGTGGATCTCCGAGCGCTATGGCCGCGACCGGCCCGACGGACACCGCCTCGGCATCACCGCGAGCCCCGGCTTCTCCGCCGAAAAGATCCTGGAGGTGTGCGGTGACCTGGGCCTCACGCGGATGGAGATCCGCACCGAGACGGACGAGGACGTCAGACCGTACCTGCACGAACTGCAGGTGGAATGGGAGAAGGTGCCGCTCCCCGACCACCTCAAAGAGGCCGCCGAAGCGCTCAAGCAAGCGATCCAGCAACGGGTGCAGGCCCTCAAGGGCCTCGAGCTCCTCAAGAACGTCAGCTCGATGCCGTCCCGCAAGGACCTCCTTGCGCTCGCCGGTGAGATCCAGTCGCGCATCCGGCTCGCCGACGACCCCGACCGCTCCCTCTTCGACGCCATGAGCTACCAGGCGCAGGCGATGAAGATCCACCATGCGCTCGAACTGGCCGAGACGCAGGGCGCCGCAGGCCTCCTCAGTTACTGGAACCGCCTCGAGAACGAAGCCGGCGGTAAAGGCGCCTCGAAGGCGACCGCGATGGTGCTCGCCGACGAACGGATCCGCAACGCCGTGGCGCTTGTCGCCGCCGCCAAGGAGGAGGACCCGAAGGTCGACAAGGTGGTCGACGCCGTGCGCGTCGAACTGGCGGTCGCCGACGACCCCCGCATCATCGTCTTCGCCAATTACCGCGACACGTGCGAACGCATCGTGCAGGAGCTCAAGCGGCTTCCCGGCTGCCGACCAGTGCGCTTCGTCGGCCAATCGTCACGCGAAGGTGACAAAGGCCTGACACAGAAGGAACAACAGGAGGCGGTGCGCGCGTTCCGGCGCGGCGAACACAACGTCCTCGTCGCCACCTCGGTCGCCGAGGAAGGCCTCGACATCCCGCAGACCGACCTCGTCGTCTTCTACGAACCGGTGCCGAGCGAGATCCGGGCCATCCAGAGACGTGGCCGGACGGCCCGCCACCGCAAAGGCCGCGTCTTGGTGCTGATGTACGGCGGGACGCGCGACGAAGCCTACTATTGGGCGGCGAAACGGCGCGAGCAGAGCATGCGACGCGAACTGCGCGCCATGCAGAGCCGCGTGACCCGGGAACTCAAACGCGTCGAGGCACGGCGTGACGAGAGCGGCGCACATGCACCTCGGCTCGACACCTTCAACGGCGGACCGCGGGAGAAGAAGGAGACGGGGACCACGGATCTGGAACGAGGCGCCGCCGAGGCGTCCCGGCCTGCGACGACGCAGGCGACACAGGCACGTCTCGCTGCGGAGGAGCCGATACCAGAGGAGCCCGATGAAGCACCACCTTCCCCACCGTCGATGCTCGGCGTGGGCGGCAGGCGTGACGTGCACACCCACTTCGACGCCCCCAAGAACAAGGACGGGTCCGTGCGGATCCTGGTCGACCACCGCGAATCGCGCTCGCCCGTCGTCAAGGCGCTCGAGCGTCGCGGCGTGCAGATCGAGGCCGCCCATCTGAGCGTCGCCGACTATGTGGTGAGCGACCGCGTCGCCATCGAGCGCAAGACCGTCGAGGACTTCCTCGACTCGCTCATGGACGGCCGCCTTATGGCCCAGGCGAAACAGCTCACCGCCTATCTCCGGCCCATCCTGGTCGTAGAAGGGCAAGGTCTGACCACGCTGCGCAACATCCCCCGCATGAGCGTGTATGGAGCGCTCACCAGCCTCGCCACCGACTTCGGCATCTCGGTCTTGATGTCGCGTGACACCGACGAGACCGCCGACCTTTTGCTCTCCATCGCCAAACGCGAACAGACCGAGACGCGCCGCACCGCACCGCTCCGCCTCGACAAGGTCTCCATGTCCGACGCCGACCGCCGGCGCTACGTCGTGGAAGGGCTCCCGGGGGTCTCGGGGGTGCTCGCGCGTCGCCTCCTCGACCGTTTCGGGAGCGTCGCGGCCGTCCTCGCGGCGTCCGAGGACGAGCTCGTCGAGGTCGAAGGGGTCGGCCGCAAGACCGCGCGGGAGATCCGGCGCCTCCTCATGATGGGCCATGACGGCTCCGAAAGCGATAGATAAACGGCCCAGGTCCGCGGCGGCCCTGGTGCGGTGCCAGCACGACAGATTTATCCTGGGTACATCGCGATACGCGCCGAGAGGCCGATGTACCGACCCCCCCAGACCCTCGCCCAGGCCAACACCGTGGACACGGCGAAGGACTTCTTCATCAACATCTTCACCGGGGTCCAGGACGGCGACATCTTCTCGCTCATCGTCGTCGGCATCGGCATCTGGATCCTCGCCCGACTCCTCTTCGCGCGCTGGGTCTTCACCATCGTCAACAACACGATGATCGCCGGCGGCCTCGGCTACGCCGTCTGGTGGGGCGCCAAGTGGCTCGAGACGGAGAAGGGCATGACCACCGCCTCGCAGGTGCTCCTCATCGGAGGTGGCCTGCTCGTCTTCTTCCTCTACTTCGCCATGATCTACACGGCCATCCTGCGCCACCAACGGGAAAAGAACGTCCCAGACAAGCCGGCCAAGGCGAAAGGCAAGGTCGCGGTGACCGGCGCGAACCCCTCCACCGCCTTCGGCCGCAAGACCACCGTCAGACCCGGCGCCACCACGACCCGCATCGGCGCTGGACCCTTGCAGCACCAGAACATCCCCATCCACCAGACGAAAGAACCCGCCACCGTGGAGTTCGAAGAGACCGGACAGGCGCCAGGAGGCGCCAAGCCCACCGCCGCAGGAGCCGAACCCCTGCACGAGACGAACCGCCTCGAGGACGTCCTCGGTAAGATGAACATCCTCGGCAAATCGAGCGACCAGAACATCATGACCGTCATGGTCCTCATCCTGGTCGCCGAGTTCGGTGTCTTCACCGGCAAGACCATCGCCGCCCCCACCGCCCAGACCGGCATGTTCCTCGCCGCCATCTTCGCCGTCGGTGCCATCGTCTTCGTCAAGACCTCCTACAAGGACTACTGGCGCGGTGTCCGCCACTTCGTCTTCGCCACGCTCTTCGCCGTCGGGCTCTCCCTCGTCATGCTCGTCTACTGGCAGACCTGGTGCGACCCGGGAGTCGCGGCGGCCGCCGCCGAATGCGTCGAGATGACCGGGAACAGCCGATGGAGCACGGTCCTCAACCCCAACTATTATTTCGCCTCCGACGGCCTCATCGCCGCCATCTCCGCGGTCGCGTTCAGCACGCTCCTCACCAAGGGCGGCGGGTAGTCCGGAGAGCCGACAGGACGGCGAGGGATGGAGGGACGTATCCACCCGAGTGGGCACCAGGACTCTAATAGGATACGGCTCATCCCACGGAGACGGACATGGTGCAACGGGTACGACAAGCCCATACCGGCTCGGTCGCCGAAGAAGTGCGCAGCTACATCGACAGTCGCCCGGTGGTCCGGGACGCCGTCGCCATGGGCATCGTCAACCTGTCGGCGCTGACACGCAAGATCATGCAAGAGACCGGCATCTCCCAAGAGGAGGCGGTCCTCGTCGCGTGCCGCCGTTACGAATCCCCGAACGACGGCGCCGGCTTCGAAGCGGGCATCCGCGACGTCCTCAAGCGCGGCAACCTGGAAGTGCGCACCCACGCCGCGCTCCTCAACGTGCGCCCCAGCTGGGACGTCTACCACAAGCTCGAGCGCACCATGAGCGCCTTCCACGGCCAGCACCACCCTCTCCATGTCATCCAGGGGAGCGACTCGCTCACCATCATCACCGACGAAGGGGTGTTGTCGGAGATCGAGGAGATCGTCGGGGAGGAGCAGGTCATCAAGCGCCGCACGCAGCTCGTCGAACTCAACCTGCGCGTCCCCGAAGAGAGCGAGATGGTGCCCGGCATCGTGGCGTTCCTGACCTCGAGCCTCGCCTCGCGCGGTATCAACGTCCTCGAGGTCATCTCGGTCTACAAGGACAACATGTTCCTCATCGAAGAGGACGATCTCTTCGAGGCGTTCGGAATCCTGAACGGGCTCATCCGGAACTGAGGCTCGACGCGATGGCATCCACCACGACCGGCAGCGACTCGTAGAGCTCGTCCTCGCCGATCGTGAGCGGCGGAGCGAACCGGACCACCGATTTTCCGGCCTGACCGATGATGACCCCGTCCTCCTCGGCGCGTCTTACGACCTCTGGTGCGACCGGCTTCGGAAGCGGGACCCCCTGCAGCATGCCGAGGCCGCGCGGGACAAGACCATGCGGGGCAAGGGCGTCCGTCAGGCGGTCGGAGAGCCGCAACCCGAGTCGTGCCGCGCGCCGACCGAGGTTCTCGCGCTCATAGATGTCGAGGACCGCGAGCGCGGCCGCGGACGAGACCGGGTTCCCTCCGAACGTGGTCCCGTGGCTGCCGGGGCCCATCTTGGCGGCAAGGTCGGGACGGACCAGCATGGCGCCGATCGGCATGCCGCCGCCGAGCGCCTTGGCGAGCGTGATGATGTCGGGCTTGGCGGCGAAATGCTCGTGCGCGAAGAAATGCCCGGTGCGTCCCATGCCGGTCTGCACCTCGTCGGCGACGAGTACCGTGCCATGCGCCTCCTTGAGTCTGGAGAGCGTGTCGGCGGTCTCGCGCGCCATCGGCACGACCCCGCCCTCACCCTGAAGGAACTCGGCGAAGAAGCCGGCCACCTGGTGTTCCTCGAACACCTGTTCCAGCGCGGCGGGGTCGTTGAACGGCACATGGACGACGCCGCCTGGGAGCGGCCCGAAGCCTTCCTGATAGGCAGGCTGTCCGGTGAGCGCCAGCGCGCCGAGCGTCCGGCCATGGAAGCTGCCATTGAACGCCACCACGACGGGTGCGTCCATGCCTTCCATGTGGGCGTGACGGCGGACCACCTTGAGCGCCGCCTCGTTCGCCTCCGCGCCCGAGTTGACGAGCATGACCTTGCGACCGCCGGAGAGCGCATGAAGACGCTCGCAGAGCCTCAGGGCGACGTCGGAAGCGTAGAGGTTGGAGACGTGGCCGAGGCGCGCCACCTGGTCGGAGACCGCCTTCACGACCTCCGGGTGCGCGTGGCCGACGATGTTGACCGCGAGGCCCGCAAGGAGGTCGACATAGGTGCGGCCGTCATGGCCCTTCAGACGCGCGCCTTCCCCTTCGGTGAACATGAGGCGCGGCGTGCCGTAGTTCGGCATGTGCACGCGCTCCCAGCGCTCGGTGTGCGGAACATCGGGCGCGTCCGTGGTGATGGCCTCGACCGTCTCGGTCATGCCATCGCCTCGGCGGCCGACGACTTGACGGTGAGCCAGGTGCCATGGGACGGCACCGCCTCGAGCGCCCGGGCAAGTGTCTCGGGGCCGAGCTTGGTGATCAGGACGTCCTTGACGCCGGCATCGAGCGCGAACAGCGCCGCTTCGAGCTTCGGCATCATGCCGCCCTTCGCCGCACCCGAAGCAAGAAGCGCCTTGCAGGTGTCGCGGTCGAGCGAAGGCACAGGGTCGCCGTTCTGGTCGCGGACGTGCGGGACGTCGGTGGCCAGGAGCAGACGGTCGGCGCCGACCGCCTTGGCGAGCGCCGAGGCGGCCTCGTCGGCGTTGATGTTGAGCGGGCCAGCATCGTCGGAGCCGACCGGCGTGATGACGAGCACCGGCCCGCCCTCTTCGGTAAAAAGCCGGTCCATGCCGAGGACATCGTCATCGGTCGACGGGATGCGGATGTCGGTGACCGTGCCGACCCGGCCGAGGTCGAAGCCGTCGTCGAGCACCTTCTTCTCGGCGCGGTAGACGCCGGCGGCGCTCGGCACCTGCATCGCATGCAGCCCTTTCTGGGTCAGCCTCTTCGCGAGTTCCGAGCCGACCGTGTCGAGTTCGCGGCGGACGACCTCGGCGGCCACGGTGGAGGTGACCCGCAGACCTTTGTGCTTGATGGGCGCCTCTCCCGATTCCGAGAGCGCGCGGTCGATCTGGGGACCCGCTCCGTGGACGAGGATGGTGCGCACCCCCGCCTCCTGGAGCGGCCGCAGGCCGGCGACAAGATGGTCGATGGTCTCCTCCTCGAGCGCGACGGCGCCTCCGAGCTTCAAGACGAGTGTCTTCATCATGGGATCACTTAGGTGGAATAAGCCGAGTTGAAACGGACATAAGCCTCCGTGAGGTCGGAGCCCCAGGCGGTCGCCGAGGCGTCTCCGGAGGCGAGGTCGATGCGGATGCGCATCTCCTTCGTGGCGAAGGCGCGGGCGGCGTCCTTCAGCGCGCCCGTCGGTTCGCCCTTGTCGAGGACGGTGGCCCCGCCTTCCGCGCCGTCGAACGTGATGGAGACCGACGCCGGGTCGATGGCGACCTCGGTCTGGCCGAGGGCGGCGACGATGCGGCCCCAGTTGGGGTCACCGCCGTAGACGGCGGCCTTGACCAGGTTGGAAGAACTCACCGCGCGTGCGGCGGCACGGGCGTCGGCCACGGAAGCGGCACCTTCCACGACCACCTCGATGAGATGCGTGGCGCCCTCGCCGTCGGTGGGGATCATCTTGGCGAGATCGGTGCAGACCGCGCGGAAGGCGTCGGAGAGGGCGTGCCATTCGGGTGTGCCGGGAGCGACGAGCGCGCCGCCCTCGGCGCCGTTGGCGAACGCGGCGACCATGTCGTTGGTCGATTCGTCGCCGTCGACGCTGATCATGTTGAACGTCTCGTCGACGGTCTCGGCGAGGAGCGCCTGGAAGTGGTCCTCGGCGACCGGCGCGTCGGTGACCACGAAGCCGAGCATGGTGGCCATGTTGGGGTGGATCATGCCCGCGCCCTTGGCGATGCCGGCGACGTGGAACGTGCGGCCTTCGACCTCGACGCTGCGCTCCGCCTGTTTCGTGTAGGCGTCGGTCGTGGTGATGGCCTCGGCGACCTCGTCGCCTGTCGCCGTGTCGAGTCCGCCCGCGCATTCGGTGATGCCGGTGCGGATCTTCTCCATGTCGAGCGGGCGGCCGATGATGCCGGTCGACGCGACCATGACCTGCTCAGGCTTGAGGCCGAGGGCGCGGGCGGCGAGGACAGTCATCTCCTCGGCGTCCTTCGCTCCGCGGGTGCCTGTGCAGGCGTTGGCGTTGCCGGAGTTGACGACGATCGCGCGCACGTCGCCCGCCTTGATGCGGCGCTTGCTCAGCAGCACCGGTGCGGCGGCGAAGGCGTTCTGGGTGAAAACGGCGGCGGCGCTTGTGACGCGGTCAGAGACGATGAGGGCCATGTCGCGGCGTTTCCGCTTGAGCCCGCAATGGACGCCGTTCGCGCGGAATCCGGGAACGGCGTTGATGCCGGTCTTCGTCATCTGGGTCGCCTGCTGACCTTTGGAGGAGAATGTGGTGGTGTCTTCTGTCATCTATGGGTGGCCCCCGATCATGGGCAGGCCGAGCGTCGGATCGTATCCGAGCGCGAGGTTGAGGTTGTGGACGGCTTGTCCGGAACCGCCTTTGACGAGGTTGTCGATGGCGCCGCGCGCGACGAGCATGTTCGCCTCGGGGTCGACATCGACCGCGACGTCGCAGAGGGTGCTGCCGCGGACATGGGCGGTGTCGGCCTCCTCGACGAGGCGCACGGTCACCGCATCGGCGTAGCGCTTGGCGTAGACCTCCTTGACCGCGTCGGGCGTGACATGCTCATGGAGCGGTGCATAGACGGTGGCGAGCAGTCCACGGTTCTGGGGCACAAGGTGCGGCGTGAAGCGGACCGGCCGGGCGCGACCGCCTTGGGTGGCGCGATCGTGGCAGGCGACGGCCGCCTGGATCTCGTATTGATGGTCGTGGCCGACCACCTTGTAGGCGTGCACCGATTCGTTGGTGTCCGTGAAATGGAGTTCGGGGCGGGGTGTGGCACCCGCGCCGGAGACGCCCGATTTGCCGTCGACGACGATCGGCCCCGGGGCGACGAGGCCCGCTTCGACAGCGGGCAGTGTGGCGAGGAGGCTGGCGGTCGGGTAACAACCGGGGTTGGCGATGCGCTTGGTGCCCTTCTGCACCTGGAACGGCGTGTCGACGAGGCCATAGGTCCACCCGGTCGCCCGGGCGGCCTCGGTGGTCGCATCGGTCGCGCTCGCGCCGCCGACGGTGACCATCTGGCGCGCCTTCTGGAACGAGGCGATCGCCTCGAGGCGGTGGTCGCGGGACAGGTCGACGACGAGCGGACCGTCCGGGTCGAGGTCGGCGACGCACTTTTTTGCGTCCCCGCCCGCGGTGGCGAAGAGGACGGCGTCGGCGTTCTGCACCACTTCGTCGTCCCAAGAGCGCATCTCGAGGCCCTTGATATGACGGAAAGCGGGGACGGTGGCTCCGAACTCGCCGCCGGGGCTGCCGAGGGATACGGGCAGGACCTCGTCCACCTTGGGGTGCGAAAGGAGGAACCGGACCAGTTCCCGGCCGAGATATCCTCTTGCGCCTACGATCGCGACTTGTGACACGGACAAGGAAGTCAGGCGTGGCTTGACTTGAACCTACTGACCACTTTGGGGTCGAATCCGAAGGGTGTGACCGAAATCGGACAGGTACGTCGCTACAGGTTGACGAACCCTGTGAACTGTTGGCATGTGACGAACTTGCGCGGGTCGGCTGCGGATGGCCGTCGTGCCATGCGAAGGCGTATGCGGATGCGCGTCCCGGTCCCGGCGTGTCTCCAGTAAGAGGCCGCAACCACTTAATACGGGTCCCTGATTGGCGCTCGAATCCCCGTGGTGACCACTATGACCTCTACCGCTCGGCAAAGCAAGATCGACCAGATCGTCCAAGGCCTCGACATGCTCCATGAGGACACCTCCGTCCCCAGGAACATCCGCCGGGGCGCGGAAGAGGCGAAGAGACTCCTCACCGAGAGCGAAGACGCCCTCGACGTGCGCAAGTCCTCCGCCATCAACATCCTCGACGACCTCGCCAACGACCCCAACATCCCACTCCACGGCCGGACGCTCATCTGGAGCATCATGAGCCAGCTCGAGACGCTCGCTTAGGTCCTCGGTCACCACGGGAACCCCTCCTCCCCTCGGCGTCCCTTTTCTTCGGGAATCCTGCTGACCCCCATCCTGGCTAGCGACAGCTCGCGCTGTTCCGTGCGCGAGGATGACCCCCCGGCTCATTTTTCGAAGCGCCGGTGAAGGTCCCCCTATTCCTGGATCTTGACCGACCGGATCTCGTCCCACTGACGGATCTTGTCGACCACATCGATCCCTTCCACGACATGCCCGAACACCGTGTGCACCTTGTCGAGGTGCGGCTGCGGGCTGTGGGTGATGAAGAACTGGCTGCCGCCGGTGTCCTTGCCGGCGTGCGCCATCGACAGGAACCCGCGGCCATGCCGGCGCGGATTGCCTTTCGTCTCACACTTGATGTGGTGCCCGGGGCCCCCCGTCCCGGCCCGCGGGTCCCCCTTCTTCTTGGAGTGGGGACAGCCACCCTGGACCATGAAGTCCGGGATGACCCGGTGGAAGCGCAGGCCATCGTAGAAGCCCTTGTTCGCGAGCATGACGAAGTTCTCCACCGTCTTCGGTGCGTCCTTCGCGAACAGCTCGATGGTCATCGTGCCTTTGTCGGTCTCCATGACGGCGAGGGGCAACCCGCCTTCCCGGTCGGCCATGCGGCCGCATCTCCAGGGAGGGTATGGATGTTTTGACGGGTCGGGGCAAGGGAGACCCTCTTGGCGCCCCTCGGCGGCCGCATCGTGCGACAGCCGCCTCCTGCTATTTCCGCCCGAGCGCATAGAACTGCGGGAAGAAATTGACCGAGATGCCCTCCTCCATCTCCGCTTCCTGGCGCCGCTCCCACGCCTCCACCTCGTCCGGCGTGAGGCCATTGGCGAGCAGCATGTTGCGGTAGAGATCGCGTGCCCGCTCGAAACTGCGCCGGTCCTCCTCGGTCGACCAGATGCGCCGGTTTCCGATGCCGACCTCCGTGTCGAGTCCTGCGCGGACGAAGAACATGCGCAACTTGCGGCCGATGTGGGGGTCGCCGCCGCGTCGCCGGATGGCCTCGCCGCGGAAGATCGGGTCGACGAGCGGGTCCTCGGGAAAATGGAGCTTGCCGCCGAAATCGGGTTCCAGTGTCGCCAGCACCACGCCGCCCTTGCGGGTGACGCGCGCCATCTCCCGCACCACCCCCTGCGGCTCCTCGGTCCACATCAGGAAGAGGTTGCAGACGACCGCGTCGAAGACCCCATCGGGGAAGGGCAGCCGATGGCCGTCGGCCGTCACAAGGCATGTCCGGGTGGCGTGGCGGTGACCCAGGTAGCCTTGCGCCTTGTGCAGCATCTCGGGCGCCGCGTCGACGCCGACCACGACACCGCCGGACGCGTCCACCACATCGGCCGTCACCGCGCCCGAGCCGCAGCCGAGGTCGAGCACCCGCATCGCGTCCCGCAGACCGGCCTGGAGATAGAGCGGCCAGCGCTCCTCCTGCGATTCCAACGCCTGCTGGTGGAGCTTCTGGACGAACCGCTCGAACTCTTCCTGTGACCTGCGATGGGCCGCCTGCGCGGGCGTGGGGTCTGCCGTCCGAGAAGCATGTTGCGCCGCGGGGCCGGGGTCGGAGTCGTTCGGCATACCGATGCGAGGCGGAAACGGCTTCTCCTATGTCAGTCAGACGGCGGACGCAAGGGTGCGCTGCGTGTGGCATCGACCTGTCGACGTCCCGGACGGTTCACCCGATCCCGGGGATGCCGAGGGCACCGAACGACGCCCCGCTCAGCCAGTAGCCGAGGAAGAAGCCGAGGATGCTGCCCCCGTTCAGGCTCGGAAGGCCCGCGTGAGGGCGGCCGCGCAGCACGAACGACATGAGGAGCAGGAAGCCGGCGAAGGTGCCGACGAGCGCACCGATGGCCGCCTCCGGATTGCCGAGGTTGTGATAGGCGACGACGACGAGGACGCTCGGGATGACCAGGTCCCCCAGGCCCATGAACATGGCGTCGCGCGGCTTCCCCGTCGACGCCTGCTCGCTCACCGAGTCCTTCTCCGCCAGGAAAGAGTAATCGCGATGCTTCGGCACGACCAGCATGATGGGAAGACGCAGGCCCACGACGGTGTCGGCGAGGGCCAACATGTGCCGCGTGCGATAGACCGCGATGGCGTCATAGATCGCGAGCAGCACGAGGAGGATGAGCGCCGGGAAGAAAGTGAACGACACACCGAAGATGGCGGTCGCCCCCGCCGCCACCAGGATGCCCACCGAATCGACGATGTACCACTCGGGCCACTTGTAGAGAAGGGCGGTCAGGACGGCCGCCAAGCCGACGGAGACCCCCAGATCGATCCACGCCGCCGTCGCCGGAGCGACACCGAAATGCACCAAAGGCACGACGATGACGTAGGCCAAAAGCGGCCAGAAGACATAGACCAGTGTGGCGCCGATGGCGCCCAGGATGATGAGCTGGATGAGCCAATCGAGCTTCAGCTTGGCGATGATCAGGATGACCACCGTGAACGCCAGGATGAGCCCGACATAGATGACCGGGTTGACCGGGTCGGACGGGTCCTCGAAGGCACGGATGCCGGCGCGCTCGAACGGCCCCGCCACAAGGACCGCCAAAAGCTGGGTCATGAGGAACATCAGGCCCATCGCGGCGACCGGGCCGAGGTCCTCCAACTTCGGCTCGAAACCCCCCGCCTGTGGCTCGAACGGCGTCGCGGTCTTGGCCGTCGGCTCTTCCGCAGCGGGGGGCACCGGGTCGCGCGACACCAGAAGGGCCTTTAAGGGTTGGGGGTCGGCCTCACAGCTTTCCGATGGCCGTGCGCATCCGGTCGCGAAGCGCTTCCGCGGCGGACGCGGCCGCCTTGGCATAATCACGGCCCTCGGAGGCGAAGAGGATACTGCGGCCGGCGTTGACGATGAACGCTCCGCCCTCGGCGTCGGCCGCAGCACGGGCCGCCGCACCGGGGTCACCACCCTGCGCGCCGACACCCGGCACCAGGAACGGCACACCCGCACCCACCGTCTTGCGCACCTTGGCCATCTCCTCGGGACCGGTCGCGCCCGCGACGACACCGACGTTGCCCTTCCCGTTCCATTCCTTGACGAGGTCCGCGACGTGGAGATAGAGCGGCCGGCGGCCGACCTCGAGGTCCTGCAGGTCACCCGCCGACGGGTTCGAAGTGCGGGTCAACACGAAGACGCCTTTGGCCGGGTCCTCGGTGAACGGCGCCACGGCGTCCCAGCCCATGTAGGGCGAGACGGTGACCGCATCGGCAGCGAAGCGCCCGAAGAGCGCCTCGGCGTAGTGCTTGGCGGTATGACCGACATCGCCGCGTTTGGCGTCGAGGATGACCGGCGCCTCGGTCTTGGCGTGCACATGGGCGACGAGCGTCTCCAGAAGCCGCATGCCGTCGATCCCCATCGCCTCGTAGAACGCCACGTTCGGCTTGTAGGCGGCGGCGAACGGCTCGGTCGCCTCGATGACCTCGGCGAGGAACGACGCCATGCCGTCCTTCGTGTGGGAGACGCCTTGCGGCAACCGGTCCCGATCGAGGTCGAGGCCGACGCAGACGCGGGTCCCCTTCTTGCGGCAATAGGACTCGAGGCGCTCATTGAACGAGGGCATCGCCCGCGGGATACCGGCGCTTCGGTTAAGCGTTCGGGGCGGCGTCGGCCCCCGCCAGAGAACGGCCGACGAGAACGCTGCGTGGCCTGCGGGCCGCTCGGGCCTCCGGTCCCCCGCGCCACCGGTTCCTCGGGCGGCGGCGCCTCTCGTCCCCTCCTTGTCGCTTTATATCGCGGCGCGTCCCCATCATGTCTTGCCGCGGGCCTCTTGGTGGATGCGCCCGCGGTCCTTCTCCCCCTTCCGACCGGCGGATGCGAGTCGCGCGTCGTCGCCTTCCATCACCACTTCGGCGGCCTTGCGGGCCGCCGTCCCTCGTCGTCACGCCGGTCGGAAGGCCGCTCTCCCCCCTCCGAGGTCCCGAACATGGTCCCAGACAGCGCCGAAGGATGTCACGCTGGCTCTGCAGAGCGCCTCAACGTCCCCTGGCCGCGGTCGCCGTTCCTGCGCGCCATCCGAAGAAGCGGGACGCTCGACCCGCTCTCGGCCCTCGCCGCATGCCGCACCGAATCCGGCCTCGGCGATCCGCTGGGGAAGCGTTAAGGCGGGCCTCCGTGTCGGGGGCCGTCCGTGGCCCAAGACATCCGCGTCGGACGCATCATCCTGGTGATCGCGCTTGTCATCGCCCTGCGCGTCCTTGCGGTCTCCCTGATCCTGCCGGTCTTCTCGCCCTACGGGCTGACGCTGACCGACTCGGTGCTCCTGGTCGGGATCGCCCTTGGCGGATACGGGCTCACCATGGCCATCATGCAGATCCCGATGGGCATGATGAGCGACCGATGGGGACGCCGCCCGCTCTTGTTGGCGGGCCTCTCGGTGTTCGTCTTCGGGAGTCTGATCGCCGGACTGGCGGAACCGATCGGGGGGATGGTGGGTGTGGACGCCATCTGGGTCCTCATCGCCGGTCGGCTGGTCGAAGGTGTCGGGGCCGTCTCGTCCGTCGGGACCGCCCTCCTCACCGACGTCGTCCCGGAGGAACGGCGCACGTTCGCGCTCGCCATCGCCGGCATCGGCGCCGGCACCGCGTTCCTTGTCGGGGTCTCGGTCGGCCCTGTGTTGGAGCCGCTCATCGGCGTCCCCGGACTGTTCTTTCTTGCCGCGGCCCTCGGTGCCGTCTTGTTCGTGGCGCTTATCTTCGTCATCCCTTCGGGCCTCAAGCCGGAGCACAGCGAGGAGGTGGGGCTGCGCAGCGTCTTCTTCGACAAGCGCGCCCTTCGCCTGGACGTGGCGGGCTTCGCCATGAACTTCACCTTGATCGCCACCATGTTCGCGTTGCCCCTCGTCGCCGGTGAGCAGCTGGGTGAGGGCACGTATCGCTGGACGCTCATCGTCATGGTGCTCGTCGGCGGCGTGCTCGCCATCGGCGCGTCACGGGGCGCGGACAAGGCGGGACGGGTACGGATGTTCTCGGCGGTCTCCGCGCTCCTCATCGGTCTCGGTTCGGCGGCCTTGCTGACTTTTGATATGCTCTGGCTCTACATCCTCGTCGGCGTGCTCTATTTCGGTGGCCATGCCGGCCAGTCGGCGTCCCTCCCGTCGCTCATCGGTGCGCTCTTCCCCGGCAACCGGCGCGGGGCGGCCATGGGGGCCCTCAACACCTGGCTCTACTTCGGCTCGTTCGTCGGCGGCACCGTGGCGGCATTGCTCTTCGAGGTCGACACGCTCCTGCCCCTCATCCTGGCCGCGCTCGGCCTCGTCGTGTCGGTGACCGTCTTGACCATCGGGCGGGTGCCGTCGCGGCGGACCACGGGCAAGGCGCACTGACGGGTCGGGTCTGGGACGACTCTGCGATATATCGCCCACAACCCATAAAAGGCCGGCCTTGGTCGCTCGCCACGGCGCCCATGAAGCTCCTCCGTCGTCTCGGGGTCACCATCACGCTCTGGACCTTCAGCCTCATGATGATCGGAGGCTACGTCAAGGCGATCTACGCTGGGATGGCCTGCCCTGACTGGCCCCTCTGCTACGGCCAATGGTTCCCGCCGTTCACCGACCCAACAGGGCAACACAACACCCATCAGATCATGGCGGAATGGATCCACCGCTTCGCCGCCACCTTCCTCGGGCCGTTCATCCTCGCCTTCGCCTACCTGGCGTGGAAAGAGAAAGAGCTGCACCCGGTCGCCCGCTGGACCCCCACCGTCGCCATCGGTGTGCTCGCCATCCAGGTCTACATGGGCGGCCTGACGGTCCTGAACGCGCTCCAACCGCTCATCGTCGTCTCGCACCTGGGGCTCGCCACGGTCTTCTTCGGCATGATGCTGACCGCGACCGTCTTGATCTTCGCCCACACCGGCCGCGGCGTGAAAGGCGCCGTCGTCGAGGGCGGTGGACGCGAAGCGGACGGCGTCTGGCGCGACACCGCCCCAGAAAGCCCGGCACCCGGGGCGGCTTCCCCCCCGCAGAAGGCGAGCGTGAAAGACTACCTCAGCATGATGAAGCTGCGCGTCTCGTTCCTGCTCACGTTGTCGGCGGTCACGGCGATGTTCCTCGCCCAAGGCGGCACGCCTCCCCTCGTCCCCACGCTCGCGGTCATCGCCGGCGGCACCCTGATGGTCGGCGGCTCCGGCGCCATCAACCATTTCTACGAACGCGAATCCGACAAGCTCATGGAGCGCACCCGCGACCGCCCCGTCGCGTCCGGCCGCGTCCCCGCGCACCACGCCCTCCTCTTCGGCCTCTTCCAAGGCGTGGCCGCCTTCATCGTGCTCGAACATTTCGCCAACCTGCTCTCCGCCGCCTTCGCCCTCGCCGGGTTGTTGTTCTACGTCTTCGTCTACACCATCTGGCTCAAGCACAGCACGCCGATGAACATCGTCTACGGCGGCGCCGCCGGTTCGTTCCCGGTGTTGGTCGGCTGGTCCGCCGTCGCCGGCACGATCACCTTCCCCGCCCTGCTTTTTGCCCTCCTCATCTTCGTCTGGACCCCGCCCCACTTCTGGGCCCTGGCGCTGGTGTTGAAGGACGACTACACGAAGGCGGGCATCCCCATGATGCCGAGTGTGAAGGGCGACGCCCACACCACCATGGAGATCCTCGTCTACTCGGTCATCATGGTCGCCGTCTCGCTGGCGTTCTACCCGCTCGGCACGCTCGGCCGCATCTACCTCATCGCCGCCGCGCTCTTGGGAGGCCTGTTCCTTGCCCTGGCCCTCGACCTCAAACGCTCGGTCACCAAGCGCACCGCGCGCAAGATGTTCGGCTACTCCATCCTCTACCTCGGCCTGTTGTACGTCGCCATGGTCGCCGATCTCGCGATCACGTGGGCGTGAAAAGCGGGTTCAGGACCGCCGCCTCGCCCGGACGAGGGCCGTAGCGGTGATCAAAAGCATCGACAGCACCGTACCCGGTGCGGGAAGAAAGCGTCCCTCGCCATCCTTGCCCTCGAAATCCTCAGGCACCCACAACGCGGTGTCGGGCCGGTGCTCTTTCCAGGCGAACCAGAACAGGACCAACGTGTCGAGGCGCTCGAGCGTCTCGTCCGTGGTCATGCTCCTGCCCGCTTCGATGTCCCACGGACGCCCCTCCTCGTCGACCCACGCACCGTCCCGTTTCTCGAAGCGGTGACCGTCGGCGTCGAAGACCAACGTGCCCTCACGGCCGGCGACGACCAGAAGGTCCTCCCCGTTGAACGGGTGATGCACCACACCGCCCGACTGCAGCACGCCAAGGACCGGGAAGGCGATGGCACGGTCCTTGACATCGACCCCGACCACCTCCTCCTTGGGGTGGAGCCCGTCGATCTCGCACTCCTCGCCGCCGCCGACACCGATGCGGCAATCGGAATCATAGTCCCCGTAAGCGGAACCGCGGTAGCTCGTGGATTCGAGTGCCGGTTGCAGCAGCCGTGTGCCCGGATGCCGTTCTTGCCACTCCTGCCACGTGACCTGGGCGGTGGTGACCGGTTCGAGCTCGGCGTCCGGATGCGCGGTCTCGACCACCGATCCCGGCAGCGATCCGATCGGCCTGCCGAGGATCTGCGTCCAGAGCTTCTGCGTCTGCGGGTCCCACATGACCAGGTCGTGTTTGTAGAGATAGCCAGAGACCTCGAAGTCGAGCGTCCGTCTTTCGCCGTCGATCTCGGCATTGCGCTCGAACGTGATGCCGGAACCGCAGAGCGGGCACCAGGTGACCGCCACCGGCACGCCGCCGATGATATCGTTGACGATCTCATGCCGGTCCAACATCCGGACGGGATAGGCGCGGGCATCCCCGTTCAGGACCACCCCCAGGACATCGTCACGCGGATCGATCCAATCGGGGCCGAACTCCGGGTCGTGCACCGCGTCGATGCCGCACCCTTCGGCGTTGCGCTCGCCGAAACCACAGGCCCACTGGATCTCTGACCGCGGCACATGTTCCGCTTCTGCTGCCGGGACAAGGAGCATCGACAGGAGGGTGGCGACGATCAAGGCCGGGACCGGCGTGCGCATGCCACCTCCTATCCGGTCTACTGTTCATGACCGTTGGTGAACAGGATGGAAGTCATCGTCCCACGGTCGGGGGTCCAGTTGGACCCGGTATGCTATCGCTTATCTATCGACCCCTTCTCCCGTTCTCGCGATGGCGGAGACAGAGCATTTCGACGTGGTCGTGATCGGAGGCGGCTCCGGACTCACCGCCGCCTACTATGCCGACGAGGCCGGAAAGAGCGTGGCCCTCGTCGAACGTTGGACCGATCGCCTCGGAGGCACCTGTGTAAACGTCGGCTGCATCCCATCGAAGCAACTCATCCAATCGGCCGAGGTCATGAAGACGATCCGAGCGGCGGACGACTTCGGCATCACCCTCGACCAGTCGAGCGTCAAGGTCGATATGCCCGCCATCTTCCGTGCCATGCGGGAACGCCGCTCGAAGGCCAACGAAGGCACCCAAGGCTGGGTCGAAGATGCCTTCACACCGGTCTTCGATGAGGTGCGCTTCGTCGACGAGAAGACCCTCGAGACCAAGGACGGCAAACGCACGATCACCGGGGACAAGTTCTTCCTCGCCGTCGGGGCGCGTGCGGCGATCCCGCCCATCGACGGACTCGACAAGATCCCTTACCGGACGAACGCAGACATCTTCGACATCAAGGGACAGCCGAAGTCTCTGGTCATCCTCGGCGGCGGCTACATCGGCTGCGAGTTCGGCCACTTCTTCTCCACGCTCGGCACCAAGGTGACCATCATCGACCCGTCCGACCACCTCCTCTCTGAGGATGACGACATCCGCACCACGTTCACAAAAGAGTTCGCGAAGAAGGTCGACCTGGTGACCCCCTACCGCGCCGTCGCCGCCGTGGAAGAAGAAGGACAGTACGGGTTCAAGGTGCGGAAGGAGGACGGCGACGAGACGCGCACCGTCGTGGGTGACATGGTGCTCGTCGCCACCGGCAGAAGACCCAACACCGACACGCTCGACCTCGACAAGACCTCCGTCAAGACCGACGACAAGGGGTGGGTCCAGGTCGACGACCACATGCGGACGAGCCACCCGGACATCTACGCCTACGGCGACTGCATCGGACAGGGCATGTTCAAGCACACCTCCTCCTTCGAAGGCGAGATCGCCTACCGCAACGCCTTCGGCGCCGACCTCAAAATGGACTATTCGGCCAACCCGCACGCCATCTTCAGCGACCCCCAGATCGGTGCCGTCGGCCTCACCGAACGCGAGTGCCAGGAGAAAGGGCTGGACTACAAGGCGGTCAAGAGAGACTACAAGGACATCGCCAAAGGTGAGATCATCGGCAAGCCACCCGGCTTCGCCAAACTGCTCGTCGAAAAAGGCACACGACGCATCCTCGGGTTCCACATGCTCGGCCCGCACGCCGCCGACCTTGTCCACGAAGTGGTCGTCGCGATGACGGCCGAAGGCGCCAAGGCCGACCTCATCAAAAGGAGCATCCACATCCATCCGACGATGCCCGAACTGATCCACACATTGTTCACAGAAGCGGTCGGGTCCCCCTACTCGGACGCCTGAAGCGGCCGGTTCAGAAAGCGGATTCGATGGTCTTCAGTCGCTCCTTGACCCGGTCCCGATAGAAACGGCCCATCTCGGTCTTCGTGATCTCGAGTCTGTACTCGTACGGGTCCCGTCCCCGTTTCATGTTCGGCACCTTCTCGCGCGAGACCCAGCCGATCTCCTCGAGTTCGGCGAGTTCCTGCGAGACCGCCGGGATGCTCCACCCGGAATAAACGGCGATGTCCTTGATGAGCGAAGGGCCCTGTTCGATGAGCGCTGCGAGCACGGCCGCAGTGGCGTCACTCTCGCCGAGGTCGCAAAGGGCCTCATAGACCGATGAACCCTCGGCGGGTGCGCTCTTGCTCTTGTGCGGCGGCATCAATAGCGTGCATCCGCTGATTAAATTAAAGTTGTTTCGGATTATGGCAGGACGAATCGCGACACCGTACCGCGTGCGGAGAACGCGGCACCCTTTGTATCCCGACGTCCCGTGGAAGGAAGGAAATAGAGGCTCGCGACTGGCCCCATCATGACCTTCATCCGCACCGTCCCCCCAGAAAAAGCGGAAGGACGGCTGAAAGAGGTGTACGACAAGGTCGCCGGCAAGCGCGGTGCGGTGGCGAACGTCATGCAGGTCCAGAGCCTCCTCCCGGAGACCATGGCCTCCCACCTCGACATGTACATGGACATCATGTATGGAAAAGGTCCGTTGAGCCGCCTGGAACGGGAAGCGATCGCCGTCGCCGTCTCCGCCGCGAACGATTGCCGGTATTGCGTCAGCCACCATTCCGACGCCTTGAACAAATACATGAAGGACGGAGAGGCGACACGCAGGGTGGCCCAGGATTTCAGGGCGAGCGGACTCGACAAGGCCCAGGTCGCGCTCTGCGAACACGCCGTGAAACTCACGCGGGCACCCGCCTCCATCACCCAGGAGGACATCCAGTGCCTGCGCGACCTCGGCTGGGACGACGCCGCCATCCTGCACTGCAACCTCGTCGCCGCCTACTTCAACTTCGTCAACCGGAGCGTGCTCGGTGCCGGAGTGGAACTGGAGACCGAGAAAGCGGAATACAAGTACTGATCAGTCGGCGAAACGGCCGAGCTCGGCACGCGTCGTCTCGCGCACCACGGCAGGGGCGACCTCGAGGAGCGCAGCATCGGAACCGCCGCCGAAAAGTGCCTTGTCGAGTGCGAACAGCCGCTCGTCCATGAGGGTGCGCATCGTGCGTGTATGGCCGAACGGCGGCACGCCGCCGACCGGGTAACCGGTCCACTCCAGCACCTCGGCCGGCCGGGCCAGACGGAACCGGTTCCGGGCTCCGCCGACATGGTCGATGACGTAGCGGTCGCGCACCTTGGCGTCACCCGGTGCGAGCACCACGACCGGCTCCCCGTCGTTCACGAAAATGACCGATTTGGCCACCGCCGCCTCGGGGACCCCCATCACCTCCGCCGCCTCGGCGACCGTGTGCACACTCGGGAGGTGGTCATGCAATGTGGCTTCGATCTTCTGGTCCCGCAGCCATGCCCTCAGGTCCTGCTCCGTCCTCCCTTCCTGCATGATATCCCTCAGACGGTCAATTCTGTGATCTCGGGTCGCCATTCTTCATCGCCCTGCCAAGGGGCACGGGCCCGCTCGAGCGGACCCAGACCGCGCTCATAGGCGGCGACGACCTCGTTGACCACCTCATCACGGGTCACGGCGAAGCCCAGTGCGTCGAGTCCGACGACCTTGCGCCGCACCGCCTCGACGGGCGCCTTGAGCACCTCCGCTGTGCGTTCGGCGTCGAGCCTGAGCACCATCGTGCCGTGCTGCAAGACGGCCTGTTGCGTGCGCCGCTGTGCGCCGCCGCTGATCTTGCGACCGTCCACGAAGATGGAGACGCCCTCCTCGCGCAGGTAACAGAGGGTGTCGCGCCCGCCCTTGCCTTCGCCGAACACGGCATCGACACCGAGGGCGCGGAAGGCATCGAGGATCGGGCCGCTCATCGTCCGGTACGACTCGAGGATGTTGCGCGACAGGCCCGGATGGTCGAGCGGCAGGATGACGGCGTAGGTGAGCTCGACCTCGTTGTGAAGGAGGGCCCCACCGCCGGTCTTGCGACGCACCACATCGATGCCGTGACGTTCCGCCGCGTCGAGGTCGATGTCCGCTTCCGTCTGGGTGCGGCCGAGGCTGACGCATGCCGGGTCCCACCCATACAGGCGGACCACAGGCTCGCCGCGGGCAAGGAGCCACTCGTCGCGCTCCATGTTCTCGCGCCCGGTGGCGAAGCCGTCGAGGACGAGAGAGACCGGTCGAGGGGCCATGGTCCTGACGACCGGTACCACTGTTTTAGGGTTTGCCCTCTTCGGGGCGGCTCAAGTGGCGCGTGGAAGGGACGTCTCCGGGGTCTGCTGCAAGACGCGCAGGAAGAACATCGCCACGATGAGGCCGGCGATGACGAGCGTCAGGTGGAAGCCGTACTCGATCCCGATGAGCCCCCAGAGGTCCAATCCGTTCGCGATGTGGAGATTGGTATGCGGATACCAGTTGACGAGCAACCAGGAGATGGACAGATAGGTGGCGATGGCAAGGCCTTTCGGACCGACATCGAAACGCTTGACGAGCGGCCAGCCCCAGGCGATGAACGCGACGCCCAGACCGAACGCCAGAGCCTCGACGGCACCCATCGTCATGAGAAGCGCCAATTGCGCCCCCTCGGGGGTATGATTGTCCGGCGAGGGTGGCCAGATCTTCTCCCCCACCGGCGTGTTCGAACCGGTCATGAAGGCGATGGTCCCGAAGACGAGCGTGACGATGAGCACTTTGATCCAGGTTTTCATTCGACCGACCCGATGACCCTGCCGAACCATGGCACAGATTTGAACGTTTTCTCAGGGGGAGGGGCCGAAGCATCCGGCCCGACGCGCCGAGAGGTCCGACCTGCGGACTCCGGACATCCACAGGTCGGCAAAGGTTTTCATCCCACGCGCAGGTCCCATCGAAGATGACAGGTGGAAAGCGTGGTGAGGGGCTCATCCGAGAGGGCCATGGTGAGACGAGGACGTTCCTCCGCATCGGGGGGCCAGCCACGCTCGTCGTGGCGGCCGTGCTCATCATCATCGGTGGCATCAAGATGTTCTCCGGCGACCCATCCGTGGAGATGGGGGATGATGGTTGGTTCGAGGCCCAAACGCGTGCGAGCTTCACCGGGTTCGCCTTGGCGGCTGGGGGCCTCATCCTCCTCGCTGTCGGCGTGAGCATGACGAAGTTCGGCTACATGGGCGCCGTGGCGCGCTATTCCGCGTCCGAGGTGGCGCC
>JAHWKR010000026.1:39607-42799 GCA_019347805.1 Methanobacteriota archaeon
CGGCCCATCCCAAGCCTTTTTGCGCTCGACCAGATGGGCGCCTCCGTGGCCGGTGAGACCCGCATCCGCGTCCGCGCGAAGAGTCCCGGCGCCGCACCGGCCCCTGGCGCGCCGAAAGGCCCCGGGCTCGTGCGCGGGCTCGATGCGACCGCCGCGGCGGCCATCATCGTCGGCATCGTCATCGGCTCCGGCATCTTCCGCACGCCGAACCAGCTCGCCGGCATCGTCGGCCACACTGGGCTCATCTTCGTCGTCTACGCCATCGCCGGGGTCCTCGTCTTCATGGGGGCGCTCTGCTATGCCGAGCTCGGGGCGATGCTGCCGCGCTCGGGCGGCCCCTACGTCTACACGCGGGAAGCCTACGGGGAACTGCCAGCCTTCCTCGTCGGTTGGGCCTCGTTCACCATGACCCAGGTGGGCAGCGTCGCCGCGGTGGCGACCTTCTTCGGGGAACAATCCGGGTCGCTGGTCGGCTACACGGGCGACTTCTCGGTCAAGACCATCGCGATCGGCGCCATCATTTTGCTCGCCGTCATCAACATCCTCGGTGTCCGCTTGGGCGGCGAGGTGCAGGTGGTCTTCACCGGACTCAAGATCGCCGCCTTGGTCGGCGTCATCCTGGTCGGCATCTATCTCGGGACCGGCGACCGTCTTGCCTTGACACCGGTCTGGCCGACCTCGTTCGACCTCTCCATCTGGCAGGCCATCGGCCTCGCCATGGTGCCGGCCTTGTTCACCTACGACGGCTGGACCAACGCCAACAACGTCGCCGAGGAGATCAAGGACCCGCAACGCGACCTCCCGAAGGCGCTCGCCATGGGCACCCTGTTCGTGATGGCCATCTACATCGTCGCCCACTTCGCCTTCGTCTGGGCGCTCGGCCTCGATGGGCTCATCGCGAGCGACGACCAGGTGGCCGCGGACGTCTTCACGACCGCGTTCAGCGACGACTGGAGTTTCCGCCTGAGCCCGGCGCAGGTCATCACGCTCGTCATCGCCGTCTCGCTCTTCGGTTCGCTGAACGGCCAGACACTCGGTTATCCGCGACTCTTCTACGCCATGGCGCGGGACGGCGTGTTGTTCCGCAGTTGGGGCAAGGTGCACCCCCGCTTCCACACCCCGCACGTCGCCATCATGGCCCAGACCGTATGGGCGACCGTGCTCGTCGTCTTCGGCACGTTCGAACTGCTCATCGAGCTCGTCATCTTCGCCTCGTTCCTCTTCTACGCCGCCAACGCGGGCGCGCTCATCATCCTTCGCGTCCGCCACCCCGAGTGGGACCGGCCCTACAAGGTGCTCGCCTATCCATTCGTGCCCATCCTCTTCATCGTCGCCACCCTGGCATTCACGGTGAACCTGGCCTTCGGATCCCCGGGACGCTCGGCGGTCGGCCTGCTCCTCGTCCTCGCCGGCATCCCGGTCTACTACCTGTTCCGCAGGTTCGGCAAGGGACCCGCCGAAGCGCCCATCACGAGCGGGGCCACAGGCGATCTTCCGGACGACGAAAACCGGTGAAGGTAGTGAGCGGCCCAGGGGCGCTGTCCGAACGCACAAAAAGGGGCAACAGGTGGACCAGGTCGTATGATCAAGACAGGTGGATGGCTCGTCGGCCTCATCGCGGTCGCGATGGTCTTGGCGGGTTGCGCCCATGACGGAGACTCCGGAAGCGACCTTTCGACGGACGAGCGGGTCGAGAAGGCGTTCCTTGGTCTCGCCGCGGATGTCGATGACCCGGACGGCGGACGCCTGTCCAAGATGGCCGGGACGTTCTCCGGAGAGGAGGGTGACGGCACGCTCACCTTGGAGTGGGGCAAGAACGACGTGCAATACATCAAAGCCTCGATGGGTTCCCCCGGCTTCCAGTTCACCGTCGAGAGCTGGTGTGCCGGCGAACGCGACTACACCCAGTTCGGTGGCACGGTGTATGAATCACGACGGGACGCCTCCGCACCCTGTCTCGAGATGGACGACCCTGACGATGAATCTGAGGCCGACATGGACGTCGGGCCGCAATTGCCGAGTCCGCAAGAACTCACCACCATGCCACGGGAATCGGTGACCGAACAAGAAGACGGCAGCCTGATCGTCACGCTGCGACTCGAGGACGGGAGCCTGATGACCGTGACGATCGACCCGAAGGACCGCGTCAAGCGTGTCGAGGGGGACCAAGACGGCGAGACGGTCGACATCGGGTTCCACTATGACTCCCGGCGCGACATCTCCCTGCCGGAGGCCGACCGGCGCACACCGGTGGAAGTGGAAGGGCACACGACCTTCGAACGGCAGGAAGCGAGCTGGGTCGCCGAAGAGGTCGAGGTCCTCCTGCCGCTGTCCGAATTCGAGGTGCACGTCTATGAGATGGGCGAAGACTACGAACCGTACGGGGACCCGCCTTCCTACGGTGAGCCGGTGGTCGCCTTCCCGCTCGACGGCGGTGAACAGAGTGCATCCGGCTACTCGTTCCTCTTCACCGACATGGACACGGATGGGAAGCTTTCCGCGGGCGACAGCTGGGCGGTGACCTTCCCCGACGGTGTGGATCCGATGGAACACGACGTCACATTGTTCGACACCTGGGCCGGTCTTCCGACAGACGCACAGGGGATGCCCGCACCCGGTCTGGTGGCGCTCCTCGGCGTCGTGATGCTCGGACTCCTCATCGCCCGGCGTCGCTGAGGCGGCTCGTGCACGCTCTTCCCCTCTTCATCCCCTTTCTTGTCCTTCCGAGAGCGGATGGGACTCGTGGGCGGCATGCTCGATCTTCTCGATGAGCTCCTCGCGGTCGAGCTTCGACGGCGATTCGATGCCGAGACCGCGTGCCCCCGCCACCAGTTCCTCGTGGGACCACTCCTCCAACGGCGGAGCGGTCGCGCCGGCACCCCCCGACCGGTGACGGCTGGTGCGGGCGAGGCGGGTGGCGAGCTCCTTGTCACGGTCACGCCGCCTCATCTGCAGATAGCGTTCCTCGTCCTTGATCTCGGGGTCCTTCGGCATGTTCGGTACCATCCTCGTCTCCCCTTTTCTTCATTGAAGGCGATTGAGGTGGCCGAAGTGCACATATCAGACCGGGAAGGAAAGCCAGAGGGCTGAGGCTGGAGTCGTCATGCCCGCGCTGCGCGGTCCGCGCATGGTGCGCGCGCTCAGATCTCCTCGAGCAACTCTTCGTTGTCCTCGAGGACGCGCTCCATCTTC
>JAHWKR010000027.1:0-34565 GCA_019347805.1 Methanobacteriota archaeon
GGGACAGGATGGGCGCCGGCCAAGACCGACATCGCGAGCAAGCCTAGGAGAGAGACGGCGAGCGTGTTGCGCATCGGATCACCGAGCCTGGAGGGGTATGTAAGGGAATACCGGGGGTAAGGGTGCGGGGGCAGGGAGAAGGGTGCGGATGGGGAGGATCATAAGTTATCGAACCGTCAACAAAATGGCTCGATCACTACCCTCCTCTGTCCGCTTCAAATGCTATTCTTCCAGGCGAGGGCAGGGAGGATTCTAATTTTGGCACACGACGAATAAGAACCCCACGTGTCACGCTCCTTTCCGGTGCTCTTGCACCAGGACGAAAACGCCATGCGACGAAACCAAAACCACGAAAAAAGGAAGAACTCAAATCCCAGGTGCTGGCTAATAGCGGTTGTAGCCGTGGCTAGTCTTTCCATTCCGACGACCGTCTTCGGGGCGACCCCCGGACCCCACGTCCAGTACACGCCCGACGAAGGGATCTACTGCACGATGGACGAGATTCTCGGCAAAAACGATTTCGACGGTGACGGTACTCCGGATTGCAAGGATAACGATGATGACAACGACGGCCTCACCGACGAGTTCGAAGACAGATACATCGGAAACGGTGCCCATATCGATCTGGACCATGACAATGATGGCGTCCTCGATCAATGGGATCTTCTGCCCTCGGACAGAAACGGCAAGGTGCAGGTCGACTTCCTCGTGGGGACCTGGAGGGATCAATCTGACGGTTGTGATATCGACCACAGTCCCGCTGACCCCTATATGTGGGATCTTGAAGTGAGGAAGCCAGGTGGTTCAAAGGCCGTGAAAATCCCCAAGGAATGGAAAGAAGGCGCCAATATGGACGACTCCACGATCCGGATGCCATCGTCAGCGGAACTCGGTATCGAACTGTTCCAAGCTAGCGCGGACATCCATGATTGGGAAGGTGTCAACGGCCAAGCGCTTGAGGTCGCGAGCAAATCTCAGCAGGGGACCCCGACCTTCGCATTGTATACGACCATGAAGGACCAAGACCTGTTCGACTATGATAACTTCATCATGCTTGACGGTGCCTCGGCAGCTGGCTTACTCGACATCCGCCTGGGCACTTCGCAATATTCTGAGATTATCACAGGCAGCGGCACATGCGCGGGGAAGATCGATTACCAAGTGACCAACAACGTGAAGGCACGCCAGGTCCAAAAGGCGCTGTTGGCGCTCCTTGGAGAACTCGTGACCACTGGGAATTCGTCTGGAGCGATCGGCCCTGATTAGGCGATCCAGTCTTTTCCTTCTTTTCCTTCTGATTTTTCTTTCGATGCCAGTGTCAGCTTCCGGGCCAGGGTGTGATCTCAACCCGAACGACTCGTTCGAACCCCATGGCCCGATCGTGCTCACGAGTGACAACGACCTGTTGATCTCACGTTTGGCAGGGACAAACGGTGTCACCCAAGGGACCGGTCGGTCTGACGACCCATTCGTGATCGAGCGGGTAGAGATCTCGGCTGAATCGACGCCGGCTATTCTCTTGACGGATATCACGGCGCACGTGATCATCCGCAACCTCAACGTGGAAGGGAACGGTTCGACCCCTGTCATCTCCTTCAAGAACGTGGACAATATCGTTCTGGACCGGATCTTTGCACGAGGCGGGACCTTCCAAAGCATCGCTGGAGGATCGATCTCCGTTAAGGACTCCTCCTTCGCAGGTGTCGGGTTCGATATCGAAGCCGATTCCTATGTCTTCCAGGGATCGACAGCGGTCTTCCCTGAGGATGTCCATCTCAACCAGTTCATGTTAGACTCAGAAGTTCTTACCTACAAGGCGAACCAGGTAAGGAATTGTTATGGCAGTGAGACGCGGTTTGATATCTATTTAGATATCGAATCGGACACTGCCGAACTAAATGGAGTATCTGGCTCGGCTAGCATCACAGTAAGCGGCCCCGGCAGAGCGACTGTCCAATTGGATGAAAACAGCTCTTTCTTCATGGCCCGGGATGGTGCCCGCCTCAAACTGATAGGGGGTGGTGAAGCGGTGCAGATAAAGTCGATCGGAATGTCTGATTCTGTTGTAGACTTGGAAGGACTTCGAGCGGATTTCGTGTTCGTTGAGGAGTCCGGAAGCCTTCTCCTTCACAACAGTCAGTTGATGCTAGAGGAGCCAATCTATTTTGCGCAGCCCGGATCGTTAGATATCACGTGCGACCATTCCGACATTATCCTGGGAGCAAGTACGTGGACTTCTAGTGATACCTCCCAAATTGCAATCACGGGAAGCGATTGCCACGTTGACGGTCCGCCGACGGACAGGAGTGTCATGATGAAGATCACCAATCCACGGGATACCGCACTTTATCCGAGCAGCGAGACAAAAAGCAGTCCAGCCGTCATTAACGGGTTGATGGTCGCAACATTACTCGGCGTCCTTTTCATCATTAGACGGTCAGACCTTAATGCCCCCTAGCCCCATGCGACCCGAATGAAGAAACGGGACCCGCTTTCACGCACCATTTAAATATCCACATTGGTCTCTCTCATTCCGATGCGGGCGCTTGGCATTGTCCTCCTCCTTGTCGTGAGCGGCATCCTTGCCGGGTGCACGAGTCCGCAGGAGTCGGAGGAGAGCGTCCTTGTGACGACCATTCCCGAGGGGCTTGAGACCAGTCCGAGGTTCCTCCAGCATGTCCCGGTGCCTGAGCATCTGTTGACTCGGCCAACCTATGAGGACGGAGAGGAACGACCTGGTGACGGATACACGGACGACCTTCTCAAGACCCAGCGGAGGATCACCGACCGGTCGTATCGGGACAAGCCGCTTACGAACGGTTTTGTTCTCAGCGGGCTGGTCGGGACCGCCGAGAAGCCCGTATGTGTTTGTGATCTTGAATTCGTGTTCGAGAACAAATCGGCACAAGCATCAACTTCACGACTTGACATCAAGAACTCGATACATGTTCTCGTGGACAATGTGACCGTCTACGGTGGCGGGATCCTGTTCCATGATTCGGACCATGTAACCATCACCCGGTCAAGATTCATAGATTCTGGAGGAGTGTCTAGTTGGACGAACACCAATGACGGTTTGGTGTATGACAATGACTTCATCATCAACTTCGGTCCGACGCACCCCTACGACCACCCTCCGATCTATCATCGTTGTTGGCCGGACACCATCATTTGTGGCGGGACAGGTGTCGCCTTGTTCGATGGCGACCGATGGACGATTGAACACAATCATTTCGATGGTGTTTACGGGGTTGGTGGAACAGGTGGCCCAACAGACATTCAGGTCAACCACAATACCTTCTATAACGGCGGAGGGGTATTTCTTACCGACGGGAAGACCTCAGCGACTTGGAACCTGATGCGGGGCTGGGGGCACGGCAATATCTTTGCAAGTGGTTCGACCGAGAGCAGGATCGAGAACAACAGTATTGTTCTTGAAAGCAAGATCGATCATCGGAATCATCTCATCGATCAGCAGTCTGGAGTACTAGTGGTCAATTGCAAGGCATGCACGATAATCAACAATGACTTTGTTGGTTTTGGTCCCGGTTACCAGCACCGAGGAGGTGGGCGCGTCATAATCGTGGAGACAAGTACCATATATGCAGATGGCAACTACTGGGGAAGCCTCACCGATCCCCGCGAGCCGAATGGCGTATGGATCTGGAATTTCGATCAAAGTCCCGTAGATATCAATCATTGGCGACTCGAGCCGCAACACCCGCTCAACGAAGCGGTGGTCACCCCTTACTACGAGGACGCTGAGTTCTGGGCAGGGCTGATTGTCGAAAATCCGAAGCGGCTTATCCCTTAGTTGAGCGGCATGTTCCTCGGGAGCGGATCATACTGGACCGGGTCCCATAGCTCCCAGTGCAACTCGATGTACTGGTTGCGCACCACGCGCCCCAGATCATTCAGGACGAGATAGGACGTCTGATGAAGGCGCGTTTTTCCCACGGAATCCAGATTGAACTAAACTACTATGTCGACGAACTGCACACCATCGAAAGTGTTGCCAGGGAATCGTACGTCATACTCGACTATCCGGCCTGTCTCTAATGGCGTTTTCGACCAGCGTTTATCGCAGCTCTGGTCCGTTAGTAGTGTCAACCGGCCGAGGTCGCTACCAAGGACAGCCGAACCACTCGTTCCCAGAGCGATCGCTTTTCGTGCTTTGATCGAACCAGAATCGACAAATTCACCGCTACATAAGAACATCCCACTCGCGACATCGATCCGATGGTAGTTGGGCAGTGCTGAATAATCGCCTGGAAGTCGCTCGGGCAAAGTGACACGTCTGGAGCCAGAACCGGTCAATGCAGGATCCGACTTCATCCCGGTCTCCAGCCAAACCGTATCTGGGCTGTGGGGGACAGTGGCATGTTTTAGGACGACCACCTCATGGTCACCGATTGCATACGGCGACGCCTTCGCCTTGACCAGACCGGTCCGTGGATCATGCGTGAGGACCTCTTCGAGGGTATCCGCAGTGAACAACCACGATTTTGCTCCGTCTGAGGCGAGAACGGGCACAGATTCATAAAAAGCCGGCTTCGTCAAGGGCAACACCGGTAGTGAGCGATTCCACATGGAATCCAGAGAATGTGACTCCACCGCCACGATGCAGTCCAAGCACTTGAAATCGGAAGAACGTTCGATACTCACACCGTCGACCCTGAGAACCAGTTCTGGGAACTCGTCTGCATTGCTGGCGGTGACGTGAACGATATGGTCGCCGGGACCAACCTCGAAAGGTTCGCCAGGAACCAGATTTTGCTCCTCAGACATCGTCTCGATCCTGAAAGCCGTCTCTTGTGGCCAGTCGTCTTCCACAATCTCAAGAACGCTCCCGGTCATGTTTACCAGGAACGAGTAAGCCTGAGGATTGCCGTTGAGTGGCAGGAGCTTGGTCGAGTTGACCAACCAGACCGGTCCAGGTCCGCCTGAGGCACGATTGACTACAATTTCGCTAGATTGCAGGAATGCCGGTGTTCCTCCGTCGAATCGGACAACGCCAGAGTCTGTAACAAGGCCACCTTCGCGATGGCTGCGTGTGGAGTTTTTGAATGAGATTGAATTATGGGCAGGATAGGAGATCGCTCGTTCACCATTGTGAACTTGGACTTCGCCTTCCTGTACAAAGACAAGATTCAACGATGCCGAAAGAGCACCATGAGTCGGAGAAATGGTTGTGTTCGACCAAGTTCGACTGCCATTCACCCATACTCCCGACTCCGACCAGCCACCGAGGCCGCCCCCGTTGAAGTGTGCCCCGCTACAAGAGCAGGAGATGTTGATAAGGGAGGTGCCGGGTCTAGCGTTACCAAAATCCCAGATTCTCACTGAAGTTTCTTTCTCCTTTGAGAGTGTCGTAATAATGCCCGGTCCATGTTCCGTCTCAGTGAGGCCCAGTAATTTTGAATCCTGCAGGGTCGGATGCCTCCAGCTTACGACCCCTGGCCACTTCGCAAAGGTGTTGTCATCCCGCACAAACAGACCATGACCGTTCCCTCCAAACACAAAATCGATGATTTTACCACCCTGCGTGATCGGCACCTCAACCTCACTCCCCCACGTCTCCCCTCCATCCTCCGTCTTCCAGATCCATCCCATCTCGCTTGCCAGATAACCGGTCTGCCCATCGACCCAACTGAGCCCGACGAAAACGTCCCCCGGCAACAACGTGACGTTATCCGGAACATACCAATCCCGTCCCAACATCGGTTGCACCCCGTCGATCACCTGATACCCGCGATCGCTCCATGCCGCCAACACTTCGACACCCGAACTCTCGGTCCACTTCTCCAAAGTCGTGTTGTGCGTATCCTCCAACCACAACCCTTTCAGCGGGTCCCCGTGGTCTCCGATCCGCCATCGTTCCTCGAGCGTCGTGCCGTTGTATCGAATCACCTGACCGGTCGATACCCCCAACACCATGTCGCAGGCGCCAAAAGGAGCGAACCGGCCTTCCTGTAGCGTGACAGCAAGAGCTCCAGCCTTTGCAGTACTACCGGTCTGGATCCCGGTGTCCCATGTGAAGGTCGCGGGACGCGGACTGAGGTCATCGATGCCGTCGGGCTCCGAATGAGTGTCGCCCGAAAACGGCCACTTGTTTCCTTCCAGGAGATACGAAACGAACCGCACGCCAGGACCACAATCGCGCGCAGAGAGTTCAGCGACACGCCCCAAGCTCGGGGCCTTCCGTTCCGTATCGCCTCTCGCCCCGATGATCTTGAGCCAGTTCACCGCCCCCTCCTTCACCCCGACCACGATCTCATCTTCCCCATCGGAATCGATGTCCATCACGACCGGTGCACTGGTGATCTCGTCCCCAAGGTCGATATCCCAAATTTTCAGGTCCGGCAACAACACGCCATCGAGGGCCACCATGTGCCCATTGGCATAAGCCACGATCAGATCTTCGACTCCATCGCTGTTGGCATGGATCCAGCCGAACCCGACGACAGCGGGCCCCCGTTCCAACAACAGCGGATGTTCCACAGATGTGTGGGGCTTGCCGACGATCTTGCCGAGCGAGTCTGAGACGTTCAACCGCACCTTGACCGAATCGGGGTCGACGTCCTGCAACGAACGCAACGTCTTGAGCAGGTGTCCGGTGTCGAACGTCACGGTGGCGGTCCCGGTGCGCGGCATCATGTACGGCTCGACCCCGAGGTGCATGGTCCGATGGGCGTCCTGGATGTCCTCCAAAGCCGGTACGGGGTCGGCGAGGACGGTCACATCGAGACGACCCGGGGCGACCTCGCTCGAGACGTTATACGGGACCTGGAGGCTGTGGAGCCCAGGCAAGAGGCCAGGCAATGAGACGGTATGGGTCCCAGGTCGCCCCAAGGGGTGAACGGCGAAGTTCTCGTCGTCGACAAGCAGCGACGGATGGCCATGATGGCGCACATAGGCATGCTCAGCATGCCGTGTCGAGGCGACCGGGACCGTGTAGGCCTTGCTGGTGTGCGGCGCGACCGTGAGGTCCTTCGTCGTCGACAAGACCGCCGTACCGTTCGCTCCGTCGATGGTGAGCGACCAATCCGTGCCCATATAGGTCTCATCGAGGAAGAGATGGGACGACTTCTCGAAGACGATCGTGACATCCTGCACGACCAACGTGTCGGAGGTCGGATTGTGGACCAGGATGCGCCACGGTACCGGCGACAACGGCACCGGGTCGGGTCGGTCGAGGGATACCCATGGCTTGAGGTCCTCCACGGCGAAGGGGTCGTGCAGCGCCAAGTGGGCCCGCGAGGCATGGGCGGTCGTCGCCTCCACCTGAAGCACCCCCACCGGGGCCAATGGTCGTGCAAGCGGCTGCTCCAGGGTGAAGTTGAGCCACGCCTCGCCCGCCGAATCGCGGCTCGGCCCCGTGTAGGAGAGCCCGACATGCTCCGGGTCCCGCCATTGCACACGCCACTGGCCATCCTCCTCGATGGAGAGGTTGCCCCACCCGGTCGGTGGTGAGACATGATACGCCTCACCCGTCGAGATGAAGTCGCTCTTGTTACCCAACACGCCGGGAGTGATCTTCATGCGGACCTCCCATGTCCGGTTCGTGTCCTTCTCACCCAACACGGCGGTCGTCTGCGACGAGACCGGGGCCTCAAACTCATCGACGAACGTGAAGACCGGTGGATCATCGCCGACCCCGAGCTGCGACAACCTGTGGTTCCCGGTCAGCGTCATTGTCACCGGGTCGCCATCATGCGTCCCCTCCAAGCGCACATGATGCACCTCGCCCTCGTAATGCGGGACCCGCAAGCCCCAGAACGGCGTCAAGGTCAGATCGACCGGTTGGCCAGGGGCGACAGGCGTGACGCCCGGTTGGATGCTGGTGATGCCCCATTCCGGATTGAAGAGGTCGTTGCTGGCCGCCACGGGAGCGCCCGGATTGTACGCCCCCTGATACATCGTCAAGCCCCCATAGTCGGTCTCCAGATACGACATCCCCTCCACTCCTGTGTGGAAATAACGGTAAAGCAGGACGCGGAACGGATCCCGCTCGCCCTCGTACGCCTCGACAAGAAGTTGCTCCATGTAGGAACCAAAGTGGACGCTGGTGTTGGTGGACTCCTTCATCAGCATCGTATCGGCCCAACTCTCAATATGGCCCTGGTCGACATAGGCCTCCTCTTCGAGACCGATCGAGGTCATGTTGATGTTGGCGACAATGGTGACCCCCATCGTGACCAAGCCGACGACGATGAGCGCCTCGATGACGTTCAAGTTGCCGTGGTCGTCACGAGAGAAACGATGGCCCTTCCGTCGTCTCACCATGTAGGACACGTCGCCCCATGGCTATACATAGCAAGGTGCGAAGGGACGTGTCCCCTCGACGGGCGTGGTCCATTGTGCAATTCCCCGAAGCACGACCTCCTGACGGTGACCGATACCGATCTCCTCCCGACCGTAGGGAAGACACCAATGAAGGACTTCGGCTCGGTAGGTCGCTGACCAGAATGTTGTCAATGGTCGGTACATCGAGACGACAAAAGTCGCATGGCAGCCCGCCAGGCGGGGCGGGTATGTGGCCAGGACGAGCGCAACGCCAGAAAAGGACCTAGTGGGGCCCATCAGATGCCGATCGAGCCCGGTCTTTTCATAGGCCGCACCGTTTTTCACTTCTTCAGCCCAATCCAAGAGTTCAGGTTCGGCGTGATAGAAGACCTGCCGTTCCACACGAAGCCGCGACACGAGGTCTTCTTCGTCCAACGCCCGGATATGCCTTCTCACGGAATAGATGGAAAGGCCGAGCGCCGCCGCGATCTTTTCGGCGTTCACCGCCGGGTGCTCCGCCAGGAACAACGCGACCTCGCGGGTGGTCCCACTGCCCAAAAGGAGCCGTGTGGAAGGACTGTCCCATAGATCGATGTCTTCAGCCCTGAAACAGAAGATCTCACGCCCGCCCGGGAGCGTCCGGGTCTCAACGAACCCCTGGTGTTCGAGCCGCCGGATGTGAAAACGGATCGTGTTCACGTTCACATCGAGCAGCTTGGAGAGTTGGTGCTGGTTCAGACCCGGCTTCTCTGTGAGAAGCTCCATCATCCGGGCTCGCGTCTTGTTCAAGAGAAGCGTGTCCCGCAATGCCTCGGGGAGACGATCGACCGGATCGCCCGGCTTCCGATTTCTAGGCGTAGCCATCGAGGACCTCCCCGTGTGTAGGATCGGATGGTCCGTCGACAAGACGAGGCGCCGTGATCCCGATATCCCTGGCCACCTGATGTGCGATCTCAGGAGACACGTCGGTCAGTTCGGTAAGACGGCGCTCTACCGCTGCATCGTCTTCCCGTAGGTGGGCGGTCCAAACAAGCAACTCCAATGCGTCGGCTCGGTCCATGTCTGGTAGGGCTGCGGCACGTGATGCAGCCCTCTCTGCCGCTACAGGATCCCCTGCCTCGAGTTCCGCTCGAGCCCATTCGAAAAGGGCGCTCGGGTCGCTCCGTTGGGAACGGGCGGCACGTCGGTAGCACCGGGAGGCGCGTCGCCACTCGCGACATTCCGCGGCGCGGTCTCCCTGTCGCATCCACGCACCATACTGGTACGAACGCGAACCCGCCGTCGGGGCCGGTATGATCCCGACCGTCATCAGGCCGACCGCGGCGATCAATCCGAGCGCGCCGAATGAGGCCAGTCCCCTGAACGCCGGCCCAGGATCTGCTGCATCGGCCGCGGGAAGGGTCTCGACCGTGCTCGCGCCGGAGATCTTGAAACCCTCCGCAGATCGCACCCATACGCTGGGGATCGATTCGACCGGAGCGGCTTCCACTGCAAGCGAGCCACTTCCCTCGAGGCGGAACCGATCGCTCTTGAAGATATGGATATCGTCGTCTTGGCGGATGCGTCCGGTCACGTCCGTCGAGGTGATGGTCCCGTCTACATCGATATCCATCGACGGAAGGAAGAGTCCGATGTTCTCTCCGGTGCTCGAGAAGGTGCCGTTCTTCACGTGCAGGACGGTCACCCTCAGCTCATATTCGGAGAACGGCGCCCCTGGGTCGCTTTCCCAGTACCCCGTCCAATCGGACCAGGCGCCATCCTGCCCCTCTGCCTCGATCCGGACATCATGGACGAACAGATCGAACGAACCCTCCACCCGCGCAGAGCCGGTGGTGATACCTTTCATGGCAGGCCCTTGCGTGATGTACGAGAATCCGAGCATCGCGGGATCGTCACCTGCGCTCACCGTCTCCGATGTCGTCCCAACGGTCACGACCTGATCCCCATCGGATGGAATCAGCGTCAAACCGTCTCGGGCCGTTGCTGTGATCGCTATCTCGTCCGTGTCCGAAAAGCCCAAGAAAAGGGGAACGCCCTGGAACGAGGAAAATCCAACAGTCGCCTCATTGAGAGATATCGAGTCCCTGCCGCGGTCTACGACATGTTTCCAGAGCGACCGGTCTCCCTGCACATAGACGCCACGCTCCCAGCCGACCTTGATGACGATTTTTTCGGCCGTGAGCCTCGTACTCTCGAGAGCTGGGGGATCTTTAATCAGCACCCCACCTGTAGCCCCTCGGAGAGATGTAGTGCCGTCGACCTCGACCGGCCAGGTGGTCCAAACCCCCTCGATGGCAGCAGAGGACGATGCGGACGTACCCGTCCCACAGGTGGCCAGGAGTATGGCCAGGTTCACGAGAAAGACGCAAGAGGCCCGGAGCAGTGGCACGCGACAGACTCGGGCCAATAAAAGAATAGTGGTAGAGAGAGGGAAAGAGGAAGCAGACCGCGGGTCCCATCACGGCACGGGCGGGAAATCCGGCAGTTCGTCGATGCATCCGTAGTCCACGACCACCGAAGGAGGGTCGGTCGCGGTCTTGACACAGGTGGGTTCGTCGACGATGTTCTGGTCTTCTGCGTCCACAGGGGCCGAAACGACCGAAAGAACGGTCAGGATCAGCACCGCCAAAGCGATTTTTCGATTCATCGTGGGTTCACCATAGTTGCATGGGCAGTCGCCCATGAACGGTACGAAGAGGCCGCCGGATGAAACCTCTTACTTGCCCATATCTGGTCGTCGAAGAGGCGAAACAGGGAGTCGAGTGTTGACAATGTTCGGTATGTCGAATCGACAGGATGTGTCCTGGGAGGCATCAGATGCTCTTCCCTTTGACCTCACTTGATCGTCCATGACCACCGACAAAGAAGCGGTAGCAGGAAAAAGTACAAGGCCATCTAACGTATTACAGACCCGCCGATGCCCTAGACCGGCGTTGGCGGATCCAGTGCATGATGCGCACCATCGAGCGACATGGACCTCTGGATACGGTGCTGGGGAGCGGGCGACACATGACGCGCGAAGTGGGTGGGCCGGACGCGTGCCGAAAAAAACAGCACAGCGCCCGGCCGGAACAAGCAGCACTCATCCAAAAGGCTCGGAACATCGGACCGGATGAGCGAGGAGCCAGATTCCCTGGACTGTGGCTGGCTGGCACGGTCTTCTTCACGGTCGCCGCGATCGGAAGTTATGGCGTGACCCTCCTCTTTGCTCTCCCATGCGCCTACATGGTGTGGGAGCGGGTCCGTTGTCCGACCTATAGGGCCTTGAAACACATCAGAGCCGCCTCAAGAAGTCCCTCCGAGCATGCGGACCGGACGGTCGCGATGGCCGTCGCCTCGGCACCAGGATCCTGGAGCGTACAACGAGAAGCGGGTATGTATCTCCTTGATCGGCGAGCGCCACAGGAGGCGACCACATGTCTGATGGACGCCTTCCATCTGTTCCCAGGTGACAAACGTCCTTACCTGGTCCTGGCCGCGATCGCGGCGATCGACGCCGATCGTCTTGAAGAGGCGGAGATGTCACTCCAGAGGTTCCTCGGCACGAGCGAACCCGAGAAGAGCGACCTGGACGCCCTCATCGTGGGCCTACTGGCCCTGGTCTTCCAAAAACAAGGGGATCCGATCCGTGCACTCGAGATCGTGAACCGACTTCCACTGCGTCGCCGAGACCTCAACCATCCACTGCTCGTCGGTCTCTGTGTCCGTGCGTCGGCGAAGTATAGCCTTGGTAAGAGAGCGGACGCGAAGCGTGATCTCGACCGGGTCCACGCCATCGATCCGGAGTTCCCGATGCTGACCGAGACGGAGAAGAGCCGGTATCCGGACCCCTAAGCGACGCCGTCGGTCGAAGGGCTCTCAGCGCGCTGGATGTGCAAGGCACCAAGCACAATCGTCATAGGCGGCCAGATACGCCTCCTGCATGCTGTGGAAAGGCACACGATGTTCAGATGGGATCTCCTCGATCCGGCAGTGCGGTTTCGGGTTGAGAAGGTCGTGGACCTCCCTCGTGTTCCGGTTCCCCAAGTATCTAGGCATGGGACGGCAAGCGACGGGTCCGTTGAAGTGGGTTTCTATCCCACTGTATTCCTGTTCCTTCTGTTGATGACAATACCTGGTCTGTCGGATGACGAACAACGTCATGATGAGATGAGTATCATCGCCATGCAGACTTCTTGTCGAAGGACCAAATCAGTGAGGTATCGGCTTCGTGATGCATTTTCACTTCAGTCACCGATCGACGACCGATGATCTACTCTCGCCCTCCCACAATACCCTTCCCGACCTCTTCCCCAGGTCCATCCTCCGCCCACCCAAAATACCTCGGAGGAGGACCTCCCGGCAATGACCGACCCCGGTCCCCTCTGGACCCTCAGGGCACCCCTCGCACGCACGGGGCTCGTGCTCCGGCTCTTCGACCGGGTCGACCGTATGGAAGGCACCCACGACGGACTCCGACTCGATATAGACGGGAAGCAGCTCGCGCTCCCCTACGAAGAGATCTACCAGGTCCAGACAAACACCGTCCGCCGCAATGCCGGCATCCTCTGGGGCTCGGTATTCTTCGCCACTGCCATCATGTTCCTCACGTTCTCAGTGATGACCCTCACCAGCCATCCCGTCATCGCTCTTCTCGCTGCGACCGGCGCCATCCTGCAGGCCTTCTACTCGTGGATCGCCCTCGTCGGTGTCGACGAATTCCACATCACCATCGAGACCCTCGATGGACAGAAACATCGCTTCGTCGCCGAGCCGGAGGAAGCGGAACGGTATCTTGTCGGGCTTATGGAGTAGCCGGATTCCGGGCCGCGGGTTTTTTCACGCTCCGTCATCGGTTCCTAATCGCCCCGTCCCCGCACCCACGCCTCGTGCTCCAACAACAACGCCCCCGCATATACCTGGGCCATGGCGATGGCGAACGTGCGCGCGTGCCGCTCCTGCACCTCGAGCGGTTCATGCAACAATGTCGAGAACGTGTGGTGCAATCCGGCGGCGTTCTGGCGCAACTGTTCCACGTCATTGATGAGCGCCTCGTCCGCGACACGCCCCAACCGATCGGTGAGGTCGGTGTAGAACGGACCGAAGGCACCCTCCTTGTGGATGGCGCGGAGCGCGTCGAGCGACAGGACGTTCGTGGTGCCTTCCCAGATGGTGAGCACCTGGGTGTCGCGCAGGATGCGCGGTAAGCCGGTGTCCTCGATGTAGCCCGCGCCTCCGAACGCTTCGATGCCCTCGGAGACGACGCGCACCGCCTCCTTGGCGGTGTAGAGCTTGATGAGCGGCGTCAGCAGACGCAACACCTTGTCCTCGTCTGCTGTGGCCGTACCGCACTCGACCTTGCCCTGCAACTCGGCGGCACGGAAGAGCAGGTGGAAGCAGGCCTGGGTGGTCGCCTCCATCTGGCCCAACGTCTCCATGTGGAGCGGTTTCTCCGACAAAGGTGCACCGAACGCCACCCGCTTCGTGGCATAGTCGCGTGCCAGGTTGATGATGTGGCGCATCGAAGAAACCGAGGACACGGCGTTGTGGATCCGTGTGACGTTGAACAGGATGGCGATGTTGCGCACACCCGCGCCCCGCTCACCCACGAGCCGCGCCTTCGCCCCTTCCAACGTCAGTTCGGCGGTCGGCAACGCCCGTGTCCCCAGCTTGTCTTTCAGCCGGTCGACCCGGATGCCGTTCCATTCCCCGCGCTCCCCCGCCGTCTCCAGATAGAACAATGACAAACGATCGTCCCCGTCGCACTTGGCGAGCGTGAAGGCCATCTCCGCATCGGTCGCAGATGTGAACCACTTCTTCCCCCACAATGTCCAGTCGTCGCCCTCCTTTTTCGCCACCGTCAATGAACGTTGCACATCCGAGCCGCCGGTCTTCTCGGTCATCCACTGTCCCGAGGTCCAGAAGCCCTTCGGGTCGCGCGAGGCGAGCCGTCGGAAACTCGCCTCCAGTTCCTTCGGTGCCAAAGACTCGATCAGACGTGCGGCACCATCGGTCATCGCGAGCGGACAGTTGTAGATGGCCGACCAAGGGTGGAACAGGTAGAGCTTCGCCACCTGATGGATGCGCGATGCCGGCCCATGATTCCGCTCATAGGCCAAAGCGACGAGCCCCTCCTCCGCCGAGACGCGCTTCAACGCCCGCCAACCGTTCGACGTGACGATGCGGTCGACCCGGCGCCCCCACGGGTCCCACTGCACGAGCGACGGCTCGTTCGCCTCCGCATCCTCCTGATACGACACGACCTCTTCCACCAAGCGGTCGCCCCACCGCACAAGGTCCTCCTCGACCTCCTTCTGCACCTCCGCGGGAAGCACCCGGCGCAAGTGTGCAGCCAAGAGCGGGTCGTCCAGGTACGGGTTCCCTCGACGCGGCGGGTCCTGGAAGAAATCGGTCATCCGGAGACCCGCAAGTCCCAAGGGGACTTGAAAGATTGGGGAAGGGAGTAGTCACGGTCACCTCCCCCGGGTGGAGGGAAATAGCCGCTATGGTTCGACGCGTTGGATGAGCGACTCCGTATCGCAAGTACCAGATCCCCGGGTCCTAGAAGAGACCCTCGCCGAAGGGAGGCGGGTCCTTGACATCTCGATGAGTCGGCTCGATCAAGAGTTTCGTCGGACAGAACGCCTCCAGGCGCTCATACTCGCCATACTGGCCGCCGCGGCGGCAGGAGTTGGTGTGGTCGGCCGCACAGAAGGTCTGAGCCTTGAAGTCGTCCCCCGGGTCATGTTCCTTCTCGCACTCACCATCAACCTGTTGAGCGCCGTCCTCGTCGGTCGGACCTTGTCGGGTACACGTCGCAACGCGGTCTCGTTCGGCGTAGACCTCGGGCGCATGGAAGCGATGCTGGAGAACCCAGCGTGGGATCTTACGGCTTGTCGTACCGCGGTGCTACATGCCCTCAATCGTGATGTGCGGTTCAACAAGGAAGAGGAGCGGCGGCTCCTTTCCGGTCGATCGCGAGGCTTGCGAATCCTATACGTCAGCGCCAGCGTGCACCTCCTGAACCTAATTTTTATACTGGGAGGCGTGTTCAATGCATAAGATGCGAGCCGATGAAGTTCCCGATGCGCCCAACCCGTTCAAAGGCCGATTGAAGAACATGAAGATCAAGGACCTGGGCACCAATTATTTTCCGTTCGGGCCCCCGCCGTACGCGGATTTCATCGAAAAGGGCGAATTCCCTCCCGAGGAAGAAATGGGCGCGAACGAAAAGAAGAACTGGTGGCAGCGACTCCTCGGTCACTGAACAAGATAACGCCGTGTATACACCAATCGTACACCTACTGAACCTGGTTTTTCTAGTGGGAGGTGTTTTCCACGTCTAAGATGGGAGCAGACTGTGTCCCCGACGCCAAGAATCCCTTCACTGGCCGCTTGAAGCATCTCAAGATCAAGGCCGTCGCCTACTATCCGCCACCCGTCAAGAAGGGATGGTTGCAACGCCTAGTTGGGCGATAGAGGTCCCTATGCCGACCTTCCTGACCGGTCCTCCGCCGACGGCCGTTGCATCTCGAACACCTCGCGCACCGGGGCGTATTCCTTCCCCCCGAGCCGGGAAAGCGGCCGCAGTTTGTGCACGTCGATGATCCGCGAGCCGCGCGGCCCTTCCTTGAGGAAGCCGTCACGGACATGCCATTTCAGCACCTCGCCGACGATGAGCCCCACCGCGTCACCCGCCGGCGTGTAGATCTCCACCAATCGACACTCCATGGCGACCGGCGCATCGGCCAGGCGCGGGACCTGCACCAGGTCGGAGGTCACGGTCTTGAGGCCCACCATGGCCGCCTCGTCCTCGCCGTGCTCCACCTCCGCGCTGGTCTCGACCATGACGTGCGCGTGCGCCTCGTCGACGCTGTGGATGACGAACTCCTTGGTCGCCTCGATGTTGGCCCACGTGTCCTTCGGCTCGCCGGATCGTTTGCGCGAAACAGAAACAGAGACGAGCGGCGGCTTCGCCGACACGCCTTGGAAGAACGAGAACGGTGCCAGGTTGAGCCGTCCATCCGCATCCATCGAGGTGACCCAGGCGATGGGCCGCGGCACGATGGTCGACGTCATGAGCATGTAACGCTCCAGGGTCGAGAGCTCCGAAGCGACCAGGTCGGGCATCGATGGCCCATCCGCCGGACCATGATAAGCATGGGGCAAAGGGCCCGCCTCGCGCACCTTACCTGCACACGCACGCGCGTGCGCCCGCGCCTTGGCCTCCCGGGCCGACGATTCGAAAAAGCCCACACATCCAGTAAATAGTCAAGCCCACCCCTCCCGTTCCGATGTCCAAGACCGCCACGGCCACCACGGCCCAGACCAGCAAGACGCCAGCACCGCTCCGCACCGAGGTCGGCGACCTCATCCCCGGCGCCTCCGTCAACGAACTGTTCGTCATCAGCGACGTGCAACTCCGACAGGGCGGCAAGACCGGCAGCTACCTGACCTTCCGGCTCTCCGACGCCACCGGCACTGTCCCCGGCGTCTATTGGCCCGCCGACATCGGCGAGGCCGAAGAGGTGTTGCGCGAGATCCCCGACGGCGGCGTCGTCCGCATCAAGGGCGACGTGGTGAGTTACCGGGAACGCACCGAGGTGCGCGTCACCGCCCCCGGCGGCGGCATCTCGCCCTACGAGGGCACCCGGTTGGACCCGACGCCGTTCGTCCCCACCTCGAACGTCACCGAAAAAGAACTGCGCGACGCCGTAGAGGTCCGTGTCGGCCTCATCGCCGACCCCCACCTGCGTCGCCTCCTGCGCGCATTCTTCGCCGACAAGGAACGCGCCGAGGCCTACTTCACGCTCCCCGCCCGACTGACCGGCCCCCACGCATACCTGCGCGGGCTCGCCGAGGAGGCCGTCGAAGCAGCACGAATCACCGGCGCCGCCGCCGGCTCGATCCCCGGTGTCGACCGCGACCTCGTCACCGCCTGCGCCCTCCTCGCCCCGGCCGGTGCCATCCTCGCCTACGAAGAACAAGGTCTCGCCCATGAAGAGACGCGCGCGGGATTGCTCCTGCCACGGAGCGTCCTCTCTGCCGACCTGGCGCTGCGCGCCGCCCGCGAAGCCTCCTCCATCCCCCTCGCGACGCTCGACCGCGTACGCCACGTGCTCATCCGCGAACCGGAGGTCGTCCGCTGGGGCTGGTCGTCCGGACCCGAAGCGCTGCTGCCGGAAGCGGTCGTCCTGCACCACGCGCTGCGCATGTCCCGCACCGTCCCCGAAGTGAACGCCAAGCTCGAGCGCAAAGAAGGGCTCCGCGAGGCGGCCGCATAGGACCGCGGTCCCGGGGCCGGTCGGAAAGAGGTCCTCTCCGGCCCTTGGTACACGGTCCTTTGGGTCGCGGCAAGTTCATGTAGGGTCACATGTAAGACCGTAGGTTTGCATGATCGAGACGCGGCTCAGTGTGAAAGTGGGTGACCTCCACGACGCCATCGACCACACCTATGGTTCCCGTGCGGCGTTCGAAGCCCACTTCCAAGCGCACAAAGACACCGACGTCTTCGCCTCCATGGTGCACGATGCGCTCGAAGGGCACGACGACCCCGAAGAGGTCGTCCAACTCCACACCGTCTGGTACGGCGAACAGTTGCCGCCGCTCGGCATCTCGCAGATGGAGGTCCTCAACGAGATCATGCAGACCCCGCCCGGCTCCATCCGCCAGCTCGCCAAGCGCATGAGCAAGAACTTCGAGACCGTCCGCGAACACGTCCTTCTCCTCGAAGGCCAAGGCCTCATCTGGATCGACCGCCACGGCCGCGGCCGAAGGGCGAGCATCCACCCTGTGCCGCGCGAGTTCAGCCTCACCATCACCCGGCCCGAGCCGAAAGACCACGTCACCAACCTCCTCGCCGCGATGCGCGAACGCCACCGGCAGAAGCAGAGCACCTAGTCTTTCGCATCCCCAATCTTTTTCCCTCCCGCTTTTCTCGCCACGACGATGGCCGCCATCTCCCACGGCTGGTTCTTCGTCGCGCTCGAACTCCTCATCGTCATCGGCCTCGTGTGGGGCGACCGGCGCTGGCGCGAACGCTTGGCTGCACGCGGCGTCACCCCGACGTGGCGTATCCCCATCACCGAAACGCTCGTCATGGCCGTCATCTACGCCTTCTTCCGTATCCAGCCCTGGCTGCGCGGCGGCGACGTCTTCGCCTTCGTCCTCGGCGTCTTCGACGGCGTCGCCATCGTGACACCCATCCTGTTCTTTTCGCTGCATCTGGCGTGGCGCGCCAGTGCAATACGCGAATAGAAACGGACAGCCGGTCCCCGTTGACGCTCAGGACAAGGATGTCACATGGCGGGAGCCACAGGCTACCGGGAGATCAGGATAGGTTTGGTCCTGGTCACGCAGATGCCTTCCCAACGCCAGGTCTCTGGAGGTCGGGCAACATCCTTATTGCTCCCAATTGGAAACGATTACGAGTCGGGTTATTGACACTATTTGCTACACCTGGCTGTTCATTCATGCACGAGTGACACAAACGGATAAAGCGGCTCTCTGTCTAACCGGTTCATGCGCAACCGATCTATGCGTGTAACTCCGCTGACCATCTTGGTCAGTTTCTTCCTTGCCTCTTTCATGATGGGCGATGCACTAGCTGTGATCGATGATCCGACCGTGGCGGAATGTCAAGCCGTCGACGACAAATTAGCCAACGAATGGGAAACCTTGACTGACGCCGAAAAAGAAGCAAACGCCGAGACCGGACAGGCCTGTGTAGACAAGTATCCGCAAACCTACGGCTCGACAAGCGCAACTTGTACTGAAGATTCAGAAAGTTGTTGCGATACGTTCGGTCAGTCGCGCACGGCCTGTGCAGAAGCATTACCGCACACGAGACCTGTCTTTGGGAGCGAGCATACGGAGAACTGCCCGGACCAAACGTTCCCCGGCACAAATTGCTACTACATGCAGGACCAAGGGCGGGGATGGAGCGACGTTCAAGGCTCAGCCGGCGATGTTGTAGCGCAAGGGCACGTTAAAGTGGACTGCAATTGGACCCCGGCCGATATCGACAGGAGTTGCACAACTCCCACGGATGGCGTGTATCAGTGGGCTGAACCGTCGACCAAGTGCCATGAGACGACTTCAAACACGATTGGATACGCATCCGGGCTACTGCTCTTGCAGCTCCCGAACGGCGCCGCAACACATAAAGCCTGGGCACCCTGCTCTTAGCGGTGAAGGTCTTCACATGAACAGCACGCATTTTTCCTACCTTATCCCCATTTTTCTTCTGGCGATCAGCCTCTCGGGATGTACCGTAGAGGACAACCCGGAAGATCCTTATTTCTTCGCGTTCAAGTCAGTCTACAAGACACGAGACAGTTCAGCGAACGTCACATTCGATTGGATCGGAAAGCAGTGGATCTTGAACGATGCCGGGAGCCTCGTAGAAGCTTATCAATTGGATGCGGATTGGGCTTCAACCCCAGGAAAAATCACGATTTGGCTTGATGAGGATTTCATCCCGATCCGAGCTGATCAGTATTGTAAGGATCACGGTACGCGCGACTGTGACCACAAGAAGATCTGGTTCGGCCTCCCCGGTACGTACCACCTCGGCCTGAACATCTATTCCGCGTACAAAAAAGATGAACCCATCCGGCTGGAATTCGTCAATCAAACGTTCACGATTGAACCTGAGATCCACCGGAAAGGAGATATCATCACGATCAAGATCGCGCCCGAAAGTCTTCCAGAGAAGGAGGGGGCCACAATGGTCGGCGAGTGGGAGTTCAGGGAGGGGTCGTTCCTACCGCTCCGGACGCCGAGGTTCGTTCTCGTCGAGGCCGAGAAGACGGGCACGGTCGAACCACTCGCCATCCAAGAACCACGCATGCCTCCGACTTCTCCAGAATATCGGTTCTTCCCCGGCGAAAACGATCGGATCTTAGGGGAGGGGGTCACTCATGCAGAGATCATCCAGGAGGTCCTGTCCCACGACGATAAGGCGGTGTCTCTTCATGAAAAAGGGTGCCTGTCTAGATACGAAATGAGAACAAGCGAAAGTCCCGAACCCGATCTCTTCGATGAATTGTTCGGCTATACGGTGATCGGTGCGACGACGCAATTCATGGACGATCGCCATGCCATTGAATGGAGAGTTGCTGTCGATAAAAAGGAGGGGGAATACTCGTTCACCGTATCCGAAGGAAAAGCTGTGGAAAGAACGGCGGATTGCGATGCCAGTACGGCTCTCACGACCTCGATCGACTCATTGATCGATTGCAGCCTCCAGTACATAAAAAAGCGGAATCCTTCGATGACCGTTTCTTACATGGTCCACGACCCCCTAGCTGGATTCACAGCACTCCAGACTCTCTTCACTCCATCTTATGTTCGCCAAGACACTGCGGGAGTCCAGGGTTCCGAGCCTTATGGGATCATGGTCGATGCGGTCCACGGTAGTGTGCGATCAATTGAAGGCCACCCTGACGACTTGGTTGATCTCGAACCCTGTGAAGGGCTTCCCTGACCTCAAATCAATTTGGCCGGACCCTGCATTCTGCCCTACGCGTCAATAAATACTGACCCTACTAAATGCACGTCTCGGAAGCTCTCTCCCCGCCACTCGTGCACGAACGCGGAGCCAGGCAGCTGTAACGGCCAAGGCTCATTCAAGCGTCGCCGATCTGATACGTCTGTATGATGGCGGGCGCCGTACCAGGACGGGCGCCCCAGGTCGGCCACCGTATACCATGGCACTCCACGACATGCCCCCTCGTCCCCCTGACGAACCCGACCAAAAACAACGTACGACCGACACAAACTATTCAACCTCCCCGTCTTCAGGGCCGGCCGTGAGAGGCATTCCCTATGTTGTTGAGCCAATCGAGTGAAGACCGCGTCATGCTTTTCCTGGACCTTGCGAACATCTCCCGCTCCCTCGAGACGAAGTCGTTCGTCGGCTTCCGCGTCGATTATTTCCGTCTCGCCAAACACCTTGCCGGGCCGCGCCGCCTCGTCGGCGCCTTCGCCTTCGACACCGCCCCCGCGGACAGTTACGGGAACCCGAAGCAACGGTTCCACGACCACCTCCGCTACACCGGTTTCCGTGTCATCGCAAGACCGACCCGTGGCGAGGAATATGACCACCGACGCGAGGTCGACACCTCCATCGCCACCGAGATCCTCGCCGCCGGTTATCGCGACCTCTATGACGTCGCCCTCGTCGTCTCCGGCGACCGCGCCTTCCTGCCGGTCTTGGAACACGTGAACCGCCTCGGCAAGCGGGTCGAGGTCGCCGGTGTCGGAGGCCACTTCGCCGCTGACCTGCGCAAGGCCGCCGACCACGTCCACTACCTCGACGCCATCCCCTTCCTCGAGCTCGTGCCCCCCGAGCATGCCGACGAAGCGGAAGACCCGATGGAGGTCGCCGCATGAACGCAGAAGGCCCCCTCGATGCGCTGGAGGAACGCCTCGGCCCCGAAATCCGTGACACGGTCCAGGAATGGGGCGAAGAACTCACCGTCCTGACGTTCCGTCCCAACAAGCGCGGCGGCGACCCGGTCGCCGTCACCCCCGAAGGCAAAGCGGTCTTCCCCGACAAGTACCGCGGCGGCGACAACATCAAGGAGGACGAGACCTGGGTCTGCAGTGTCTCCTCCAAAGGCGGGACCACGTTCTTCGGCGCACCGCTCGTCAAACTCGACTCCGCCTTCTTCTTCGACCTGCTCGGCCCGCAAGTGTCCCGCATCGTCCAGGTCGCCCTCGAAGACCACCGCGACGCCATCGAGCCCTACATCAAGAGCGCCCTCGACAAGCAATCGGACGCGATGCTCAAGAAGCGAATGGACCTCCTCGAATCGGAACGCGAAGACCTCGCCGCACAATACGAAGACCTGGAACGGCGCTACGAAGAGGCGCGCCAGAAGATCAAACAGGCCGAGATCGAAGTGCGCGCCCTGAAAGAGAACGCACCCCGCAACGGCGGAGCGAACGCGACGCCCACCAACGGCAACGGAGAAGCGCCGGAAGGTTTCGCACAGATCCCCGGCTCGCATTACCTCTCGAGCGGGGCGATCCAGGTCCGGCGCCTCCGTGAAGACGAACTGGAAAGCGACTCGTTCACCGCCGACCGCTACTTCGGCCACGTCAGCCCCGACCGCCGTGTGCTCTTCCTGAAACCGCACCCCAACGGCAACCTGCCCTGCGTCCACCACCGGATCCACATACCCGGGCTCAACACGCTCCGGCCGTTCGGTGACGACGAAGAACTGCCCGGGACCTATGTGTCCAAGCACGGCGGCTACATCGTCGACCTGTGAAGACCACGCGTTCATTCTCTTCCCCGATCTTTCCACAAGGTCCAAGAAGCGGCCCCCTGCTGCCCGACCCATGGCCCCCCGGTCCGGCCGCCCCACGCTCCTCGTCCTGATCCTCACCACCGCCGTCCTCGCCGGTTGCGCCGGAGGCGACGACGACCGCGACACAGATGACGAGGTGCCGGCCGCCCCCGCCATCCCCGCGGATTGGTACGAGCAGCCCCTCCGCGGCGGCCAAGGCCACGATCATACCGACCCGGCGCAACACCAGAACCTCTCGACGCCGAACTTCTACACCGTCGGCTGGGACCCCATGGTCTCCGGATATTACGACAAGACCGCCGGCACCCACTTCTGCGGCGGCGTCTCCACCGAAGGAGACCGCAAGCTCGCCGTCGTGCACTCGTTCGACTCCGACGTCGCCCTCATGATCGTCGACGTCACCGACCCCGCTGCGCCTACGACGATCGGCGAACTGGTGCTCCCCTTCTCCAAGGTGTACGATTCGGCCGTCACCCCCGATGGCCAGTTCGCGGTGCTTGCCACCAATCCGGCCGAGAAGGCCCCCGATCAACCCCCCGTCACCGGCAAGACCGAAACGCGCGCGGTGCTGACCTTCACCGATGCCTGCACCGGAGAGACCCGACCGGTCCCCTTCGCGCCCCAGGTCGACAACACCCCCTACCAAGGCGGCGTCCTCCTCGTCGACCTCTCCGACCCGACCGCACCCGCCGTCGTCGACCAGCGCCCCATCCCCGGCCTCGGCGCCCACAGCGTCTTCACCACCACCATCGGCGACAAGACCTGGGTCCTCGGCAGTGTCACCAACCTCGTCAAGGCCGTCTCGACCTTCCACTTCTGGTCCATCGGCACGAACGCCCTCGGTCCCGCACTCGTCGAAGAAGGCGTTTACCGGCCGCCACAGCGCGCCGAGAACGACGGCGCGTTGAACTTCCACAGCGACGGCTGGATGCAGGAACATCCCGCCACCGGCAAAACCCTCGCCTATCTCGCCGACTGGAACGGCGGCATGGCCATCGTCGACCTCAGCGACCCGAAGATGCCGCAAGAGATCGGCCACTGGAACAACTTCGATCCCGCCAAGGACGAGGTCTTCGACGACGACAGCCACGGCAGCATCCATGGCGCCTACCCGCTCGAGACCCTCTGGGACGGACGCCACTACACGATCGTCGGCCAAGAGGTCGGCGGCCGCCCCGACGACACCCCGACCGGCGTCATCTACATCCTCGACACCACCGACCCGACGAAGCCTACCGCCGTCTCCGCCTGGACGCTTCCGGCCGAACCCTCCTGGGACGGCTTCCTGCTCTACTCGACGCACTACTTCCGCGTGCTCGAAAAGACGATGTTCGTCGCCATGTACCACGGCGGCGTCTGGGCCGTCGACCTCACGAACATCACCGCACCCAGGAGCGTCGGCGTGTTCATGCCCGACCGGGTCCCCGACGCGGCGCCACAGACCGGCGGTCCAGCGCCCGAAGTGCTCGACATGGAACTCCTCCCCGACGGCACGGTCGTCGTCTTCGACGGACCCTCCGGCGTCTACACGGTGCGCTACGACCCGAGTGTGCAGGCGCCGGCGCCGATAGACGGCGAGTGGGACGTGACGCTGTCAGGGAGCTAGGCGCGACTACGCCGTCTGCGCCTTCTCCGTCGCCCCGAGCTCTTCGAGGACGTCCTCCGCCTTCCACTTCGGCTCAAGGAGCTTCTCGGCGAGATGATAACATTCCACCTTCGCCTCGATGATCTTCTTGAGTTGCGCCTGGATGGCGATGTTGCCGATCAAGACAGCGCCGTTCAGCCGGCCCTGCTTGAAGAGCAGGCGGCGGTATTCGGTCTCGGAGTACTTCCGCTCGGCGTCCTGGTCGCCGTAGATGGAGCCGACGCTTCCGACCATGAAGGGGAAGTGGTTGATGTTGTAGGTGTCGACGTGGCGGAACTCGGTCTCGATACCGGCCATGTTGAGCCCGGCGGCCTCGCCCTGCGCCTTGGCGGAGACCCAGGAGCCGTTCATGTTTATGCGGTCCTGGATGACGTCGAAGTATTGCGTGATGTCGCCGGCCGCCCAGACGTCCGGCACCGACGTGCGCAGATAGGAGTCGGTGAGGATCCCTTCACCGGTCTTGATGTTGGAGTCCTGGACGGGTGCGAGGTTGAAGTTGAGGCCGACCGCCACACCGGCGATGTCGCAGTCGATGACCTTCCCCGATTCGGTCTCGAGCCCGGCGACCTTGCCACCCTCCGTGAGGAACCGCTTCGGGGTCTCGAAGAAGACGCACTCGACGCCGAGGTCGGCAAGACCCCGCTCGACGATCTCGGAGCCCGCCTTCGACAGGCCTTCGCGCCACCAGCGGTTGCCGCGCATGACATACTTGGTGTCGACGTCGTTCAACGCGAACACGACCGCGATGTCGATCCCGAGGAGGCCGGCGCCGATGGCGACACCGCTTTTCGACTGTTGGGCGTGCTCGCGGATGCGGCGCGCGTCGCTCAGCTTCCAGAACGTGTGGATGCCCTCCGCGTCGCCGCCTTGCAGGCCGAGCCGGCGCGGTGTGCCGCCTGCTGCGTAGCAGAGCTTGTCGTACTTCAGTTCGGAGCCGTTCTCGAGGACGACGACCTTGCGCTCGTCCTCCACCTTGACGACCGTGGTCCCGAGCATGAGCTCGATGTCGGACTTCTCGTAGAAGTCGAGGTCGTGCATCATGACCTTCTGCTCTTCGGTCTTGCCCTTGGCGAAGTCCTTGATCTTGACCCGGTTGTAGAGGGGCTCCTCTTCGTTCGTGATGACGGTGATGCGCGCATCGTCGGAGTTCTTCCGGATGGTCACGGCACAGGTCGCACCTGCGATCCCGTCGCCCACGATGACATGGTGTTCGGACATGGACCCACCGAAGGGGAATTCGGAGACCCGAAAACTCGGGTCGTCGGTTCGTAGATGCCGGGGGTATATGCCGGTTTCCCCCGGCACCGATGATGCCCTTGTGAAGACGGCCGATATAGGTCGAAAAAACCCTATGTGTCTCTAGCGCACGGTGTGCATCGCTGTGGCTCATCCAACAGTGGGTGGGCCCCGGGATGAAGAGGGTACGACGCCCTACTCGGTGAGTCCGAGGTCGGTGGCGCGCTTGCGCGCCTTGTCGAGATCCCCTTGTTCACCGACCGGCCGGACGGGCACGGTCCTGCCGTCGCGGAGGAGTTCCTCGGAGAGGGGGTCGAGACCCGCGACGAACGAGATGGGCTCGAGGCCGCCGGCGAGGCCGGGCGGGTCCATGCGCAGCGGGACGAGGCCTTCGCCGCGGACGCCGGGGAGTGCGCGACCGAGGTCGCCGAGGCGGTTCCCGCCCTTGTGCGACGCCTTCTCTTCGACTTGCGCATCGGTCATGGACGCCGGGCGAGCGGCCGGGCGCTCTTCAAGGTATGGGTCTACGGCCGGACGGGCCGCAACTGTGTCACGAAAAAGCGGGGTGGAAGGGGAAGGAGAAGGACCGCGCGGTGCGGCTCAGTTCTTGGTCAGGTACGGCAACCCGGTGCGCTTGTTGATCCCCACGTTGTACTGCTCCGGCTTGTCGCAGGGACTGCCGCTCTTGGGGGTGTTGCCGTTCTTCGTGAAGAAGTAGATCGTCTGCGTCCGGCCGCCTTTGAGGTCGACGGTCCGGGAGTGCAGCGTGTATCCGTTGTGTTCGAAAGCCATCTGTCTTTCCTCCTGTGAGGGACTGGCCGCCGAAGGCGGACCAGGTGCATCCCATGGGCCGACAGGGCTTCTCCCTTTTAAGCGTCTACAGGAGGGACCCGGCTCCTTCCCCGGGGGACGAACGAATTCGGCAATGGAACGGTAGAAAACGACACGTCGGAGCCACGGCTCGGACGCCAAGGGTCCCCGGAAGGGTGCAAGGAGTAAGCCCCTTTCTGTTGGCCCGCATCAAGACGCGGGGTGGCGGTATTCGACTGAGCGTGCTGGCGGCCGGCGGGCATGGGCACCCGGGCTCCGGCCCTGACTTGCTCCGGGAGGATGGCACGTTTCACCCGTTCCCACGGCGACCTCGGGACCTTCCCCTCCGAAGAGGCTGTCCCTCATCGCACACCGCGGGCGGTGTCGTCTCTGCGCCTCCTTGGCCACTCTCGCAGCCGGACCTTGTGGTCCATCCCTTTCCCATGTGGAGAGGGGACTTTCCTCGGTTCGGACCCCTTGCGGGGGAACCGTTGACCGCCCTCTTGCTCCCTACCGGGAAGAGTCGCTTATGGAGGATGCTATTTAAGCTTGATGTCGACGGGTCGTGGAGGGTCGAAGCCGCGATCACGGTCCGTAGACCATCGCCCCCTCCGATACGTTCAAGTCGGCCATGGTCAAGGCCACGACCGTGGTCTGCCCGCACGAATACCGCACCCGCCGCACCCGCGACGTCGAACGCGAGGACCCCCTCAGGCTCGTCTGCTTCGACATGGACGGCGTCCTCATCCACGGCGGCAGTTCCTGGGTCCAGGTGCACCGCCACTTCGGCGTCGAAAACGACGCGGCACTGGCACGTTTCATGGCCGGCGAGATCGACGACGAGGAGTTCATCCGCACCGACGTCGCCCTCTGGACCCGCGACGGGCCCGTCCACCGCTCCGTTCTCGACCAGGTGCTGTCGGCGCCCCAGATCATGCCCGGTGCCGGCGACACCATCGCCGCCCTTCATGACGCCGGGATCAAGACCGCCATCGTCTCCGGTGGACTCGACCACATGGCGAACCGCGTCGCCGGACTCCTCGGCATCGACGAGGTCCACGCCAATGGCCTCCACTACGACGCCGATGGCCACCTGACCGGCGAAGGCATCCTGCGCACCCCGCTCCGCGACAAGTCGGCCCCGCTCCGTGCCGTCGCCGCGAAGACCGGCGTCCCCTACGGCCGCATCGCCGCCATCGGCGACTCCTGCCCCGACGCCTCGATGTTCGAATCCTGCGGCTACGGCATCGCCTTCAACCCCGCCGACCCGTGCGTCCGCCATGCCGCCGACGTCACCGTCGAGACCACCGACCTGCGCGACGTGTTGCCGCACCTGCTGTGATGGACCGGGATGCCGGCCCACCCGCAGGCCGACCACCACCGACAGCCATGGATTTTTGACATGGCCGCCCCTCGACGAACCCCGATGACCGGCACCGCCGACGCAGGCTCCACGGCCGAGTCCCGTTCCGTCGAACGCGACGAGGTCATCGGACGCGCCGCCGAGCACGAAGCCGGCCGCGGCACCTATGTCGAAGGCGACGACATCCGCGCCCTCCACGACGGCGACCTGACGGTCGATGCGGGACGGCTCGTCGTCATCCGGCCGCGCCGCCCGCTCCCCCGCGCCCGCCAGACCCGCGGCCAGAAGAAGGACGAAGAGGCACCTCCCGGCCCCAAGACGCAACGCGGCGGCCCCCTCGGCGGACGCCACGGCGGCGCCAAACACGGTAAAGCCGCTGGCAAGGTGCGTAAAGGCCGCGGCGACCAAGGCACGTGGGCGTGAACCACTCCTGATGCCTCCGCCTGTTCTCGCCGGCCCCGCAACGCATATCACCCGACCACGGGTCCCCCGCCGAGGATGAGCCGCCGACAGGCCCAGGGTCACCAGATGACCATCCACTTCCTCGGCACGAGCGGCAGTTGGCCCACCGCCGACCGCAACGTCTCCGCGACGGCCATCAAGCGCGGCGGCGAAGTGCTCCTCTTCGATTGTGGCGAAGGCACCCAGAGGCAGTTCCAGCGCTCCGAACTCTCGCATATGGCCGTCACGAAGATCTTCCTCACCCACTTCCACGGCGACCACTGCTACGGACTCCCCGGCTACCTCAAGACGATGCAACTCAACGAACGCACCGTCCCCCTCGACATCTTCGGCCCGCCCGGCATCGAGCGCCTCATCCAGGACTTCCAACGCATCGCCCCGACACGGCCCGAGTTCCCCATCCGCGTCCACCCGATGGAACCCGGCAAGACCATCCGGTTCTCCGAAGGATACAGCGTCACCGCCGCACGCGCCGACCATTCGGTCATCAACTTCGCCTACGCCATCGAAGAAGAGCCGCGCCCCGGCCGTTTCGACAAACCGAAAGCGCTCGCGCTCGGTGTCCCCGAAGGCCGCATGTTCGGCAAGCTGCAAAGCGGCCACAGCGTCCAGCTCGAAGACGGCCGCACCATCCACCCAGAAGACGTGCTCGGGCCCGACCGACGCGGCCGCAAGGTGGTCATATCCGGCGACACGCGTCCCTCCGACGCCATCGCACGACTCGCAGAAGGCGCCGACATCCTCATCCACGAAGCGACCTACCTGGACGAACACCAGGAACAGGCCGAAGAGAACCAGCACAGCACCGCCCGCGAAGCCGGTGAAGTGGCAAAGAAAGCTGGCGTCCGGGCGCTCTGGTTGCACCACTTCAGCCCACGCTACACGACCGCCGACGGACATCTCCGCGAAGCGTGGGAGGTCTTCCGCGAGACCCACGTGGCCCGCGACTTCAGCACCGTGGATGTCGCGCTCCCCGACAACGGCGACGACGAATGATCAGGCATCGAGCGACGAGAGGAGGCTTTCCAGGAGCGCGATGCTCTCCACGCCCTCCTCGAACGTGTTCGACTCGATGACATAGTTCCCGCGATAGCCCGCCGCCTCAAGGCCGCGCACGGCGTCGCCGAGTGGGACCGTCCCACGGCCAAGCACCCAGTGGGAATCGTTCGCGCCGTCGTTGTCGGAAAGATGCACGTTCCCCACGTGCGGCGCGAACGCGCGCGTGAAGGTCTCGACATGCTCCGGCGAATTGGTGTGCGCATGGGCCACATCATAGCAGAACGTCAACCCCTCGATGCGGCCGAAGGCGTCGCCGAACCACTCCGGGTCCTGGAACGTCATGACCCAGTTCTTCGCCATGTTCTCCAGGCACACCTCGACCCCCACCTCGCGACCCACCGCGGCGAGCTCCTCCGCCGCCTCCAGGGTCAGGCGACGCAACCGGTCGTCGTCCCACCGCGCCATCGGCATGCGCAGGCCTGGATGGACCGTGACGCGTGGGATGCCGAGACGTCCGGCCGCCTCGACCGTCCGCTTGAGGATGGAGCGCGCGAGCGCGCGCACTTCGGCATTGAAACTGGCGGGATTGATGTCCGAGACCGGCGCATGGGCGGTGAAATCCAGGTCGTAGGACGGCGTGAGTTCCTTGAACGCGTCCTCGATCTCGAACAAGTATTGTCGGCCCTCGCCAAAAACTTCCCAGACCGCGAAGGCGTCGGCGACACGCGGCAAAAGCTCTTCGAAGGCGAACGTGCTCATGTGCGGACTTGAGACCGCGATGCGGGGGTGAGGCGCCACGTCACGCCTCCTCGTCGTCGCCGAACACCTCGTCCTCCTCTTCCTCCAGTTCGTGCCAGCCCGTATCGATGGCAGAACCGATCGCCTCCAACTCGCTCTCCTCCCGATGGAGACTCGATCGGCGCGTCGCCGTCATGATGCGGCCCTCGCGTGCGGCGATCTCCTGGCGCGTCGGCGGTGCCACCTCATCGAGCAGATGTTCGAGCGAATCGTCCGTCTCGATGGTGACGACGATGTCACCAAGAGGATGCGGCACCTCGTTGAAATTGAGCCGCCCCACGTATGCGGCCTGCTTGGACAGTTCGACGCGCGTCGTCTTCTCGTCGATGCGACCGCGCCAGAGGGCGCCACGCGCGGCATCACGGATGCGCTCCTCGGTCGCCTTCCGCATGAGCATGGCGAGCGAACGCGCCTCGGCGACGACCCGGCCCTCCTCGTGCGAGATCCGCGCATCGGGGAACACCTGTCGCACCGCCTCCTCCACCTTCGCCGGGTCCTCCGTACGGTTGACCCGGGCGTCGATCGTCACTTTCGCCATCACTCGTTCCCCACTTGTGGTCGTGCCCGTGCCACGAGCCGGTCCAACAGGTCGTCCGCTTTTTTGCGGAACGTCTCCAGGCCACTGTCGTTGCGAAGGATGTGGTCCGCCTCCGACATGACCTCCTCGACGCCCCAGCGGCGCTCGCGGTCGTCACGCGCCTTCGCCTCCTGGACGTCCCGCACATCATCATGTCGACGGCGGCCAAGGAGTCTCTCGTGCCGCACCGTCTCCGGGGCATCCACGGCCACCAGGATGAACTCTTTGCCGAGGTCGGCGCGGAAGCGCTCCACCTCGGCCGGGCTGCGGACGCCGTCGACGATGACGAGCGGTTCGTCGCTCGGGATGCCGGAGACACGACCCGAACGGATCGCCTCGATGGTGCGCCTGGCCCAGATGTCGTCACCGTGGTCGGCGCGCATGCCGGTCGCCACCGGACCGATCGCCGATTCTTCGATGGGCAAGCCACGCCGCCGCACCTCGTCGATGACGAAGTCGCCCATGCGCACCACGGGGAGGCCATGCTCGCGGGCGATGCGGACCGCTTCGGATTTGCCCGAGCCCGGCAGGCCCGTTATGGCGACGATGCGCACGGGGCTCCCGAGCCTGCGGTCCCCTTTGCCGGTTTCGGTCGGAACAGGACGACATGCAACCGAAAGGGTGCGCGCCGGCCAATCCGCAAGCTGGATAAACAGTCACACGATGGCAAAGTCTGGATGGGAATGTGACCCAGGAGGGTCATCCGGGGGCGATCGAATCGTCTCTTTTGCACACCACCACCTCCAAGCACACAACCAAGGCGTCAGTCCGCCCCCACCCATCCTTCTCCTACCGCTTCACGGGAAGACGCTTCACGTATCTCCCGTCGTCCGGTCGTTTTCCAGCTTGTCGCGTGGTCGGAAGGTCGGCTCCAGCTGTTCCGCCTGCAAGACGCCCGACTCCGTGATGTAGCCGGTGACGAACCGGGCCGGTGTGACATCGAACGCCGGATTGAACGCATGCGTGCCCGCGCCGAATAGCTGTCGGCCGCGCAATTCCAAGACCTCCGACTCCCCCCGCTCCTCGATCTCGATGTGCGAACCGTCCGGCAACGACAGGTCGATCGTCGTCGACGGCGCCGCGACGTAGAACGGCACCCCATGCTCCTTCGCCAGGACCGCCTTCCCGTAGGTCCCCACCTTGTTCGCCACATCGCCGTTCGCCGCGATCCTGTCCGCACCGACGATGACCACGTCCGCCTCGCCATGCGAAAGAAGGTGCCCCGCCGCGTTGTCCACGACCACCTTGTGGTCGATGCCCGCCGCCGACAATTCCCACGCCGTGATGGCCCCCTGAAGCCGCGGGCGCGTCTCGTCGACCCACACGAGCGGCCGCACTCCGTCCGCGCCCATCCCGCGTGCATAGGCGTGTATCGGGGCGAGCGCCGTACCGTGGTCGACCGCCGCGAGCGCACCGGCGTGACAATGCGTGAGCACATTGGCCCGACCCCGATCGGCGGCGATACGGCCGAGCAGCTCGGCGCCATGTTCCCCGATCATCCTGCAACGCGCCACGATCCCCTCGACATACGCCTCGGCCCGCTCGCGCGACGGCTCCTTCACCATCCATTCGATGGCCGTGAACAGATCACGCGCCGTCGGTCGCGCCTTGCCGAGGATATTGGCGGCGCGCTTCGGGTCGTCCCGTCCCAGCACCATACCGTACGCGGCCGTCGCACCGATGGTCGGCGCACCGCGCACCGCCATGTCCATGATGAGGAAGGCCACCTCCTCGACCGTCCGCGCCGCCACCGTCACGAGCTCGTGCGGCAACCGTCTCTGGTCGATCATCACGACACGACCCTCCCCGTCGCCCTCCCACCATACGGCGCGGAACTCGCGTTCGCCGACCTTCAAGACCACACCTCCGCCCGGTCCGGATGCAACGCGGCGAGGACCGCAAGGAAGCGCGCCTCGGCCGCCTCCAGCGTCACGGCCAACGTGACATATCCATGGTCGCGCAACCAGACCGTATGCACCCCCGGTGCGAACGCGTCGAGGGCCGAACGTGCCATCTCCCGTGTACCATAGAGATCTTCATGAGCGGTCGCGACGACACCGGCGGGGAGGCGGTCGGGGTCCGGCGGTGCAGGCGCATGGATATGGACGATGGCGCCTGCATCCGGATGCTCGTGGAACAGACCCCATGCCATCGCCGTCTCCGACGACGGCTCCATCGCGCCTCGCACACGCGCCTCGAACCGTTCGACATCGAACGCCATCACTTCGGCGAAGGTCGCCTGCGACAACGCCGCCAGCGAGACGCCACCGGCCTTGATGAGCATCCCGCGTTCCGTCCGCACGGCAAGATAACCGGCGTTCTCCTCCGCAAGCCCCCGCGCCGCGAAACGACGACCGCACGCCACGAGTGCCGGGACATCCGGATGCGCAACAGGCGTCCGCTCCTCGAACACGGTCCGGAACCGGCGCCCGACATAGACCTCGGCCATCGGAGCGATGAGGAGACGGACCGTGATGAGCATTGTCCTTCTTGAGCCCCCTCCCAGACCGGATACAGGTCCACCCTGAGCAACCGGTGGGGTAGGACACCCGTGCCCGCCAGGTCACCATGTCCACGACCGCTACCGGGGACGCTTTAGCCCCAGGCGTCCGCTCTCCCCACCCGGGCACAACGCCCGATGCCTACCGGTCTTGCCATGCCCGAACACAGTTTCCGACCGACACGAAGCCAACTCACCACACAAGACGCCACCGGCCCGGTCGTCAGGAGGATCGACCTCCCTGGCCAAGGCCTCGGCTTCCCACCCCCCCCGAGCACCGTCGACGTCAAGATGGAACGCCGGGGCGAAGGCTGCACCTTCCTCGCCCTCACCGAGCCCGGCAAGGCCACCGAGATCGGCCGCTGGCTGGAACCGTTCCAGCCGACCCGGTTGGACATCGCGCCGGGCCTTGCCCCCAAGGGCCTCCGCGCGCGCTTCGACACGACACCCGCCCCCTGGACGTCGGTGCTCGCCGAGATCCCCATCGCATACCTCGTCCTCACACCGCAAGGCATCGCCTCGGTGTTCGTCGAAGAGACCCGCGATACCGTACGCGGTCTCGTCGCGCGACTGCGCCGGACCTGGCCCGAGATCCGCAGCCGCGAGACCCACATCGGTCAGCACAAGGTCCGCCTCACCCCCCGACAACTCGAGATCCTCTCCCTCGCCGTCGCCCTCGGTTATTACGAACTGCCCCGACGCATCGACCTGCGCACGTTGTGCAAGAAGATGGGCATCAGCCTAGGCGCCGGCTCCGAGCTGCTCCGCCGAGGGGAGGCGCTCATCATGACGAGCCACATCGACGGCCTCGCCGCCGAAGACTGGCACGAGATGGAACACATGGTCGACGAGGATTGGGACCAGACGACACCGCTCGACCACCGCCTCGCCCTGGCAAGACGCAGATTGGGCGGGATCATGACCGGACGCTGAGCGGGGATCCCTTCTTCGTCACTCATTGGTCGAGCTGACAGCACATCAAGTGGGCTCACTTCACCGTGACGATGCCGGTGGTGGCGTCATCGTAAAATGGGACGACCGTAACAAAATCCGCGTTGGAGATCGAACCGGAGCCCTTGAATGCGATGAACCGGCAAAGCCCCTCGCCAGGCACGCATGGCACGAACCTGACATTGTTCCCGTTGACATCATCCCAGATGCTCATCTCGCATACGCGGTCCGATCCACATGGCAGGTGACATGCGCCACCGATGTCAAAATCAGTGTTGTCACCGTTGCATATGCGCGTGGTTCCGAATCCAGCCCCCCCCACGACATATTTCCTGGACGTCCCTTCTTCCGAAGCCTCCGCTGGGCTAAGCAGAGCGATACCCAGGAACAGGCCGATCAGCAGGACGACTGCCGGTTTTCGCATACTCACCACGCTGAAGGACCCTTTCGGGATTTTAATAGTTTCACCCTCGGAGCACCTGAAGTAGTGTCGCGGCTGGATCAATGCGCAGAGGGACCTTCGGTGCATCCGCTACGCTAGAACGGCGGCCACCCCCGGCCCACCACATCACCACCGGCCACCTCGCCGCCCATATGCGTGACACAGTTCCCGACCAAGCGGCGCATCGGACGGCCGAATC
>JAHWKR010000027.1:34665-42521 GCA_019347805.1 Methanobacteriota archaeon
CCGCCCATATGCGTGACACAGTTCCCGACCAAGCGGCGCATCGGACGGCCGAATCACCCCTTCACCCATCACGTCCGTAGCGCCCGTCGCGGCCGTGGGGAGCATCGCACGACGACATGGAGACCGCTACACACCGTTCCGTCACGCATCATGGGACCACGCACTTGAACGATGACAGAACGCCCGCACATGTGATGGTGAACGAGCCTATTTCCGTTCCGAGAACGAAGGACGCCCGCAGGAAGGACCACCATGCAACAACAAGGAAGAACGACTGCATGTCACAAGAGAGAGACCCGAGCGAGGTCGCGACACGGCCCCCTCACCGTCACGTTGATCGCCCTTGCCCTCGTCGTGCCGGTCGCACTGGCACAGAGCACGCTCGCCGCGGGCGCACCCGAGATCGACAAGCTGGACCCGGAATCAGGACCCGCCGGGACCTACTTCTACATCGAAGGGGAAGGCTTCGCCCGCATCCAGGAGGTCCGGTTCGGTGACTTCTCGGTGAGCTACGACTACTTCTCCGACGGCCTCCTCGGACTCAGCGTCCCGGAAGCCCCGGCGGACGAGTACGACGTCACCGTCTCCGGCCCTGACGGCGATACCAGCGTGTGCTGTTTCACCGTCACCGCAGAGGACGACGGGAGCGTCGATGAGCAATCCTCCTCCGATGAGACACCGGCCCAGACCACCCCCGCCGACGCCAACAAGGACGTCGCCAAGGAAGGCGATCCCTGCCACGAGCCGGGCAAGAACATCCAGTGCAACGAACTCGGTTTCATCGCCATGGACGCCCGCTACGACATCCGCGGCGATCCCGCCGACGTCGAGGTCAAGATCAAACTGAACCACGACTACGAGGAACAGGGCGCCCGCTGGGTCATGTTCTCGCTGCGCAACCACACCGCAGAAGGCAGCCCGGTGACGATCCAGCCGGGCAAGTTCGCCACGCAGCACGGCGACGTCCTCACCACCCGGGTCGAGCACGAGACGCCGAACGAACTCAACATCTGGGTGCACGTGCTCGACGTCCCGGTCGGCGAGACCATCACGCTCACCTCGACCGTCGGCGTCACCGACCGTGGCGCTTTCACGCTCGAGATGCTCGTCCTGGTCTTCGACCGTGGCTACGAACCGCTCAAGAACTCGAACGGCGAAGACCTCAACCTCTACTCGTTCTCGCTGCTCGGCGTGAACAAGGAGACGAGCGCCAACCCCGCCGATGGCGGGATCGCCGGCTCCGTGCCCGGCTTCGGCGCCGCAGCGCTTCTCGGCGCCACGCTCGCACTCGCAGCGGTCGTGAGCCGGAGGCGGTACGCGTGATGCTGGACAAGGAACCGTTCGACAGCCAGGTCCGCCACGCGCTCTGGCACGTCATCAAGCAACGGCCCGGCATCCACTTCCGCGCCCTCGGTCGCGCCGCCGGCGTCTCCAGCCTCGGCCATCTCAGGCACCACCTGGACCACCTGGAACGCCGTGACCTCGTCGTCGAGGTCGAGGACGGCCGCTACAAGCGGTTCTTCCTCACCGGCGAACAACCGGCACGCGTGCGCCACGTCCTGGCCCGCCTCTCACGGCCGGTGCCCCGCCGCATCGGACGCCTGCTCCTCGGACGACCCATGACCCGCACGGAACTGCGCCGGAGCCTCGGCTGCGCGGACTCCACGCTCGGCTACCACCTGAGCCGCATGATCGACCTCGGCGACCTCGTCAAGGACCGCGACGGCAACAAGTGCCACTACATGCTGTCCGAGCCGGAGGCGGTCAAGGAGGCGCTCGCTCTCCAGGAAGGGGTGACCACGCCGAATGATCAGAACGTCCCCACGCGGCAGCCGCGCGACACGGAACGCGACGACATCGCACCCGAGGTCCACGACACACCCGGCCACAACGACGAGATGGAGTACGTCGTCGTCTGAGGAGCTGAACGGACACCGTGAGCGCGAAGAACGAGAGAGCACAGGAGGACCACCGACGCAGCAAGATGCTGTCCGAGCTGTCCGACCCGCAACACCGGGACACACTCTACCTCACCATGAACAGCCTGATGGGGGCGGCCACCGGCCTCCTCTTCTGGCTCGTCTTGGCCCGCGTCCTGGCCCTGCCGCCCACCGAGGTCGGCTACGGCTTCGCGGTCATCGGCCTCGGCACCATGGTCGGGGTCCTCGGCAAGGGCGGCCTCGACACGGCCCTCATCCGGAACGTGCCCCGCGCGAGCTGGAGAGAGGGCCGTCGGCTCCTCGTCTTCGCCGTCCTTTCAGGGACGGCGGTCGTCATCCTCCTGACGCTCGCCTTCGCTCTCGGGTCGCAGGTCTGGTTCGCCATACCAGAACTGTCGGTCCATGGTTGGCTACTCGTCGCAGGACTCGGCGCGCTCCTCGTCATCACCTGGCTCCAGGACGCCCACTTCCTCGCCGAAGGCCACGCCCGCTCCATCTTCCAGCGCAACGCGGTCTTCAGCGGTGCACGACTCCTCCTCCCGGTGCCCATCGTGGCGCTGTCGCTGGCCGAACCCGTACCGCTCGCCTGGGGGCTCGCGCTCCTCGTCTCCGCCCTCCTCGCCCTCTCCTTCGCCAAAGGCGACCCGCTGCGCGACGGCGAACCGGTGCCACGCAGCCGCTTCCTCCGGAGCGCCTTCCGCAACGTCACAGGGAGCACCGCCGAGTTCCTGCCCGGACTCATCCTCGCCCCCCTGGTCCTCGCCGTCGACGGACCCGAAGCGGCCGCCTACTTCGGTATCGCCTGGACGGGCGCCTCACTCCTCTTCCTCGTCTCCGCCGCCATCTCGCGCAGTGCCCTCAACCGCATGGTCAAGAGCGGGGAGCATGGCCGGCCCGACGCCATCCGCCGCGCGAGCCGCCAGCTCCTTGCCCTCATCCTGCCGGCGACCATCGCGGGGATCATCCTCGCCCCGCTCCTGCTCTCCGTCCTCGGACCCGACTACGCTCGCGAAGGGCGGCTCCCGTTCACGATCCTCGCCATGAGCACCCTGTTCGTCGCCCCCGCATACCTCTACCTCGGCCTCCTTCGCGCCACAGAACGGCCGAAGCCCCTCATCGTCTTCCCGGCCGCCATGATGGTCGCGCTCCTGACGTTCGCGCCCCTCATCGGCCTCTACCACGGTGCCGTCGGCGTCGCCGCGGCATGGCTCATCGCCAACGTCCCGTTCGGCGTCTACGCCGCCTACCGTCTCCATCAAGAAACCCAGGAGGTGAACCCGCATGTATCCCCCGACCCTGACCGTCGTCATCATCACGCAGAATGAGGCACCGCAGCTCGACCGTTGCCTCGCTTCGCTCGCGCTCCAGCGGCGCAAGGACTTCGAGGTCCTCGTCATCGACATCGCGAACGACAGACAGACCACCGACACGGTCGTCCAGGCCCAGCACGACTACCCGGTCCCCTTGCGGCTCGAGACGACCCTGCGACCCACCCCACACGGCGCCGCACGCGCCCTCGCCGTGCAAACGGCGACGGCGGACTCCATCGCCTTCCTCTCCCCGTGGGTCCGCCCCGAAGCGGATTGGACGCACCGGGCGATCGAGAGCCTCCGCTTGGCCGACATCGTCCACGGCCGTGACCTGCACATCCCGACGGCCTTGGAGCGTGTCGCCGCCGCGACCCGACGTGTTGTGGAGACCTTCCACCCTTCGGGCACACATCCGGACGCCTCCGATGCCACCGTGGTCTACCGGAAGGATTTCCTTCTCGACCATCCGTTCGACCCGGCGGCAGAGACCGCCACCACCCTTGACCGCGACCAGGCACGGCGTGCCGTCATGACGGGCCATCGGGTCGTCCACGACCCCAGTCTCATCGTCCGCCGCGACGAACGCACCCCCGAGACCCGAAGGGTCGTCTCCGCATCCCCATCCCCCATGACCGAACGACCTTCGGAGGGAACGTCATGAAACACACCACCGTATTCCTCATCCTGGACGCAGGACGGAGCGACTATGTCGACCCCGCGATGATGCCGTTTTTGCACAGTGTGGCGCAGGACGGCCTCTCCGGGTCGTTCGAGAGCCCACCCGGCTACGCTCCGAAGCGCATCCTCTTCAGCGGACGTTATCCCGACACGACCGGCGATTTCGGCGCCTATGTCTACGACCCCGAAAAAAGCCCGTTCCGATGGGTCGGCGACCTCGGCCCCGTCAACCGTTTCCTTCGACCGTTTTCTACGGTCCACCCCGGACGCGGTGCCATCGACGGCATCACGCGCTGGAAGACCGGGACCCCGCGCGCCGACCCCGGTTGGATCCCGCCCGAACACCTCCCGTTCTTCCGCCCGGTCGAGGCGTTCCGGCCCGACCGGCCTGTCCCCGAAGCCGGTGCAGGATCGATCTTCGGTCTCTGCCAAGAGCACGGACGCCGCTATCACTACATCGGCGCGCCCCTGCACGATGGCGACGACGCCGTCCACGACGAACTCGTCCGTGCGCTGCGCACCGGACCCGAAGAGGACCTCTATATCGCCCAGTTCGACACACCCGAAGCCGAAGGACGCCGCCACGGACCACAGGACGAGACGTTCCGCAAGCGCCACCTCAGCGCACTCGACGACAGGATCGCCAGCATCCACGCCGCGCTCGTCGCAGGCTCCGGATCGTGGGACCTGTTCATCTGCGGCGACCACGGCATGGGCACCGTGCGCGAACGGGTCGACATCCTTGGACTCCTGAAGGGTCTTCCCGCAGTCCCCGGAGAAGACTACGTCGCCTTCGTCAACAGCACGCTCGTCTCTCTATGGTACCTCACGCCGCGCGGGCGAGATGTGCTGGAAGCGGCACTCCCGTCGGTCCCCCGCAGTTATCTCCTCGATGAAGCGGACCGCAGACGACTGCGCATCCCGACCGACCGCGCCTGGGGCGACCGCATGCTCGCCGCGGAAGCCGGGGTCCTCTACTCGCCAGACTACTTCCACCCGCGCGAAGGGAACCTGCGCGGCATGCACGGCTGGCTCGACAAGAGCGAAGAATCCCACGGCATGGCCGTCCTCGTCTCCAGCAACGGCCACACATCGCCCCGCGACATCGGACGCCGACCGCTCGCCGACGTCTTCCCGACCCTCTGCGACCTCATCGGCGTCCGCACACCGGATGGACAGGAAGGGAAAAGCCTCCTCGAGGGATGACATGGCCTACACCATCGAAGACACCCCCGGCACGATACGACGGATCGAGAAAGACCTCACCCTCATCGAGGACAGCGTGCGGCAGGCGGACCCCGCCCTTCGTTCCCTCGTCTTGACCGGTGGGTTCGCCCGCGGCGAAGGCGCGGTCCTCGACGGAGCGCCCCAAAACGACTACGACCTCGTCGCCATCCGGTCACCCGGTCGCACCCGCACGTCATACGACACCCTACGGAAAGGGCTCGAGAAGGAACTCGGCCTGCATCTCGACCTCGCCCCCGTCCTCCATTGGCGCCTGCCGTGGGTCTCGAGTTCCATCTTCTGGTACGAGACCGCACTACGCGGGCGCGTCCTCTGGGGCGACGACCTCCTGGACCGCATCCCGGTACGCGACCCGACGCGACTCGACAAGACGGAAGGCTTGCGGCTCCTCACCAACCGCGCCGCCGGACTCCTCCTCGTCGCCCGCTCGGACGATGCCCATGCACGACGCATCCAAGCGGCCAAAGGACTCCTTGCCGCACTCGACGCCCACCTCTTCGCCAAAGGCGTCTTCCCGCCCAGTCAGACCGAACGTTACCACGCGTTCCTCGACATGCTCGAACGCTGCGACGCCCCCGCCTCCCTTATCGCCCGACACGACGCCATCACCTGGGCGTACCGTTTCAAGACCGATCCCGGTGGCACCCCCTCGGCGGACGCCCACCAGGTGTGGCGGGAAGCCGCCGCGGCCATACTCGAAGCCGTCCCGGTCGGACTGAAGCATGCCGGGATGGGCTCGTTGGACGACCTGGCACGACAGGACAATACCATCGACCGGCTCTACTTCGCCCTCAATTCGGGCCGTGTCCCGCACGTCCGGCGCGCCATCGTCCACCCCACCGGACGGGTGCGCACCGCCACACTCCGGATCCTGCACAGCGCACGCGACGGGACCATCCGCAACAAAGAGGCACGCCGCTACCTCGCCGGCCTCGTGCATGACGTCGACGACCCCCTCGTGACCCTCGAAGCGCTACGGGAAGCCACCTTGCAATGAACGACGCGAATCGGAGCGCGGAACGCCATGCTGAACAGACCGACATCTCCTGAGACGAAGGACCCGTCCATGCACCCCCTGCGCGTCATCACCGGACTCACCCTCTTCGGGTACGGCCTCCTCATCCTCATCGGCGTCCTTCCGCACGACTCCTTCATCGCCGGGGTGGCCAGTCTCCTCATCGGCGCCGTTCTCCTCGCCCCCGGACTCCCCGCGCTCGCGATGGAGCGTCGTGCCGCCGTCATCGTCATCGGATCGGGCGCGGCCGGTGGCGTACTCCTGTACAACCTCGTCGTCGGGTCCAGTCTCGGTGCGCCCGAGGTCGGCCTTCTCGTCTATGGCACCGTGCTCCTCTTCGCCGCACCGCGCCTGGAACACCGACTCGGCCCCACGACCGTAGGCACCATCGTGGGTTGGTCGTTCCCCCTCCTCCTCGCCCCGCTCCTGCTCTTCGCCTTGAACGCCGTCATCACCGGGCCCGCCGGCGGAGGCGGCGGTCCCATCGCCACCCCCGCCATCCATTACGGACTCGTCCTCCCCCTGGCTTCCGCCCTCGCCATCATCGGCACGCCGTCCGAGGTCGTCGCCAACAACATCATCCTCGAGACCCCCCGCGGAGGTCTCACCCTCGGCGTCGGGCTCGTCTGCGCGGGACTCTACCCGATGGTCCTCTTCCTCGGTGTCCTCGCCCTCCACGCCTGGCGCACCCGGCTGCCCCCGCGTCGGACCGCACTCTACCTCGGCCTCGGCGCGGTCGGTCTCTGGATGACCAACATCATACGCATGATGATCCTCGCCGAGGTCGGCATCCGCTGGGGTGGAGCGACGCTCCAGACGGTCCACAGCCACATCGGATGGATCCTCTTCGCCATCTTCATGGCCGGCTACTGGGCCCTCGTGCTGCGCCACCTGGAACGTCCCGATCCCCTGGACAAGCGCCCCACGTGAAGGTCCGACCCCTCATGTCCACCCGCACAGGTTCGCACATGCGCGGCCCTTAGAAGGGCGCGGCCCATCGAAGACGGGATGTCCTCTTACCCTGGCTGGCGTGGACTACGCCCCCATGACGGCCCTTTCTATTCCACGCTCGTCTTCCTCGTCTTCGTCGTCCTCGCCCTCGCCATCCTCATCACGAGCGGCGTCACCGCGGCCGCCGAGCCGGAATGGTCCGGCCTCACGCCCGAGGTCGTTCTCGACGGGTTGAACGGCCCCATCGACATCGCCATCGCCCCCGACGGCTCCGTCTGGTGGAACGAATACTACACCGGGAACGTCACCCGCTACGACCCCGAGGACGGCAGCCGCGAAGTGGTGTTCAACGCCGACCCCATCGAAAACGGTGTCGAACGCGGCATCGTCGGCCTCGCCCTCGACCCCGATGTCGCCGACAACGGCGTCTTCTACGCCTATTATACGGTCGCCGACCCGAACGACCCCGACGGCGGAACGAACCGGTTGAGCCGCATCGTCGACGGCAAAGAGGATGTCCTCCTCACCGTCCCCGCGCACATACTCCACAACGGTGGCCGCATCCTCTTTGCCCCCGATGGGACGATGTTCGTCTCGACCGGCGACAACGACCGAGGAATGCCCGCTCAGGACCCAGCGAACCACCTCGGCAAGATCCTCCACCTCCATCCCGACGGCACCCCCGCCGAAGACAACATCGAAGGCCACGTCTATTCC
>JAHWKR010000028.1 GCA_019347805.1 Methanobacteriota archaeon
GGAGGGGCTGCGCCCCTCCCCCCGGGTTTTGACGTGGAAAAGCTCACATGCCTGTGAACGCGCTCCCTCCACCCCTACAGATAAAAGACCCCGCCCCCTCCAGCGCATCGTCCGGCCCCACGGACCGTCCAGTGGGCACCCGGTCGACCGAGTGAGGCCGAATGGGATCCGCGCTCACCCAGCTCACGGTGGACGAGAAGGTCCTGCTGCATCTTTCCCAGTTCATCTTCGACCCGGACGACCGCGAGGCGCCCCTCGAGGCGACGCAGGACGGCATCGCCGAGGCGGCCGGCATCAACGCGACGCATGTCCCGCGTTCGGTCCAGAACCTGCGCAAGAAGGACCTCGTCGTCGAACACAAGCTCCAGGTGGCCGGCAGCGACCGCCGCCGAAAGGCGTACCGTCCGACCGAGGAAGGCTACCGCCGCGCGCACGAGATCAAGGACCGTCTGCTCGATGCCGAGGTGGTCGTGGTGGACGACACGGGGACGGTGCGGCGCACGACGCTGCGCGACCTGCATGGCAGCAACGTATCGACCGCCCAAGTGCTCGCCTCGGCGCTCGCCGCCGCACCCGTCCCGCTCCTCGATCTCTCCTCTGGGCGCATCACGCCGAGCCCGTCGCCGCTCTCGGCGAGCCTCTACAACAAGGTCCCGCAGGTGTCCGACTTCGTCGGCCGCAAGAAAGAGCTGAAGCGGCTGACGACCGCCCTCAAGGACCCTCAGGTGCGTCTCGTCGTCGTGACCGGCATCGCCGGCATCGGCAAGACCACGCTGGTCGCCAAGGCGCTCGAGAAGGTGCGCCGCGTACCGACCTTCTGGTATCGATTGCATGAATGGGAGACACTCCGCAACCTCGGCTTCGTCATGGCCGAGTTCCTGTCGCGGCTCGACCGCAACGGCCTCAAGGCGTACATGGAAGGGCAACTGGAGCATGATGTCGCGACCGCGTACGAGATCGTCCAGAAGGACCTGGAGGGGGTCGAGGCGGTCGTGGTGCTCGACGACTTCGACAAGGCGCCGCGCAGTTTCCTCGGACTCATCCGCTCCTTTCTGCCGCATCTCGACCGCTTCACCGGCATCACGTTCGTCGTCGTGACCCGCGCCGCCATCCCCTTCTTCTCCCAGACCGACCGGGTCGAGGGCCGTGTCGCCGAGATCGTCGTCGAGGGGCTCCCGGAGGAGGACGCCCGGCGGCTCGTCCCGAGCCGGCTCGACAAGGAGCGCGCCGCCGAGGTGTGCCGCATGACCGAAGGCCACCCGCTTCTCCTCAAACTCTTCGGCACCACCGAGGAGAGCGGCCCCGAGGAGGACGTCGAAGGGCGGTTCGTCCACAGCGAAGGCGTCCACCGGTTCCTCACCGAGGAGATCCTGTCCAGCCTGTCACAGTCCGAGCGCCGGGCGCTCGAGGCGGCAAGCGTCCACCGCGCCCCCATCCCACCTGAGGTGCTCTTCGTCGACACCGAGGTGGACCATGACGTCATCGACGCGCTCCGGCGCCGTCTTTTGCTGCGCTCCGTGGGCGGACGCTTCATCGAACTCGTCGATTTCGTGCGCGAGTTCGTCTACCAGCGGATGCGCCCCGAGGCGCGACGCGACGCCCACCTGGCGGCGAGCCGTGCCGTCGAGGACGCCGGGATGCCGTGGTCGGGCTGGATGGTCGCCCAACACCTCCTTGCCGCAGGCGAGGCGGAGCAGGCCGCGGACGTGCTTCTATCCCGCGCAGATCGCTATCTGGAGGCGGGCAAGACGGAGGAGCTCGCCAGCGTCCTCCGCGACCTGGACGGTGCGACCGGCATCGCGGACGGGACGCGGCGCCGTCTCGCCGAGCTCCGGGCGGTGGTCTATGAGCGCGCCGGCGACCCGCGGCGGGCCGCCGAGTGGCGACGGCGCGCAGGAGGGGAAGAGACGGACGTCGCGGTCGAGGACGCGACACCGGTGCGGCGGGGTCGGGCCTGAGCGGGGCCGGAGGTCCGTGACGCGTAGCCGATGACGGAACGGACCCTTCCACGGGACGCTTCGCCGTGCCTTCCCATACCTGGATGCGCAACCGAACGCTTTTATAAGGGACGGTTTTGGCGCCCACTGCCCAAGCCATCGCTTGTGGGGTGAATCCGCTGAAGGTCACGACCAAGTTCCTGGCGTCCGTCATCGCCCTCTGCGCCTTGTCCCTCGGTATCGCCGGGATCGGTGGATCGATGTCCACCGGAATGGACACCGCCATCGCCGCCCAACAGGAGGTCGACCTCGGCGCAGGTGCCACCTGCCACAGCGAACTGCCTTCGCCGGGCGTCCGTGCGATCATGACCGGTGTCCCGGGCAACTACTCCAAGCCCGCCGAGATCGGCGGCGCCTACGAGGCGCAGACCCACACCCTCAACATCAGCATCGAAGGCGGCCCCGAGGCTTCCGAGGGCGGAGCTGTCGGCGGGTTCAACCTGGCCGTCTCCGCCGGGACCCTCGAGATCGTAGAGGGCGACAACACGGTCCAGATCACCGACATCGGTGAAGCGACCCACACCGCCGCCGGCAACAAGCAGCGTAACTGGACCGTCCTCTGGACCGCGCCCGACAGCCCGGACGAACCCGTCCGCTTCCGGCTCACCGTGAACGCCGTGAACGGCGACGGAGCGGCGACCGACGCCGACGAATGGGCCCGCCTCGTCATCTTCTCCGAAGGCGAATCGGGCGCTCCGGTCGGCGCCGCCGCGGAGCCGGTCCACATCGAGAGCCTCGGCGTCAACTGGCTCGCCTACTGGGTCGGCATCGCGAGCTTCGTCTTCCTCATCGTCGTGCTCTTCATCTACTACTTCGTCTTCCGCTACTCCGAGACCGCGCACGCGACGGACCACCGTCAGCGCAAAGAGAAGAAGAAATAGCGAGGGATGCTTGAATGGCCAAGGAAATGGGCGACATCGTCCGCTGGGAACCCGCCTCACAGCCGAAGTGGGCGGCCGGCATCATTTTCGTCCTCATGATCGTCGTCCTCGTGAACTCGGTCCTCTTCGTGACAGGCCTCGCCCTCGGCTGGAACGACCCCGTGCACGGGTACTCCGACAACCCTGTGAGCCAAGAGGACCTCATGCTCTGGCTCTCCAACGCCTTCCTGGGCGTCGCGCTCATCATCTCGCTCTACCGCCGCTTCTTCACCGAGGACATCCTGGTGGTCAAGAAGCGGCACCCGAAGTACGAGGATTTCCTCGAGAAGTACGATATCGAATAAGGATGGTCACATGGTCGACCCCAAGGACCTCGTCGAAGAGCCGCCCGAAGAAGAGGGCATCGACCGCCGCAGTTTCGTCAAGGGCTGCCTCGGCGCTGCCACCATCGGCGCCGTCGGTGCCGCGGGCTTCGGGCTGTTCAAGCAGGTCGCGGTCGTCAAGGAGACCACGACCCGGTTCATCGAATATTTCGGCGCCAAGGTCCTCACCGGCAGTCCTGCCCCCCGCGGCCTGCCCTACATCCCCCTGGCACTGGACGAGGACGGCGAGACGATCATCGGCGTGCCCGAACACCTCGACTGGTACCGGTTCTGCGCCCATGAGCAGGCGCCCGGCCTCGCCAACGAGGGGTTCACGGACGACAACAAGCTCTACGTCAACATCACCGAGGACAAGCTGCACGGCGCCACGCAGGACGTCATCGACCAATGGTGGTACCTCGACAAGCGCGACCAGCCCCTCAAGATGCGCGACTTCATCGGCCGTGACGTCGACACCGGTGCCCCGTTCCGCTGGCGCTCCGAGGGCCAACGCGGCAACGACATGGTGACCGGCATCATCCTGCTCCTCGACCGCGAGCGCGTCAAGGCCAAACCGGAGCTCGAGGAGTTCGCCATCATGGACGAGCGCCTCGGGGACGGGGTCCTCGTCGCGTTCAACTCGTTCTGCACGCATTTCTGTTGCGTCCCCGGCTACCACGAGGACACGACGGCCGAGAAGTATGACGCCTGGGACAAGATCTTCTGCACGTGCCACAACTCCCGGTACGACCCGTACGAGATCGTGGACTACGACTTCACCCTCGTCCTCGGGACCGAGGCGGAGAAGGCCGGCGGCGGCGGTGGAGGCCACTAGGGATGGCGAAACAGGGAGGTCCCCGGCCCGGCGCACGCGCCTACGACACCGCCCGCACCGGCAAGGGTCAGGCCACGGGCATGCAGAAGATGAACCTCCGACTGTGGGCCTGGCTCGAGGACCGGTTCCTCTTCCGCCAGTTCCGCCGCCACTACCAGGAGTTCATGCTGCGCATCAACATGCAGATGCCGGTGAGCCACACGGAGCGCTACAACCTGCGCGTCATCTGGTACTGGTATCCCCTCTACACGCTCGGCTCACTGGCGCTCCTGTCCTTCGTGACGGCGACCATCTCCGGCATCCTCCTTGCGCTCTACTACGTCCCCTCCATCGCCGTGCGGACCCTGCCGCCGTACGGCGAACTCTCGACCGAGGCATGGTATTCGGTCGCGGTGACGATCACACAAGAGATCCCGTTCGGGTTCATGTTGCGTCAACTGCACTTCTGGTCGGCCATGATCATGGTGGCCGCCGTGGTGCTGCATACCGTGCGCATCTACATGACGCAGAGCTACAAGAAACCGCGCGAGGTCAACTACTTCGTCGGCATCCTGCTCCTTGTGCTCACCCTCGGCCTCGGCTACACCGGCTATCTCCTGCCGTGGTCGCAACTCTCCTTCTGGGCGGGCCGCATCGGTCTCGAGATGGCCTTGGCCACACCCCTTGTCGGGGAATGGGCCGCGGCGCTCGTCTTCGGCGGCAGCGCGCTCGGCCAGGAGACGCTGACCCGCATGCATGTCCTGCACGTCTTCGTCCTGCCGGTCATCACGTTCGGCGTGATGGTGATGCACATCATGATCGTGTGGATCCAGGGAGTGACCGAGCCCCACTAGGTGGAATCTATGGCGACCACGAAAGAACTCATCCAGGCGTACATGGACGAGGTGGACCGCCTCGAGGAGGAAGCGCGCGCCAAGAAGCGCTTCCGTGCCGTCGAGGGCTTCCCCTACTGGCCGCACCAGTTCATGCGCGACTCCATCCTCGTGCTGGTCTTCCTCGCCGCCCTGGGCTACATCTCGGCGTTCATCCCATACTATCTGGAGACACCGGCCAACCCGTCCGGCCAACCGCTCATCATCCTGCCCGACTGGTACCTGCTATGGTCCTACGGTCTCCTGAAGATCGCCGTCGACGTCACCATCTTCGGCACCGTCATCATGGAAGGGAAGCTCCTCGGTGTGCTCCTCAACGGCGTCGTCGTCGGCTTCATGGTGATCGTGCCCTTCATCGCGCGCGGTGCCGCCCGTCGTCCGGTCGAAGCGCCCGCCATGGCCGGCTACGGCGTCTTCGGGATGCTCCTCGGCATCACATTGTCGATCTATTCGGTCAACAACGTGTTCTACCAACAATGGGGCATATTGGCACAGGACTACTATGTCCAAGCGGGTCTGAACGAGATCTTCTACATCCTCCAGACCGACCTGTTGTCCATCCTGTCCCTCGTCGTCCCCATCCTCGGGGCGTTCGTCACCTACTACTTCCTGAAGTGGCGGCAGAACATCACGACCGGGCAGACCGGATACGAAAACAAGCTCTCGGCGAGCTACTACAAGATCCGGTGAACTCGGGGTGGGGGTCCGGGGGAGGGGCCGACGGCCCCTCCCCCGGTGATCCGCCACAGCTCGGGGCGCTGCCTTTTTGCACCATCCCCGGCTAGCCCGCCCCGTGCCCCGGGCCGAGACCCGCTCTGGCGACCGCGACGAGGCGATGGAGCGGACACTGTCGACCTATCACGAGCCGAGTTGGCGGGACGTCCGCCCGCAGACCTACAAGCGCATCAACCTGGTCTCGAGCATCCTCGGGACGGTGCTGTTCGCGTGGGGGCTCTGGGACACCTCGCACGCCGAGTTCTGGACGGGCATCCCGCTCCTCGTCATCGGACTCTTCCTGGGCTTGTGGACGGCGGCGCTGCGCATCGAGGGCGCCCCGGCGCCCCTCTACTCGATGAAGAAGAGCCCCGGTGTGGCCGGCGGGCAGGAGTCATGGATCCCGCAGGTGGTCCATTTCTACACGCGCAAGCGCTGCTCCATCTGCGACGAGGCGCGCATCCGGCTCGAAAACGACCTCGGAGACGCCCCGGTCACCATCGTGGACCATGACGTCGACGAGGACCCGGCGCTCGAGAAGCGCTACGGCGACCACGTGCCGGTGGCCGTGCACCAGGGACAGGAGCTCTTCGCGTTGAGTTATGATGCCGAGGCGGTGCGTTCGGTCGCCCGGCGTGCCCGTACCGGCTGAGCCGGAGACGGTCACCTGTCCATGGAGCGGGTCGGCCGTTCTTGTCGCGTCACCGCCTCCATCCATAATCGTCTTATAGGCCATCTTTTTCGCCCGAATGAGGGAAATCTCCCATGCGCATCTCCTACATCACCGCCTTCGTCTGCTTCGCGGTCCTCCTCGTGGCCCCGACGGCCCTTGCCCAGGACCCGATCGACTCCAAGAACATGGAGCCCGAGGCCACCTTCGAGCACACCTTCGACCAGGAAGGCACGTGGACCTACGTCTGCAAGTACCACGCCTCGACGATGACCGGCGAGATCGTCATCGAGGAAGGCGCCGAGAACGACGGCAGCGTCGAGATCGGCATGACCACCCAGTCCGACGGCGATGTCGCCTGGTACTTCGTGCACGACGGCCGCGCCGAGCAGGACCTCACCGTGCGCATCACCCCCGGCACGACCGTGACCTGGGTCAACAACGACACCGTCGCCCACACGGTCACCGAGACCGAGCGCGACTTCGAGGGCGACGGTACGGCCGAAGGACCTGCACCGGGTCTCGGGCTCGTCCTCGTCATCGGCCTCGCGCTCATCGCGCTGCGCCGCCGCTTCTGAGTTGCCTCTGTCCTTCCTTCTCCTCCCCCCTTCCTTCTGCGCCCACCTGTTTTCTTGGCATCCTCCGGTCCGTCTCGCGGCCCAGGGGTCAGCGACACGTTGATATATCCTGGAAGCCGGGCTCTCTTCATGCGCCTCGAGCGATGCCTCGCCATCCTGCTCCTTGTCGCCCTCGCCACCGTCCCGGCGGCGCTCGCCCACAGTGGAGATGACGACCATTCCCTCGATTCGCGCGACCTCGAGCGCGGATTCTCCTACAAGTACTGGTTCGAGGAGGCGGGGACGCTCGAATACGCCTGCACCTACCATCCCGACGAGATGAGCGGGCGTTTCCTCATCCGCGAAGGCGCACCCTCCGACGGTGTCTTCGTCGACCTCCGGGACACACGCCTGGTGCACAACGACACCGCGATGCTCTTCCTCGAACTGGAGGTCGCCCCTGACGCCTATGTCGAGTTCGTCAACCACGACCAGGACGTGCACCGCATCGCCCAGACCCGCTTCACCCCGGTGGGGGCCGAAGAATCATCCTCCGCTTCGCTCCCCCTTGCCCTTGCGGCCGGCGTGCTCGGCCTGGTGCTTTTCCTCGGCCGCCGCCCCGGCGCCCCATGAGGCAGGGGCCTTCGACGTGTCCCCCTCAACTTTTAAGAACGACCGCCTCCCATCTCCGTCCGTCCCGTGGTGTCCCTACCCTTTTTCAAGCTCGACGAGAAACGCCTGTGGCAGGCCATCGGGATCGTCCTCGGCGTCTCGCTCGTCCTGATCTTCGCGGCCGTCCAATCGAGCTGGTGGACCGCCTCGTTCTACCCGGACAACACGCAGGAGGCGCGCGGCGAGTTCAGCTTCGACGGACGGGACCTGCAACTCTACCGCAACGGCGAGGAAGCCGCTTGTCCCCTGGTCGTGTGCGGCGAACGGCCCTACACCGACGGCAGCGCTCTCGGCACGGTGATGGACCGCACCGAGATGTTCGTGACGTTGGGGCTCATCGGCCTCGTCATCTATGTCGGCATGCTGCTCGGCCTCTACCACGGCAAGTTGCACAACACCCGCCTGGTCCTCGGCACCGGCTTCGCATCGCTCGCCGCGCTCCTGGTGGGCCTGTTCTGGTTCACCTTCACGGTCGGCGAAGCGGGCGTCCAGGAGGTCGAACGGGTCTTCGACGCCTACGCGGCACAAAGCGGCGGCGTCCCGCGCCCCGAGCCCAAGTTCTGGGGCACCCAGGACATCGCGGGCAACGAACTCGAGACGGCGCCCGGCCTCGGCTGGCTGTTCGCCATCCTCGGCGCCCTGAACCTCGCCCTCGGCACGGTCCTCCTCTACCATTTCCCCGAGGAGAGCGACGATACGGCCGGATACGCGGTCGAGGAAGAGACGGCGGAGACCTCATCGCCGGGCCGCCTGGCCGCCTCCCGTGATGGATAGAACCAGCGCGCCCTCACGGATCCGGGCGTGAAAAGAAGGACGGGAAGAGGGGGGAAGACCAGGATCGGGTCTCGGCTCAGACGCCGTACTCGATGGTGATGACGCCGTTCGTGCCGCTGCAGACAGCGCCGGTCGCGGGATCGACGTCGAAGGCACGCACGTAGACCTTCATGATCGGCTTTGCCCCGTCGTCGACAAAGGGCAAGGTACCGCCAGCGGCACCACAGCCGTTGACGCGGTAGTCGCGGTCGCCGCACGAACCGGAGACGCAGCCGTCGCCGTCGACGTCGACCGTGATCGTGATGGAAGGATCGACGGGCAGAACATCTGTCGCCGACATGAGGAAATCGGTCCCTTCGTAGCCTTCGTAGTCGATGCAGGGGCCGTTCCGCACCGTCCCGTGGAGCGCCTCGAGGGACTCTTGGTCGCAGACCAGGACGCCGAAGCCGAAGATGCCCCGGATGACGAAGCTCGACGGCATGTCATAGGGGTGACTCTCATTGACGGTCGCGGTCGCAGGGCCGCCGGAGAGAAGCCCGGTGAGACCGAGGACGGAGAGGAGAAGGATGGCGTTACGGATTGCGCTAGACATTGAGGACCACCTAAGTTAGGGTTCCCGAAAAAGCTCGACTATATCAGTTTTTTGACCCCCTTCTCGACATTTCAACCGAGAGGCCCCGCCGTGGCGGGCATCTACAACGAAGAGGCGCCGAACAAGACCCGCTTTCGAAGTGCTTAATCCCGCACATCCCGGTCTTTGGGGTGTCGGCGACCCCGACGGTGACCCCCATGAAGGCTCCTACCTCCGCACCCCACAAGACCTCGCGCTCCGACACCGCCCGCAACTGGCTCGTCGCCGCCCGCGTCCCCGGCATCACATTCGCCCTCGCCGCGTTGCTCCTTCCGACCGCCGCCGCCGGAGCCCTCGCCCCCGGGACGCTGGACACCGCCCTCGTGGACCTACCCGTCCCCGATGAGGCCGGGGCCCCCGCCGACACAATCCCCTCTGGAGCGGCCGAAGACGAGGCCTCGGCCGCGCCTCCGGCCGCCTCCACCGCCTACCAACGCGCGACCGGCCACATGCCCTTCACCACCGGACAGAAGCTCACTCCCGAAGAGATCGCCTGGTTCCAGGCCGAGGCAGAAGAACTGCGTGCCCAGGGTGTACTCCGCGGCCACGCCGTGTGGAGCCATTGAGGCCGCCCGGCGCCCATTCCGCGCCTTCCCGTCCACCCCGCTCCGCACACCGCCTCCACCCCTACCTTATCCACCTCGCCAACTTTTTAACGGGACCCCCGTTTGGACGCCCCGCCCCCCAGAAGAGACTTTTATACTCTTCCGTTGGGCCGGCGCTCGAGGGTCCGTCATGCGGCTATACCATGATGACAAGGTGAAACTGAAAGAGATGTTCGGGCACCGGGTCCGCTTCGACGCAGCGGAAGCGCGCCTCTACAGCCAGGACATCTCCAACCCGCCCGCGCCCATCAAGATGATGCTGAAGACCACCCCACAGGCCGTCGTCTTCCCGAAGAATCCGGACGAAGTGGTCGACCTCGTACGGTTCGCCAACGACCGTGGTGTCCCGCTTGTTCCCCGCGGCGGCGGAACGGCCGGCTACGGCGGTGCCATGCCGGTGCGCGGCGGCATCGTCATCGACATGTCCGAGATGTCCGAGACGCTCCAGCTCTCCGGCGACGGCAACGCCGCCCGCATCGGCGCCGGCATGACATTCCTCGACGCCGAGGTCCGCCTCAAGGCGCACGGCAAGGCGCTCCGCATCATGCCCACCTCCGCCCCCGTCGCCACGATCGGCGGCTGGGTCGCCCAAGGCGGCGCCGGTCTCGGCTCCAACCGCTACGGCTGGACCGCTGACGTCGTCGAGGCCGTCACCCTCGTCCTTCCGAGCGGCGAGGTGCGCAGCTTCAGCGGCGCCGAACTCGACGTCGTCCTCGACATGGAGGGCATCACCGGCATCATCACCGACGTCACCCTCAAGGTGCGCGACGACACCCCGCTCGTGCCGCTCCTTGCCACCTATCCCGACGTCGTCAAGCTGCAGGAGGGCGTCGTCCGCCTGCGCCGCGCGCTCCCCCTCTGGACCCTCCTCGTCCACAACCCCGAGTTCAACGCCCTGCGCCAGGAGACGACCGGACAGAAGACCATCCCGAAAGGCCAGTTCAGCGTCGTCATGGCCATCGAGAAGGACCAGTTCGACGCAAGCGGCGGCCGCAAGGAGGTCGAAGCCATCGTCAAGGACAGCGGCGGCAACCTCCTCGACGACAAGAAGGCGCAGGGCGAATGGGACCTGCGTTTCGCGCTCTTCCGCGGCAAACGCCTCGGCCCGAGCATGATCCCCGGCGAGGCCGTCGTCCCCACCGAGCGCATCGGTGAATCGGCCGCGCGCATCAAGAAAGCGGTCAAGGCGGACCCGTTGTCGATGGAAGGCATCGTCTGCGGCAGGGAGACCATCTGGTTCTGCTACGCCCTCGACGACGAGCGCCGCAAGGAGCATCCCGCCGCGTTCGGCGCCGCCGTCGCCGTGCTCGATGCCGCGAAATCGGTCGGCGGCCGCTCGCTCGGCACCGGCGTCTACCTCTCCACCGAAGCGGGCCGCATCTTCAGCGAGGACCGCATCGCGCTCGTCAAGGAGTTCAAGAACGCCGTCGACGAACACGGCATCATGAACCCGGGCAAGGTGTTCGGAGCCTCCGTCCGCTTCCAACCCAGCTGGGCCCCCGGGCCCTCCGTGGCGCAACTCATCGCCCCCGGCAATCCGATGCTGAAGATGGTCCACGGCAGTTCCTTCGTGCGCTACCAACGCCCGGAAGAATCGCGCAATGCCGCAAAACGCGCCCTCGCCGTGGCCCTCGGCAAGGCGACCGGTGGCGATTTCGGCGCCAAATGGGGCTGGGACCTCGTCGCCGCCGACGTCGACAAGAACATCCGCTGGTCCACCGCGTCGGCACGCGCGTTCAAGGCGCTCTCCTCGAGCCCCGCCGGCTGGGTGCTCTGGGCCAAGGACTACGCCGTCCACGGCAGACCGTTCACCCCCCACATGTGGGCCATGCTGAACGGCGAAGGCCTCGCCACCGGCGCCGACCTTGCGAGCGAGATGGGCATCCCCTACTCGCAGATCTTCCTCGACCTCAAACAACACCTCCACGGCCAGGGCTTCCGGCCGCTTCCTGCGCAACGGCGCATCCTCGCCGAGCTCGAGAAGACCGGCAACCAGTACGGCGAACCGAACGAGCAGCGCGCCGAATGGGCCGAAGCCTACGACCTCCCGGCAAAAGGCGACGTCCTCCTCTTCCTCGACGACCTGGTGTCGTTCCGCCGCCCCGCGAGCGCCGCCAACGCCGTCGAGATCCTCAAGCGGGCCGGCATCCAGCCCGCCTACCTCGGCAAGGAAGAACGCAGCTCGGGCGCGGTCGCCCTGCACATGGGCCGCCGCGACGACGCCATCGCGCTCGCCAAGCACAACATCGAGGCCATCAAGAAGACCGGCGCCAAGGAAGTGGTGGTCCCCGACGTCTACGCCTACCACGTCCTCAAGAACGACTATCCCGGCTTCGCCCAGGAACTCGGCCTCGACTGGAAGGTCAAGGTCTACCATCTCGTGGAATACACCGCCAAGCTCATCGACGACGGCAAGCTCGAAAAAGGCGGCGCGGTCAACGCCAAAGTGACCATCCACGATGCTCCTGTCCTGAGCGCGAACGGCATCGACCCCGCCACCGTGCGCAAGACCCTCGAATGGATCCCCGGGATCACCCTCGTCGAGATGCCCCACCACGGCGAACGCTCCTACGACCTTGGCCTTTCCGGCGGCGTCCCCGAGGCCTATCCCGAGATCCCCGACACCGTCGCCCGCCAGCGCGTCGCCGAGGCCCGTGGCGTCGAGGCGGAATGGATCATGAGCCCCTGTCCCGCCAGCGAACTGCTCCTGCAGCGCACGAGCGAACGGCTCGCCAGCGAGGAAGACCACGAAGGCCGCCCCTCCCTCGGCGCCTTCGACGACAAGGTTCAAGAAGGAGAGACGGGAACCGAGGCCCCGCGAGCCACCGAAGAGGTGGCCGAGGAGGACGACTCCGTGAGCGAACAAGAGACCGTCCAGGCAGACAGCCAGAAGAAGAGCACCGGCTCTGACGCCCCCGCCATGGTGGTCGGCGTGACCGACTTCGCGGGCCTCGTCATGGCGAGCCTGCGCAGCACGGCGGCGCCCGAGATCGAGACCGTCGCCCCCGCACCGGTCGAGCCCGGTGTCGAGACCGAGACGGCCGCCCCCGTGGCGGCGGCACCGACCTCCGCCGAGGTCGCCTACGTGCACGTGCCGGATTGCATCGCATGCCACGCCTGCGAAGAGGAATGCCCCTCGGACGCCATCGCGGTCGAGGACCACTCCGTCATCGACCCCGACATCTGCAACGCCTGCAACGCCTGCGTCCCGGTGTGCCCGACGAACTGCATCTCGCTGCAACCGCGGAGCGGCTACATGCAGCTCGAGTTCGCCATCACCAAGTAGTGCGTCCTCGTCGCGTCCTCTTCCCCCTCTCCCTCATTTCTCCTTGCCTTTCGGGTCGTCCGGGTCGAAGCCTTCCGGGTACGGCTTGATCGGCCGCCCCTCCGGCGTCAGGTGGTCCCAGTACGGCTGCAGGATGTGCCAAGCGCCATGGACGTGCGCGCCGTGGCTGTCGATGCCACGGGACAGGTTGCCGAAGTAGAGCGCCTCGACGCGCACCGTGTAATCGACGGCCGGTCCCTGGAGGAGCGTCAGGTCGAGCACCAGCTCGTCGTCGACCCAATCCTCGAGCGGTCCCTTCCATACCGGGATGCCGGCTGTCTCGATGACGAGCGGGCTCGTGCCCTCGATGCTCTTCTTGAGGTATCCCGACGCTGCATCGAGACGCAGGAGGGTGAGGTCGTCGTCCTCCTCGAGCCCGAGCGGGTCATCGAACTCGACCACGATGCGATAGCCTCCCAGGTTCCAGACGCCGTCGGTCAGGTCCTCGGGGAAGAACAGGTCGAGCGACTCGCGGTCGGGATCGAGGGGCAGCGCCGACCCGGCCGTGCTCATGAAAAGAGAACCGGTGCGGGCCTCCTTCCGCACGTCGACCGCCTCGGCGGCAGGATACGGGACGAACATCGTCACCCAGGTCGTGGCATAGGAATCGAGCCCGTCGCGCACCATCAAGCCCACATCGAACACACCACCGGTGTCGAACCGTTTCCATGTCGCGTCCTTGCGGCTTTTCACCCCTTCCTCGAAGTCCCACGTCCATTCGACGACCGGCACCTGGGTGCCCTTCTGGTCGTACATGTTGCCGTGGCTCTCGCGCCCGTCGAAGAGATAGGGCGTACCGAGCGCCAAGGCCGACTTGTGCAGGTGCAAGAAGTTCGGTCGATAGACCTCTTCACCCCACGGGTCGATGACCTCGAGATAAGGCGTCGGACGCGCCAACACGTCCGGAAGGACCTGCGGCCGGTCGCCATGGACACGCCTGTTGGCCGGGTTGTTCTCGTGCGAGAAGGTCTGCTGTCCCACCTTGGCATCGTTGATGTAGATCGACACGCCATAATAGAACGTCCGATGCTCGAAGACGTCCCGCCCCTTGACGATGAGCGACTTGCGGATGTCCAGCTCGACATAGAGGTCGACCACCATGCCGTGCGCGATGGCATGGCGCGCGAGGACCATTCCATGTTGGGTCGCCTCGAACGGCTTCTTCGGCACGTCCACCTCGATCCTCTCGGCGGTGTAGACCGGCTCACCGTCGACGTTGCCGACGACACGGCGGCGCACAAGCTCGGCCGTCGTCGTGCTCAGTTCGAAGCCCTCCCAGCGCTCCTCTTTCGCGCTCCGGTACTCGGCCACCTGGACCGCCTTCTTCTCGCGTTCGAGGTATTGCAGGTCGATCGTCTTCCCACCTTGGTCGATCTCCACCATCTGCGTCCCGAGCTGGTCACGCACCTGCTTGACAGGTCCCAAGGTGATGTTGTAGTGGATGAAATCCTCCGGCAAGCCCCCGGGCTTGGTGGCGACGAAGTAGCGCACGACACCCTGCACCTCAGCCTCGGGTCCGAGCGGACGGGTCTTCATCCACTCCGGTCCGATACAGCCGGACAGCGACACGGCAGACAGCAGGACGCACAGGAAGACGACCCGCGCGAGCGCACGCGCCCGGGACGTCGTATGGACCCTGCGTACGAAGCGTGCGCTCATTCTGACCCGTGGCTGCGAGAGGAATCTGGTCATAAATAGGTTGTCTCAGAAGCGGGACCGGTGCGGAAAGGCGAGCCCTTCCGCTCCAACAGAGGTGGAGACGAACAAACAGCCATTATGGCGAACAAACGCACCTTGTCTCGAAAAGCGGTTGTTGTACGGGGCGAACGAGGTCTTCTGCGGTCGTGGACGGCCCGAGCGGCAGGCTTATCCTTCGCCGTCCGACTCGACCCCACCATGGCCTCGGCCGAGACCTTCGTCCTCGTCGCCCTCATCGCGTCCGCCGTCGCGCTGTCGGCCAACGTCCTCTTGTGGATCCCCATCGTAGGCAAGGTGTTCTACCTGGTCGGGAAGATCCTCCGGGTGGTCGGGTTCATCATCGGACTCATCGACATCTGGGCCATCCTCGCCTGGTACGGCCTTGCCCCCGTGCCGTTCTAGTCACTGCCCAGGAACGTGATCTCGCCCTTCGACGCCAGGCAGACCGCGCCCGAATCCATCTCGTGATGGAACGCGTAGACCCAGACCTGGATGGCCGACGGCGGGACCGGCTCCGGGAACGTCAACGAGACCGACCCGCAGCCCTCCGCATGCGGCCGCACAACGTCGATCGGGGACGAGCACGGTCCGTAAAACGTGTCGCAAGCCACCATGAACGGCCTCTCGCCCAGGGTATCGGTGGCGGTGATCGTCCAGGTCCGATGCTCATGGCCGTCCGCCTCGGCGACCGCATGATAGACACCGACGCGGACCACGCCGTCCTCCTCGGGATCGACGGCGCGACAACCGGTCGTCGCGCCGGTGGTGAGCGTGTCGTCGACAGCATCGATGCCCGTCGTCCCGCCCCACTCGTGCCACTCGGGCGCGCATGGACGCGTCGAGACGGCGCCCGTCCCCTTCATCACGCCGCTCGGCAGGTCGTACTCGAAGGCCGTCGAATGGCCCTGAACGGCGGGTATTGCGACGAGCGTCCAGACAAGGACGACCACGGCGGATCTGTCTCGGGTGTTCAATCAGAGCCCACCATCGTCACTTCACCGGTCGTACCCGCACACACCGCGCCGGTCGACTGATCGAGATGGGTCATGTAGACGAAGACGGTGATCTCGTCCGCCGTCACCGGCACCGGCGAGGTGATCGAGAGAGCACCGCAGCCCGCGGCGCGCGGGTCCTCGATGTCGTCGTTGTCGTCCCTGCTGCCTTCCGGTCCGTCGCCGCACCAGTTGTCAGAGTCGTCGCGGCCGTCCTGGTATTCGGTGATGATGCACACCAGGATGTACGGTTGCGTGGGGAGCGTGTCGTCGGCATACACCATCCATTGGCTATGGGCATGACCCGTACCGTCATTCGAGGGCGACCCGAGACGGATGCCCTCGCCGCTCGGGTCCACGGTCCGGCACCCGGTCGTCATTCCGAACGAAAGCGCGCCGTCCACGGGTTCGGCGCCAGTCGTCCCGCTCCAATCCTCCCAGGCCGTGGAGCAGACGGCGGCCGCGAAAGCTGGCGTACCGGGTGCGGCGCCGCTCGGCCCATGGTACGTCTTCGTCACCGTGTGCGCGAAGGCCACCGGCGACGCCATCAACAGCACGATCATCGCGAGCACGCATCCCTTCCTGCAAAGTCTCGTCCACTTTTCGTCCATCGGGAACACCACCCGGTCGATCGCCGGGTCGTGGCGCCACAGGGCGTATCGCTATTTTTGCCTTGCCGTCAAAAACGGGCATGAACACGCTTTCCGCTGGGTGGACCTCATCACCATTCCCTCGGCGGAAAATCGTCTCCGAGAAATAGCCGCCCCGACGCTGCGCCAGCGACAGGAAGAACCCGCGATGGCGTTCCCACCAGAGTGAGAAGAAGCACCGCCGTCAGAGTGACGGCCATCTTGTCGGCTTCCGGCGACACGTCGGTGGCCTACCGCTGATCGGGCGCCGATGGGGCTGTCCGGGTGAGACCGGTGGACCCTGGCACAAAGGTTATCCGCCAGGGTCCTGAGCGCGTTCCGGATGTGGCGACCACTCCTCGCCGAAGCGCTCGGCACGTTCCTCCTTGTTGCGGTCGGCTGCGGCGCCATCCTTACCGACGCCACCTCCCCCCTCGGCCCCCTCGGTGTCCCGCTCGCCTTCGGACTCGCTGTCGGCCTTGGGGTCCTGGCCTTCGCCCCTGTCTCCCAGGCCCACTTCAACCCCGCGGTGACCCTCGCCTTCGCAAGCGGCGGCCACTTCCCCTGGCGCGCCGTCCCCACCTACCTCGCCGCGCAGGCGCTTGGAGGGATCGTCGCCGCCTGGGCGCTGCTACACACCCTCGGCACGCCACTTGACCCGACGATGACCCGCTTCGTCCCCGGCCTGCCTCTCTTGGCTGGTCTCGCCATCGAAGCGCTCCTGACGTTCGTCCTCATGACCACGATCCTCGTCGTCGCGACCGATCCCCGCGTCGGTGCCCTTCCGGCCGGAGTGGCCATCGGCGCGGCGGTGTTCCTCGGGGCGCTCGTCGGCGGCCCCCTCACCGGTGGCAGCATGAATCCCGCCCGCAGCCTCGCACCCGCCATGGTAGACGGCGACCTCGGTGGACTCTGGCGCTTCTTCCTCGGACCGACCCTCGGCGCCCTCGGCGCCGTCTTCCTCCACCGCACCCTCAGGCGGCCGCTCCCGTTGGACGATGAGGTGACGGTGCCGAGCGGTGGCGACCCCGCGGAGGTGCCGGCATGACACGCCGCTATCTCTTCCTCTGCATCGGCAACTCCTGTCGCAGCCAGATGGCCGAAGGCTTCGCCCGCCACTACACCGAGGTGCATGACCTGGACATCGAGGTGCGAAGCGGCGGCACCGTCCCGAGCGGTCGCGTCGACCCCGATGCCATCCGCGTCATGGCCGAACGCGGCATCGACATCATCGACCAGACGAGCGGACCCATGGACCTCGGCTTCGCCGAAGAGGCCGACCGAATCCTCACCATGGGCTGCAGCGCAGAAGAGGCATGTCCCGCGCGGCTTTTCACCAAGATCGAGGATTGGGGCCTCGAAGACCCCGTCGGAAAAGACCTCGACACGTTCCGCCGCGTGCGCGACGAGATCGAAGGCCACGTCCGGACGCTCCTCGGGATCACCACGAGCGGCCCGTTCCGGGCGGAGCGCGACGCCCCGACAGCCTAGGTGCGCGCCTCGACCGACCTCGCCGGCGCGGAAAACCTTAACAGGCTTCATCCCTGGAGGATGACCCGGCACCCTGTGCCGGAGCGACCTCTGCATGAGCGACACCGACGCCAAGAAGACGGCCCCTGACGGCGCACCCTCCGGACCCCCGAGCCCCGGCAGCGGCGGCAACCCCCCTGCCGGGAAAGGCCAAGGCGGCCCACCCATGCAGGGCGGCCGCGTCATGGACCCGCGCATCCAGCAGCAACAGGCCCTTGTCGCCTCCCGCCTCAAGGACATCAAGCATGTGCTCATCGTCATGTCCGGAAAAGGCGGCGTCGGAAAATCGACCGTCGCCTCCGGCCTCGCCGTCCGGCTCTCCGAGCGCGGCAAGAAGGTCGGCATCCTCGATATGGACCTCACCGGTCCCGACCTGCCCAAGTTCCTCGGCCGCGCCGACGCCAAGGTCACCAACTCCGAACGCGGTGGTATGGCCCCCGTCAAGGTCAACGACAACCTCGTCCTGATGAGCCTCGCCTACCTCATCCCGGACGAAAAAAGCTCCGTCGTCTGGCGCGGCCCGATGAAGATGGGCGCCATCCGCCAGATGCTCACCGACGTCGACTGGGGCAAACTCGACTACCTCGTCATCGACCTTCCGCCCGGCACCTCCGACGAACCGCTCTCGGTCGCCCAGAGCATCCCCGACGCCGACGGCTGCATCCTCGTCACCACGCCCCACAGCGTCTCCATCCTCGACGTCATGAAGAGCATCGACTTCGGGCGCAAGCTCGGTATGCACATGCTCGGCCTCGTCGAGAACATGAGCGGCCTTGAATGCCCTCACTGCCACGAAGGGATCGACCTGTTCGGAAAAGGTCTCGGCAAGGAGCTGGCCGAAGAGTTCGAGGTGCCGTTTTTGGGCGCCGTCGCCATCGACCCCGACGCCGCCTCGGACGGCGGACGCGCCAGCGTCCCCGCGGTGTTGCGCGACGGCTCGAAGGCGGCCAAGGAGTTCGACGCGGTGGTCGACCGCGTCGAGGAAGAGGTCGGCAAGCGCCCGCCACGAAAAGCGCCAAAAGGCCTCGGACTGCCGATGGCGCGCTGATCACGCCGCGACGAGCGACAGGACCGACAAGGTGCCCTGGCCGGGCAGCCAGAGGTCGGGACCTTCCACCCCGGGCATCACGACGACAGGCCCGTCGAGGGCCGGCAGGCCCGCCTCGGCGAGGATGTCGCCTTTTCCGTTCAAGATGAGCACCTGTGCCGCACCGTCCTCCGCGGTCGCCTCGACGAGCCATTCGTCGACACCGTCCGCGTCGACATCAAGTGGCCGTACCTGGAGCCGTTTCCCGGCGTCGAGGTCGAGCGAGTTGTTCGCCACCTCGGTGCCGTTCTCACGCAGGAAGCGCACGCCCGAGCCGTCCGTTCCCGACCATGCCGCCATGAGCAGTGGTCCGTCAGGACCGGCACCCGCGGCGACGCGGTGGGGCCCTGCGGGAAGGTCGACGTCCCAGTAGAGCGCGCCCCGGTCGTCCATGGCGACCAGGCCGTTCCGTCCACCGACGACCGTCACCTTCGCCGTCGTGGTCATGTCCTGGGCGTCCTCCGGGAGCAAGTGCACCCGGTCGCCGGACCATGTGATCATGTAGAGCGCTGCGGAGGTCCCGACGAGCAGCCACGGCCCGTCCGGCTGGTCCCGGTGCTCGAGCTCGCGCAACACGCCGCCGAGGGAGAACCACCAGAAGACATCCGGGTCACCGAAGCCCCGGGGCACGAACGAGGAGACCGCTCCTTCACTGGTGAAGCGGCCGGAGAGCGCGGTGATGCGCACGTTCCGTCCTTCGTCCGTCTTGTGCGCGAGGAAGAGGTCGTCGGTACCGTCCTTGTCGACGTCGCCCGTGGAGAGCGCGACCGGTCGGCTGCTGCGCATCACCTTCCGTTCGACGAGTTCGCCGGTCTCGGCGTCGAGCAACGACACGACCGCCATCGGCGTCTCGCGTCGGCCCGATTCGGCGGCGTCACCCAGCAGCTGGCCGAGACGACTCTCGCTCGCCACCGCCTCCACCAACGAGGCATGGGAGAAGACCGCGACGCGCGGTCCCGAGGAGGAGGAGACATGCGCGATGTCGACCGGGGCGCCCATGACCCGAGCGACCCATGCGGTCGAACGGTCAGAGGGGTCGACCGCCACGATGCGGCCGTCCTGGTCGGCCAGAAAGACGCCGGTCGTGCTGCCGAAGGGACCTTTGGTCATGGCGACGATGGCGCCGATCGGGGTCTCGACCCGCACCGGAGAGGCGAGGGCGACATTGGCATCATTCGATGCGTCGTTCACATGACCGCCGCGCCCTTCCTCTCCTGTACAACCGGAGAGGACCGGCACGACGAGGACGAGGGTCATTAGGATGAATCGGCCTGCCCCGGACATCGGGAGCCCGAACGGCATGCCCGTATATGTCGCTTCTTGGCATGACCGTGGGGGAAGGGTGGTCGCTGCGCTCCTTCGGGTATTGGCACGAACGAGGGGGATATTTGGGGACGGCGACGGCGGGGCCACCCGGCCTGATCCGCTGGTTTCGTGGGTCTACCAGGAGGGCGAGTCGACAAGTGGAGCCAGGACTATATCCCGTTGACCGGCTAAAAAAGACATCTGGGTCATGTCGGGGGCCGACCACGCCTGCCCGCCCGATGCGGACAGGCATGGTGGGACCCGAGGTGACCAGGGCCGGGCGCGTGTCGCGCCTAGTCCTCGTCACCCTCTTCCGTGCGCGCCGCGACGAGCGAGCCGCGCGCGACGGAGAACATGGGGTTGCGCGCCTGCCGGACGCTCTTGATCTTGAACGGCAGGTCGGCGGCCTTGAGCCGCTTCTCCAGGTGCTTCTTCAGCCCCTTCGGCTGCGAGGAGCCGCCGGTCACGACGACCGGGATCTCGAGGTCCTCCTGCACGTCCTTGCGGGAGACCTCCTTGGAGATGTTCTTCGCGATGTACTCCAAGAGGTTGTCGTAGTAGATGGCGAGCGCGCTCTCGACCTCGTCCATCTCCTGGTCGAAGTCCATCACGAAGTCGCGCTCCTTGCGCGTCGTCACACGGTCGCGCGGCACACCGGTCGCCTCGGCGACCTGCGTGTCGATCCAGTCGCCGCCACGGGCGACGGAGAACTGCATGACCGGCACCGCGTAGTAGGCGAGGCAGACGTTGGTCATGCCCGCGCCCATGGAGATGCCCATCCCGGTGAACTTGTCGTCCGCGAGCTCCGAGTAGACGACCGACATGCCCTCGTTGATGGCGTGCGGCTCGTAGCCCTTGGCAGACAGGATCGCCTCGATGGTCTTCTGGTGGTACAACGTGTCGAGATTGGCGTCGATGGGCTTGGCCGGACACGAGAAGAAGACCTTCTCGTTGTCGTGGCTCTTGCGACCCACGACCTTCTCGATGATGAGCTTCATCATCGGGATGGCGGACTTCTCCTTGCGCGACAGGATGCCCGCGGACATCGGCCGGCGCGTCTCCGCGTTGAAGATGTTCGCGAAGGTGAGGGCGTCCTCACCGACGATGAACACCCTGTCGCCCTTCTTGATGTAGAGCACGTCGCTCCGCGACAGCATCTTCTCCGCCATCTCGGAGTATTCGATCTCCACGAACTGGTTGCGTTGCTGGACATGGACGATCTTGTCGCCACTTCTCTTGGCGCTGATGATCGTCATCGTGCCGACGTCGAGGCCTTTCGCCATGTTTTTCTCTCCTGGTCACTCACTCTGAGCGGTCCGGACGTTGCCGCCGGCCCGTCCCGGACGACCCTTCCTCGGGTCCGCCTGGGGCGGCGGGGTCAGTGCCCGGCCCTCTCTTTTCTGGTTTTCTCTTTCCGGATTGGGGCGCGACGGTCTTGCCGGGCCCCGTGAACAGTGCGACGAGCCAGCGCTTGAAACGATACCACCAGGAGCGCTCGAGCTCCTCTTGCCGGGCCCGCTTGAGCGCCACCAAGGCGTCCACCGCACGCTGGGTGTCGTCTTCCGACGCCTTGCCCTTGCCTTCCCGCCCCCGCAATCGCATGAGTTCCGTGTAGGCGAATTCGCTCGCCTCGTCGACGGGGGTCTCGGTGACCTTGCCGGCGCTGCCGCGGACGTAGGATCCAGGGCCGAAACCGGCCTTGATCTTGACGCGATGCTCGATCTTCGAGCTCTCCGAGACGCCGCCCCAGGTGAGGTTCTGGCGCCCCACCTCACGCTCGATGTCACGAAGGATCTCCTCCATCGTGACCGGCCGGTCCGAATCCGTGTAGATATCGTCCAACTCGTGGCCGGGCAGGGTGGCGTGTCTGGAGACGAAATTGACGACGAGCGCCAAAGCGGTGGTCGTGACCAGGATCATGAGACCCAACGTATAGAGCCCGATGACATCGGTCGAACGGTCGACACCTCGCGTCCGCCAGTCGTCCGGATAGAACTCGATGAACTGGAACACCGCGACGATGCAGACGATTGCCCCCGCCGTCGCCGCAAGATGCACCGGCGTCCGCGCCGGCAGCGTCAGTTCTATGCCGAAGAAGATGAGCACCAATCCGAGCGACGACAGGATGGTACCGAACTCGATGCGCGCCTCCAAAGCCGGGATGAGCGGCTCGGAGAAGATCGCCACGAGGATGCCCGAAAGCCCCATCACGAAGCCGGCGAAGAACAGCATGAAGCCTACATAGAGCTGGACGTCCGACTGCGTGCCGGCGATATGCTTCCGGTAGAAATCAAGGAAGCGTCCCATGAGGGGCCAGGGCGGGATGTGTCCCAGGAGGTACTAATAGAGGGGGGCTACCGGAACCGATAGTGACGGGCGGGTCCTGTCACATCGTCAAAGTGCGGCCTTCCGGAAACCGCATATACCGACATACGCGGTCGAGGCCACGGGATGAAGATGGCCGCGACGACCAGCACTCAGAAGAAAACGCGCGATGGCAAACAAGTGCTGTCACGTCACAATTTCGTGCTCACCTGCGACAACCTCGTCCAGATCTTCACCGCCGACCGCTGGCAGGACATCCCCAAGGAGGTCGAACGGCTCCTCTCCTGGGGACACAACCCCGACGCCATCGAGATCGCCCTTCTCGACGCCGACGACCCGTTCGGATAGTCGCTGGTCGCGAAGTACCGGGCCATACGCTTTTGTGACGCCGCCCACTCCGCGGGCCCATGGCGTCCCCCGGGCCGAAGAACCGCAAGCGAGCGGACGCCACAAGTGACGACCTCGGCGGCTTCGTACCCGCGAGCGAGTACACCCCGCCACGAGACCGCAAGGAGGACGCCTCCCCACCCGCGCCCGGCCGGACACGCGACCCCGGCACCGCGAAGGCGAAGCGCAAGAGCCCCGTCAAGGCGGTTGGCGACAAGCGCAAGAAAGGCGGGACACGTAAGGCGAGCGAGGAGGGATCTGCGGCCGCTCCGCTCCACGATACGGGACCCCCTGAGACCCCGCCCGCCCCCGAGACCGTGCCGTTTCCGGACACCCTCGACCGCCGCGTCCGCCACGCCATCGAGAGCGAAGGCATCAAGAGCCTCTACCCCCCACAGAAAGAGGCGCTCGAGGCGACCCTGGAAGGACACAACCTTCTCGTCGCCATCCCGACCGCGAGCGGCAAATCACTTATCGCGCACGCCACCGTCCTCCACACCCTCCTGACCCGCGGCGGCAAGGCGCTCTACATCGTCCCCCTGCGCGCGCTCGCGAGCGAGAAACACGAAGAACTGCGCGCGCTCACCGCCGCGATCGGCGAACCGTCCTTGCGTGTCGGGATCGCGACAGGCGACCTGGACGAGGCCGACCCCCACCTCGCCCGATACGACATCGTCGTCACCACCTCCGAAAAAGCCGACAGCCTGATGCGCCACCGCGCGGGATGGCTACAAAGCCTCAACTGCGTCGTCGCCGACGAGGTCCACCTCCTTGGCGACCGCATGCGCGGCCCCACCCTCGAGGTCATCCTGGCACGTCTCAAGGCCCTCAACCCCGAGGCGCAGATCGTCGCCCTCTCCGCCACCGTCGGCAACGCCCGCGCCATCGCCGACTGGCTCGGCGCACGGCTCGTGACAAGCACCTGGCGCCCCGTGCAGCTCAAGGAAGGGGTCTTCCACGGTGGCACCATCCTGTTCTCCGACAACACCGTTCGCAGTGTCCCCGCCGGCGGCGACACCGTCGAACGGCTCGCCCTCCAGACGCTCGCCGAAGGCGGCCAAGCGCTCGTCTTCGTCAACACCCGACGCTCCACCGAAGCGGTCGCCCTCCGTCTCGCCAAAGCGATCCGGCCGCTTCTTGGCGAAGCCGACACCAAAGTCCTCGCCGAGGCGGCCACACGCATCCGCTCCGAAGATGGCGAGACCACCATGCTGGGTGCCAAACTCGCCGACGCCATCGAACGCGGCGCCGCCTTCCACAACGCCGGGCTCTCGTCCAAGCAACGCAGCACCGTCGAGGCGCTTTTTCGCGCCCGCCACATCAAGACCATCGTCGCGACCCCCACCCTCGCCGCCGGTGTCAACCTCCCCGCCCGACGCGTCATCGTGCGCGACACCAACCGCTTCGAGGCCAACATGGGCAACGTCCCCCTACCGGTCCTGGAAGTGAAACAGATGACCGGACGCGCCGGCCGCCCCCGCTACGACCCATGGGGCGAAGCCGTGCTCCTCGCCACAAGCGCCGAAAGACGCGACCAACTCGTCGCCACCTACCTCTTGGGAGAACCAGAGGACATCACCTCCCGCCTCGGCGTCCCCGCCGCACTGCGCATCCACCTCCTTGCTGGTATCGCCATCGGCCTCACCACGAGCGAAGAGGAGATCGCGTCGTTCATCGACAGCACCTTCCTCGCACGCGACCCGAGCCACGGCGGTCGCTGGGTCATCCAGGAACAGGTCGACGACGTCTTGACGTTTCTCCTCGACGAAGGCTTCATCGAAGAGGACGGCACCCGATACCGCGCCACCCTTTTCGGCAAACGCACGAGCGACCTCTACATCGACCCCGAGAGCGCCCTCATCCTGCGCGAAGGCCTTCACAACGCCGGCGACCGCACCGAAGCCGAAGCGCTCGCCGTCTACGCCCTCGTCGCCGCCACCCCCGACGTGCAACCGCTCTGGTTGCGCAAGGCCGACGACTGGATCGAGGCCAAGGCGGCCGAACTGGAAGGCATGTTCCTGCGACCCCCGCCCGCCGCGGCACGCGACCACGAGTTCTTCCTCGCCGAACTCAAGACCGCGCTCCTCCTCCAGGACTGGACCGACGAGACGCCCCTCGACCGTATGGAAGTGAAATACGGCCTTGGGCCGGGGGACATCCACAACCGCGTCCACATCGCCGAATGGCTCCTCTATGCATTGGAAGAGTTCGCCCGCATGGAACAGAAGCCCATCGCGGGACAGGTGAAACGGTTGAAACGCCGCGTCCACCACGGTGTCCGCGAAGACCTCCTCGCCATCATCGACCTGCAAGGCGTCGGCCGCAAACGCGCGCGCGCCCTCGCCGCCGCCGGCTACGGCTCCCTCGCCCGGCTCAAGAAAGCCCCCGTTGAACGGCTCGTCCGCATCCCTGGATTCGGCCCGCGTATCGTGCAACGCCTGCTCCGGCAACTCGACCGCGAAGCCGACCTCGGCACCCTCAAGAAAGCCGAACGCGCCGCCGAAGCGGAAGCGGAAGACGGCAAGGAGACGCCGAGCGAGGAACCTGCCGAGCCGCGCTCCGGCGCGACCCAGACCCGGCTCAGCCACTACCCGGAGGCGCGCGATGACGACACGTGACGAATGGGGTCCCCGTGACGCCACGCCACTTGTCGTCCTGGTGCCCCGGCCCCCCGAGGACGCCCGCGACGTGGTCGCCGCCGTCCGCACCATGTCCGACCGTCTCGACGTCCCCCTCCAAGCGCTCCGCGCCGACCGCGTCGTCTCGCCGCACCACCTCCTCATGGCGGCGACACACGCCGAACGGGCACGCAGGGCCGGCCGCGCACGCGCCAACGACCCCACCGTCGAGTTCCTCCTCTACGCCGCCTGCGACCGACAGATCCAGGGCGCCCTCGCCCGCCTCGGCATCCCGCCCGGTGGTTCCGTCGCCGCGCTCCTCGTCCCCCTCGGCTCCACGACAGCCGAAGCGCTGGACGCCGCGGTGCGCGCGGCAGGGTTCGAGCCGAGCGGGTGGCGGCCCGATCCGAACGCCACCGATTGGTGGCGCACCCACCTCGGGTTGCCCCGGGACGCCGGTCCCCGACAGACGGAAGACGCCCTCCTCGGCGCCATGGCGGCCCTTGCCGTCGCCAAACAATGAGCCGTCGAGACACGGCATACGCCCCGCTCCATCGATTCGCATAAATACAGGGGGTCGATTGGGCGGCCGCTCCCAGTGCCCGGATGGGGTAGTTTGGATATCCTAGGAGCTTGCGGAGCTTTTGACCCGTGTTCGAATCACGGTCCGGGCGCTTCTTCCCCCACGCCACCCCGGTGGCGTCTTCTCTTCCCTTGTTTTCATCACGCGACTTGTGCGCGTACCATCCCTTTGAGGGAACACGCGCACACCAGCGTCGCGGCTCGACCATCAGCGATGAAAAGAATCGGATCGGTCGACTAGTAGATGTCGATCGACTTCGGCACCATGTTGCGCTTGGACAGATGGATCGCCTGCGTCCGCGTGTAACGGAACAGGATGTCGCACTTGTCGTCCTGGAAATCCCAAGGCTTGAGCACCAATAGGTCCCCGGTGCGGATCCACATGCGGCGCTTCATCTTGCCCGGGATACGACCCAGGCGCGAGCGGCCGTCCTCGCAATTGACCTTGATGCGCGAGCCACCGACGAGCTGGTCGGCGATGCCGTACATCTCGCGGTTGCGGTGGTCCGGCGTCCGGATGCGGAAGAACTCGCTCGGGTCGAGCTCCTCACGGTCGCGACCTCCGCGACCCTGTCCCCGTGGGATCGGCTTCGCCTTCGAGGTCGGCTTCTCGGGCGTACCTTCCGAAGACTCCTCGGACTCATCCTCGTCCTCCTCCTCGTCGGGATCGTGCTCGTCGAGCTCTTCCTCATCGGTCGAAGTGTCTCTAGCCAAAGGGACCTGTTGCCGGCGAAGCGCGCTTGTCCTTTATAGGTTGTGCCGGACGTCAGGTGGACACAGGTCCGTCTCACTCCCCGGAACCGCCACGCTCGTTGGCGACCATTCCGGCCTCCTCGAGCGTCTTCGGCGGGGCGAGTCCCTTCAGGTCGCGTGTCGGCAGCTTGCTGTAGAGGTAGCGCTCCAGTTCGAGCGGCACCACATGCTCCATCTTGCAGGCCCACTCGTGGGCGTCGACCTTCTCCATGCCGAGCACCTGCATGAGGAACTCCTGCACGACACGATGGCGACGCAGAAGGTGGTAGGCGTGGCGTTCCCCCTTCTCCGTCAAGGTGACGCCCTGGTAGGGCTTGTAGACGATGTAACCCATCTGTTCCAGACGCTGGTTCATCTCCGTCACCGAGGGCGGGGAGAGCTTCAGGTGCTTGGCGATCTCACCCGTTTTGGCGATGCCCTTCTTGAGCGTCAGACGGTAGATCGTCTCCAGGTACTCCTCCATGTTCTCGGAGAGTTCCTCGAGTTCGGCCACGGCCCGGCCTAGACGGCGCACCTATATCCCGGTTGCGCGCGGACATACAGGAAGGTCATATGGGGGGACGGCTTCGGCCCGCCCCGGAGGCCCGGGATGACCCCCTTCACAACAGAGACGCTGGGCATCGTCGCTGTCCTCATCCTGGCCATCGGGGCCGAACGGCTCGGCGTCCTGGACCTCGCCGGAAGCCTCCTCGCCGGATTCTTCGGCGTCGTCATCCTCATCGCCACCGACATCGGCTGGTTCATCCTCCTAGTCGTCTTCACCGCGACGAGCTTCCTCGCCACGCGCATCGGCTACGACAAGAAACGCCAACGCCACATGCACGAACCGCGCGGCGGCCGCCGTGGCTGGAAGAACGTCCTCGCCAACGGCCTCACCGCCACCGTCGTCGCCGCGGCCGGATTCTGGGTCGCCCCCGAACGACTCGCACTGCCGTTCGCCGTGGCCGTCGCGGCCGCCGCGGCGGACACCTTCGCCAGCGAACTCGGCGGCCTCGCCGACGAGGCGGTGCTCATCACCGACCCGACCCGGCGCGTCCCACCCGGGACGAACGGCGGCGTCTCGGTGCCCGGCTTCGCCGCCTCCGCGCTCGGCGCCGGCCTTGTCGCCGGCGTCGCCCACCTCTTGATCCCGCTCGACTGGGACCACGTCACGCTCGTCGTCCTCCTCGGCCTCTCCGGCAGTATCATCGACTCCTTCCTCGGCGCCACATGGGAAGGCGATCCCGGCCGAAGGCAAGGCCCCTTGACCAAGAACGACGTCAATTTCATCGCCATCACCATCCCCGCGTTCGTGGTGCTGTTCCTCAGCCTCATGGGATGGACCTGACGGGCGCCCATCCACACCCCTTCCCTGTCAGTCCCGCCCCCCAAAAGGCTTGAATAGCGCACCCCCGTGGCCGAACGAGGATGCTCCAGACCTTCGGGCTCGGCACCGAGATGGAACAGGTCGAGGTGCGCCTGCGGCGTTCTGTCGCCTCCGACGAGCCGCTGCTGACCGAGATGGCGCTCTACGTCATCGAGTCTGGCGGCAAACGGGTGCGTCCCCTCGCCGCGGTGCTGAGTTATCGCGCGGTCGGCGGCCGCGACGCGCGCCTTGACGACGTCCTCGAGATGGCCGCGGGCCTGGAACTCATCCATTCGGCGACGCTCGTCCACGATGACATCAACGACGACGCCCGCACACGCCGCGGTCGCGACTCGCTCTGGCGCCGCTACGGCCGCGCCCCCGCCATCGTCACAGGCGACTTCCTCTTCACCAAAGGCTTCCACATCTCGGGCCGTTTCGACAACAGCATCGTCGATTGGACCGGCGACGCCTGCCGCATGCTGGCCGAGGGCGAAGTCCTGCAATCGCGTTATCAGAACGACCCCTCCCTCTCGGTCGAAGATTACCTCGTCCTCATCGAGCGCAAGACCGCCTCCATCATCCAGACCGGCATCCGCATCGGCGCCTACCTCGGCGGCGCCGATCCCGCCACCGTCGAACGGCTCGGCCGGTTCGGTCTCCAGCTCGGACTCGCGTTCCAGATCGTCGACGACATCCTCGATGTGGTCGGCGACGGCGACCGCACCGGCAAACGCCCCGGCATCGACATCCAGGACGGCAGCCCGACCATCCCCCTGCTCCTCGCCATCCGTCGCGGCGGACCCGATGCGGAGCGGCTCGCCGACATATTGCGCGACACGGCGCGGACCGAGGCCGACATCGACGAAGCGCTCCGCATCGTCCGCGCCTCCGGCGCCGTCGAGGAGGCCGACGCAATGGCGCGCGCCCATGGCACCGCCGCCCGACGCGAGATCGTCGCCCTCGACGGACAGGTCGATCATGAACGCCTCCTGACGCTCGTCGACCTCGTCCTCGAGCGCGACTTCTGAGGTCCCATGACGCCGTCCGATGCAAGGTCGATGGACCCGGCCGACTGGAAGGCCCTCGAAGAATGCCTCACCACGATCATCCCCACCTACGAGCGGGTCAACCGCGCTATGAGCCTCGGACAGGTCGGACGCTGGCGCCGCGCGGTCCAACGCCATGTCGCTCCGGGGGAGACCGTAGTGGAGCTCGGCTCCGGGCCCGGCCAGTTCGCCGCCGGGCTCCCCTATGCGCGGGTCCTCCTCGTCGACCCGCTCGTTCCGATGCAACAGGCCGCACGGGCCCGCCTAGACGGACAGGACGCCGCTTTCGTGGTGGCGACCGGAGAGCATGTGCCCTTCCGCTCCGGGATCGCCGACCATGTCGTCTGCGCCTTCAGTTTCCGTGACTTCCTCGACAAGCGTGCCGGCCTCGCCGAGATGCACCGCCTTCTCCGCCCCGGTGGCCGCTTCTGGGTCCTCGACGTCCACAAAGCGGAACGGGGCCCGCTCAAGCCCCTCGTACACTTCCACGTCCACCGCGTCGTCCCGCCCCTTGCACGCCTCATCACACCGCGCGCCGTCCGCCGCCGTTGGACCGACGACCCCTACGCCGCCTTCGCCCGTACCTACGACGCCTTCGGCACTCCCGGCACCTACCGCGAGATGGCGGAATCGGTCGGCTTCACCGAGGTCTCCCACCGCCTCCTCAGCCTTGGCGGCGCCATGCTGCTCTCCGGCCGCAAAGGGTGACCGCCGACGCCTTTATTGCACCGCGCCACCACCCCGTGTCCATGGCCTTGTCCCGGCCGCCCGTCCGGCTCACGGTCCTCATCGGCGTCGCCCCGCTCCTTCTGCTCCTCGCGGCCCCCGCCATGGCGGACCACGACTGGGGCCATCGCTATATGGTGGTCGGCCGCGTCGTCGACAACGAAGGCGGACCGGTCGCCGGCATGCCGGTCCGTGTCGTCTACGGCACCGAACGGCCGGACGATCCCTACATCACCGTCACCACCTCCTGCCATGGTCTCTTCTACACGCAGAAGATCGCCCTCGACATCGACCGTTCCGCCGGCTGGTGGCGTTCGACCGATTGGGGCGACGGCACAGGCCGGATCCACCTGCACACCTCAGAGGTCCGGGCGGACGACCAGATCATGATCCTCGTCGACCCCGAACGGGAACGGGCACGGCTCGACATCCCGTACGACCATGGAACCCAGCGCTCGGACGTCCTCATCTGGCTCGACCAGGACCCTGTCCTGGACCAGGAGTGCGTCGAGGCACCCGACCCGAAGGGGACCTACCTCGTCGGCGGTCGCGTTCAGCGGCTCGTCGACGGCGGTCGGGAAGACCTCCATGCACGGGACGGCCTGGAAGTGGTCGTCACCCTCGACACCAAGGACGGAGCGCTCGAAGAGACCGTCCCCGTGAACGCGCTCGGCGATTATTTCGCCTTCTTCCACGGCGTCACCGTATCCGATGGCGCCTTGGTGCGCTCGGAGGTCGAAGGCGCGGTCGCAGCGGGCCCCGCTGACTTGGACGCGCGCATGACGCCGCTCCATGTTCTCCTCGACGCCACCGACGCCGAGAGCGGGCCAGGCACACTGCATCAGAACGAGCGCCCGGCGCCCGCAGGGGATCGGGATTGGGCCGGACGCTCGATACCCGCAGGAGGACAGGTCCTGACGCTCCTCGCCCTTGTCCTCGGCATCGTCCTGCACCGACGACGGTCGCGGTGACAGACTCTGTCACGTTCGACGGCAAAGGGTGACGCGACCGGTCATCTTTTTAAGGAAAGCTCCGCAGTACGGCATTGACATGGTCCGGACGACGACGGTGGCCGTCGCCACGCTTCTCGCACTCATGGTTTTCCTGCCGATCCCGCTCGCATCGGCCGACCACGACTGGGGCCACCGCTACATGGTCTACGGACGCGTCATCGACTCCGAGGGCGAACCCGCACAGCATATCGCCGTGCGTGTCCTCGTCGAGACCAACAAACCGCAGGACCCCTACATCACGGTCACCACCGACTGCAAGGGTCTCTACTACACTTTGAAGGACCAGACCGACACCCAAGGCTCCTACGGGCAGGCGCTCGACTGGGGCACGACACGCAACAAGATGCACATCCACATGCAGGACTACGTGCGCGACGGCAAGTACCACGTCATGGTCCTGAACAACACCGGAGAACTCTTCTCCGGCGCCTGGGCCTACGACCCCGACCGCCAACGCAGTGACCGCAACGTCCAGCTCACCCAAGACCTCGAACCGTCCGAGCGCTGCGCCGAGGACGACTCCGACTGGACCCAGACCTACGTCGTCTCCGGCCGCATCCAGACGGAAGCCGGCGCCGAAGGCCGCTCCCCCCGACACGATGCGATGACCGTCGAACAGCTCGACGAGCGCCACGAGGTCACCGTCACGATCACCACCCCCGACGGTCCGAAGACGCTCACGGTCGCCACCAACGAGATCGGCGACTATTTCGCCATCTTCGACAACGTCACCGTCACCAAGGACAGCCGCATCACGATGCAGTACCAGGACGTCGAGAAGACGTCCGGTCCCGACATGACGTTCCGCGTGACCCACCTCCACGCCTTCGTCGAGGAACCGCTCATCTCGCAGACCACGCTCATCGTCCTCGGCAGCGTCGCCGGGCTCATCGTGGTCGGCGGGGGCGCCTATTGGGCCTTCGGCCGCGTCAAGGAATCGGCCGAACTGAAGAAGGCCCTCGAAGGCACGACGCGCAAGCGCGCGCGCCGCTAGGCCAAGAGGACCGGCCCATCCGACAGGACCGGCGCGACGGGGAGCCCCGCTTTCTCTCCAGCGAGCGGCCGCGCTGCCGGCAGCCCCTCCAGGGGGGGCAGAAGATGACCACGGACATGGTCCGGGACCTGATAGAGCGAGCCCAGGATGAGGACGCTTTCGCGCACTCCGACGACCGTCGCGTCCGCCCGCTCGCCGCACGGCCTGCAGCGGTAGCCCGCGCCATGGCCCGCGCTTTTCATCGCCCGCCCACAGACAGGACAGCGCGGGTTCGGCATGCTGCGCGTGCGGGGCACGAGCGTAAGCGGCCGGAACGCCTCGAGCCGGAGCGTCGTGGCGTCCCTCCCGGTGCGCGCGAGCACCTCGAGCCGGTCCCCCGGCATCGTGCGGTCCAGGACATCCCGGAGCCCCTTGGTCGGCTCGAACGCCGCAAGGAGAAGTGATGCTCCGTCCGTCTCCGCGCGGACGAAAAGATGCCCGCCGGCACGCCGCTCGGGATGTGCGGTCACGGTCACACCGGTGCGGACGACGGACCATGGCGTCGGCTGGTCCGATGCGTGTGCCGCGTGGTCCCCGGTCGCCTGGTTCGTCCGGAAAAGAAGACCGCCATGGCGACCATCATCGAGCGCCGTGACCTTGTCGAGGATGGTGTGCGGGTCGGTCCCGCGCAGGCCGTAAAGCACCGGGCAGGGCGTGCGTGGCACCATGCGCAGTCGTCCGGTCGCAGCGTCACGGTCGTCGAACGCACGCCGTGTGGCAAGAAGGCCCTCCACCACCTCTCTTGAGAGGTCCCGCCCGGGTCGGCGGTCAGCATCGTCGCGATAAGCGATCCATTCCCAGGTGTACCGTGTCATCGGCCAAGCGGCCGCCGCGAGGGCGCCGATCTCCCCCCGCCCCGGGCGCTCCGTGAGCCGGAGGGTGCCTTCCGGTGCCGCCCGCCACGCCGAATCGGGCGTGATGACGGTGGCGACCGCCGCGTGGTAGAGCGACACGTCCGGAGCATGGGGAAGCAGGACGGCGCCCGGTTGCGGGTCTGCGTCGCCTTCGGCCGGCTCCGGCAAGAGATCGGCGACGATCTCCTTCAGCGCCTCTACAGCCGAGTCCGGGACCTCGTCGCCACTGGGGCGGCCGAGGCCGAGGAGCGTGTCGCCGTCATGGCCGATCTGTTGCCCATCCTTCCCGGCGCGCTCGCCGACGGGCAGCACGACAGCGCCGTTGCCGCGCGTCTTCCACGGCACCGCCGGGCAGAGCCGCACAAGGCGGGGCACGTCGATGAGCCCCCAACCAGACAAGGCCCCACCGGCGCGCTCGATGACCGTCGCCAAGGCAAGACCCGTCCGGGTCGTGCACCCACCTTCGCGGGTGTCCGTGTCGTCGACGGCGAGAAGAGGCACCAAAGCGGATGACGGCCTCCGACGGGAAAACCTGCCGGCACCGGACACCGGAGACCGTATCCGCCACCGCGACCCTTAACCGTCCGGCCCCCTAACCACCGTCCCGTGGGTCGCCCCAAGGCAGCACGCAAACGCAAGGACGGACCTCCGGTCCGCGTCCCCGCACCGACACCCATCGAGGACACCGAAGGGGTCGACCTTGAGGACGACGGCGACCACCTGCAGGCGATGGAAGCAGGCGACCCCGACCTCGGCCTCGGCGCCGACACCCCGGGCCGCCGCACCAAGGACGAGCGCTGGTACAAGACGATCGAGGCGCAGATCGAGCGGCTGCCGCGCTCCGCCGGCATCGACAGGCGCACCATGGACGAGGTGTTCGACCGCAAGACCCTCATGACGCTCTACAAGTTCATCTCGAACGGCGTCATCCAACAACTCGAATATCCTGTTTCGACAGGCAAGGAAGCGAACGTCTTCACCGCCACCACGCCCGAAGAGACCTGGATCTGCATCAAGATCTTCCGCACCTCGAACGCCACGTTCCACGACGTGCTGCAATACATCCAGGGCGACCCGCGCTTCCAAGGCATCAAGAAAGAGAAACGTGGCCTCATCGCCGCGTGGACCCAGAAAGAGTACCGAAACCTCGGACGCGCCATCGACGTCGGTGTGCGCGTCCCGGAACCCATCGCCAATTTCGACAACGTGCTCCTCATGGAGTTCATCGGCGACGAGACCGGCCCCGCCCCTCGTCTCAAGGACGTCGTGGTGGACGACCCCGAGCGCGTCGCGGAAGAGATCCTCGACGACTACCGGTCGCTCTTCACCAAGGCGCGCCTCGTGCACGCCGACCTTTCCGAATACAACATCCTCTGGCACCAGGACAAGCACGTCATCATCGACGTCGGCCAAGCGGTGCTCCTCGAACATCCGATGGCCGAGGAGTTCTTCGAGCGCGACGTCCAGAACATGTCGCGCTTCATGACCAAGATGGGTGCCCCCCGTGACGTGGCGACCGTCCGGCGGCACGTCCTCGGCGACGCTGAGCATTTCGGCGCCCTCCTGTCGCGAAACCGGGATAACGAGTGATGTACTGGCGCCCCCGCATGGGCGACGACGGCACCGACCGGCGGACATTCCTCAAGCAGGCCCTCGCAGGCGGCGTATGCGCGGCCGCGGCGATGTCCGGCTGCATGCGTCTGGCGACCGAGAAGGGGGGTCGCGTCGAATATCTCGGCGCTCGGGTCATCCCCGGCAGTCCCACCGACCATGGTGTCCCGGTCCTCCTTGTCGCCGTCGACGACGATGGATATGTCATCGGGCGGCCGCCGACAGAAGGCGCCCACCTCTATTGCGCCCAGAAGGACGCCGACCTCGGAGCCCGTCTCTTCGAAGACCCGGGAGACGAACGACTCCGCTACGACCTCAGTGGAGAGAAGCTCGCCGCCCATGGTGCCGAGACTTTCTGGTACAGCGAGCACAACGGAGAGCCCGTGCACGTCGATCATTTCGCCGACCGGCCGCTCCTGACCGGCGCCTCCGTACGCTGGCGCGGTGGACCGGAGGGCCAAGACGGGGCGACGCTCATCCTCCTCAAGCTCGACCCGGACAAGATCGAGGGCGCCGGCCCGGCGCAGATCTTCGCAAACGACCACGGCCTCGTCGCCTTCTCCGACCTCTGCACCCACTTCTGCTGCCGCGCCGGCTGGCACGAGGACGAGATCGCCCGCACGTACGACGCCTGGGACACCATCTTCTGCACCTGCCACAGCGCCCGGTTCGACCCACAGAGGGTGGAAAGGTACACCGTCAATGGGCGAGACGACCGTCCATGAGCCGTTCCCGTTCTTGAGAATCGGCCCCACCCTTGAACAGGGGCCGCTTCCATGGCCGTCCCAATGGCTGGCAAAGACGGATCCGAGGACGCGCTCGTGGTGCCAGGTGGAACTGATCCAGATGGCATCGACCGCCGCCGCTTCGTCAAGACCTGCATGGGCGCCGCCGCCCTCGGTGTCGGCGGGGCCGCAGGCTTCGGGATGTTCAAGCAGGTCGCCGACCTCGGTGACTACATCGTCCGCCGCGTCGACTATTGGGGCGCAAGCCGCAGCCTGAAAAGTCCCGCTCCCCGGGGGCTCGCGCTCATCCCGGTGCGGGTCGACGCCGACGGCTTCGTCGCGGGGGTCCCCGAGCATCTGGACTGGTATCGTTACTGTGGCCACGAACTCTCCCCTGCCCTCTCCGACGTGGGCCACACCGAAGACGACGTCTTCCGCTATTCCGTCTCGGCCGACAAGCTGCATGAGCTTGAAGCGCCCGCCGAGGTCTACTGGTACCTCGACCGGCTCGACCGGCCGGTCCATGTCGACCACTTCCGCGACAAGCCATACGGCACCGGCGCCTCGGTACGCTGGCGCAGCGAAGGACTCCGCGGCGACGACGTCGTCACCGCCTTGGTCCTCAAACTCGACCCGGACGAGATCGCCTTCGACGACCTCGACGCCTACATGGAACCCGAACACCACCTCATCGCCTTCATCACCTATTGTACGCACTTCTGCTGCGTCCCGGGATACCAGGAAGCGCCCGAAGCACGAAAGAAAGGACAATGGGACAAGATCTTCTGCACCTGTCACGGCTCGGTCTTCGACCCCACCGACATCACACGCTACAGTTTCGACCTTCGACTGCCCCGCGACGCCGTCTGACCCCCTGCCGACCACCTTCCGGCCGTCGTGGCCCGAACGGCCGACCCCGCCACCACGGCATCACCCCGGACCCAGAACCTTTAAGGTCTCGCCACCTTGGAAAAGAGCGTCGCGATGAAACACGTCAAGATCCCGAAGGACCGGGTCGGAGTCCTCATCGGTCCGGACGGCAAGACGAAGGGCCACATCGAGCGTCGCCTCGGCGTCCGGCTCCTCATCGACTCCGAAGAAGGCGAAGTGGAGGTCGACGACCGCACGAGCGAGGACCCCCTCGCGCAGATCAAGGCCGAGAACGTCGTGCGCGCCATCGGCCGCGGCTTCTCCCCCCAGAACGCCGCCAAGCTCTACTCCGACGACTACTATCTCGAGCTGTTGGACATCCATGAGTTCACCGGCAAGAACAAGGACCATGTCCGACGCGTCACCGGCCGCCTCGTCGGCACCGGTGGCAAGACCCGGAAGCTCATCGAGGACCTCACCGGCTGCAAGATCAGCATCTACGGCCACACGGTCGCCATCATCGGCGAGATCGACGGCCTCGCCATCGCCAAGGAGGCATGCAGCATGATCCTCTCCGGCTCCGAGCACGCCTCCGTCTACCGCTACCTCGAGAACAAGCGCCGCGAACAGCGGCTCGCCGAGTTCGGGTTCTGAGACCGCTGGAACGGCAAACGGACCGAAACCGACACCTAGTCGGACAACAGGTCCTCGCTGGCGAAGAACGACGATTGGACCGCGGCGTTCAGGTCGTCGAAGCCCTCGCCCGATTGTGACGAAACGTGGATGAGCCCTGGATACCCACCAAGGGTGGCGAGGGCACGCACCAGTTCGACGCTGAGTTGCTGGTGCATCGACGGCGTCTCCGCGATGACCGCATCCTCCAACGCGTCCGCGTCATGGGACCACGACGTGATGAGGTCGAGGTCCTCCATCGAGAGGACGTCCGCCTTCGACAGGACGGGGGCGAGCGGCACCTGCAACCGGAACTGCGTCGTCGCACCCAGCATGAGCTGGGAGGCGAAACCGCTCGCGGTGCGCGCCAGGAACGGGTCGAGCAGATAGGCGACCATGCTGCGCTCCGGGTTCAGGTGCTGCACGACGAAGCGACCCGATTCGCGGAAGACGAAGAGCTCCACCTGGCCCGGCGTGTCGACGATGACATAGTCGGAGCGGAACGTGCCGAGTTCTTCCTGCACCTCGGTGAGGTTCAACGCCACCATGTCGGCGGCCGCCACCTGCGCCCCGTTCGGACCGAGCCCGTGCTCTTCCATGACCTCGCTGATCTTGATCCAGTCCCGGATGTCGACATCCGGCGTGTAGGGCAACCGTTCGGCGCCCGGGTCGAGGTTGAGCGTGATGACATCCAGACCGCGCTGCTTGAGCGCCCGGTCATAGGCCGCGGTGAGTGTCGATTTGCCGGCACCCGCCGTGCCGACGACATAACAATAGAGGTTCTCCTTGCTCATGGTCCCAGTCCCTTGGTGGTCTCGAGCGTGCGCGAGCGCAAATGTCGCATGTGCTCGATGCGACGTTGGATGAGCTCCTTGGTCCCGATGTCGTGCCGCACATGGACGCGGTCCGCCTGGATCGCCTTCAGGCCTGCCTCGCAACGCTCGTTCGCCTCCGAGAGCGTATCGCCCTTGGCGAAGACGGCGAGGGCGCGCGATGTCGTCGTGACGACGTGGTCCTCCTTCGCATCGACCGCGGCATAGAAGACCGTGCAGCGCGATTCGCGCACCGCCGCATCGTCGATGCGGATCGGCACACCCACCGCGGGAGCACCCTGGCCGTAGCCTTCGGGGACGACGTACTTGACGACCGTGGCCGCCTCCTCAAAATCGGCGGACGCCGTTCCGAGGTCGCCCGCCGCCATGCCCTGGCAGAGCGCGAGATAGTCCGACACGAGAAGGCTGAGGACGTTCATCGCCTCCGGGTCACCGAAGCGCGCGTTCACTTCGATGACCTTTGGACCGTCCGCGGTGACCATGAACTGGCCATAGATGGGCCCCTGGTACGGATGGCCCTCCGCGGCGAGCGCATCGACGATGGCCTGGAGGATCTCCACTGCGGCGTCATACTCTCCCGCGGTCAAGAACGGCAGCAATCCGTCGCTCTGGCTGTAGGCACCCATCCCGCCGGTGTTCGGTCCCTCGTCGTCCGGCAAGAGTCTTTTGTGGTCCTGGACGGCCGGCATCTCCAGGATGCGCTTGCCGTCGGTGAACGCCATCAACGTGAACTCTTCGCCCTCGAGCCGCTCCTCGACGACGACGCGGGCGGAGCCGCCGATGCCCTTCGAGAGGACCTCGTCGACGTACGCCATCGCCCCCGCGGTGTCCTGGAAATGGTCGCGGAAGACCTTGACCCCCTTGCCCCCGGTCAAGCCGACCGGTTTGACGGCGACACGGGCGTCATGCGCGTTGATCCACTGTCGCGCTTCGTCAGGATCGGAGAACGTGCCGTACGCGACACGCCCCGGCAACGCACGCCGCGCCATCAGTTCGCGCATCCACGCCTTGTCGGTCTCGATCCGAGCAGAGCCCTTCGACGGCGCCGCGACCGGGAACCCGGCATCGCGCAAGGCGTCGGAGAGGCCCGCCTCGAGCGGCGCCTCCGGCCCGATGAGGACAAGGTCGACATTGGCGTCACGCGCATAGGTGACGACCGCCTCGACATCGGTCTCCTTGACGATCATGTGGTCCTCACAGAGCGCGAGGATCCCTGGGTTGGCGTTCGACAGAGCGGCGACGAGCTTCGGTTCACCGGGTGAACGGGCGAGCGCCATCGCCATGGCGTGCTCACGCGCCCCACCCCCGACGAGCAGGACCTTGGTCATCTCCACACCTCTGATACCAAAAGGAAGACCGCACCCGACACCGTCAGGTCACGCCGCCCTTGGGCAGGGTCGTCATCCATGGACGCTCCCCTCCAGAGGATGGCCCGGGACGACGTTTTCCGCGCAGACGGCCGACCGGATGGGGGTCGCGCCGCCCGATGGGACGGTCATCCTCTTGCGGGAGAGGCTCCGGTATGAAAGCGTTTGCCTCCGGAAGGGTGGCCCCGCACATGTCCGCCATGGTCCGCCACCGCAAGGGCGGCGGGGACTTGACGCGTCCGCCTTGGCATCCGTCGTCGACCACTCGAACGGGTCATATCCGTGTCTCTGCCGCTGAGGTAACCCCTGAATAGGCTGTCAGCGATGGAAGAACGTGTCTTTCCGGCGTGAACTGAAGGACCTCGGCCGAGGTGTCGCAGGTGCCCTCGTCTTCGGAACGCCCTTCCTGCTCACCATGGAGACCTGGTGGCTCGGCTGGACCTTGCCGCCTTGGTTGCTTCTTTCCACCGCCTTCGGCGCCGTGCTCCTCGTCACCGCCCTCGCATGGTTCGCAGGATTCCGGAAGAGCGAGGAGAAGGGCGGACCCCAGACGGTGCTGCACTGGGTGAGCGAGACGTCCGAGATCATTCTCGAGAGCCTCCTCGCCGCGTACATCGTCCTCTCGCTCTACGGCGTCGTTGACTGGGGCCAGCCATGGCTCGTGGTCGCGCGCATCGGTCTTGTCGAGGTGGTCGCCCTCGCCCTCGGAGCGGCGGTGGCCAACAAGATCCTCGCCAGCAGCGAGGACGGCGCGGAGGCCCGGCCTTTTCCTGAAAAAGTGGCGCTCTTCGCACTTGGAGCCCTGTTCTTCATCCTGCACATCGCGACCACGGACGAGATGGACCTGCTCGCAGCGCATGCCGGATGGGTGCGCCTCGGCGCGGTCCTCCTGGTCAGCGTCCTGATGGCGCACCTGGTCCTGTTCGAACTCGAGTTCCGTGGCCAGAAGGGAAGGGCCGGAGACCGGAGCCATCTCTATCTTTGGGGGGAAGGCTTCCTGGTCCTCTTCATCGCCCTCTTGGTGTCGTTCCTCACCCTCGCGGGTCTGGGACAGTTCCTCGACCAACCGCACGAGGTATGGCTGCAGATGACCATCGTCCTGGCGCTCCCGGCAACGATCGGCGCGAGCGCCGCACGGGTGGTGGTCGGATGACGAAGAAGCGCGGAGACCTGAAGCGTAAGGACGACCGCGAAGGCCCCTCTGTCGCCGAGATCGCCTCGGTCATCGTGAGCGTCGTGGTGACGATCTCGTTGTTCGGCTATGTCATCGTGATGGCGGTCCTGGCGCCGGACGGTCCTGATCTCGTCGTGGAACAGACCTCCGTCATCACGAAGGGGGACACGGTCGAGGTGCATGTACTCCTCACCAATAAGGGCGGCGTCGGCGTGCGCAGTGCCGAGGTCGAGATCCCCTGCGACGACCCGCCCCCCAGCGTGACGTTCGAGAACGTGCCGGCGAGCGGGAGACGCAAGGCGGTGCTCTCCTGCCCCGCCGACGCCGAGGACCTCCAACCGGAGATCAGCACCTGGGTCAAGATGTGAGCATGCCGCGGCCACAACCGGGATGAGCCGGTGTCCGGTCGAGACATCGTGGCCTTCCCGGATTGGCTCACCTCCACGCAATGGCTGACGGTCCCCCTCTCAGCGGTGGGCATCTACTTCGCGGTCATCCTGTTCCATCGCCTGAACGGCCTGCGCAGCTTCTCCACGATGTCGGCGTTCGACTTCGTCATGACCGTCGCCATCGGCAGCCTCGTCGCGACGACGATCCTCAGTCCCCGCCCAGCCCTCATGGAGGGTGTACTCGGGCTCACCGCCTTGTTCCTCCTGCAATCGCTCATCGCCCTCGGCCGCTCCGCGGGCAAAGCGTTCGAACGGATCGTCGACAACGAACCCCTCCTGCTGATGCGCAAGGGGGAGGTGTTCGAGAAGAACCTCCAGAAGGCGCGGGTCACCCGTGACGACCTGCGCGTCAAGCTGCGCGAAAACGGCATCCTCCGCTATCGCGACGTCGAGGCCGTCATCATGGAGACCACCGGCATCATCTCCGTCATCAAACGCCAAGAAGGCGTCGAGATGGACGACGACCTGTTGCAGAGCGTGCGGACCTGAACGGATTGAGGGGCCTAGCCGACCCTGGGCTGGCGTGTCGTCGTCCCGTCCGGCAATTCGTAAAGATCGCGCCGGATCCGCGGCACCATGGCCGCCTCCACCGCAGCGCGCGTGAGACGGCCCCGGTCCCACCGCCCTTCGGTCAACCAGCCGATGGCGCCTTGGGTGCGGCCGATGCGCGCTTCACCAGAAAGCGGCACGAGCGCCTCTTCGACCGTCTGTCCGCCCGCGAGGACCGGCTCCATGATCGCGCGCGGGTAACAGAACCCGGGCCCATGGCCATGGCTCTCGTAGCCCGTCCGGTCGACGATCACACAGTGCTGCACGTCCATCCAGAGCGTCGTCGCGATGTCCTCGAACAGACCCGCTTCGATGCCGACCCCGTATTCGGCACCCGGACGGTCCGCCGATGGCGCCTCGTCGACCGCGAGCGCATTCCTCGCTCGCCCCTCGGCACCCTGGACGGTATCGACGCCGTAAGGTTGCTCCGTGATGCCGCTCTCGACATCGGTGGCACGCACCTCCAGAGCCACCCCCGGAAGCCATTCTCCGAACACGCTCTCCACGGCCGCGACCTTGACCGGGTTCTGCGAACCGACGCGCACAACGAGCGGCACGAGCCTGCGTCCATCGCGGTCGATGAGCCCCCGCCGCACACGGGTGGCATTCACAGGCAGGAGGTCCTGACCGAGGACGAACGGGACCACCTCGACCCGGAGCGGCGAAAGGCCTTTCTCCTTTCGTACACGGTTGATCTCGGCCGCCGTATGCGTCGTCTCGACGCTCGTCACGATGGCGTCATAGTCGCCGGATACGCTCGGACCGTAGGCGTCCTCGAGCGGCCGCATGCGCAACCGGTCGGACCAGCCCATCTTCTCCACGAACCGCCTGACCGCCGCCTCCCGGTCCGCATAGGGTGCGACGGTCCGTTCCCGCTTCTTGTTCGCGAAGCGGT
>JAHWKR010000029.1 GCA_019347805.1 Methanobacteriota archaeon
CCGCGTCGGATGCCTGTTTACTGGCTCGCAGTTCGGCGATGCGTCGTGGTGCGCGGTCGGCGGCGTTCTCGAGGTCGTTGATCTCCTCGTTGGTCTTCGCCTGTTCCTTCTTCTTGTCGAAGAGTGCCTTCTCGAGGCGCTTGGCGCTGTCGCCGCTCACGGCGTCCTTGAGTTCCTCGAGCTCGATGTCGCACTCGTCGATGTCGGTCTTGGCGGTGTGCTCGTCGTTCTTGCGCTCTTCGAGGGCCCGTTCCAATGCCTCGCGCCGCTCGGTCATGCGGTCGAGGGCGAGGTCCTTGTCATGGCGCTTGGCGGAGGTCGATTCGTAGTCCTTCTTCAGCTCGGCGAGCTTGCGCTGGACGCCCATGGCGTCGGAGTCGCTCTGGGCGATGGAGTCCTTGGCGAGGGTGACGTCCTTGTCGAGTTTGTCTGCGGTCGCCTTGACGGCGGCGGCGTGCTCTTCGTGGGTCGTCGCTTCCTCTTCGGCGGCGGCGAACTCCTTCTCGACGCGCTTGAGGTCGCGCTTGATCTCGCCGAGCTCGGTGTCGATCTCCTCGATCTCGTCCTTGGCGTGGTTGAGGGATTGTTCGGCCTTGGAGCGTTTGTCGCGGAGCGCTTTGATCTGTTCCTGGATCTCGCGCAGTTCCTCGCCGCCGGTCTCGGAGATCTCTTCCTCGATCTCGGCGAGACGCCGTACTTTATCGCGTTCTTCGCCGCGCAGCACGTTGACCGCTTCGACCGCCTTGGCGCGGTCCTCTTCGAGTTTCTTGACCCGTTCGTGGGTGTTGGCGATGCGTCGCTCGAGGTCGTGCTTGAGGACCAATGCGTGTTGGCCCTTGTTCTTCTTGAGGTCGTCGGAGAGTTCTTTCCAGCGCAGGGCGGCGTCGCGGTCCTTCTTGAGCTGCCGGATGTTGCGTTCGATCTCACCGAGGACGATGCCGATGCGTTCCAGGTTCGCCTCGACCTCGCCGCGTTGGGCGTTGGCCTTGTCGATGTCCTTGTCGAACTCGGTGATGCCGGCGATGTCCTCGATGACCTGGCGGCGCTTGACCGCGCCCATGGTGACGATCTCGGTGACGTGGCCTTGGGTGACGATGTTGTAGCCGTCGGCGGAGATGCGGGCGTGGTCGAGGAGGTCGCTGAACTCCTTCATCGACGCCGCGCGCCCGTTAATGTAGAAATAGGAATAGTAGTTGTCGGGGTTGTCGGGTTTGGGGGCCAGGCGCACGCGGCGCGTGAGGATGACCTCGTCGTCGTCGACCGGCATGAGGCGGTCGGCGTTGTCGAAGGTGAGCGAGACCTGGCATTCCTTGGCCGCCTTGCCGTCACGCCCGCCGTTGAAGATGAGCTCGCTTAGTTTCCCGGCGCGGATCGCCTTCGAGGAGCGCGGCCCGAGGACGAACAGGATGGCGTCGCCGATGTTCGATTTCCCGGACCCGTTCGGTCCCGTGATCGCGGTGAAGCCGCGCGAGAAAGGGACGCTGAGCTTCGTGCCGAAGCTCTTGAAGTTCTCCATGTGCACCTGTTTCAGATACATCGGGGCGGCTCCTTACGGAAGACGCGTCGGCCGGAGGGCCTGGTCGGAGGTCCGCGTGCACGAGGACCCCTTTCCCTGGTCGCCTCTCGACAGGGCTCAGGCTCTTGAGCCTTCCCACCACTGGGGCAGGCTCGGCTGAGTGCATCTTATCCCGATTCCGCTGAGGTCGCCCTCGGGTCATAAGCGTTGCGAGAAGACGCGATGTGTGACCTGGGCGCATGGAAATGAAGGTCCCGGCCGGACCACCCGACTATTTGCCGATTGTTCTGTCATGGCTGGGGAATCGGACAGGAGGCACCGCAGGGGCGCAAGCATTCGCCTGCCAGCGGTTACATAGGGCGACACATTGCTGTCTCCGTCTACCGACGGTGTGTCGGTGGCAGGTGGTCCCAAAAATGCGATTCACAGACACGATCCGATCGACCGCTGGACGGAGCCTGATGACCTTCCTCGTGCTCGGCCTCCTCCTCGGAGGCGCACCGGTGGGCCAGAGTGACCCCCAGAACGACGCCTTGGCGGCCATCGAGGACGCCATCGAAGCCTCGTCCGAAGCCGTCGCAGAGGAAGTCCAGCTCCTCATCGACACCTACACCGCAGGTGGACAGACGTCCGAACGCCTCCAGAAGGGCGGTGTCTCCTACACCAGGATCATCGTCGACTCCGACGGCGACGGTGTGAACGACACGATCCTCGACCGGGACGGGGACGGCCGTGCCGACGCGTGGCTCCTCGAATACACGGTCAGGGAGAACTGCCGAAGCGAGGCCCCTCCGCTGTTCAAGATCCCGAGCATCTTCGTCCACCAATGGCTCCCGCCCTACCTCCTTGATGAGCTCGTTCCGTGGGTGAGCGGGGAGAAGCCCGCCAACGATTGTTACGACGAGGCGGCCGAGACGGACCAGACGCACCCGTCCCGTATGACGACGCTCGTCGCGATGAACGCCCAGTTCGACCAGTCCCGCAGGTCCTTCATCACGAGCGACTACGTCTACACCCCTCAAAACGGCTCACCCCCCGCCGCCATGTTCGTCGACCGCGCCGATGGGACCGCCTACTTCGCCCAGGCGACCCTCGCCACGCAAGGGAGCCAGGTGGGGCTCACCCTCTGGACCAACGCCGATGATGCGATCCGACCCGCGAGCGAGCGCTCCGGTGCAGAAGGACCTGTCCCGTTCGCCACTTTCACCCTGGACCATGCGGACACCTCCCGGCTCCTTGTGCTTCAGGTCCACGACGAGGACCTCCAGACCCATGATGGCGATGTGGAAGGCTTAGGGCCTTTCGTGGCGCCGTTCCTCCTCGACGAAGTGGTCCTGCTCCCGGCCCATGACCCCGACCAGGACGGCCACTGGACCCAGTACGAACTCGCCACATTACCGATGGCGAACCCGTACAACCGCTACTCGGTGCCCTTCGACGCCGACGGCGACGGCTGTCGCACGGACGACGGGGGGGAGACGCGCGACCAAGACCGGTCCGCCGACGTCAATCCGTGCGCGTCTGCGTGAGGGATACGACGTCCGCATCTTCTCCCGATCTCTTTCTTCCCGATCTCTTTCTTCGCCTGCTGGGCCACCTGCCATGGCCGGTGACCGCGGCGTCGTCCGGGCCGGCCGCTCCGTCCCTCGAGCGGTTCAGCGCATCTCGCGGATGTCGCGCAGGGCCTTGGCGACGGCGGGGTCGAGCACCCACACCCCCGGGGCGACCTCGTGGTAGGCCGGATGCTCGGGGGCGACGTCGTCGATGATGATCGTGATCTCCTTGTTGACCAGCCAGACGCCGTCGCTGTTCTTGCCACGCAGGTAGGCGACGTAGTCCTCACCGTTCACAGGGGGACTGCCGGGTATCAACCATGTGACCGGTTCCTTCCCGGTCATCGCCGCGAAAACAGGGGCTTTCCAGGGATGTGTGAGGAAGACGGGGTGCGTGTCGCCGACGTCGCGTGCCGCCTGGAACCGCTTCCAATCCCTCTCCTCGATGACATGGTAGTAGGGCTCGTCGAGGTGTTGTGCGACGGCCGGTGTGGCGACGGCACCCCCGATGAGCGCTGCGGCGACGACGGCGAGCGCCATCACCGCAGGCCCTAGCCGCATGTCCGGATATTCTTCATGCACCTTCGCCTCGACACGCCGGAGGCCGATGACGATGAGCCCGACCGCGCCGACGACGAGATAGGCGACCGGCACCGTCGCGAAGAGTGCGAACGGTTGGTGCCAGCGGTCGTAGAGCGCGTAGCTGCTCAGGTCGAAGAGCTGGTTCATGACGATGAACGCGAACGCCACGACACCCGCGATGGTGGCGGCCACCATCGGGATCCGCGCCGCTCCTTCCGGTGGACGGTAGGCCATCCAGGTGATGCCGAGGACCCAGGCGATGAGGAACGGGATGCCCAAGAGGTCGAAGGCGGTGAAGTCGATGGGCAGGAAGCTGATGCGGTCGATCTCCCCTTGCACGTCCGGCCGGAAGCCTTCGTAGAACCAGACGAGCGGCAGCAGGATGCCGACGATGAGCAAGAGGAGGTTACGCCGTTCCGCCCGCACCAGGACGGGCAACGAGGCGAGGACGAGGAGGACGAGCGCGAAGCCGGCGATGAGATGGATGAAGAACGACCAGGCGCCCGCCATGAGAAGGAGAAGGAGCGACCGACGGTCGAAGCCGGAAACACGTTGCAGCACCATCGCGGCGGCGATCCAGGCGAGTCCGATGCCGATCGGGACGAAGAAGCCGATGCCGAGGAAACGTGCGGTCGTCGGCACGAGGGCGACGAAGGCGGCGGCGAGCGGTGCGCCCCGCCATGGATGGAGGGCGGCCCAGAGGAGTGTCGCGGTGAGGCCAGCCCAGAGGGTCGGGACGAGGCGGATGAGGTCCATCCAGCCGATCCCGGACATCTCCTGGTAGCCGGCGAAGGCGACGTAGAAGCCTTTTTCGTGCACCAGCCCGCGCAACGAGAGGGGCCCTTCGTCGTGCTCCGCGCCCGTGTAGGGTGAGGGATGCCGCAGGGAATCGCTCTCTTGCATCGCGGCCATACGCGCCCAATGCATCGGTTCGTCGACGTGCACGGGGTATTCGTGGTCGTCGCGTCCCCCGCGCTGCCAATCGACATAGGCCATCGTCAGGCGGGTCCAGGGATCGCGCTCGTCGTCATCGTCGAGGTGCGTGTCCATGTGCGGCAGGTAGGTGACGAGGCCGACGAAAAGGAGAGCGACACCGAGGAGCGCCAGGTCCCACAGGAAGGGGCGTCTGGAGTGGTCCTGGGGCCGCACGGGGCTTCGATGGCCGTGTCCGCCCTTTCAATGTTTCGCGGTCGGAGACCGGTACCGAGATATGGCGGGACCTTGAGTCGGTGGCGTGCTCGAGGCGTTCGATCCTTTGCGCTTCCTGGCCGGGACGGCCCTCTATCTGTTGCCCGGGGTCGTCTGGACCTGGGCCCTTGCACCGCGGCTCGCCTGGTTCCAGAAGGTGCCGCTTTCGGTCGTGGTGGCGTTCACGGTGCAACCGGGGGTCCTCTTCCTCCTGCATCTGCTTTTTTCGGTCCCGCTCGACCTTGCCACGAACGTCTTCCTGGCGGTGGCGCTGGCGCTCCTCGGGACCGCGGTCCTTGTGCGACGCTGGACGTCGCGCCATCTGGTCGCTGCCTGATGGCGGTCGCTTGACCAAATGCTACATATGCAGCGCCTCTACACGGCCCCCGTGCTCCTTGCCCGGGCCTTCTGGTTCTCGGTGACGCCGCGCGCCGTCTTGGCCATCGCGGCCGTGGCGCTCGCGGTCGCCTATGCGCTGGTGGCGGTCGGGGCGGTCACCGCGCTCGGGACCGAGAGCGCTGCGGTGGAGCGGGCGAAGGCGGACCCGGGGTTCGCACTGGTGCGCCCGGACGGCGCCGCGTTCCCCGATGACGCCGCACCGGAGGGGGCGCTCTTGCTGCGCACCGCTTTCGTCGATGGGGCGCGTGTGGCGACGTTGGAGCCGTGGCCGTTCGATGCGGGGGTCGTCTTCGCGAGCGGCCATGTGGGGCCGGTCCCGGCCGCTTCGTGGTCGGACGGGCTCTCGGTCAACCGGACGCGCGTCGACTTCGCCCCGCCCGATGCGTTCACCGTGCCACCGGAGCGGTTCGCGGCCGTCGCGGGCGAGCGCGCCGCTCTTGCCGTCGCCGCGTTCGTCGCAGGGCCCGAGGCGCCGCAGGCCGCGGGGTTCGAGGTCGTGCCGTGGCGCGGCGTGGGGGAGTTCTATTCGGCGGGTGCCGAGGAGACGCGTTCCGCGCTCGGGGGGGTGGTCCTTGCGGCCGGTTTCGTCACTGCGTTGTTGTCATCGGGTTTCGTGCACCTTGAGGTGCAGGCGCGTCGTCGCGACCTCGCCACGGTGGAAGCGCTCGCGGGTCGCCGGTTGGTCGATCGCCTGGTCATCGGCCGCGCGGTCGTCCTTGTTGGCCTCGGAATGACCTTCGGTCTGGTGCTCGCCGCCGTCGTGTTGCGCTTGGGCCATCTGGTCGGCACCGCGTCGTTCGCCCTCGACCCGTTGTGGACGACGCTTGTCCTTGTCGTCGCGGGCGGTGCGGGCGTCTTCGCTGGGACGCTCGCCGGCATGCGTGCCTACAGGCGCCATCGCCCCGGTTCCCAGCCGGACGTGGAGCGGTTCAAGGGGCCGGTCCGTTTCCTGTTTGTGACGCCGCGTGTCTTCGCCGGGGTGTTCGTCGCGGCGCTCCTGGCCACGACGGTCCTCACCGTGGTCATCGAGACGGCGGCCATCCCGGTCGAGCTGTTCGGTGAGCGCGAGGATACGGTCGTGTTGTTGGAGTCGCAAGGCAATCCGTTGCGTGGTCAGGCCGACCGATTCCTCGGCGAGCATGCACACCGGCTCGAAGAGGTGGAGGCGGCCATGCCCGAGACCTATGCACCGACGATCTGGAACGGCCACCCGCTCCTTGTCAAGGGGACCGCGGTGGAGGCGTGGCGGACGTTCGCCGCTCCAGGACTCGTCTCTGGGGATTGGCCGCAGCATCCCGGTGAGGCGATGGCCGGTGCCCGTGTCGCGGCCCGCCTCGGGCTCTCGCCGGGGGACGTCGTCATCGTCCCGATGTCGTACCATGTGGGGGTCGAGCGGCTCCGGGTGGTGGGCGTGCACGAGACCGGCGGGCTCGCCGACGACGAGCTGTTCGTGGACCTCGACACGGCCGGACGCCTGGCGGGCCTTCCTGCGGACAAGACCACGCTCGTGCGCATCCGCCTCGCCGACCCGGGCTTGTCCTGGTCCTCGGTCGCGCCTTCGGCGGGGATCGCCTTCGTCGACCTTTCCATCTCGCCGGAGCGTCCGCCGCCGCTCACGCCTGCGACGGTGGAGGTGCGCGCGCTCAATTTCGCCGGTTCGGAACGGGTGCGTGGGCTCGCGGTGCGTCTCGACGGTGTCCTTGTCGCGTCGGAGACCGTGCGGCTCGAAGGCCACGGCGAATCGGTCCACCGGTTCCCGATCCTCACGCCTGCGGCCACCACGTTCGAACTCCAGGTGAACCCGACGCGCGAGGTGGGGGCTTCGCTGGAGGGGCTTGTGGTGGCGGCGCCCGGCGTCGCTCGGCCCGGCGAGCGCATCGAGGTGACCGTCCGGGACACCTCGGGCGCGGCGGCACCCGGGGCGGAACTGCTCGTCGACGGGGTCCTGCGTACGACGGCGGACACGGCGGGGCGCGCTTCGTTGACGTTGGACGCGCCCGCCTTGGTCACCCTGTCCGCGCTGCGCGGCGAGTTGGCAGGTGGGACACAGGTGCGTGTCGCGCCCGCCGCTTGGGATGATGAGGCGCGCATCGTGGTCGAGCGTCTCTTCGTGCATCCATCGGAGCCGCTCGAGGACGGTCGGCATCGGGTGCGGGCGGAGGCGGTGGTCGTGAACCTGGGTGGTTCCGCGGGCGAGGCGTCGACACGATGGCAGGTCGACGGCGATGCGCGCGCTGCGCTCGACGTGTCGCTGCCGTCGGCGGTGCGGCGGACCGTGGTGACGACGGTGACGGTGACGCCGGGTGCGCACGAATTCTCCCTGTTCGGGGTCTCCGTCGGTTTCACCACCTCGACCGTCTCGTCGGGCCCTGAGGCGCCGCGTTCCATCGAGGAGGTGCTGGCCGCGAAACGTGCCGAGGCGCGGAGTGGCGGCGGTGACGGCCGCACGGCTCCGTTCCTGGAGGATGTCTTCGCGGGTTTCGGGACGGCGACGGCGATGGTGATGGTGGCGACGCTGTTGCACACCGGTTCGCTCGTCTGGGTCGCTGTGGTGCGCGAGGTGCGCGAACGGCAGGAGGTGGTGCGGACGTTGCGGGCGCTCGGGGCCGGGGACCATCAGATCGAGTGGCGTTCGGTCCGTGACACGTTCCTGTCCGCGGCACCGGCGATCCTTGCCGGTGTGACGTTGGCGGTGGTGCTGCTTGCCCTCGGTCGTGCGGCGGGCTGGCCGGTCGCCTTCGGTCATGTCCTGCCGACGGGGGAGGCGTGGGGGGTGCGCATCAAGACCGGTGTGGCCCTTCTGGTCATCGCGTTCGTGGCGGCGTTCTATGCGGTGCAGGGGCGGAGGCGACGTGCGGTGGCGGTCGAGGAGCCGAAGGGTGTGCGGGAGCTCGTGGGGTCGGCGCGATGAGGGAGCCGTCGGTCTCGCGGGCGAAGCGTGCGTCCGAGGAGAACGTCCTGCTTCTTGTGGCGGGGCTCGTCCCGGTCGTCGTCTTGGCCGTGCTGGCGTCCGGTTCCTGGTCGGCGTTCGCGGTGGGTCTCGTGGTCGCTGCCGTCGTGGGGGTGTTTTCAGCGTGGCGTTCGGGCGATCTGTTGGTGGGGGTCCTCGCGGGGGGTCTCGCGCCGCTCCTGGTCCCGGACGGCTTTGCGCTCATTGGTGGGACCGGTCTTGCTTTGGGCTTGGCGCTGGCGGGTCTGTTCGCGAACCCGTGGCCGCTTCTGTTGTCCCTTGGGGGTGTCCCGTTTTCGTCCGCGCTCGGCGCCACTGCGGTCGGCATGGCCATCGTGCTTTTCCTGACATGGTCCAGGGCGGGTTGGGCCGGTCGTCTGGGTGGGCTGCTCTTGGTCGTCGGGGGCGTGGTGTTGTCACGCGGGTCACCGATCCCGCTTTTTGCGCTCGTCGTCGCCTTCCCCTTGCGGTGGATGATGCAGCATCCGGCTCGGTTGCGCCTTGCGCCTGTGGTGCGGGACATCGGCTTCATCGCGGCGGCGGTCCCTGCCACGTTCTTCTTCGTCCTCGCGGCGGTCGGCCGGAGCGGAGACGTGGGGGGCGATGTCCTCGTGGCGTCCGCTTGGGGTCTTTTCGCTCTGGGGGTGCTGTTCTTCGCCGGTGCGCTCGGTCTCGCTTGGCTCTATGAGGCGGTCCCGCCGGACGCCGAGGCGCTTTTGGGGGCGCTGTTGGTGGGTGCGGTCGCGGTGGTGTGGGAGACCGCGGCGGGCCGCTTGTCGGTCGCAGCGGGTGTCGTGGCGCTCGTCTGGGCGGTCGTGGCCTGGCCGGTCGCGCTCGGTGTCAGACGGCTTGTCGGCGTGGCGGGACGGTGGCGGCTTTTCGTCGTCCTCGGGGTCGTGGGGATCGCTTTCGCGGCCACGCTTGTGCGACCACTTTTGGCGTGAATCGGGCGTCTGGCCTCCGCTGCGACCGGACGCCGCGTGACGGTTCGGTCCCTGGTCATCCCTTGACAGAAAATGCTTTTATAGTGGAACCATGTCGGTGATGATTCACGGGTCAAATGTCGACGGTATGGTCTGCCGTCTGCTGACCGGTTCAGGAGGTCTCACGGTGGTCCGCAAACAGCCAGGTTCGAAGTTCTTCGTGATGGGGATCTCATTCTTCCTCGTCAGCGGTCTTGTTCTCACGCTCTTCGACGAAGCGCGCGCCGTCGAGATGCGTTTCACGGACGATTCGCCGAAGATCCTCACGTCTACCGGTGTCTTCGAACTCGACATCGTCCTGCCCAAGGGCGAACGCGTCCCCATCGAATCCATCACCACGGTCATCGAGAAACAGGCCGACGGTGCCGATTCCAAGAAGGGCTCCACCCTTGTGACCCGTGCGACATGCGCGTTCGCCGGGACACCGGCGACCGGCTGCACATCGGCGCAGATCACGATCGGCGCCGGTCAACGCGCCGCCGTGCAATCGGTCCTCTTCGCCGGCTACTTCGACGGCAGCGGTTCCCCCGTCTCGACCAGCGACGCGTTCGGGTACGGTCCGTTCCTCGGCACGACGACCGGCTACGGCTACGACTCCGTCGGCGGCTATGGTTACGGCTATGGCACCGGCAGCAAGGTCTCGTTCAACGGCGGCTACGGCTATGGCTACGGGACCCCTGGAGAGGACCTCGTGTTGCGCTTCCGCATCACCGTCCTCTCGAGCGAACTGGACACCGGCATCCACTATCTCACCGTCCTTGCGGAGACCGGCTCCGACATCATCGGGACGCTCTCCTCGCCCTATACCCAGTTCGGCGTGCAGCGGGCCGGAGGCGGCGGGGGCGGAGGTTCCGCGACACCGCCACCGACGACGACGCCGCCAGCGGGTCCGACCACCCCTCCGACCGTCCCCTTGACGGGGAACACGGCTCCAGCGCCGGCGGGCGCCCGCAGTGCCTTCAACATCCCCGCCGTCACCCTCGTGAGCGGTCAGCGGGCTGAGATCACGGTGGCGGACGACTTCGTCCAGACCATCGATTTCATCTCGAGCGCAGACGTGACGAACGCGGAGATCGACATCGTGGTCTACGAGCCCTCCGCACCGCCTGAAGGGACCCAGGCACCGGCCTCCACCATCAAGGTCGGCGGCTATGTCCAGATCAAGATCAGCTCAGGCGGGACGCAGCACGCGATCGTCGTGGCCGTCCAGATCGCCGAGGCCGACGCAGGGGACCCCGCCAAGGCCATCCTGGCCAAGTGGGACCCTGCCTCTTCCCGGTGGGTGCCGCAGGAGAGGATCACGCTGACCCTCGACAACGGTGTCTTCAGCGGCCAGGGCGCGGCACTCTGTTGTTCCGACTTCGCGGTCCTCTTCGACGAGACGCCGCCGGAAGTGTCCACGACACTTCCGGAAGGGACGGTCTCGGGTGCACATCTCTTCACGGCCCAGGCCGATGACGACCTCGGCGTGCACCGGGTCGAGTTCTACCTCGACGACCAGTTGATGTTCACCGATTATTCGGCGCCCTTCGAGTGGGAATACGACAGCAAGGACGGCGCGAACGGTCTCTACGAGCTTCGGGTCGTCGCCTACGACCACGCGGAGAACACGGGATCGGCCTCCGGTCCGGTCGAAGTGCAGAACGTCGGGACGCAAGAGGGACCGACGGCCAACATCGAGGAACCTGCGAAGTTCGCCCGCATCGCCGCGATCGTGTTCTTCGTCCTGGTGGGTGTGGGGCTTGTCGCCTACGGCGGCTACTGGGTCTACAACAAGCGCAAGGGCGAGGAATAGCGGCACGCTGAAAACGGGCGTGTTGCGTCTTGACCTTGGAGGCCCTGGTCTGGCTGACGATGATACGCCCGCGACTCGTGCTCCTCTCGGACTCCTGCTGCCGGCCTTCCTGACCCTGGTGGCGCTCATCGTGCGTCTGGCCTACCTGCCGCACTGGGTCACTCCTGCGGCCGCAGGCGTCGTCCTTCTCTGGCTTTGGGTGGAGCGCTGGCGGGGCCGTCTGCCGTCGGTCGTCGACGCGCCGGTGTTCCTCTTCGCCGTGGCGCTCCTGGCTGCCTGGTTCGCCGGACGGCCGCCTTGGGCTTCCCTGGTCGGGACGGTCATCTGGGGCGGCGCCCTACTTCTCGTCGTCGGGGTGCCCCAGGAATGGAACCGGGCGCGGCCGGACGCCCCCTTGGCGTTCGTCTTTGTGGTGGGGGTGGCGGTGGCGGCCGGAGTGGGGGTCTTGGCAGGCCATGCCGAACGGCTCTCCCTCGTCTCCCTCGTCCTCCTCGTGGGGATCGGCCGCATCGTCGCGTGGCGCATGACAGAGCGCCATGGCGTTCTTCTTGGAGCCGCGTTCACCTTGGCGGCCGCCGTGCCGTTCTTCGGTGGCGGGTTCGGGCTCCTGGTGGTCGGGATCGAGGCGCTCGGCCTGGTGCTGGCGTGGCCGTTCCTCGAGGGGCGGAGCGGGTGGCCTTGGGTGTTGGGGGCGCTGGGGGTCGTGGTGGGGATGCAGGTCGGGCTATGAGAGGTGCGAGCTCGGCGCCGTTCGGAGGGCGACAGCCCCTCGGTCGTGAAGAAGTTGGCGTCCATGTGCCGCCTGTAGGACCCGGATGATCCGCTATCTCACGACGACTCTTCCCGAGCCGGCTCAGGCGAACCCGGACATCCGAAGTGCCAGGCCTCCGCCGCTCCATAGGAGGAGCCAGAGGCCGAGCCGGTACTGGAGCTTCCAGTCGGGGTCCTCTGGTCGCCTCAGGCGGATGAGGCCGATGAGGAAGAGCGCCGCGCCGAGGAGGGCCAGAGCGACGAAGTCCGGCACCGTGTTGGCCGGGAACAGCTCTTCTCCGACCATGGGCCTAGGAGGACTTGTTCCTGCGGTGCTTCACCATACCGGCGGTCAGGATGATGCCGACACCGAGAAGGGCCACGGAGGCGAACTCGGGGACGGGGAAGTTGGGGGAGCCCGTCGGGGTCTGCACGAAGCTCGCGGCGGTCTGTGATCCGGATGCGGTGACAGTGACGAACATACCGGTGAGGAGGTCCTCGTTCGTGACGTTGACCGCAAAGTGATCACCGGCGTTCACGATGTAATCCGTGACAGAGACGGTGAAGTCTGTTGCACTGCCTGGCGGTTTCGCAATTCCGCTCATCGCCGTGAAGGCACCCCCTGTTACGACACCAAGCTCGACCGCCACCTCGTCTGGCCCGACCTGTTGCAGGTTCGATGTCCACCGGATGTTGACCGTCCAGTCTCCTGACATGTCCAGTGTGATATCGGCAGGAACGTCGGTCGCCCAAACAATGCTCCCACCGGCCGGAACGGGGACGGTCGCCGTGCTGCCGGAACCGGTACTGTCCTCAAGCGTGAAATCAGCCCCGTCCGGCTTCCCTTCGGTGTTGTCGGTGAACTCCCACTTGACCTCGCTTGCCGCGGCGAACGGGAGCGCCAATAGGACGAGGACCAGGAGGAAAACCCCCGAAACGAACGTTCGACCAACACGTGCACGAGACCACATAGACACACCTTGAAGTGTCCGTATAGAGGTTTACATATAATGTCTTCGCCTCGTCGGGGGCCTTGGGCCCCCGCAGATCTGCCCGTGTCCCGGCATCGGTTCGGTTCAGCAGTTTCGGCGACTTCGCACGATCATCGACGACATCATGACGCCGACGCCGAGGAGCGCCACGGAGGCGAACTCGGGCACGGGGAAGTTCGGTGCCAACGTCGGTGTGACGGCGCGACTGTATTGGTCGCTGGGTGCGCTCTCGGAGAGGCTGACCGAAACGGATGCTGCCACGACGTTGTCGTTCTCTACCTGGATCGCCAGGTGCTCTCCCGCCGCCACGATGTAGTCGGAGACGGTGATGGATGTGTCTCCACCGCTCGAATCGGGTGCAGTCGGATCGCTGACCGGCCGGAACGTGCCGGTCGGTGTGAGGGCGCCGAGGGTGATCTGCAAGTCGTTCGGTCCGACGACTTCCAGGGTTGAACCCCAGACCAATCGAACGGTCCAGGTACCGGAGAGGTCGGCAGCTGCGAGGGTCGATGCCGCAGTACCCCAGGTGACGGTTCCGAGACCAGGAATCTCCTTCTGTTCACTCGTGCCTCCCAAGCCATCCTGCAGGACCAGAAGGACATCGGCACCGGTCGGCGCGCCGGCCTCTTCACCGGTCAGCAACCATTCTTGCCCGCCGGCGAGGGCGCCTGGCAGGAGAAGGACGAAGCTCAACGCGACGAGGCTGACCACCGCTCTCGGTAGGGATTGGATACACCACATGTGGGACACCGACCGGTTCGCAGAAGAGAGGCCCTTTTAAAAGATTCTGACGGCACATCGGGTGAGGGAGGCAGGATCATGGCTCCATGAGCGGTCTCCGTCAACGCTTATATAGCAACCCGTCCACCTTACCTTCTTGGAGGCGACCCTTTGTCTGAGCGGTGGACTCGTTGGGTTCTGGTCATCGTGACGGCTTTCGTCGCCGCGCCCAAACTGGTCCATGTCTGGTCGTCGTCACCGATCTTCTCGCTCGGTTTTCTTGTGGCGCCGTGGGCGGTCTGGTGGGTCGCGCGGCTGCCGGATGCAGATGCAAAGGCGCCGCATGCGGTCCGCCTCGGCCTCCTCCTCGTCGCGATGGCCCTTGCGATCTCCGGTTGGTACCTCGCGGCCCCGTTCCTCGCCCTGTGGGCGGTCGTCGTCGCTCTGCTGCTTGTCGCCGTGGAGAAAGGACGACCGGCCGGTGCGTCTCTTTCGCTCCTTGTCCTCGCCCTCAGCGTGCCACCGCCCGGGTTCGATGGTCTTTTGGCGGACGCGCAAAGCGGCGTGACGGCGAGCTCGGCGTTGGTCCTCGGTGCCATTGGTCTGCCCGTCACGATCGAGGCGTTCACGCTCATCGCGCCGACCTACCGGTTCACGGTCACACCCGCCTGCTCGGGTTTCGCCGGACTGCTCTCTTCGTTCGCCCTCATCGGGATCGTCGGCATGCACCTGTCGGCCGGCTGGAGACGGCTCGGGCTCGCCCTCGCCGTCGGTCTCGGCCTGACCGTCGCGCTCAATGTGGCCCGTGTCGTCGTTCTCGTATGGGTCACAGAGACCTCTGGACCCATGCTCATCGAGAGCGCGTTCCATGAGGGGATCAGCCTGGCGCTTAGCATCGTCGCGGCGCTCGTCGTCATACCGATCCTGCACCAGGTCCCGATCCCGGGCGAACCGCGCATTATCGTGGAGGCGTCCCCATGAGCGCGGTCCCGTATCGTGGGGCGGCCATCACGACGCTTCTCATCGTCCTCCTCGTCACGCCACCTGCGGAACTCTTCCACCGCGACGGTGCGTTCGTTGACACGCGGGCGGACCTGAGGACATCAGACGCGACCCCGATCGTCTTGTCCGATGGCCTGAGGAGTGACATCCAGGATGTGCTTCCCCTCCAGCTCGGGAAGTACAAGGGCGTAGCGGACCATTCATGGGACGCGAATCTGTCCAAGATCCTCTATTACGACCAACTCGTGGTCCGCGATTATGTGACCCCCGGCATCTTCTATCCGTTCCAGTTGATGGTCCTGACGGCGCGACACGCGAACGCGTTCCACGACCCGGAGGTCTGCTTCTCGAACCAAGGCGGGAACGTGCGGCATGCGGAGCCGACCGCGATCCACCTCGGAGGTGCCTTGGGTGCGTTCCAGGTACCGGTGGGTCGGATGGTCATCCATTACGATGATGCCCCGGCCAAGCTCGTCTACAACGTCTACGTCGTCGAGACGCACGACGCGGCCCCCGACCGCACGACTTGGATCCGGGTCACGCTCCCGGGTGTGGTGCCCTCTGCGGTGGATAGCTACGACGCGCTCTTCAAGGAGTTCATCGGCGGTGTGGCGCCCTATATCTTCCATGGCGCCGGAGGCGCCCGTACGTCGTTCGAGTGGCTCGGCAACGTCGCCGGTTGGCCTGTCGCTTACGGGATCGGCCTCGTGGCGGTCGCGCCACTTGCCGGGGAATGGATCTGGTCGCGCCGCAAGGAGGCCGAAGAGGAATGAAGAGAGCCCTTCTCGTCTTCGTCCTGGTCCTGCTGGTCCTTCCGGCACCGACCACCGGTCAGGCGTCGGATGATGCGGTCTTCGCTCCCGTGCAGACGGTCGTCGATGCGGTCCCGCTTGTCGTCGACCTGGCGATCACCGAGTCGCACCGGGACGCGACACCGGACGAGGCGGAGCGCCTCGTCGCCCAGATGAGGACTTATGTCTCCGGCTTCGAGGAGGACGTGGAGTGGCCGGATGGTACGGTCGCCGCCGGCGTCCCGCTCAAGGCGGCCCTGCTCTACACCCAGGACCTTGCGTTCCTGAGCGCGCTCGTCCCGAGGCGTGTGGCGCTCGTGGAACGGACACAGGCGGCCTGCGAAGCGTGGAAGGACACCGCGACGCGCTCGGATGTATTGCGTTGGAGCAACGACACCCATCCGTCGATCATCGAGCTGTCCGCCACCGTGTCGTCCCTCGAACGGCTCTTGGCGCGGCCTCCGGTGCCGATCGACGACACGCCGCTCCGGAACGCGCTCGTCCGCCTTGAGACTTGGCTGGACCAGGAGGCCACCGAGACGGCAATGTGTTTGGATGAACTGGCGGCCCGTCTTGCGGTCGAACTCCCGAAGGACCTGCGGCTCCGGGTCTTCCCCGCGGAGAGCTGGCCAGGTGCGCGGGTGCGGATCATCGGCGGTGTCCTGCACGCCCGCGGCGGCAACATCACGATCGACGCCTCGACGCTCGGCTTGGACGCGGACCTGGGTGTCCCGGCCCGTGGTGCCTTCCTGGAAACGATCGTCGTTCCGCTAACCACGAACCTCGGTCCCCATGAGATCCGCGCGAACTATGCGGGACTCACGGCGAACGCCACGCTTCTCGTCGACCGCATCCCCGTCCGATTGGAGGTGACGGCCCCCTCGGTCGTGCGGACCGGGACGAACGTGACCCTCGATGTGCAGGTACGTCCTGCCGTCTCGAGCACGCTCGGGAGCGGGGACCTCTTCCTTTCAGGGGCGGTCAACGGAACATACCGGTTCTCGGACCATGTCCTCAACCTCACCGTCGTCGCCCCCCTCGTCCCCCAGGTCTGGAACGGGACGGTCCGCTTCAACGGGACCCAACTGCACACGTCCGCCGAGGCCGATTGGTCGACCACGGTGGAGGCACCTCCGGCGGCGACGCCACCACCGGCCCGCGCCCGTGGCGGTGGCAATCCCATCCCGTTCCTCTACGACACCCCGGTCTGGGTGACCATCATCCTGGGCGCGATCGTCCTTTTCGCGGCGTGGGAAGGGGTCGTCTGGCTCCTGGCCCAGAGCCGGCGGCGGAGTGACCGCCAGGCGCTGGAACAGGACGCCGCTGGCGCCGCTTATCTGGCCGAAGGCGAGATCGGTCCGTCGTCGCCCCTTCGCTTGTCGTCCCTCGTCGCCCTCTTCGTCGCCCTGCATGCCTGGCTCCTCAAACGTGGGGTGCTGCATCCGAGCGACACCGCCCGCGACATGGGGGACTACCTCCGGCGTTGGAACCCCCACATCCGGCGCGACGTGCAGGCGTTCGAAGCGGTCCGCTATGGCGGGTTCCGGCCGCCGGCCAAGAACGGACCGGTGGTCCGCTCGATGGTGGCGGCGTGGCGCAAGCTCACCGGCAAGGGCGAGTGACGGGTCCGCTTCGCCCCACCGACCCTTTGGCCGTCGCTCCCGGCTTTTATTGCCGCCCGGCGCAGAGGCGCTGCCATTGAGCGCGCCCACCACCCATCTGGCGGTCGGGGTCCTGTTCGGCCTCGTGGGTCTTTTCCTGTTGCGTGAGCGCGACGGCCCAGTCGCGTCACCCATGCAGGTCTTCAACGTCCTGCTCTGGTCGGCCATCGCCGCCGCGGCGCCCGATCTCGATACGGTCATCGGCGCCCATCGGGCGACATTCACGAACATCTGGGTCGGCTTCGTCCTTCCTGCGGCCTTGGCGAGCGTGATGGCCACCATGCCGGGTGCGCGTCATCCGTTCTTCCGGGCGACAATCCCGGTCTTGCCGGCGCTCTTCGGGTCGCACCTCTTCTTCGACCTCTACGGCTATACGAACCGGCACGCGCAGGTGTTGTGGCCTTTTTCGGAGACGCGCTATCATTCCCCGCAGGTGGTCGACATCCATGCCTATGGCGGCTACGGTTGGCTTGATGCCGGGTTCCCCTTGTTCGCGTTCGTCCTCTTCTTCGTCGCCTACGGGTGGGGGCATGCACGGGTCGGTGCGTGGTTGCGGGAGGCGGCCCCGGAGGAGCGGCGGTGGGCCGTGCCGGTGTTCGTCGCAGCGGCGACCTTGTTGGCGCTCTTGCCGTTCGCGTTGGTGTGGTGGGGTGGGTTGTTGTACACGTGAGGGGTGACGTGTTGAAAGATCGAGCCGGGGACCGGTCGCTATGCGTACCGATCCGGCATGCTCCAATGTAGATTTTCTGTCTGCCGGCATCTGCGACTTCTGGAGCACTCCCTTCCGTCACAAGAAGAGAAAGAGCGGAGCACATGACCTCAGGACCCCAGTAGAAGGCTCGGTTTTCAGAGGGGAAGTATCGAGCACTTCAACCTCAATCCTCACGGTCCGTCAAGACGACGGTGACCGTCTTGAGGATGATCTTGAGGTCCAACCAGATGCTCCAGTTGTGAATGTATTCAAGGTCGAGGTCGATGCGTCGGTCGAACGACGGGTCGTTCCTTGCCGTGACCTGCCAGAGACCGGTGATGCCGGGGCGGACATCCAGACAGCGATAGTAGCGGAAGTCGTAGTCGACGTAGGTGGCGACCTCGTCCGGTAGCGGGGGACGAGGCCCGACAAGGCTCATGTCCCCGACCAGGATGTTCCACAGTTGGGGGACCTCGTTGATGCTGAGTTTCCGCAGGACGCGCCCGACCTTGAGGAGGCGCGGGTCCTTGTCGGCCGGGAGCTTGAACCAGGGACCTTCCCGTTCGTTCTCCTTCATGAGCTGCTTCTCGAGCTCTTGGGCGTTGGAGACCATCGTGGTGAGCTTGACCATCCTGAAGGTGCGGCCCTTGTAGCCGACGCGGGAGGAGGTATAGAACACCTTGACCTTCGGGTCTTCGATCTTGAGGGCGATCGCCGACAGGAGAAGAAGCGGCGAGGCGAGGATGAGACCGATCGAGGAGGCGACGATGTCCACCGCCCGTTTGGCGGCCCATCCCACCTGGCTGAGGGGTCGCTTGTAGAGACCGATGACCGTGAAGGCACCGAGCTTCCAGGGCTCGTGCTCGACGGCCAGTTCCCTGTAGTGGTAGGGCATCATGTGCGCATCGACACCTCGTGCACGGCATGTGCGGACGATGGCCGCGATGTCGTCCCGGGGGAGGTCCGGCGAAATGAGAACCTCTTCGGCGCACAGTCCGTCGATCGCCTTCACCACGTCTTTCTGGGCGGTTCCGCCGACGGTCATGAAGAAGTGGGCGTGCTGGCGTCGTGTGGCCTCGACGGCGACGGGGGAGATGCGGTGGGAGATGTCCTCTTGCCCGTTTCCGCCGTTCTTATTGTGCCTGAATTGTTCGAACCACTCGGGATATGAAGCGGATTTGGTGTGCCACGGCGCCCAGACGTCGTCACGGGCGAGCACCGCCTCAGGCATGGAGTCGAACGGTTCGACCGGTTTTGGGGCCAAAAAGCCGACGACCCGACGGCCATGTTCGGGTCGTGTGACGATCTCTTCTGCGAGTTGTTGGGCTTGGGGTCCTGATCCGACGATGAGGACGTTCCTGCGGCCGATCCCGCGCTCGATGCGGCTTCTTACCCGGTACTCCCAGTAGGACCGCCATCCGACAGCGAGCGTGATCAGGAACAGGTAGTCCAGAAGCATGACCCCGCGCGGGATGTAGCCCGAGCGGGTCACATAGATGGCCGCCATGGCGGCGAGGGTTGCGACGGTGACGACCGCCACGACCCGTTCGACGGACCACCAGGGGAGGCCGCCCGCAAGTGTCCGGTATTGGTTGAGTGCGGCGAGTCCGAAGGGAAGCGCGATGATCTGGAACGTCAAAAGGACCGATTGGGTCGGCGTCCAAGCGGAACCGATCAGGACCGATTGGCCGAGCGCGTTCCAGAGCGGGGCAAGGAGTTCGCTGTAGCGGAAGGTGGTGGCGATGCCGAGGGCGGCGACGACGGCCAGCATGTCGAGCGCGACCAGAAGCGCCAGGGGGACGGCCCGGTTCTCGGCGATGGGGCGCATCGGGAGCAGGTCCCCCTCCGAGGCCGCAAGCTCAGTACGAGGACTGAGCGAGGTGGGGGTTTCCAGGACCTGTTTTTCCGGGACCATGGGCTCGACCGACAGATGAGGATGCCGGCCATTGACCTATTTAACTGTTCATGAGAGACCTCTCACCATCTCACGAACGGATGGGGGCTTCACCCGACTTGGTGGCATTTTCGAGGTACCACGAATAGGTCGTTCTCAGCCCGTCCTCGAGATGGATCTTCGCCTCCCATCCAAGCGACCTGAGGCGGGACACGTCCAAGAGCTTCCTCGGCGTCCCGTCCGGTTTGGAAGTGTCGAACACCAATCCGCCTTCGAACCCGACGACCTCCTTGATTGCTTCGGCGAGTTCCCGGATGGACAGATCCTCCCCGACACCGACGTTCACGAACTCCCGATCGCTGTACTCGTTCATGAGGAAGACCGCCGCGTCGGCGAGGTCGTCGACGTGGAGGAACTCCCGTTTCGGCGAACCCGTGCCCCAAACGGTGACCTCCGAGTCATCGTTCTCTTTGGCTTCATGGAACTTCCGGATGAGCGCAGGTAGGACGTGCGAGTTCTGAAGGTCGAAATTGTCGCCAGGCCCGTAAAGGTTGGTGGGCATGAGCGAGATGGCGTCGAACCCATACTGGTCGCGATAGGCTTGGCAGGTCTTGATGCCGGCGATCTTGGCGATGGCGTACCACTCGTTCGTCGGCTCCAGGGGCCCGGTCAGGAGGTGCTCCTCCATCATGGGCTGGGGGGCGTGCTTGGGATAGATGCACGAGGACCCCAGGAACTCGAGCTTCTTTGCCCCGTGCCGGTATGCGGAGTCGATGACGTTCGTCTGGATGAGCAGGTTGTCCCGGATGAACTCGGCAGGATAGGTGCTGTTGGCGAGGATGCCCCCCACTTTGGCCGCCGCGAGGAAGACATATTCTGGGCGCTCCTTCGCGAAGAAGGCGTCCACGACTTTCTGATCGGTGAGGTCCAGTTCTGCATGCATCCTGCTGACGAGCTTCTGGTACCCTTCGGCCTCGAGCTTCCGCATGATGGCAGAACCGACGAGGCCGCGGTGGCCGGCGACGTAGATCTTGCTGTCCTTATTCACTGACCTGCCCCCGGAGGGCCACAGTGTGACCAGCGTCCTTCAATGTCTTTTCCTGCCGGGCGAGCTCGAGGTCGTGGTCGACCATCATCTTGACGAGCGCGCCGAAAGGGACCTTGGGCTGCCAGCCGAGTCGGTCCCTCGCCTTGCTGTTGTCGCCCTCGAGATGGTCGACCTCGGCTGGACGGAAGTAGCGGGGGTCGATCTCGACGATCTTCTTAGGATCGAGGTCGAGCTCGGCCGCCGCGGCGTCAAGGAAATCCTGGACCGAGTAGGAACTGCCCGTGGCGACGACATAGTCGTCCGGCTCGTCCTGTTGGAGCATGAGCCACATCGCCTCGACATAGTCCCCTGCGAAGCCCCAGTCTCTACGAGCAGAGAGGTTGCCAAGGTAGACCTTGTCCTGGAGGCCCATCTTGATCCGGCCGAGCGCGCGGGTGATCTTGCGGGTGACGAAGGTCTCACCGCGGCGCGGCGATTCGTGGTTGAAGAGGATGCCGTTGCAGATGAACATCCCGTAGGCCTCACGATAGTTGCGTGCGTACCAGTGGGCGGCCACCTTGGAGACCGCGTACGGGCTGCGCGGGTGGAACGGCGTCTCCTCGTTCTGGGGTGCGGGTGCCGCGCCATACATCTCGGACGAGCCGGCCTGATAGACCCGGATGTCGTCGTCCGTGTAGATGGCGTAGTCCCGGACCGCCTCAAGCAGACGGAGGTTACCGAGCGCCACGATGTCGGCCGTGTATTCGGGCTGGTCGAAGCTGACCTTGACGTGGGACTGGGCGCCGAGGTTGTAGACCTCGTGCGGCCGGACATGCTGGAGGATCCGGCGGAGCCCCGTGCCGTCCGCGAGGTCGCCATAATGGAGGGTCATCCTCGCGCCGGACTCGTGGGGGTCGCGGTAGATGTGGTCGATGCGGTCGGTGTTGAAGTTCGAGGCCCGGCGGATGATGCCGTGGACTTCGTAGCCCTTCGCCAGAAGAAGCTCCGTCAGGTAGGCCCCGTCTTGGCCGGTGATGCCTGTGATGAGTGCGCGTTTGGTCATGACTGAGCCACCTTCTTCTTCCGGCCGCGTTTGCGGGTCTCGGCCACCAGGTTGATGAGCTTTTGCTCGAAGTCCCGGAGGATGACCTCTTTGTCAAGGTATCGCTCCGCGTAGGCCCTGGCATTTCGACCCATCCGGTCCCGCAGAGCCGGGTCGGCTGCGAGGGTCTGGATCGCGTCCACGAAGGGGTCGAGTTCCTCGGGTGGCGTCATCAGGCCGGCCTCGTGGTCCGTGAGGACCTGATGGAGGGCGGTACCCGGATCGGCCGTGGCGATGGATGGCCGGCCCGCGGCGAGGATGTTCGTGAGCTTCGAGGGCATGACGAGATCTGCTGCTTCCCGCCTTTGGACGACGAGGTGGATGTCGGCTGCGGCAAGCATGTCGGGGACCCGTTCCCAAGGTTGAAGCGGAAGGAAGCGGAGGTTGGGAACATCGAGTTCTGCGGCAAGCGCCTGGACGCGTGGCGCGTCGGCGCCGCTCCCGCAGACTACGAAGTGGAGGTCCTTCCGGTCCCGGAGCCGATCCGCGGCGCGAACAATCAGGTCCAGTCCCTGCTTTTTGCCGAAGTTTCCCGAGTAGAGAAGGAGGGTGTCTGACTCAGAGATACCGAGGTTTGTGCGAAATGTGTTCAGCCGTGATCTAGGTTTGATGTAGGTGATGTCTGCCCAATTCGGAAAGAGCCAGGTCCGTTCATCCATGGCGCCCTTTTCGATCGCCCGTTGGCGCATCGGTTCAGTTATTGTCGATACCACCGAAGCTCGCCGGATGAAAAAGTTCTCAACCTTGTAGAGCAAACTCCCAACATTTCCGGCATCCAATACACCGAGTCGGATTGCGGCATCCACCTGGAAATCCTGGATGTGGAACACCCACGGGACACCGCGAAATGCGCGATAAAAATACGGTAAGAGTCCGATTTGCATCGGTGGGCAAACTCCAATCACGACATCGTAACGACGTCGCCGAAGGAGACGTGGAATCCAGTAGCGCAATGAACTCAAACTGAAGGTGGTTTCCATCTTTATGCGACCACGGGCACCAACTGCATCGGGCTTCGGCACCGAGAGTCTCGCTCGGAACACATTGACCCCGTTGTGGCTTTCATTTATCCACCACTTACCAGTGTAAGCGGCATCGATTTTCCAACTTGGATAGTGCGGAGGTGCAACAATGGCATCTACTTCGTACCCACGGCGAACAAGCCATTCTGCCATCTCGGCAGTGTACTTGCCGGTCCCGGTCGGCTCTGGTGCATAATTAATGCCGTAGACCAAAACCCTCTTCAAAATCGATTCCTCACAAATTTAGCAGGGTTGCCCGAGTAAATAGAATTCTCTGGTAAAGATTTATAGACAACAGATCCAGGGGTGACGACCGTGTTCTGCCCTATGACTACACCTTTCGTAATGATACATCTTGCTGTAATCCAAGCACCTGATTGAATTTCGATTGGTTCGACAATTAAATCCATATTTTCACGTATTTCGTGCGAACCCGTGGAAATGAAGGTTCCTTGCGATACGACACAATCATGGCCTATTTTCACAGGACCTTGATTATGGATCCATACGTCTTCACCAATCCAAGTGTCATCGCCGACGGAAAGGTTCCACGGAAATTTAACTCGCATCCTCGGTCGTAAAATTACACGATCGCCTATTTTGGCCCCAAATAAGCGCAGTGCACTCTTTCTAATTCGAGTTGAAATCTGGAGGGGGTTGGTCACGACCGCCCATTCGATCAATATCCACGCGGCCTCGACAAATCGGGAACGCGTACGGCTAAAATTCCCGAGGCCTGCCGCCCTTAAGGGAATTACCCTATGACTCTCCATGTTCTCGGCCATAAACCTTCTCCAGATTTTCAACTACCGCCTCAATTGTCAACGACGACGAGATAAAGTGTCGACTCGCCATCGATAGTTCTTCGGCCACCCGGGGGGAATCCAAAATACTCGCAACTGCATCGGCTAGCGAACTAGCGTCCTCTTCAGAAACGATTGCGGCGTTAGACTTTTTTAGGATCTCCCTGATATGGATACTGCTAGTTACCACCGTCGGAACTCCATAGCTGAGAGCTTCTAAGACAACCATAGGAAACGGCTCATTCACAGATGGGAGAACAAATACACTGGTTTTCAGAAACTCCCGTTCAAGATCATCTGCTGGCACCGATCCGGTTATGGTTACTCTCCCTTGCAGGCCCAATGCCGAAATCGTCGCTTCGGCTCGTGTTTTGTCTCCACCATCGGGCCCAATGATTCTAAATTCACACCGATTTCGTTTCCTCGCTAAAATTGAAGCCATTTTTATAAATTCTACCACTCTCTTTCGAGGATGGAGTCGAGAGACGAAAATTACTCGCTCGTGACCATTCTTCCCAGCCCAAATTTTGTTTTTGATTCGTATCCCGTTTGGAATAATCTCAATTTTAGCTTTGGGCTGAATACATTCAATGGTCCCTTTTTCTATCTCTTGAAGGACCGCCACCGCATGTGCTCTTTTAAGTTGCTTGCTCACCTGCAGCGAGTCGATAACCGTGTGGAGGATCCCTCTACGATTAAGCATGCCATGAGTTTGCAGGATTGTTTTAACCCCTTTAGAAAGAGAGATTTTGGCTGCAAGGATTGGAATAAGTTCACGAGCGTAATGGATGTGCACTACATCATAATTCGACACGTTTCGTTCGAGCCATTTATTCAATGCCAGACTATACACGTATGGGAAATTGCGCCTAAATGCAATAGAGGGAAAATATCGAACCCGAACGCCTTGATACTCCGATTGATTGTTATCAACTTTGGTGTCGAAGTCTAGGATATCGGAGGTCGCAACCTCGACCGAATGACCACGCGAAATCAGTTCTAGCGCGTGATCATGAGCAACCGTGACTGGACCACCATAGGCGGTACTCGGTTTGTAGAGTGTCGTAATTATTAGTATCTTCATGATTTGTCCGCCTTACGAATAGGAAGCGAAAAGTTCCCATCTCTATTCATTATCAACCAAATTAATGAATAAATTAGTAGAAACAGCATTATCGCCAGTAACTGGATTACTATTTGTCCTATAAAGTTGAACAAATCGCCCCTCCAAAGACTGAACATTCTCGAAATAATAACTACAGCGATCAAAAAGTTCAGATCTGATCTTCTGCCCCACTGATATAGTGATGCTGATGCTCCTCCAACGACTGCCGAACCAACAGGAACGCCGATTGCACCATAATTCATATAAAGTTCACCAACGAAAGAGGCAGAAAATTCGACTCGGATCTCCCCATAATCCTCGGGATAAAAAGAGGATGTATAAACTGAATTTCCTCCACCAAGAGGTTTCCCAGGCCAGAATGGTCTGGGGATGGGTGCCGTCACGCCTGCAATATGCGTTTTGCCGTGCTGGAATTCCAACTGCTCGGGCATGCGCTCTATTAAGTCGATCGTCCCATCAAGGGATGTCGCCTCTGCTCCACCCCAGAACAATTCTGGCATTCGGCCTAGGTTTTCCCACAAGATCGTGTTGATCGGCTCTCCCTCGTTCCGCTCAAAGAATTGATCACGTACCGCTGTACGATACACAACACCGACTAACAGGAACAGAACTATCCCCACGGCGACGAGCTTCTTGGAAGATATCGGCTTTTTCACTACATGATATATCATGGCGAGTGGCAGAAGGAAACCGTAGACTATAGCTGAACGAGATCCGGTAAGCGCATCCAAGATTAACGCGAACAAAATCAAGATGATCAGGATTCTATTTTTAGCCCGGTCTTTGGATCTAAATACCGCAAGAGCAGCCACGAGCACGCCAAATTTGAAAACTTGAATAAAAATTAGAAGAAAACCGCCACCATCTTGAAACCAATGGTTACGCAGCGAGATCGTCTCGGCGAGATTATAACCTAACGAATAACCCTGGACGAGGACGTACAAAATTGTAAAGATTGAAATGATGAGTGAAAAAAACAATGAGAGAAAGAGAGGTGAGTAACCCCATTGGAGCCGAGATTTTGGGATGGCTGGTAATGATTTTTTTCTTTTTTCAATCGCATAATAACCAAACATGAAAAAGAGGAGTGAAATAGCCCACAATGAAACACCATAAGCTAGGCTGGCGTCGGAAACCTTGAAACGGTAATGTTCAGCTGGTCCGAAATTCTGATAGATCAGGGTATAAATACCGTCTCCAAATATAAAAATAAAAATCCAAATACAGAACAGAGCAACTGGCGATGCCCAACGAAATGTTGCACGTAGTGTCACTCCCAAACCTAACGTTAGCACGAGAAGGAGTGCAAAAAGCGCGGCGGTCGACCAGATCATTTGCTCGCGACCCCCTCCCTAGAGATTAAATGTAGCAGGCGATCCTCAAATTTCAACAACTTAGAAGAGACCTCGTCCCAGGGATAATCTCCGTCTTCGATAATTTTGCAGATCTCTTCAGTAAGTTCAAGAGGGTCAAAAGACTCTATGTTGAATGTAAAGTCCTGAAGCCCAAGTGTTTCAAATGTTCCTTTCATTTTTGGTTGATACGCCAGACCAAGTGTGGGGACCCGCCCGTTTAGCGCGAATATCGCTGAGTGCATTCTGGAACCGATGAACACATCCATCGTGCTGTATCGTTCTGGAATCCTCTCTGGCGCGATGGATCCTAAGTTTACAATATTACATTCTAAACCTAATTTCATACATTCTGATCTGAGTAGCTGTGACATCGCTAAATCTGAATCACGACCCCCAACAGTTACTTGTGGAAAAATAGAAATCGAAACAGAATGTCGTTCAGAAACACGGAACAGTGCATCGGCGAGTTTGGATACATATAGATTTACATGGACGTCGGAAACGTTGCGGTGAGCAAAACGCCAATCGAGAACAGTCACACCGATCCGGGATGGATCTTGTCTCGTCCCTTTTGATTGTATTCTCGGCTCCATAAAGAAAGCGATGTCGATATTTTCCTCAACATTTGATATTCCAAGAGATTTTATTAGAAAAGTGCTCTCATGTTCTCGCGTAATTATGAGATTTGCACGGCGAAGAACGAATGCGACTAGCAGCCGATCCATCTTATACAGAATTGGCCCAACGCTTTGCGGTAACAAAACTATAGGTTTGCCTAGGCGTTTTGCAATCCAAATGTGAAGCAGGGCGCCGAGTAAGCCGATCCCTAAGGGGCCTTTAACGGAAGAATAGAGATAGCCTCCACCGATTGAAAAAATGAGATCTGCTTCATGGTACGGTTGAAATCGCCGAGAACGAGGAAGAAATAACGCCAGCGTAAATGCTGTTAATAGGGAAAAGATAGCCCAGACACGACTTCTTCCTGGGTTTAAATCAAAGACAGATGGTATCGAAGCAGAATTGTACAGCGAGTAAAAGTGTTCATTATCTGCGTGATATGGAGACATGACTTTAATTGACGTAGGTCGCAATGAAGCGCGCAGAACTTGCAAAGTTGCCACCACAATTCCAGCATCCCCTCTGTTGAATACGGAGTAAGCGTTCACGATCAGGATCCTAATTCTATTACACCCCCCGATTTAGGTTCTGCGGCTGCAAAGCATAGTGCGAGTGTAATTGTAAGGGCGAAAGCTGACATCACCATAGCTACCGCCGCACCGTGAATCCCCCAAAACTGCATCAAGAAAAATCCACAGGCCAAAGCAACTATCGCACTTAGCCAGTGACCAATGAAGAATGGTCTCGTGACTTCGATGACGCGTAGTCCCATAGCCGCCGGTTTATTCATGGCTAGGATGAACTGGTACACAACTAACGCAGGAAGTATGAATGCTTCCACCTGCGCTGCTGTGGGATATAGATAATGGCTTACCCCGAACAGTCCTATGGATCCTATCGCAAAAAACGCGACCGCGGGTAAGCTCCCTTGGGCATACAACCGGCGGACTCTGGAATGAAAGTTAGGTAGCCCCTCGTTTAACAAAGTGGAACTCAACCTAGATGTAGCAACAAGTTCAATGACCATGAGTGCCACAGCGAAGGCACTTGTCAGATTCAGGAGAGCTCGAAATGATTGGAAATCAGAGGCAGTTAGTTTGATCGCGGCCAACAAGAGGAAACCCTGTGTCGCGCTCCAATAGCCCAATGTACCCATTAAGGGCCAAATACCGTAGTGAATGTGGCGATAAAAGACGTTCCCTATAGTCGGTTTGTCAATGGTCGTAAGCCTTGGCATCAAAAATATGAGGTAAATCAGCGTCGTGATGAACAGGGAGATCGCCATCGCTGTAATAGCCGCGGCTGCACTTAATCGCCCTTGACTAATTATCACATACAACAAAACCGCGTATAATACGACACCAGACGGAGCAGCAAACATAAGAGACAGATCTCGGCCTCGCGCAAAGCTCATTTTGCGACAGATCTCAAATGATGAAAGTGCGAGGGCAATCGCAAATACGGAGACTACTTCTCTCAAGTTCAGGTCGGTTACGAGCCAGTGAATTATCGGTAGCAATAGAATCATGGATAATATCGCGACAAAGAGTGAAAAACCCAAAAGATGCAACATGTAGCGAGCGCTACTGTTCTGATAATATTTGATTACAAAAACAAGAAGTGTTGTTCCAAATGTGGCACTGACGATGGTGTATGGAAGAAATGCAATGCCAAACATCACGGCATATTTGGTGAATTCAACTGGGTGCATTGTCGCACCCAAGACTAAAATAGAACCAAAATTCAACGCTGAAAATGAAGCCTGGTCTAAAAGCGCACCCAGCGGCATTCCTTTCAATCGCACGGTTTCACCAGAGACAGGTGTCGGTAAATGCCAGTCTAAACCTATCTGAATCGGTAGCTTCGTTTCGGCTGAAGATCTCTGGATGGATTCGTCGCCGATGGGATTCCAAGCAGAACTTCTCGAAGGGACTCTTCATAGAAACTTTGCCAATCCTAGTTTGCGGGCCAAATACTCGCGTGTGGCCCGAACGGCTGGCCCTTCCACCGGCGCCGATTGTAAGAGAGGGGTTATATGTAGCCGCCGGTGAGCCACTCCATCCCAGAATTGTTACTTCCCCCACATCGCCTGATTCCCGACATTCCGAATATAAATCACCCGCTAAACCCCCACCATCTCCATCCCCACCCGCCCCTTCTCGTCCTCCGAGGCAGTGACCCGCATCGCCCTCCTTACCCCCATCACAACAAGAACGGCCACAAAGGACCCGAAAACCTCCTTCTCGACCCTCCGGTCCTTGGACCTCCCGTAGAGCACCGTCAAGCCCTCCCCCTTCTTCCCCACCTTCACAGGCACCCGCAACCATTTGGCCGCCGCGCGGACGTGCTGAATGGCCTCCTCGACACCGCCCCCCTTGGGAAGACCACGAAGCCGACCCCAGAGCTCCACCAATCCCGCTCCCGGCGGGACCAGAGCGACCCCCAGCGACCCGGGCCCCCCTCGGACCAACACGGTGTCCTCCTCCAAGAGAGGCACCTCGACCTCCCCTTTCCGTGCCGGATAGAAGACCCGAACGACACCCCCACGCAGTGGAACGTAGACCGGATCCCCTTCCAGCCCCAGAGCCGCCTTCAAGGAAGAAAGCGCCTCCTCCTGACCCCGACGGAGGGCGGCCTCCATCTCCGAGCCCCGGACGCGCCGCACGGGGATCGACAAGGCCAGGACGACACCGGCCAGGACGAACACGCCGGCCACCAGGGGCTCGCGCAGGGAGAAGTAGGCCCACACGGCTCCCAGGATGAGGATGGCGGACGCCAGCCGGGCTCGGACACCAGGGTCCACGACCTCGGCCACTTCGAGCCGGGGTCAAATACCCGCCGGTGGGCCGCGCGGCCGAACAGGCGCTCTGGAAGTCGACCGTTCAGTGAACCGCCAGATATCCCGGATTTTCACTGATCACCGTTCAGTGGACACACCGGCTGTCAACTCTTCGGATTCCACGAAATTCCCACCAATCAAGGAATATTTATAAAGATTCCCTCACAATCGGGAAACCATGGGCCTCGCCGACAGTCGTTCCTTCCTCGTCCTGACCCGGGCGCTCATGACACAAGAGGGAAGGGATCGGCCCCTGCACATTTTCCACCGTCTCGGGGTCCCGAAATCACCGGGCTATCGGATCCTACGGTTCTACGAGACCCACGACTCGGTCCGGACCGTCCAGGGACGCCTCGAGGCGGACCCGCGACGGGTGCTCGGACTCCAAGGGGGCCTGAGGGCCGATCGGGCCGTCGCCGATGCGACCGTCGAAGAAGGCCCTCCCCTCCCCGACGCCCTGGAGATCATTCAAGGCCTCTCCTCACGCTATGCCATTGGAATGCAGACGGCCGCGAACGTCCAAGCCTACTTCGAACCATCGGGAGCCCACAACATCTACCTCGAGAAGAACACCGGCACGCGAAAAACAGGTAGCAGCTATCAAGACCTCGCCGAGCGACTGCGGGACCACCCCGCCGCCTCACGCTCCGACCGATACGAGTTCTATCTGGACGACCTGGATCGCTTGGACATACGGCCCGGTCCGATCGGATCGATGACATCGCCGGTCCAGACCCTCTTGGACCTGGCGCTCCACCACCGGACCGCGGCGCACAAGGAATTCCTCTTCGACATGCTCGAGAAGCAGGGGGTCGTCCATGGATGATCCGGTCGAGACGCATTTCCAGATGGTGGACCGGGAGCGTAGCCTCGAACGGCTGAGGCAAGCGGTCACCTGTCTGGAAGCCATGAAAAGCCGATATGTGGTGGAAGGTGGATGGGCCGTCGCCGCCTATGGATCTCCTGTGCCTTCGGTCGATCTGGACGTGCTCGTCCCAGGCGGTCTCACCGAAGAGATCGCGGATGCGATCGAAGCCGCGACCGGGATCCAGATGTTCTCACAGGCGACACACGACGAGCTATCCATCGACTTCGTCGACATGGATCTGCCGAATCGGCTCATCGACCGGGCCGGCCTGTCCTACGTCCCATCGGCCTTCATCGGGGACCACACAGAAACAAGGGAGATCACGATCGTACCCGCGATCGAGATCGTCGTACCCACGGCGCCACGTCTTGTCTTCATGAAGCTCAAGGCGTTGCCAGTGCAGGACAGCGATACATGCTGGCCGCCATGGCCGAAGAAGAACGGTTCAACACGACCCGGAAGGGGACACCATACTGGATCCGGAAGGCGGGCAAAGACCTCTTCGACGCTTCCTATCTCTGCACCCACCACACAGACCTCGATGAAGTGATCGGACTGGCCCCTGCGGACGTCTGGCCGAAAGTGGCCGGCGCGCTGGAATCGGTGCCGTTGCCGCTCCGCGCGTTCGCCGAAAGGATGGCCGACCGGGCAGGAGCTGAGGAAGTGACGATTCTTGATGGTCGATAAGCACCTCGGAAGGCACCGCTCCAGTCAGGACCCACCGAGGCCCCCAAGAAACCCTTTTCACGCCCCCCCTTGTAAGCGGACGTCGGTGCCCCACAAGCCAGAAGGATTCGCGTCATGAGGCCCCTCTACGCCGTCCTCGTGGCCCTCATCGTCCTGGTCCTCGCCGGCAGCGTCCCCGCGGCCATAGAGGAATCCCCGGCGAGCGCCTACCACGACGGCCCCGAAGGCGTCGGCCACCTGTTCGAAAAAGACCAACGCGCAGGCAGACTGGTCGGACTCGAACACGAAGGCACACCGGTGCGCATCCTCCACGGCGACCTGAAAGACCTCGACCCTGACGAGGAGGCCCTCCTCATCGTCGCCCCGCGCCTCACCTACGACCGGGAGGAGACCGACCGCCTCAAGACGTTCCTCCGCCAAGGTGGAAGAGCCCTGATAGCAGACAGCGACGACGCCGGCCGCAGCCTCGTCGGACGCCTCGACCTCGGCGTCGAGATCGCCCAGGGACGTGTCTTCTCCACGAGCTACGTCGAGACGGCCGACCGTCCCCTCGCCACCTCCACAGGGGTCCTCAGAGGCATGCCCGACGAGGTCACCCTGCATCGCCCGAGACCGGTCTTCGGCGCGGGCAACCCGGTCCTCACCACCCATCCGTTCACCTGGTTCGACGCCAACAACAACGGCAAACCCGACCTCGACGAACCGCGCGACACCTGGGCCCTTGCCCGGCTCGTCCAGGCCGGACGCGGTCAGCTCCTCGTCCTCGCTTCCCCCGACCTCCTCACCGAACAGGAAAAAGCGCACCCAGGAGTACCGGCGGCACAAGAGGCGCTCATGGCCTGGCTCACCCAGGGCGGCAGGAGCATCGCCATAGACGAAGGCCACCGCGCACGGGCCGACCCGGTCGGCATGGCGCCCCTCATGGCCGGTGACGCGACCGCCGCCTATCCCGCCATCATCGTCCTCACCGCCCTCGTCACCGTCGTCGTCGCCTTCCGTTTCCGGCTCAAAAGAGCGACAAGGAAAGCCAGACGGCCCGTCCCGACCAAGCGAGACAAAGTGGACAGGGCGGTAAGAAGCGAGCTGCCGCGAAGATGACGAGACCCCCCACCCCCACTCGGCAACCTCAAGAACCTTTCCCGTAGACTCATACCTTGGGCGCCCCCTGGCCCCGCCGAGGAGTGCGGATATGATGAGCGGAGCCACGGAGCGGACCGACGACACCCCTGTCCGGATGGACGCACTGAGACGCCTCCTTGACGAGGCGCGCGCCCGCGTCCACGAGGTCCTCCTCGGCCACGACGAATCGATCACCCTGCTCCTGGTCGCCCTCGCCGCCAAAGGCCATGTCCTCATGGAGGGTCTCCCCGGTGTCGGCAAGACCACCCTGGCGAAGACGTTCGCCGCCATAACAGGCCTCGGCTTCCGCCGCATCCAACTCACGCCCGACCTCATGCCGGCCGACATCACCGGACATTCCTACTACGACCAGAAGGAGCAGCGGTTCCGCATCCGGCGCGGTCCCGTCTTCACCAACCTGCTCCTCGCCGACGAGCTCAACCGGACCCCCCCGCGCACCCAGGCGGCCCTCCTCGAGGTCATGCAGGAACGCCAGGTCACCATCGAAGGCACCACCATCGAGGCACCGGACCCGTTCATGGTGGTGGCGACCAAGAACCCGATCGAGGTGGAGGGCGTCTACCAGCTCCCCGAGGCGGAGCTCGACCGCTTCATGGTCTTCATCCAGATGCGCTACCCCACCCGCGAGGTGGAGACCGCGTTCCTCACCGCCAGCAAGAACGGCCCCCCGGGCGCCCTCGAGCTGCTCCCCCGCACCCTGCAGGCGGTTCAGCGCCACATCCGCGTCCATCCCGATGTGCGCGACTATCTCGTCGACATCGTCCGCGCCACGCGCGAGCACCCGATGATCGAATACGGCGCGAGCCCCCGTGCCAGCGAGCATCTCTACCACGCCGCCAAGGCCCACGCCGCCATCCATGGCCGACCCTATGCCGTCCCGGACGACGTGCAGGACTTGGCCCATCCGGTCCTCGCCCATCGGCTCATCCTGAACGCCGACGCCGAGGTGCAAGGGGTGACCGCCGCCGAGGTCCTCGACGGGATCATCAAGCGCATCCCGGTCCCGGTCGCCCCGGTCGAGCCCCGACGCGCCCCCGAAGAGCGAGCGGAGAGCGGATGAGCGAAGGGAACGGACGCATCCGGACCACGACGCTCGGGGGGCTCGCGATCGGCACGGGTGCCGTCGGTTTCGCGTTCGCCTTCGCGACAGGCAGCGTCGCCCCCGCCCTCGCGGGATTGATCCTCATCGGCCTCGTCGCCTCCGCCCGTGAAGTGCCCGACCCGGGTCGGCTCGAGGCGGAACGAAGGCTCCCGAAAGAGGTCCGTCTGGGTGAGCCGTTCCACATCGAGACGAGTGTCACCGGTCGCCACGACCTCCTCTTGCGCGTCGACGACCCGGTCCCGCCCCACCTCCACGTAGAAAGCCGACAGCACAGCACGCGCAAGGGCGAAGCGCTCCTCGTCCAGACCGTGGTCGCCGACGAGACCGGCCTCGCCGAGTGGCGCGACGTCCGCGTCGAGGTCATGGACCCGTGGGGGCTCTGGCACACCGACACGCGAACAAGAGCAGAGAGCAGCCTCCCCGTCCACCCTGAACGTTCCTGGTCCGAGGCGGGAAGAAGGCTCGCCAAACGACACGACATCCAACGCACCGCCCGCGCCCGACGCGTGCATATGCCGGTCCCCGAGATCGAGCACATCCGCGAGTACCGCCCGGGCGACCGCGTCCGCGACATCGACTGGGCGCGCACCTCACGAAGCCAAGGAGAGATGTTCACCAAGGAAAGGGAACGCATCAAGGCGAGGCCGTTCCAGGTGCTCCTCGACGCCACCGCCACCATGCGGCAGGAGCGCCGCCACGCCAAGATCACCACCGCCACGCGCATCGTCCACGGGGTCGTCGCCGCGGCGCGCGCCGGTGGCGTCCGCACGGGCGTCGTCGTCTTCGACGACACAGGCGTCGAACGCACCCACGGCACCGGACGGAAGGTCATCGACGAAGCGTTGCAACGCCTCGGCGCTCTCGGGGCCCCGCGACCGGTCCTGAGCGCCCCGCTCCTGCCGGACCACTACGAAGCGCCGACACCGGAGGAACAAGAGTTCCTGCGCCGCGTCGCCCCCTACGTCGGTGGGGCCGAACCCGGCGCGCCGCCCCTCGAGGGCGCGCTGCGTCTCCTCGGTAGGGCCGAGACCGAGGAGAGCCTGGTCGTCGCCGTCCTCGACGCCGAACCGTGGCCGAAGAAGGCCGAGGTGGCGGTGAGAAGACTCCGGCAACGGGGACACCGCGTCATCTGCGTCGTCCCCGCGACCGGCCCCCACCATTATCTCCGCCATGAGGCCGAGGGCGCGACGCTGCAACGCCTGAGGACGCTCTACTTGCGCCGTGAACGGCTCAGGCGGACCCTCGGCGGTCTCAATGTCCCGCTCGTCGTGGCCAGGCCGGGCGAGGAACAGGAGACCCTTCTGGAGGTGTTGCGCTGGGCCACGTGACGCGTGTCACGGTGCAGGTCTTCCCGGGTGCGGTCGCCGCGCTCGCCGCCCTTCTGCTCGGCGGTGCCGTCTGGGCCACCCTCGGCACACTCGTCCTCTTCGTCATCGCCTACGATCCACGGCCCCGCGTCCGTGCCGCCGCCCTCCTTGCCGCACCGATCCTTCTCAGCCTCGGCACGCCGCTCGAGAGCCTCTTCACGCTCGACGCCCTGGTGTGGATCCCGCTCGCCCTCGGCGCCGCGGCGCCGTTCTTCATCGCCCACGGCGACGCGGTGCCGTGGCGCCGCCTGGTCGCCATCCTGCTCCTCGTCCTCGTCCTTGTCGGGAGCGTGGTCGTCTTCCGTTGGGGGCCCACCTGGCTCGACTCCGACATCGCCGCCCGCGCGCAGGTGCTCCTCCTCGCCGCCGCGACCTTGCTCGTCTGGAGCGTGCAGCCCTACCTGCCGGGACGGCCGACCCAGAAAAGCAGCAGGACGGCAAGGCCGACCCCAGAGAGCGCTCCAGAGGCGCGGACGCCGCCGACCTGACGCGACACGCTCACCCGTACTTGCGCTTGGCCTGGCCCGAGACGGGGTCGTCGCCTTCGGCGACAGAGACCTTCTTCGCCCGCCCCTCGGGCAGGTCGAGCGACCGGTTCTGCGCGCGGTAGTTGGAGAGCCATTCCGTGAAGAAGACCGTGAAGACGCCCAGGACGAGTCCGAGGACGACGGCGAGGGCGATGTTGAGCGTGACGTTGGGCGATACCGGGTCCTGCGGCGTGCTCGCCCGGTCGAGCATGAGCCAGTAGTCCATCTGTTTCGCCGTCACCTCGGCCCGGTTCTGCGCCTCCTGTTCGTTCGACCCGTCATAGTAGCGGTCGAAGGCGTCCTGTCGGGTGATGTTCTCGAGGTTCGGCCGGAGCACCTGTAGGCTCTCGATGTAGGCGGCGGCGACGTCGCGTGCAAGGAGCGGGTCCGACAGCGTCACGGTGACCTCGAGGTACCGTTCCGTCTCGCCGCGCACGCCGGTCGTCCGGGCCGCCACCGTGACGCTCTCCTTGAGCGCACGGCCGGCGTCCTCCCGGCTCGGCTCGTTTCCGTCCCAGGCGCGACGCTCCGCGTCCCAGCGGTCCGGGAAGAGCGCACGCACAAGAGGCTCCCCCAGGTCGTCGGTCACCAGTTCCGCGGCGTTCCTGGAGTCGAGCCAGTTCTTGATGATGTCCTGATGGGCGAGGGGGATGATCGACGCCTTCGACTCGTACATCGGGGTGGTCAGGGCGGTCACGCCGACGCCGGCAAGGAGGACCACGAGGAAGACGGTGCCGAGGACCAGTTTGCGTCGGTGGAGGACCTTGACGATGTCCGCCAGGGTCACCTCCTTGTATTCGGTCTCCTCGGGACCGTCCTCCAGAGACGCCATGGCAGGTCGCCGAGTCCGCCGGAGCCTTATAAATATTTGAGGGTGGGACCGCGGGGGCCGCGCGGGAGGGACCGGGAGATCCTGCCCCACGCAGGGGACGTTTCGATTTCACCACCATGTCGTTTATGTGCCCCCGTCCTCTGTCTGGTCCCGTATGTCTTGGCGGTGTTCTCGGGTCCCCACCCCCCGCACGACCCTCCACAGGGTCGAGACCTGGCCGTGCTTTTTAATAGCAGGAGACTTCGTCGACCCGAGCCCCCTGGATGTCCTGGGAGGGATCGCGATGAATATGTATCGCCAACTTGCCAAATCTGATGCCTCTCGTCCAGTGGATGCTTTCCGTACAAGACAAGCTTTAAGTCCTCATGCGGGACTTGGAGTGCGTCTCGATTCACTTTCCGTGAATCATGGGACGTACAGGTGGTCAAAAATGGACGAATTTGTCCGCAGGGTCTACGAACGAGGCAAGGTCACGATCCCGAAGGAGCTCCGCGACATCTATGGTGTCCGCGACGGCGACCTCGTGAAACTCAGGATCGTCCGTGTCGTCCAGAACACAGACCTCGGCGCCGAGAAGAAAGAACCCACGATCGAGATCGTCGATGACGATGACGACGCCGTGGAGGTGGCCTGAATGAAGCTCCTTGCGATCATCATCACCCTCACCATGCTCGGTGCCACCGGGTTGGCCGCGGTCGTCGTGGTCCCCACGTTCACCGAAGACACCCCGTCTGACCTTGCCACCACTGAGACGTCTTCCCTCGGAGACGGATCCGACACGCTCCAGGTCCCGTTGTCCGGACCCACCAGTCCGGTCTTCGACGCCATCAACGAGACCTTCGCGACGGCGCGCGCTACCGCGTGCGCCCAAGCGACCACCGACAGCGGTCTCTGCGAAGCCCTGACCGCCGCCCTCAAGAAGGCCCTCGACGACGAGGTCTCCATTCTCGAGGGCACGGCCCACGGGGCACGGAGCGCCGACCCGCTCGCCGTCCTCGAGGACGCCATCGAGGCGGGCTTTGAGACCGCCGCCAACGTCATCAACACCGCCGTCGCGGCCTACTACGCCGCCGGTGAGGAGAACGACCTGGCCAAAAAAGGTGGACTCCACTTCACCAAGATCCTCAAAGACTCCGACGGTGACGGCACCAACGACACCTTCCTCGATTACGATGGCGACGGCCGGGCGGACGCCTGGGCCATCGAATACTCACTCAAGGAGAACTGCCAAAGCCCCTTGCCTGCCATGGTCAAGGTCCCTGGCATCTTCGTCCACCAGTGGTTGCCGCCCTACATCTTCGACGAGGTCCTTCCGTGGGCCACCGGCGCGAAGCCCGCCACCGACTGTTACGACGAGGCGGCCGAGACGGACCAGACACACCAGTCCAGGGTCACGACCTATGTCACCATGCAGAGCCAGTACAAACAGTACCGCAAGTCGTTCATCACGAGCGACTACATCTACACCCCGCAGGACGGCACCCCCCCGGGCGCCATGTTCTTCGACCGGACGGACGCCACCCCCTATTTCGGCAAGATCACCGCCGCCGTCGAAGGCAACAAGGTCCAACTCTTCCTCTGGACCAACGCCCAGGACGCGGCACGGACCAAGAGCGACCGCTCCGGGGTCACGGAACCCGTCCAGTTCGCCATCATCACCATCGACGGCGACACACCGGCACGACTCGTGACGCTCGAGATCCTCGATAAGCAGATCACCCATCACAAACCCGACGGGATCGTCTTCGTCGCCCCGTTCGACCTGAGCAAGATCATCCTGATGCCACCGCACGACCTGGACGGCGATGGCGACTGGAACCACAACGAACTCACGTCGTTCCCCCTCGCGAACCCCCTCAACCCGAAATCGGTGGCCGGTGACGCCGACGGCGACAATTGCTACAACAACGAGATCGCCGCCGAGCGGCAAGGGCACAAACGCAACGAGACGACCACCCAGGACCGCACCCAGACGGACAATGACTGTTTCAAGCGCCCCTGGACCGTCTCATTCGACATCGTCGACGATGAACCTGACCTGGACGGGATCACGATCTACGACGACATCGTCATCACGACGAACGCGACCCGCAACGAGGATGAATGGGATTTCAACGAATCGACCCCGCCGGTCACCCGCGTCGAGGTCGTCCGCGTCAAAGGCGCCGAGACATCCATCCACCACGATTCGGCCACCACCCTCTGCACCCTCACAGAGGAGCACATGGCCAACATCAGTGCCGGTACCATCGTGCAGACCTGCGATAAGGACACCTCGCCCGACGCCGACGCCTGGCCCGACGAGACCTACTCCATCTTCTATATCGTCTGTGTCATGTACGAGAAGATCGGTGAGAAATGCGCCGGCGACAAAGCACGATCGGTCGTCAAGGTCGTGAACATGCCGATCGGCACCCTGTACGGCTATGAGGATCTCCCTGACGTGGAACCGCACCGCGAGGGCGTCCCCGCCGGCGACGTGCTGCTCCGCTTCAACGCGTCGCACCCCGCCCACGACCTGGCGACGGTCTCGATCAAGGTCACCCCGCGCACCTGCTGTGCATCGAACGGCGACCACCTGAGCGCGACCCCTGCAAGGACGTTCACCGTCCCGTTCACGGACGACCCCCGGCTCGTCTACAACGCGACCAACGAGGAGTACGAGTTGACGCTCGACACCAGCGAATGGCCCCACTGGCGCGACCTCGTGACGAACAAGGCGGCTTTCCTTGGCGCCAAGCTCGCGCTCACCTTGACGACGGAAAGGGGTGGCCAGTCGCTCCCTTCGACCCACCCCACGGGTAGCAAGGACTTCGTCGAGTACTTCAACAACGAACCCCCGCAGGTCCAACCGGAGACCCCGGAGATCCTTGTCCCGGACCCGGACAACGCCAACCGCACGATCGTGTTCCGCCTCCGCTATATCGACCGTGACGGCCAGGCCCCCGCGAAGGATGGCATCCACGTCACCGTCGACGAAGGTGACGGCATCGTCGTCGATGATTGCAAGCCCGAGGAACGCGCCCCGTCGGGCGCCGAACTCGTGACCGGCGTGAAATACAATCCTGGGGACCGCATCTGGCGCTGCAGCTGGAACGCAGGACCCCGGGCCGGCACGATCGACTGGTCGGCGACCGTCCGCGACCCGGACGGTGGCGTCAACAGCACGACCATCACCGGTCTGAACCTCACCATCGCGGACGCAGCACCCGTCCTGTCGGATGTCTCCAGCGAGGTCTATGCCGCGGGCACGAGCGGTCCGACGAGCGTCAACATGACGGTCTCGGTCCACTATGTCGACGACAGCGATGCCCCCGCCTGGATCCGTGCCACGCTCACCAACGCCGAGCACGGCACACGGGTGCTCTCGATGCCGCGCTGCCCGATCGAGCGGATGCCTCCAGAGTCCGTTCAAGAGGACGAAAACCCGCTCCGCGACACCACAGCAGACGCCTACCATTGTGCCGGTGTCACGCTGCCCGAGTTGACGGTATGGAACGTGCAGATCGACGCCGAGGACGTGCGCGGCTCGACCGCCACGTACGCGGCATCGGAACCGATCAAGGTCCCGGAGGCGTGCGACCATTGCATGGACAACACAGGTCTCTTCGCACCCGGCGGTGAGGCTTTCGAAGAGGGCGTCAATGCCCTCAACCCGGCCCTGGCTCTCGTCTCGCCCCCGTTCCGTCCCGGTGACGACATCGATGACCCGACCGGGATCTTCGGCTCGATCCCGACCTACGTGGACGACAACCCGCGCAACTACATCCCCGACCTCATCGACGGGATCGTCCAGAGCGACATCTATACGGTGAACGCGGACGGGTCGATCCAGCTGAAGGATTCATGGAAGATCTCGGTCATGCAGACGCATGATGCAGGGACGATCCGTGAGAAGGAGTGTTCCGAGGCTTTGAACACGTGCGCCCCGAAGATCGAGCTCCCCCGGTTCGAGGCGCTCAAGATCGAGATCAACAAGAACGACGCCTTCTATGGCCTGAGCGTCTGCTTCATCCGGACCTGCTATATCCAGGACCGCGACCTCCGGACGCTCGACTTCCGGACGACGCCGCAGGGCTTCGTCATCGGTTTCGAGACCACGAACCACCTCAAGCAGGGCACCAAGTTCGCCGGACGCATCGAGCTCGATGCGACCCGTCTCGGTGCTCCGGGCGAGGGGGCCGGGACCGTGTTCCAGGTCGCCTTGATCGGTGCCGGGAACGACCTGTGGGTCAATGTCACCTCGAATCCGGTGAACGCCTACTTCGGTGCCAACGGCATCTTCGCCGACGAAGGGTTCGACGGCAGGGACCTCTATGGCTGGGCGTTGATGGACCGCGAGACGCAACAGAAGGTCGCGGATCAGCCGGTCTACAAGGGCTCCGAGAACCCTGATGGCCAGTCTTACAAGGCGTGCATCATCGGCGTCTGCTTCGATGTGCCCTACGCCTTGTTGCCGCAGCTCGGCATCGAGCGGAACGCGCAGGGCGAGTTCAGTGTCTGCCTGGACCTCAACGTCAAGGAGGCCGGTGGCAAACAGTGCCAGAAGCAGCCTGATGGCCTGCCGGGTCCGGATGACATCCCGAAGAACCCCGACGAGGCGTTCTGTCAGGGAGACGGCGAACCGCTCATCGGGTCGTGCGAGGACGGCACCTGGAAGCGTCCGGAGCCGAGCACGGACCCGGACGAGTTGCTCGAACCGGTCCATGGCGTGATCTGTCAATACGTCGAGAACCCGCATGTGGCGGAGGACGGCCGTTGTGAAGACGGTCGCTACATCCCTCCGGGAGGTGTCTGAGATGAAGACCCTCTACCTGATCGTCGTGGCGCTCTTCCTCCTGCCCTTCGTCGCCGGTACGGCGATGGCGGCCGACGACGACAACGACGGGATCGATGACGGTCACGAGCCGCTCATCTGCGGCTCTGGCGGTGCGAAGCTCGTCTTGAACACGGTCAAGTCCGGTACCTGCAGCGAAGACGGAAGGGACTTCACGTCACCGGTCCCGCTGCCGGGTATCGACCTGAGTGCCGTCTACAAGATCCTGTGCGGCAGTGAGGCCGGGAAGGGGATCGAGGACCCGGATGACCCCCGCGACGGCTCTTGCACCTATGACGGCGGGTCGGCGACCTATCAGCCGCCAGGTCCGGACGCCTTGGGTCTGAACCGGACCGCGGTGGCCTGTCAGACCGATGAGGCTGCGCTGGATCTTCCGGGTGCGGTCGTCGACGATGCCGATTGTGACGGCGAACCGAACGTCGGCGAGGTCAATCGCCTCGTTGCCGACCCGGGGGCGACCGTCGCCGATCCGACGTGCAACAATCCGTTGGTGCATGACAACCGGACGGAGCCCTGCAGTACAGGTGGCGATGAGGACCCGGTGCCGGACGAGTTGCCCTATTCGTGCTGGCGGGGCGAGACGAACCCGACCGTGCTGTTGACGCAGCTCATCGACGATATCGACTGTGATGGCGATCCGAACGTCTACGAGTTGACCCGGTTCATCTTCGGCGCGAACGGCGACCCCACCGACCCCACGACCTGGAAGCCGGACCCGGGCTACAACCCGCTCCTGCCATAGACCGCCTCCTCCTCTCTCCACCCCCTTCCTCCTCCTGTTTTTTCTCTCTGTTTTTCGGAGCCAGAGCGACGGCCACGGGCGCCGGCCGGCCGCCCCTTCACAAGGGATAAATAGCCCCATCTGAATCGACCCCGAGTCTTATATAAAGCGCCTTCCTGGAGCGAAACCTGATGGACCTGTCCTCTTCTTCTCGTCGAACCGTCATCCGCCTCGGTGTGGCCTTGGTCGTCCTGTCGCTCGGAGCCACCGTGCTCGCGCAGCCCGGCGTCCAGTCGCCGCCTTTGTACCGGGAGCCGAGTGCCTCGGAGACCAATGTCAACGGGCGTGCCGTCGACCCGTTTCTCGGGACGAACGGGTTCATCGCCGCGGATGACAACGTGACGTTCCGGATGACCTATCGCTGCATCAGCGGCTATGATGC
>JAHWKR010000030.1 GCA_019347805.1 Methanobacteriota archaeon
GGAGCGCGGCGGACTAGGATAATCCTCGGGGATATCTATGGCGTCACCCCGCGCCGCTGATTCCAGCGCGTTGAACGCAATCGACAGCTCCGTCTCATGGAAGGGCCCCGAAAACGGGGCTACGTCAATCTTGGTCCTGCGTAGAACACTGTTCGCATAGCCCAGCACTGCGGACCCGTGGTGGGCGTCTTCAATCGCGTCTCGGTGATGTTCGATTTGCGTCGTGATGCGAGCCCATGCCTTGGCTGCATTTCCGCCGTGATGGTTCATCGTCGCCATGGTATCAACGGCGCCCCAAAGGAGCCACATCAGCCCCGTGTCTCCGATGTGGTCCGGCAGGCAACGGTCGGCCCAGTACGATAGCTTCTCCAGGCCAGCTTCCAGATTGTTCCGGACCGTACATTCAGGCTTGAGGTGCTCTCCGGCATGCTCCAGGGCGCGAATTGCCGTCAATGCCGCCATCGGGCCGTATTGCCGCGGGTACTCCCCATTGTGAAGGTTTTGCGCGTAGTAACCTATCATCCAGAAGAACTTCAGATCGATTCCTCCGGCCAGCGCTCCCAAGGTATGAGAGTGCCAGGACTCAAGGGCTTCACGTGCATCGGAATCAAGGTCATCTCGACGCAACATTTCCTCTAGGGCGATGGCCGTTTCGGCGGCGAGTTTCATCTCGTTCTGTGACATCAAGAACCCGTAGCTGCGAGCCCGTTCGAGGAGGGCATGAATCTCCTCGAATGCGTGTGCAAAGTCATCAACGTTCAGGAAATCACCCAAGAATCGTTGCTAGTGGCGGCCTCGACAACTGGTGATTCGGTCCGCGCCCTAAACTCGATTGTGCTCAGCAAGAAGAGGTCGAAGCGATGGTCGTATGGCTTAGGCTCCAAAAGCCCTGCCCGTCGATGAGCCGGCACGCCGTGGAATTGTTCGGACACAATCATGACGTCGATGTCCCGGGCATCCCGAGGGTCGGCAACATACGAACCAAATATGCGCGCTTCTGCGGCATCAACGCTTTGGGCCATTCTGCGTACTAAGTCGGTGACAGTCTTGGTGTCAATGCCGGCCAAAGCGCGTGAGTCGGGCAACATCGTTCAGCGCCGTGTATGCAGCGCGTGCTAAAAACGCATGCCGTCAAAGTGCCCGAGGCACACCTCGCGGGTCCCATGCTGTTGACGATGCGTATCACCTAGCGATTCCTGCTCGTGGACCTACATCAACGTGAGCTTATAGCGCGCTAACGGTAGATCTCAGCCGCCCGACCGGAGGGAGGGTCGGCTGGAGCGAGGTGTTAGGTGGCCTATTGTTTCTCTCCATTGATACCACGTTCTTCCATCGCAATCGGCCGCATCTCGCGCCATTCTTCGAGAGCTTGATCCAGTATAGGGCCCACCCCAGACTCGGGAGGCAACCCTTCGAGCGCTATAATTAGGCTGTCGAGGGCCAACATCAATTCCCCGGCGTCCCATTCTCCCTTGGCGTGCCGCTCGCGCAGGATCCTTAGGACCATTTCTGCGGCCATCGGCAGATCCATGTGATCCGGCAGAGGGATTCGCTCTCCGCTTAGTGAAACGGTTGGTCGCCCAGATTCGTCTATATCAAAGTCGACTTGAGGGGCGAAACCTTGCTCCACGTTGTATTGGCGCTCGGTCCGTTCAGCTAGGCTGGCCGCCAATGCTTCAGCTCTGCCTTCCTGGGTGACAGATGTAGCAGGAAGACCCAGGTCGTCTTCCAGAACCTTTGCCCACCTGCCAAGCAATTCCTCGAGGAGATCGACTGCCCTCCATTTCTGGCCCTCGCATTCGATGGTCATAGAGTTTGCGTAGTCCTGGCACGAGTCGCTCCCAGTCTTACCTTCCGCCTGCAATATTAGGGGGCCGTTGGTCTTTGCTCCCTTGCTCCCATACGAAAGGTGCTTGGACCCATTGCAAATGTCCGAAACAACTCGGGCTTCAAGCGTTTGCATGAGCATGTCGATGCGATGTTGTTTCCCCCGCAAGCGAGCTTCCTCAAGCGACCAATCAAACACATGGCGCAATGTTATGCAAGCAGAAACCAGGTCGTCGAGGATTCGGGAGGCCGCATCATTGGAGAGAAGGTCATCCCCCTGCTGCGTCAAGCGGTCGACCGCCCGCCGTGCTCGTGCGAACTGCACGAGGGGGCCGAGCGTATTGCTCTTCAAATCGACGCCCAGCTTTGCAGACGACACCCTAGAGTTCACGAATGTCCGTTGAACTCGCTTTGGCTTCTCAGCTGACATTTTTGGCCACCTTGTTCCTCGTTCGCCCGTTCGACCGCTCCAAGCCACCTAACGGTGGAGCTCACCCGCCGCCGAAGGCGGTCGGGTGGAGCGATTTGTTCTGTGTCCCATATTGATTTCGGACATCATTCTTTGAAAGAAATATCATCCCTCTGGGTCCTGCAGGTGCTGGATGAAAACTTCACCCCAAGAATTTTCGCTGATGGAGATGAAGTAGGGCCAATTTTTTCCACACGGCTGCCTAATTGATTCTGACGTAGTTTGAGATCCGGCGGCTGAGACAGTGACGGTAACATGCGTCATCACGGAGGAGCATGAGATGAAGAGATCGACACGTTGTTCGGAATCGGCCTGGGCATAGAAGGTCTCCTCGTGTGTATCGGTAGTAATTTTGACGTGCCATCCGTGTGGCGCATGGTTCAAATAGGCAGATATCCAGTGGGTGAGTCTGCCAAGTTTGGTTGCATCGTCTATGAGTTTGAAGAATGAGTTACTGTGTTCTGGGAGGCTCTTACATGCTGATGAGTTGTTTTCCCTGGCGCAACGGTCACCGGCCATGTACAACAAACGTAACGACTCAAGGCTTTTGTTCAACTGACTATGTGTATCACGGTACCGGATCGGTGGTATGAGTTCCGCAATTTGCGTTGCGCTCAGATTCAAGTTGGTATGGAAGTTTTGTAATCGCTTTTCCAGCGATTCGTTATCCGTTTGGTTTCGAGCATCATCAAGCCATTCCAAGGTGAACTGACCAAGATCGTCATAGAGTCTGTCCACTATTTCTGCCACTTTGAATTCGTATACCGGGATTGCAACTGGCGTCTTTCTTGGCGCATTTTCACGTACTTTGGATTCGGGGACGTTTCCAGTTACGCCAGATGTATCTGAGGAGGGTGAACCGTGGATACATCCAGATAACATCCATGTCGTCGTCAGCAGCAAAAGAATCCCACTAATCTTAATCCGGTGGTATCCAGTCATATAGGCAGGCTTCGGGAGATTTGAGAAATACAAAAGCATTACGGATGCAAAATCCGCCATCGGGCCAGAGGGACACAGAACGGTAGAGTTCAGCCGCCCGAGCGCGAAGCGCGAAGGGTCGGCTGGAACGAAATGTTAGCCGGACGAAAGGCCTCTATTCGTCTGAATCTCGCGCTTCGTCCGTGACCTTATAAATGAACCGCCAGTTTGGCGCTCCAATGGACGTGGCTTGGGGGCGGCAGGTGGCCCTTAGTTTAGAGGACATCTCCCGCGCGACTATGGAATTCGTGTCCTCAAACGGCATCGTATCATCCCTGCTGCTGGCATTCGTTCTGGGATGGCTTGGCGTTCGGGGGTATGTACGGCAGCGGGCCTGGCTGGCCGCGTACGCCGAGAAGCGAGATCTTGTGAACGCGTTCGTTGACGCTCTTGACGAGGCGGGTCACATCGTCACGATTATCGGTGAATTGCATGGCGCGTCCGATGATGAACCAATCCAGCAGGTCCTCTCGCTCCACACGTGGGCTGACATTCGATGGGGACCGAATCTTCAGAATTCGGACGCCAAACGGATTCTCGCGATGCTGCCCAGCGTCACGGACATAGATGCGGATACAGAAGGCACCCGGCTGTCCGTGGCAGCGTGCCGAAAGGGGATTCTAAACCTCCTTGTGCACGACTATCATCGGGTATATCTTCGCCTTTGCCTCCTTCGTACGCGCCTCATCATGCGTTTGCGGAATCCAGATGTACCAACGCCCGCTGTTAATCACGCCACGACGATCTTTGGTCAGCTTTTTGACAGATCTTTGGGCGTTGGTATTGACTTTCACGCCTTTCCCGGGGAATGGAGGGATGTCATGTCCCCCGTGAAGATTGCACTGCGTAGGGATCTCACGCGCAGTATCCTATCCCTTCGAGCTGCTATCGGCTTGAGCCCATTGTGGTTCTTGCGCTGGCGAGCCAGGCGAGTTAAGAGGACGCTTCGCCGGAAAGGTGATGCTGATCGTGGATATTCCTAGTGGCGGGAGTGCCGAAGTCTTTGAAAGTCCGGCTAACGGTGGAGTTGAGCCGCCGCGAGCCGATTAGGCGAGCGGTCGGCTCGAACGATTTGTTAGATAGTGAAGGGCGCTTTTAATCTAGTCGCTCTACAGCAAATGCATGAAATTCGGAGAAGAGATCCCATGTCTCGACGTATCCAAAGAAGTCTAGCGTGAGGTGTTGGTGCTGGTGGTTATTGGTAATTGTTCGGTTCCGCCAAGATATCGGAAGTTTCGCCTTATCGCGTTCGTTGAAAACAAAACGGAAATCATGGGATAAGCAGTTCCGGATGAGCCGCGCGAATTGATACCAAGGTTCCGTCTGCATCGCTTGTGTCTGTCCAGACTCGCTGCAGTAGGATTTGAGCAGTTCGAATGATTCCTTAATAAGAGCTCTCAATTGAGAAAGGAGGAACTCCTTTATGGCAATTGCCTGATTTTCGGGATTGCTCAATAGAACGGCTACTTGATCGAAGTTGACAGTATATGGACCAAATTTTGCTACGTTTTTCGAGAGGATTTCACGAGCTTCACCGGACGAGAACAGAGAGATGGCAGCCAATCCGAGAATGTAATTGTTCTTTGCATTCTCCAATTGGCTGATTAGCTCGGCTTTTTTCATCCATCCACGCCCTTCACTATCTAACTTCTTAGTCAGCGGTTTTCCGCCGAACCGTATGGAAGAAGGCCTTCAGGTTTTAAAAGAACCCGATTGGCGTGCCGCTTGCGATTCGGGTGGGTTGTCGCGCCCGTTTCTAATCTAACGAACCCGTTAACGCGCGTCGGCCGAATTAGCGCCGTCCCTTGTCCCCACCTTTGTTGTCACCAGACGGCCGCATGCGCATCCAGAAGTGCGCCGCGTTCACACCGACGAGCGCAAGGAGCGTCGAGGCGAAGTACGAGGGGAAGCCTTGGAACGGTTGGATGGGTTGCGGGACGCCGTCGTGGTCGGTGTCGAGTCCGATGGTCTCCTGACGGAGCGATACAGGGTGGATCGTGAGGGTCCAATCGTCCCCGCCGTTGGGGAAGCGGTCGATGTCGAGCTCGACCCCCGCATCGAGGGGACGCTCGGGGTCGAACCGGACCGTGTCGCTTTCGATGCCGTGGCGACCGGCGCCGTTCTGTGTGTCGAGTCGCACATTCTCCTCGCCCGCCAGCCGTCCCTGGATGAGGAACCGCGCGTCGATCTGGATGCGGCCGTCGCCGCTCTCGTTGGTGGTCGCGACATCGAAGACGAAGACGATGCGCAGGTCGGACGTGCTCTCCCAGGGCGGTGCGGCAAGACGGCCGCTGTGGACCACGGGGTCGCGCGGAGGAGCGCGGTCCGCACCGGTCTCGATGGCGTCGGCTTCGTCGAAACGTTCCAGGCCGACCTCGTGCGTGGCGTCACCGGTGAGGTTGGGGATGGCGATGAACCCGACGAGGCCGACGACGATGCCGATGAGGCCGCCGATGACGAGATGTCGGGTATTGGGGCGGGACACCATCGGACGCATCGGGGGAGGGACGGGCCCCTATAAGTGTGGCCGGTCGGGCCGTCACACGGACGGATCGCTTTCTGCCTCGGCGGCCGGTCGGTCCCGTTCCTCGAGCGGGTCGAACGGTGCGGCGCCCTGGCTGCCGATGAGCGCCCAGTCGTCGCCGTTCCGTGCCAGTTCGTGGAAGCCGCAATGGTCGAGGCGGAAATCCTTGAGCGAATCGAGCGACCGGCCGGTGATGTCGCACAGGATGGTGCCGATGGTCAGGTTGTGGGCGACGACGACGAGCAGGTGGCGTTCCGGGTCGTGGGGGTCGTCGTCGAAGCGCTTGACGGCGTCGGAGAAGGCGGCGACGGCGCGCTCCTGCAGTTCGGAGAGCCGTTCCCCTTCGGGCATCCAGAGCGCGGACGGCCGATGCACCCAGGCGTGGTGTTGCTCGGGGGCGTGCTTCGGCAGTTCGTGGAAGAAGACGCCTTCGAGGGCGCCGTGGTGGATCTCGCGCAGCCGCGGGTCGGTCTCGATGGTGACGTGACTGTGGTGCGCGGCGATGCGTTCGGCCGTGGCGTGGGCGCGCGCGAGCGGTGAGGAGACGACGTGGAGCACCGGTTCGACCTTGAGCCGCTCGGCGAGGGTGCGCGCCTGCGTGTGGCCTTCATCGGTGAGCGGCCGGTCGGTCCAGCCGAGGCAGCGGCCTTCGCGGTTCCAGTCGGTCTCGCCGTGGCGGACAAGGAGGACGCGCTGGAGGGGAGCGTCGGGGCGCACGACCCTGGATGTCACGCGGAGGGGTTTCACGTTTTCGGACGGGGTGGCTGTCCAATATCGCGTCAGGGTCGTGCCGTCAATGTCATAACGGACCTTGGGGATGGCCTGTCTATGGTGGCCGAGGAGGAGCGGGTCGAGGGGTCGGAGGATGAGTGGAGCGACGATGAGATCGACGCCATGCTCGATGAAGCGATCGAGACGGCGGAGAACGAGTTGGAAGACCTCGAAGAAGGGCCGGACGAGGCGTCATCGCCACCGGCCCCGGCGTTCGGCCGTGGCTTCTTGGCGTTCCTGGTGGTCCTGTCCGCTCTGTTCCCGATGCTCGTCTATGGCGGAGCCGCGGTCCTCGCCGCCGCGGGTCCTGAATTGATGCCTGAGACCGACGGGGGGGTCCTCCGCATCACGCTTGAACCACGGTGCCGCGGTGACGCGGAAGGACCCTGCTTCTCGACCGCGAACGCCACTTTCCTTTACGCGTCCGGCGCTGAGGAGCGGCACGTCCTGTTGGATTCAGGGATCCCTCGAGAGAGGTTTGACTTGGCGGAGGCTGAGGTGACCGTCCGCATCGAGACGGACCTGGGCCTCTGGGAAAGGACGAACTGGGTCCCCGAGGGCTCTCGTGCGGAGCTCGTGGTCACGCCCGAGAGTGTCCAGAGCGGTCGAGGTGTCGTGCTTCGGGACCATCAGGCGGCGGCGGTCTTCGGGGCGGTCGCAGTGTTCACGCTGGCGATGACCGTCACTGCTGTTCTGTGGTGGGCGACCGCGTCGCATCGCGCCGCGAGTGTGATGCTCGGGTTGTTGACCACGGCGGTCGGGATCCAGATGGTCTACATCCTGGTCTCCTCTATTGTCTCGTTCAGACTGCCGTTCTTGTCGCTGCTCGTCCTCGGCTGGATCTGGCTCCTGCGCAAAGGGGTGGCCGCTTGGGTGAGATGGCATGTGCCTGCGGGGGATCCGTCGGGGCCGCTCGAGCCGACCGCATTGCCACCGGAACCGGAATGAGCGCGTCCTGACGGCGCATCGACGCGGGGAGATCCTCAGCGTCAGACGTTGAAGTACCGCCCCTCCGGATGATGGAACACCAACGCGGACACGCTCGCTTCGGGGTCCATCATGTAGCCGTCGGTGAGTTCGATGCCGATCTCTCCGGGGCGGAGGAGGCGCCACAACTTTTCTTGGTCTTCGAGGTCGGGGCAGGCGGGGTAGCCGAACGAGACGCGGATGCCGCGGTATTTGGCTTGGAAGACCTCTTTGCGGGTCAATCCTTCGTCCCGGATGCCCCAGCCGTCGCGCAGCCGTTCGTGGAGGGCCTCGGCGTACGCTTCGGCGGTCTCGAGGGCCAAGGCCTGGAGGGCGTGCGATTTGAGGTATTCGCCTTCTTCTTTCCATTTTTGCGCCTGGGCGCGGATGCCTTCGCCCGCGGTGACGGCGAAGAGGGCGACGGTGTCCCGGATGCCGTTTTCGTCAGGTGGTGCCTCGATGGGGGCGGTGTAGTCGCTGAGGCAACGGCCGGGGCTCTTGGTCTGTCTGCGGAAGTGGAAGGTCTCGAGGACGCGTGCGGGGTCGTCGGGGTCGTAGATGATGAGGTCGTCGCCGTCGGAGGCGGCGGGGAAGTAGCGCCACACAGCCTTCGGCTTGATGAGGTCTTTTTCCCGGATCTCTTCTTTGAGCCGTTCGAGTTCTTCGTGCAGCTTGATGGCCTTCTCGTCACCTTGGGCGATGAGTTTCTCGGGGTCGCCTTTGAGTCCGAGGTGTTTGCCCATGAGCATGCGCGGGTTGACCCATGACCAGAGGGTGTCGAGGTCGGGGGCGCGTTCGGTGTGGCGCTCGAGGTCGGGCACCTGGGTGATGGGGGCCGGTTCGAGGGGGACCACCTGGCCGTCGGTGGCGCTCGGAGTGGGTGCGACATCAGCACCGCTCGAAAGTTTCCCGTAGGCGGCGGTGGTCTCTTCGAAGAACGCTTCGGGGTCGTTGCGGATGCGGTCGCAGATGTCGAGGCCCTGCATGGCGTCCTTTGCGTAGACGACGCGGGGGGCGCCGTAGGAAGGGGTGATCTTGTTGGCGGTGAACTTCGCCGACAGCGCCGCCCCACCCACCAACAGGGGGCAGTCGATGCCGGCCTCCTTGAGGTCTTCCGCGGTGACGACCATCTGCTGTGCCGATTTGACGAGGAGTCCGGACAGGCCGATGTAGTCGGGTTTGTGTTCGCGGTAGGCCTGGATGAGCGTCTCGGGGCGGGTCTTGATGCCGAGGTCGATGACCTCGTAGCCGTTGTTGGCGAGGATGATCTCGACGAGGTTCTTGCCGATGTCGTGGACGTCGCCTTTGACGGTGGCGATGAGGATCTTGCCTTTGGAGCGGCTTTTCTGTTGCTCCATGTGCGGTTCGAGATGGGTGACGGCGGCTTTCATCGCCTCGGCGGATTGCAGGACCTCGGCGACGATGAGTTCGTTCTTGGCGAACAGGCGGCCGACCTCGGCCATGCCTTCCATGAGGGGGCCGTTGATGATGTCGAGCGGGTCGGGCATCTTCTTCAGCATGAGGTCGAGGTCTTCGGTGAGGCCTTCCTTGGTGCCTTCGACGACGCAGCGGGCGACGCGTTCCTCGGGGGTCTTGGCGCGGTCCTTGGGGCGTTCCTTGCGTTTCTTCTTGCCGCGGAAGTGTTCGACGAACGGGGTGAGGGGGTCGTCGCCTTCGGTGTAGAGGAGAGCGCGGCAGAGGTCCCGTTCGTCCTGCGGAATCTCGGGGTAGCGTTCGATGCCCTCGGTGTTGACGATGGCCATGGTGAGGCCGGCCTGGACGCAGTCGTAGAGGAAGACGGAGTTGAGCACTTCGCGTCCGGCATCAGGCAGGCCGAAGGAGACGTTGGAGATGCCGAGGACCGTGTGGCAGTCGGGGAGGTTCTCGGTGATGAGGCGGGTCGCTTCGCGCGTCTCGAGGGCGCTTCCGACATAGGCTTCGTCGCCGGTGCCGCACGGGAAGACGAGCGGGTCGAAGATGATGTCCTGCGGGGGGATGCCGTATTTCTCGGTCAGAAGGCGGAAGCTGCGTTCGGCCACCTCGAGTTTGCGTTCCCGGGTCACCGCCATCCCGGTCTCGTCGATGCAGCCGACGATGAGCGCGCCGCCGTAGCGTTTGACGAGCGGGCAGACCGCCTCGAATCGTTCTTCGCCGTCTTCGAGGTTGATGCTGTTGATGATCGCTTTGCCCTGGGTGTGACGGAGGGCGCGTTCGATGGCGTCGGCGTCCGTCGAGTCGATCATGAGCGGGGCTTTGACCTTCTTCGACAGTTCGGGGTAGAAGCGGTCGATGTCGGCCGGTTCGTCGCGGTCGGTGTGCGACAGGCAGACGTCCATGATCTGTGCGCCTTTCTTGACCTGTGCCCGTCCCACTTCGGACGCTTTCTCCCATTCTTCGGCCTCGATGAGGCGTTTGAACTTGGCGGAGCCGATGACGTTGGTGCGTTCGCCGACCAGGATGGGCCGGTTCTCCTTGTCGATGGCAACGCGTTCGATGTTCGACACCGCGGCGACCGGGGTCGTGACCGGTTCCCGTGGCTTCTTGCCGGCGACGGCGCGGGCGATGGCGGCGATGTGCGCGGGGGTCGTGCCGCAGCAGCCGCCGACGAGGTCGACCCAGCCATGTTCGGCGAAGCGGCCGATCTGCTTGGCGAGGCTCTCGGGGGTCTCGGGATAGACGCCTTCCTCGTCGGGGAGGCCCGCGTTGGGGTAGACGGAGACGAAGCAGGTGGCGATCTCGCTCAACGTCCGCAAATGGTCGGTCATGAACTCGGGGCCGGTGGCGCAGTTCATACCGACGCTGAGCGGTTTGAGGTGTTCGATGGAGGTGTAGAAGGCGTCGATGGTCTGCCCGGCGAGCATGCTGCCCATCGGTTCGATGGTCGCCGAGAGCATGAGGGGCAACCGTCTGCCGCACGCCTCGGAGGCCGCTTCGATGCCGAGCGTCGCCGCTTTCAGGTTGAGGGTGTCCTGCGTGGTCTCGAGGAGGAGGACGTCGGCGCCGCCGTCGATGAGGCCGCGCGCCTGGGTGGTGTAGGTCTCGACGAGCGCGTCGAAGGTGGTGCCGCCGGTCACCGTCAACGCCTTGGTGGTGGGGCCCATGGCGCCGGCGACGAAGCGCGGCCGGTCGTCGGTGGCGTATTTGTCGGCGGCGGCGCGTGCCAGTTCTGCGGCGCGGCGGGAGATGTCGTAAGAGCGGTCGGCGATGTCGTATTCGGCCAGGACGATGGAGGCGGAGCCGAAGGTGTTGGTCTCCACCATGTCGGCGCCCGCGGCGAAGTAGGCTTCGTGGATGCCCTGGATCACATCGGGGCGGGTCAGGACCAGGTTCTCGTTGCAGCCTTCGAGGTCGGGACCGCCGAAGTCGTCCGCCGTGAGGTCTGCCTGTTGCAGCATGGTGCCCATGGCGCCGTCGAGGACGAGGATGCGCTCGGCCATGAGCCGGCGCAGGAGGGCCTCGGTGTCGCATGCGACGTGGGTGGCCTGGGCGGGGGGCTCCGGGGGCACGGTCTCCTGATAGGTGGCGCGGGGCTCTTCAGGCATGCGGGCGAGGCCGGATGTGCCGGTCGGTTATAAAAGAGGGGGTGGAGATAACCCTGGAGTATCGACATTGTGTGGCATGGGCGCCATCCTCCTTCGGTCCTCAGACCGCCTCCATCATGTCCGCCGTCGATCGATGGGCTACGCGGCCGGCGCTTCGATGACGTCGACCCGGTTCTTCTTCTCGTACTCCTTCGGCACCGCCTTCCAGGCCGGCGACTGGCTGATGGTCTCGACCCAACGCGTGATCTTCGGGCAATCCTTCGGGATCTGCACCCCTTCGTCCATCACCAGCGGAAGTGTCGACGCGAACGCGAAGTCGCCCAAGGTCGGCGCATCGCCCTGGAAATAGGGTCCGGGGCTGTAGAACAGGATGTCCTCCATGCGACGGACCATCTCCAGGACCTCCTTGCGGACGATGCCCTCGTCCTTGGAGCCGCCGGTCTCGCCGCCGGTCGTCTTCACCAACCGATTCCAGAGCGGCATCCATTCCTCGTCGGAGAAGCGCATGTTGGCGTGCATGCGGGCGCGGCCGAGCTTCGTGTCGGGCAGGAGGTCGCTCTCATAGGTCTCGGCGAGGTACTCGTTGATCGTGTTGGAGTCCCACAGGTTCTCGGTCCCGTGGACGATGGCCGGTGTCGTCTTGTCGGGGGAGACCTTCTCGAAACCCTTCGGTAGGTCGTCGAGGTCGACCTCCACCGCCTTGTATTCCGCCCCGAGATGCTCCAGCACCATGCGGGTGCGGCGGGAATAGGGGCACACAGGGGCTTGATAGAGCGTGATCGGTTCCTCGGCCATACGGAGATTGTGACCGCTTCGTCCGATAAACCGTTTCACTCCCCGGCAGGTGGAAGGGTCGACACGTCTCCCCGAGCGTCAGGTCCATGACCCCTCCCCCCATCGCCCCCCGCATGGCCGACTCCGGGACCGAGGCAGAGCGGGCGCCGCTGGACAAGGACCCGAAGGCGATGAGCGACGAGGAATGGCGGGAACGGCTCGACCCCATGGAATACGAGGTGACCCGCCGCGCCGGCACGGAGCGCGCCTTCACCGGTCGCCATTATGCGCGCAAGGAATCGGGTGTCTACCGTTGTGTCTGTTGCGGGGCGGAACTGTTCACCTCGGACAAGAAGTATGATTCCGGCTCGGGCTGGCCGAGCTTCTGGGCGCCAGTCGAGGACGCCCCGGTCGAGGAGCGCGAGGACCGTGACCATGGCATGGTGCGGACAGAGGTGCGCTGCGCCCGTTGCGAGGCCCACCTGGGGCATCTCTTCGATGACGGCCCGGAGCCCACCGGTCAGCGCTATTGCATCAATTCCGCGGCGCTCGATTTCGAGCCCGAGTAGTCCCCCCGGACCGACCCCTTAAGAGGCCCCGATGGGTCCGACCTCCGTCGGCATGGTCTTCCAGGTCACCCCTTCGAACCTCCTCCTTGTCCTTGCCGTCGTACTGGTGTTCGGTTTCTTCGGCAAATGGATGTTCGAGAAGACCCGCATCCCGGACACGCTCCTTCTCATCCTGCTCGGCTTTCTGATCGGGCGGCTCTTCGATGTCGAGGGGGGGGCGTTCATGACCGTGATGCCCTACGTGGGGGTCATCGCGCTCATCACGATCCTGTTCGACGGCGGGATGGAGCTGCGCTTCAAGGACCTCGCCACCGGGCTTCCGCGCGCATCGGGCCTCGCGGTCTCCGGCTTCGTCTTGTCGGTCCTAGCGGTGATGCTCTATGGCCACTTCATCCTCGACCTCGGGTTCATGGTGGCCGCCATGCTCGGTTCCATCGTCGGCGGCACGAGCGCGGTGGTCATCCTGCCCATGCTCTCGGGACTCGCGCTCGGCAAGAAGGCGGAGACGATGCTCGGGCTCGAATCGGCGTTGACCGATGTGCTCTGCGTCGTCGTCACGCTCGGTTTCGCCGGCATGATCGCGACGGGAGAGGGGAGCGGATTGGGGCTTGCCCAGGCCATCACGTCCGGCTTCACGGTCGCGCTCGTCGCCGGGCTCATCGCCGGCATCGCATGGTTGTGGGGTCTGCAGCGCATCCGCGAGACCGGCGCCGAGTATGTCTGGACCGTCACCGCGCTCTTTGCGCTCTATGGCATCGTCGAGTTGTTCGGCGGCTCGGGGCCCATCGCGGTCCTGGTCTTCGGGCTCATGCTCGGCAACGCCGAGACGGTCACGAAGATGTTCCATCTGCCCAAGCGGCGGCTCTCGCCGACCATGAAGCGGATGCAGGACGAGTTGGTCTTCTTCGTGCGCAGTTTCTTCTTCGTCTTCCTGGGGCTCGTCTTCGACCCGCAGTTCCTCGCCGTGACCCCCATCTTGTCGTCGCCGCTTCTGAAGGCGTTCGGGCTGTTCTTGGTCCTCGCCGGGGCCCGCGCCGGTGCCGTGTGGCTGTCGACGCTCGGTGACGAGAAGCTCACGATGCACCGGCAACGCTTCGTGCTCCTCATGCCGCGCGGTCTTGCCGCGGCGGTCTTGGCCACCATCCCGGCGGCGGCGCCCTATGGCATCGTCGGCATCGAGGCGTTCGTCGGCTACGCCTTCGCCATCCTGCTGCTTTCGAACCTGACCGCCACCTTCGCCGCCTTCGTCGGCGGCAAGAAGAAGAAGCCGCGGCCGAAACCGGTCGGCGCCCCGGAGGTCGACGACAGGGTCACGCCGACCTGATCAGGACGGCGCAGGTTTCTGGTGCTTGGCGAGCATCTGCGCCATGAACGGGAACGGTCCGAGGGCATCGGTTCCGCCGTCGGCGACGAGGCAGGTGCCGGTGACGTAGGTCGCGGCCGGCGAGGCGAGGAAGAGGGCGGAAAGTCCCATCTCTTCCGGTGTCCCGAAACGTCCGAGGGGCACGGTCTGGAGCACGGTCTCCTGGATGTCGGGCAATCCCTCGGCGCCTTCCCACAGTTTCTCCGCGCCGCCGGTGCGCTCGATGGGGCCGGGTGATATGGCGTTGGAGCGGATGCCGTAGTGGGCCCACTCCACGGCGATGCTCTTCGTGAGGTTGAGTACAGCGGCCTTGGCGGCGCCCGAGTGCGACACACCGGCCGCGCCGGTCCAGGCGTAGCCGGCGACGACGTTGACGAAGGAGCGGTCTTTCGGGCCGTTCGCCATGGCATCGCGCATCATGTGGCGGCCGAAGGTGTGGGTGATGTTGCGCGTACCCTGGAGGACGATGTCGATGACCGAGTCCCAGGCGTTGCCGCTCATCATGGCGAAGGGCGCGACGAAGTTGCCGGCGGCGTTGTTGACGACGACGTCCATCGGTCCGTAGTCCTCGGCGAGCATGTCGGCGATCTGGTCGACCGTCTCGCGGTCGCGGACGTCGAACGCGTGACCCTCGACATATTCGCGTTTGTCGAGGAGGCCGTCGATGGCGGTCTTGAGGCGCTCCTTGTTGCGTCCGGTGATGAAGACATGGGCGCCATGGTCGGCGAACGCTTTGGCGATGCCGAGGCCGATACCGGAGCCGCCACCGGTGACGAGGACGTTCTTGTCGTGGAACAGGTCGGCGCGGAACGGCGAGGCGGCGGCCATCGGCCCGGGGATGGTGGCGTCGGTTATCAGGGTTCGGTGTCCGGGAGGGAAGCGGGCGGAAGCGGCGGCAGCTTCCGTTCGGCGTTCCTCGGTTGGAAGCACGGAGCGGTGGGGTCGGGTGCCTCTTCCGCTTGTTCCGCCTGGCCTTCATGGGCGACCACGGTGTTGAGGAAGACGAGCGCCTCGCCGTAGAGGAAGTGGTCTTCGGCGCCGGCGACGGTATATCCTTCCTCGGGTGTGAGGAAACGGGCGTTCGTTCCGAGCTCCGCCTGGGACTTGAGGAGCGCGTTGTAGCCGGAGATCGTGGTGAACCAGCAGCGGTCGCGGTTGCCGACCGGTTGTTCCCGGCGGTCCTGGTCGTAGACGTAGATCGGGAGCGGGTCGCCGCCGAACTGCTCGCGGTCGTAGCCGGCGGGGAACGTGGCGTCGGCGTTGAGGTCTGCGATGTTGGTGTAGAACGAGGTGCCGTTGGTCCACACGCCGACGGTGAGGGTCTTCACTTTGTCGTGGGGGACCGCTTTCGGGCCGCTCTTGTCGAGTTGCACGCCGCGCACGCTCTGCCAGCCTTCGAGGACCCGGAAGTCGCCTGCGATGAAGGGCAAGGGGCCTTGGCCGATGGCCGGGGTGTCCGCCGGTGCGTCGGTCACATAGACCCGATAGCCGAGGTCCTCGCGGATGTCGCCGGCCGCACTCTGGAAGAGATAGAGGACGCTCGTGTTGGAGTGAAGGACGCCGGCGATGTGGTGGACCTGGGTGAGGTCGACGGGTCCTGTGGTCTCAAGGGGCCCGGACAGCCCGTCGAGGGGCACCGTCGCCTTCTGCCAGCCATTCGCCGTGACGGGGCCGTAGGTGCGGTCGCTGGTTCCGAACATCTCGACGTGGAGGCCGACATCGTCTGTCCCGTTGTTCGTGAACCGGACCATCCAACCGTAGGGGACCCCGTCGACGACCACATCGTCGCCTGCGTAGCGGTATTCGTGGGCCGTGACCTGGGCCAGGGCGGGGACGCTGTCGGTCGGGGTGTCGCCGGTGAGGCACCCGGAGAGGGTGACCGCGACAAGGCCGAGGGCGAGGAGAGCGGAGAAGGGCCGCACCATGGCTGGGGATGCCGGCGTGGGGGTCTTGATGCTATCGCTCGAGCGGGGGGCGAGCATGGGCCGCGCCACGCTCATCCGTCGTCATGACTTAGGGTGAAACCTGCACCCGGGAGACCCCTCCTCGCGATCCACCACCCACGCCCCCCGACAACGTCAAATAGCCCATCCGTGTCGGCCGCGCTTGCCCGACCACGGGCCCTGGGAGTGCAGTTCATGACCGCTTCCGACGCCACCACCGTCCAAGAGAAGAAGCAGAACGAGGAGGAGCTCAACCCGTTCCGGATCGCGCAGCGTCAACTCGACGATGCCGCGAAGCTCATGGGACTGGAGCCCTCCGTGCATGAGTACCTGCGCGAGCCCCAGCGGCTCATCACCGTGCGCATCCCGGTGCGCATGGACGACGGCACGACGAAGACCTTCACCGGTTTCCGCTGCCAGTACAACGACGCCCGGGGACCCACCAAGGGCGGCCTCCGCTTTCACCCGGAGGAGACGGTGGACACCGTCAAGGCGCTCGCCGCCTGGATGACCTGGAAGACCTCGGTCGTTGACATCCCGCTCGGCGGCGGCAAGGGTGGCGTCATCTGCAACCCCAAGGAGATGAGCCAGGGTGAGCTCGAGCGGCTCTCCCGTGGCTGGGTGCGCGCCGTCCACCAGGTGGTCGGCCCCGAGAAGGACGTCCCTGCGCCCGATGTCTACACGACGCCGCAGGTCATGGCCTGGATGATGGACGAGCTGTCGGTCATCCGCGGCTACAACGTCCCCGGTTTCATCACCGGCAAGCCGGTCCCCCTCGGCGGCTCCAAGGGCCGTGGCGACGCCACCGCCCGTGGTGGCATGTTCGTCCTCCGCGAGGCCGCGAAGACCAAGGGCATCGATCTTGCCAAGGCGACGGTCGCCATCCAGGGTTACGGCAACGCTGGCTACTATGCCGCGAAGCTCGTCACCGAGCTCTTCGGGAGCAAGGTGGTCGCGGTCTCCGATTCGTCCGGTGGCATCTTCAAGGACTCGGGTCTCGACGCCGAGGCGGTCTCCGCCTTCAAGTCGAAGAACGGCACCGTCGTCGGCTTCGAAGGCTCGAAGAAGATCACCAACGAGGAGCTCCTCGAGCTCGACGTGGACGTCCTCATCCCGGCCGGCATCGAGAACGCCATCACCGGCGACAACGCCGGGAACCTCAAGTGCCGCATCCTCCTCGAACTCGCCAACGGCCCGACGACACCCGATGCGGACGACATCCTCTACAAGAACGGCGTCTTCGTGCTGCCCGATTTCCTCGCCAACGCGGGTGGCGTCACGGTCTCCTACTTCGAGCAGGTGCAGAACGCGTACAACTTCTATTGGGAGCTCGACGAGATCCACCGGCAGCTCGACAAGAAGATGACCGAGGCGTTCGCCGCCGTGCACAAGACCGCTGCGGACCATGACACCCACATGCGCATGGCCGCCTATGTGGTCGCCGTGCGGCGGGTCGCCGAGGCCGTCAAGTTGCGCGGGATTGTCGCCTGAAAGGCGACATGATGAGCCGAGCGAAGCCGCTTGCGGCGCGCGAGGTGAATATTGTCGCATAAGACCACTCCGATGCCAGGCTCCCCCCTTCTCCTTCCCGTTTTTGATTCATGAATGGCCCGAGCGCAAGCGAGAGCTGGTGGTCGGTCGGGCGTGGAAGCCATCCGGCCCGGAAGGGCTGCAGCCGCATGGCCACCCCTCCGACAAGAGTCCGTGGACCTCTACTCTTCTTATACAAAGGAGGACGAACCTGTCACGTCTCGTGCCGGTCTCCGGCCGGGCCGGGAGCTGTCATCATGCCGCATCAGATCGCGAAGGCGGGTCGACGTCCGCATCGGCAGCCGGCCGGTGATGTGTCCGGAAGGAGCGGTTACGAGGACCTCTATTCTGCGACGGCGGATGCGCTTGCGGATCGGGTCATCGAGCGGCAGTGGTCGTACTATGCGGGGGCGGGGACGGCCATCGCGTTCGCGGCCGGTATCCTGGTGGGCGCGCTCCAGTTGGTGGCGGGCGAGCCGTGGCATCTTCTGCTCATGCCGGTCTGGTTCCTGCTCATGGGCGGCATCCTGTGGTTGAACGCGTGGGCGTCCAACCGGGAGGTGTCGTGGCGTCTGTACCCTCAGGTCGCCCTGGTCATCGCGATGGTGGGTTGGCCGGTCCTGATGTACGTCGTCTTCACGTTCGTCGTGTGAGCAGGCGGCACGTCGTGCAACCGGTCGGTTGCAGTTGGTTTGTTACCCATGGTCTGGGTCCTGTAGGTTCAGCGCGTCAGCGTGTCCTTATCTAGCATGCGCGGGCTCTGACATGTGGTAGTATGGACGCAGGGAGACCGCCGCTCCGGTCGAGCGCGAGCCAGAGCGATGGTTCACCAGATGCCGGTTCGGCCAGGCATCGTCATGAGCGGGTCGTGCGTCGTCAGATCGTCGGCCTTTCGGTCCTCGCGGGCCTGGGCTGGGTCCTGGTCGTCGTCGCGCTCTTCATGGACCCTGGTCTCTTGAGCATGGGCCATGGCTTGCTCGGGCCGCTTTTTGTCGCGGGGCAACTCCTCCTGGGGGCGCTCGTGTGGCGACTGGTCGGCGATCTGAGTCATGGCCGGGCGCGGGAACCGGACGAGCGGCGCTCGAACGGTGCCGACGACTGAGACGGCTGCCCTCACGTGTCGCACGCAAGGAGGGCGATGGTGAGCGCGTAGATGCGGATGTTCTCGAGGTAGCGTTCCACTGAGACCCGTTCGTCTGTCTGGTGGACGAGGACCGGTTCGTCACGTGACAGGTCGACGGGTCCGAAGCCGACGGCGTTCTCGAAGAGCTTGGCATAGGTGGTCCCCGCGATGGTGAGGGTCTTCGGTTCGCTCCCGGTGACGGTCTGGTAGGCGGTGCGCATCGCGTCGAAGAAGACGGGATGCTCTTCGGGGTCGCAGAGGAAGGGCTCCTGGAGCCGTCCGATGCGCTCGGTGGTGATGTTGCAGGCCGCGTCCTCGGCGGCGCTCTGGCATGCGTCGACGACATCGTCGGTGGTGGTGCCGAGCGGGAAGCGGATGTTGAGGGTGGCCGTGGCGCCGTGGGCATCGAAGCGGGCGCGACCGAGGTTGAGGGTGGTGTCGCCGAAGCGTGGATGCGTGCGGTCGATCTCGATGCCGGAGCCGTCGATGGCGCGGGTGTGCCGATGGAGGAAACGGGCGAACGTCACCACTTCGGGATCCAGCTCGGGGATGAGCGTCAGGTAGGTGAGGGCGTCCAGGACGGCGTTGTGACCATGGTGCGGGATGGCGGCGTGTGCCGAACGTCCGTGGAACGTCACCACCATCTGTTCCTCGTCCTCGTCCGTGGAACTGCCGACCGGTTGGATCTCGGTCTCTGCCTCGGCCGAGAGTCCGGACAGTTCGACGCAGGCCGTCTCGAGGTGTTCGCGTGCGTCCTCGACCCGTTCCGGTGGTGCTGCGAAGCGGATGTGGGCGTCGCCGGGGACGACGTTCGCGCGGTCGCCGCCGACGAGGTCGACGAACCGTAGGAGGTCGCCTCCGCGCTCTTCGGAGGAGCGGTCCCAGCGCGTGCTCCACTCCAGTGTGGCGATGCCTTTTTCACCGATGCCGATGGGGAACGCGCCGTCCGGCACGAGGACGCGGTGGGGTTCCTCTTCGCGCTCGAGGAGCAGGTCGATGTCGGGCCAATCGGTGGTCTCTTCGCGCGAGCCGATGAAGATGCGGACTGTTCCGCGTGGCGGGATGTCGAGCCGCTGCAGGGTGTCGATGGCGGCGAGGGCCATGGCGATGGGGCCTTTGTCGTCCTGCGCGCCGCGGCCCCAGATCTCGCCGTCGACGACGGCGCCGGCGAAAGGCGGACGCGTCCAGTCGCCGGTCGCGGGGACGACGTCGAGGTGGGTGGCGATGCCGAGGGTGTCGGCATCAGGGTCCCGGCCGGTCCATTCGATGACCGCGGCCTCTTCGTCGTGGAGACGGAAGTCGAGTCCGAGCCGTTCGGCCTCGATGCGGAGGAAGCGCCACGCTCGTTTCCGCTCTTCAAGAAAGAGCTCGTCCCGCTCCTTCACCTGGCTCCCGCTCACGGTGCGGAACCGGAGGAGGCCGGCAAGGAACGACACGTAGACGTCCTGCATCTTCTCGACGGTGGGGTCGATCCGGTCGGCGAGGGCCTGCGCTTGCCCGCTCACCTGTGGCGCGCCTCCGGTCGTTCCCGGTGACGGTGGTGGTCGATGGCGTGGATGTCCTGGCGGATGCACGCGGAGCGGATGATGTGGTCGATCACCTCGACATAGCGCATGCCCATCGCCTCGGCACTGCGCATAAGGGGACTGACGGGGCGCAGGCCCGGCATCGGGTTGACCTCGATGAGGAACGCCTTGCCGTCTTCGCGCAGGCGAAGGTCGGCGCGGCCGAAGTCGGGGGTGCGCATGACGGAGAAGGCGCGGGCCGCGACCTGCATCACCTCTTCGCGTTCGGCGGGGGTGAGGTCGGCCGGGCAGTGTGTGACGATCTTCGATTCGGGGTCGTCCGCGGATTTCGTCTCGTAGCTGACGATGTTGTGCCGGCTTTCGGGGACGGTGTATTCGACGGGTTCGAGCAACCGGTCCTCGTGGGCGGCGAGGAAGGGGACCGTGATCTCACGCCCAGGGATGAACTCCTCCACCTGGACGCCTTCCGGATAGTCCTCAAGGAGTTCCTTGACGCGCTGCTCCGCCGCCTCGCGGTCGTCGATGATGCTGTCTTCGTGGATCCCCATGCTGGAGCCTTCGAAGTTCGGTTTGACCATGTAGGGAGGCTCGAGGTGGTCGGGGATGGTCATGTCCTTGGTCGTGAAGACGCGTCCGCGCGGGACCGGGACCCCTGAACGTTCGAGCAGGCGCTCGGTCAGCCGTTTGTCGAGCCCGATGGCGAGCAGTTCGGGTGGCCCGCCGGTATATGGGATCTTGAGGAACGTGAGGATGGTCGGCAGGAGCGCCTCCCGATACTTTCCTTCCGTACCCTCGGCCAGGTTGAACACGAGGTCGGGCTTGCTGTCGACGATCTCGTCGACGAGCCTGTCGGTGGGCATGGTGGATTCGAGGAGGGTGACCTCGTGGTCGAGTTCCAAGAGCGCCGATTCGAGGCGGTCGACGTAGTCCTGGTCGAACCGTTCTCCTTGCGATTCGTCGTCCTCGGTGCGCAGGTTGTAGGTGAGGGTGATCCGCATGGTCCGCTTGACATCGGGTCCGGGCGCATGATAACAGGTGCGTTCCCGGAGACCGGTCCAGGTAGACGGGTCAGGACGGCACGTGAAGATCGTCGTGGGCCGACACGTGTGGCGGCGACATGTCAAGGACTCTCATCCGTCGGGAGGCCCGTTTATCGCGCGCCGGAGGACCTCGGGAGCGCCTCGGCCACCATTTCTTCGGCGGCGAGGGGCAGCCAGAGTTCGAACGTGGACCCTTTTCCTTCTTTCGAGTGGCAGACCAGCCTGCCACCATGTCGTGCGGCGATGCGGTCGCTGATCGCGAGACCCAATCCGGTCCCGTGGCGCTTTGTCGTGAAGAACGTGGTGAAGATGCGCGCCTGGTCCGCCTCGGAGATGCCGGGGCCTTCGTCCCGGACGCGCAGCACGGTCTCGTCCTTGACGGTCTCGAGGGTGATGAAGACCTGGTCTCCGGCGCGGCTCACTTCGAGTGCGTTCTTGGTCAGGTTGAGGATGACCTGGGCGATCTCGGTGGCGTTGGCGAGCACGTGGACCGGGTGTGACGGGACGTCGACCGTGAGGTGGACGTGACCGTCGCGGAACGCGGAGTGGAGGATCGGGAGTGTCGATTCCAGGATCTGGTCGAGGTCCTCGAGGCGGTGTTCCTCGTCGGAAGGATGGGCGAGGGTCCGGAGGCTCGCGACGATGTCCTTGATGCGCCGGATGCCCTCGTCGTTGCGCTCCAGGATCGCCATGAGGGCGTGGAGGCGTGCCGCCGTGTCGGGGTCCCGCGTCGTGGCACCGATCTCATGCACCATCGTGCGCGCGACGTGTTCGTTCGTGTTGACGTAGGCGAGCGGGTTGTTGATCTCGTGGGCGACGCCGGAGACGAGGGTGCCGACGGTGGCCATCTTCTCCGCTTGGAGCGCCTGTCTTTGCAGTTCCTGAAGTTCGCCCTCGACCTGTTTGCGTTGGGTGAGGTCGCGCAGGGTGAGGACGACGCCGCGGATCTCGCCACGCTCGTCGATGGGGTTGCCGACCCACTCCACGGGTACCTCGATGCCATCGTCTCGGATGTAGCGGGCATCGAGGTCATGTCCGACCACACCGCTCTCGAGTGTGCGGGTGACACGGGGCGAGGTCGGGTCGGATGGCAGGATGCGGCTGGTGATGTCCTGGACCGGTCGGCCGACGAGGCGGTCTTCGGGGATGCCCGTGAGGAGGACGACGGCGTGGTTGACGAACGTGATGCGGCCGTCGGGACCGGTGCCGACGATGGCGTCGCTCGTGGCGCGGAGGACGTGGGTGGTGTTTTCGCGCAGCCGTTCGCTCATGCGCCAACTGACGATCTCGGCGGCGGAGATGCCGAGGATGAAGAACGCGTGGATGCCCGCCCAGTGCCAAGGGTTGGCGATCGCTGCGGGATGGTTGTAGACGGAAGAGGGGTCGAGGCTCCCGACGATGCCGTGGTGGATGGCGACATAGGCGATGCCGATGAGGAACGGCACCCAGTCCTGGTACATCGCGATGACCGCCACCATGACGAAGAAATGGAAGTGGGCCTCTATGAAGCCACCCGAAAAATGGGTGAGCACCGCTGAGCAGGTGACGAGGCCGAACGACGCGGCGACGGAGCGGAACCGGCGGCCAAGGATCGGCAGGCTCGCGACGAGAGCGGCGCCGGCGATGACGAAGACCTCCAGGAAGACGTGACCCAGGTCGAAGCCGGTGAAGGTCGCGTGCGTGAGGTAGGGGTCATGGCCGCCGAAGACACCGAAAAGGAAGAGGGCGGGCACGTGGGCCCACAAGAGGACCAGGACGGCCCGGTGCCGCGCCTGCCAGGAGGCGTGCGGTAAGGGGTGGCCGAGCGGCAGCATGGTGCGGAGCCGACGGAAGAAAGGACGTGTGTCGTGACTGACCAATGCGACCCGGATACACCTGGACATGACCAGGAGATGAGCCTTTTCTTCTGTGCCCGCCGGGAAGTGGCCGCCACTCTGGTCACTTGATGAAGCGTCCGGAACCCGTGGCCGTCAGGGCGAAAGGAGAGCAGGGGGAACCGGCCTTCCGGTGCCGGGCCGATCGGCTAGACGGATCGATATGAGAAAAGAGATGGAGAGAGAAGGGGGAAGGATGGAGAAGCCGGACTGGGCCTAAATATAGTGCACGTCCGTCGCCGCCTTGTGCGCCTCGCTCGGTCGCGGGCTCCCTCGCTCCGCTTACCGAGGCGCCGACGCAGCGTGCACTATTTTCGCCTTCGGCTCAAATGTTCGGCTCGCGCGGTCGCTCCGCTCCAACGCTCGCCTCACCGTCTTCGCTGACGCTCAGATGTAGTGCACGTCCGTCGCCGCCTTCGCGGCCTGCCTGCGGGGTGCCACTCCGAGCTGCTCGGCGAGCCGGTCGTAGTACTTGATGAGCTCGTCGTTGACGCTCGCGCGCACCTGCTTGAGGGCCTCGTTGAAGTGTTTCATCGTGACCTCTTTCGCGTTGATGTCCTCGCGCAGGGCCAGGATGGCCGCCTCACGGCACAGGCTCTCGATGTCCGAGCCGACATAGCCCTTCGTGATGCCGGCGATCTCGTCGACGTCGACATCGGCGTTGAGCGGCATGCTCTTCATGTGGACCTCGAGGATCTTCTTCCGCCCCTTCTCTTCCGGGGCCTTGACATGGAGCAGCCGGTCGAACCGTCCCGCACGGAGCAGGCCGGGATCGATGATGTCGGGCCGGTTGGTGGCGCCGATGATGACGACCCCTTCGAGCGATTCGAGGCCGTCGACGCTCGTGAGCAGCTGGTTCACGACCGATTCCGTGACATGGCTGGAGCCTTCGAAGGCGCCACGCCGCGGGGCGATGGAGTCGATCTCGTCGAGGAAGACGATGGACGGTGCCGATTGTTTCGCCTTCTTGAAGATCTCGCGCACCGCCTTCTCCGATTCGCCGACCCACTTCGAGAGCACTTCGGGGCCCTTGACACTGAGGAAGTTGGCGCCGGATTCGTTGGCGACCGCCTTGGCCACCAGCGTCTTCCCGGTCCCGGGGGGGCCGTAGAGGAGGATGCCCCGCGGGGGCCGGATGCCGAGCCGGTCGAACGCCTCGGGGTTGTTGAGGGGCCATTCGACCGCCTCGCGGAGGCTCTGCTTGACCTCGTCGAGGCCACCGACGTCGTCCCAACTGATGGTCGGGACCTCGATCATGAACTCGCGCAGGGCGGACGGCTCGATGAGCTTCATCGCCTGCGTGAAATCGTCCATGGTGACGCGCATGCGCTCGAGGAGCTCGGCCGGGATCGGCTTGTCGAGGTCGATCTCGGGCAGGTAGCGGCGGAGCGCCTGCATGGCGCCCTCACGGGCGAGCGCCGACAGGTCGGCACCGACATAGCCGTAGCATTTCTCCGAGATGGCCTCGAGGTCCACGTCCTCGGCCTTGGGCATGTTGCGCGTGTGGATCATCAGGATCTCGAGCCGGCCTTCGCGGTCGGGCACGCCGATCTCGATCTCACGGTCGAAGCGGCCGGGGCGCCGGAGCGCCTGGTCGATGGAGTCGGGCCGGTTGGTGGCGCCGATGACGATGACCTTTCCACGGCCCTTGAGGCCGTCCATGAGGGTGAGCATCTGCGACACGACACGCCGCTCGACCTCGCCCTGCACCTCGTCGCGCTTGGGGGCGATGGCGTCGATCTCGTCGATGAAGACGATGCTCGGATAGTTCTTCTCGGCCTCTTCGAAGGTCTTCCGGAGGTTCTCTTCGGACTGGCCGTAGAACTTGGACATGATCTCGGGGCCGTTGATCGTGTAGAAGTTGGCGCCCGATTCGTTGGCGACCGCCTTCGCGATCATGGTCTTCCCGGTACCGGGGGAGCCGTGCAACAGCACACCCTTCGGGGGGTCGATGCCGAGACGGTCGAAGAGCTCGGGGTGCTTGAGGGGGAGCTCGATCATCTCGCGCACTTTCTGCATCTCGTTCTGGAGGCCGCCGATGTCCTCGTAGGAGATGCGGGGGCCTTCCATCTTCTCCGTGGGCGCCGCCTCTTCGGAGACGGTGATCTTGGTGTCCTCGTTGATGAGGACGATGCCCTTCGGGTTGGATTTGACGACGCTGAACGGGAGGGCGTTGCCGAAGAGTGCGATGTTGGGGACGACGACGATGTCGCCTTCCACCACGGGGCGCTTCAAGAGGCCGCGTTTGGTGAGGGTCTCGATGCCCTCGCCGAACTGGATCTGTTGTTCTTCGGAGATGGCGGGGGCGAGGGTCACCGACTTGGCCGGTTTGACCTCGGCCTTGCGGATCGTCACCTTGTCCCCGATGCCGACGCCGGCGTTCTTTCGGGTCAGGTTGTCGATGTGGATGATCCCTTTGCCTTCATCACCCGGATGGCTGCGCCAGACGACGGCGGAGGTGACCTTGGAGCCACGGATCTCGATGATGTCTCCAGGTGAGAGTTGCAGCTCGACACGCGTCTGGCCGTCCAAACGGGCGCGGCCGTAGGAGACGTCCTGCTGCAGGGCTTCGACGACTTTCAGGACGGCTTCGGTCTTGGGCATAAGTCATCCCAGAAAGGGGGCTGACCCCCTGTTGGGTTTCGGATGTCCAGGGGCTACTTAAGAGGTGCGCGTTTGGCAAGAAAGGTCCTGTGCAGGGCTTACCGACGGGGCAGACCTGTCTCGTCCCGGCAAGCAGTGGGGCAGGTCTGGCCGGTCGTGCCTCAGGGTCTGCATCGGAAGCCAAGGTCGGAAGGGGCGCCGAGTGATAGGCGGTGTCACATCGATTGTGCGGAATCCGGCGTTGGTGGCAGGGTATGTGCGACGATCAGCATCATGAAAATCTGGCATCGACCATCAAGTTGAACATGGATGCCGCCGTTCGCTCCGGTGAGGCAGTTGGACACATGGTTCCTGCCGGATACTCGTGTCCGGGTGTCTCGCGGGTCCCCTCTCTTCCCCTTCCTTATCGCTCCTGTTCTTTGTGACGGAAGCTCCGGCGCTCCTGCGTGCCCGGGGGGCCCATGAAATAGATCGAGCCGGCGACGCCGCTCCCAAGGACCAGGAAGGCGAGCTGGAGGGCGACCCGTGCGTGGCCGGTCTGCGACCCGACGATGAGGACGATCGCGGCAAGGATCAACGATCCGGCGGCGACGGCGATCGGGGGATCGCGCAGGGTCATTCCCATCATGGACCGTATATGGGTGCACTGGCTTATCTATCTCTTCGGACAGCCGTCGAAAAGGGTCCACCGTCGGACGGCCGGGTGGACAAGTGGAGGGTCGCGTCGAGAGGTCAGAGTTCACGCAGGATGAGCCGGGAGTGGGTGTGGCGGACCTCGGGGAAGCCGCGGATGCGCTCGATGATCTCGTTCAGATCCTCGGTGGAGGCGACATCGACCCGTACCAGGATGTCCTCGTCGCCGGACACCTCCCAGACGTCCATGACGCCGGCCCATTTGGCGATCTTCTGCGAGATGGCGGAGGTGTTGACGTTGGTCTCGATGGCGACCGAGACCAGGGCCTTGACCGCCTTCCCCGCGGTCCGGATGGTGAACTGGCGGATGACCCCCGTGTCGACGAGGCGCTTGAGGCGCGACCGGACGGTGCCCTCGGAAGTGCCGAGTTCCTTGGCCAGTTCGACGAAGCTGGCGCGGGCGTCGTCCCGAAGGAGGGCGACCAGGCGCTCGTCCAACTCGTCCGTGGTGGGCATCGCGCTGCGGAATCCGCATCGCCGTTTCAATGCTCCGGTGGCATACCTGCGGCCGGGTAGAGGGCTTTGGCCGCCGAGCAGATGTCCGGGAGGCGTCGAGGACGGTGGTGGCGCGGGACTTCCGTTGCGGAAATCGAAGCATGCCCCCAAGCCTTATTCGAGCCATGGCTGTGCCGCGCCCGATGCAGCCGACCGAGGGGCTCCAGGGCGACTGGCGCCGCCGTCATGATCCGAAGGCGCTCCGGGACGCGGTGACCGAGTTTCTCATCGTCTCGGGGGCGCTCCGTTCGGGGCTCATCGACCAGGTGGCCGAGCGGCCCTACGACGTGCGCGCCTTGGCACGGGTCGCGGGCTTGGACCGCCGCGTCACCGAGCGCGTCGTGCGGGCCCTCGTCGCCTACGGGGTGCTCATGCACACCCCGATGGGGCTCGCGCTCACCAAGGCGGGCAAAGAGGCGTACCATGAGGTCCATGGGCGGCAGCGCCACACGACGCTCGCGGCCACGCGCACCATGCGGGCGCTTTTCGACCTGCCGAAGGTCCTCGAAAGCGGCGCCCCGCTCGGGCTCGGCGACGACCCGGCTGGCCTGCGCGATTGGATCTATGCCCAGGCCGAGCGCGACCCGAAGGCGATGGACGCGGCTGCCGAGGCGTTCATGGAGGGGCTTCCCGAGGGCGCGAAGGTGTTCGACCTCGGCGGTGGGCCAGGCCATATGGCGCGCCGGTTCCTCGACCGCGGTGCCGTCGTGACGCTTGCCGACCTGCCCCAGGTCATCGAGCTCGTCCGGTCCGGGTTGGAAGCGACGCAGGGTTTGCGGCTCGTCGCGACCGACGTCACGGCCGGATTGCCGGAGGGGACCTACGACGCGGTCTACATGGGCAACCTGAACATCCTGCTCCCCGCCGAGGAGAACCTCAAGCTGTTCGGGCGCGTCAAGGACCACGTCGCCGAAGGAGGGCGCGTCGCGGTGCAGACCGCGCTCCGGGACCGGAGCCCGGACGCGGTCTGGCTCGCGGTCATGAACGCGCTGTACGTTGAAGCGGGCGATAGCTGGCCCCTCGAACGCTACGCAGAGTGGGCCGAGGCGGCCGGATTGGGCGCGCCCGAGGTGCTCGACCTCGACGAGGCGAAGCGGCAGCAGTTGTTGCTGTTCCAGGCGTAGCGTGCACCTACGCGGTGACTTTCCGCTTCTTCGCCTTCTTCTCCCGGAACGGGATCTCCGCGGCGACCCGTTTCAGGATGTCCATGCCGCGCTCCAGCTCTGAGATGCTGGCGGCGTAGGAGAATCGGAGGTGGTGTTCGCCGAGCGTGCCGAACGCGGTGCCGGGCGAGCAGATGAGCCCTTCGGCGGCGAGGCGCAACGCGAACTCCTTCGACTTGATGTCGTGCTGGTAGCGCGGGAAGGCGTAGAACGCGCCGCCGGGGTTGTTGCATTCGAAGCCGGGGATCTCGTTGATGCGCTGGACGATCACATCGCGGCGCGCCTTGAACTGCTCGATCATCGCGTCGACCGCGTCCTGGGGTCCGTTGAGCGCCTCGACGGCGGCCCATTGCAGCGGTGTCGGCGGACAGGCGATGGTGTGGTAGTGCATCTTCTCGATGGCCTTGACATAGCTCGTCTTGGTGGCGAGGCAGCCGAGGCGCCAGCCTGTCATGGCGTAGGTCTTGGAGAAGCTGTTGACCCAGATGATGTTGTCCCCGTGCGCGAGGAAACTCTGGTGGGGCTTGTCGTACGACATGATGTCGTAGACCTCGTCGGCGACGACGATGATGTCCTCTTCGTGGGCGAGGTCGGACAGCTCCTGGATGAGCGACCGCGGCATGCAGGCCCCGGTCGGGTTGGAGGGGGTGTTGACGTAGAGGAGCTTGGTGCGGGGCGTGATGAGGCGACGGATCTCGTCCGGGTCGGGGAGATAGTCGGTCTTGTGCCCGCACGAGTAGGGGATGGGGAAGCCGCCGCAGATGCGCGCCTGCGGTCCGTAGAGGACGAAGCCGGGATTGGGCACGAGCACTTCGTCGCCATGGTCGATGAAGGTCTGGCCGATGAGCATGAGCGCCTGGGTGGCGCCGGCGGTGACGATGATGTTGTCGGGGGAGACGTCCTCGCCACGGAAATTCTTGACGCGCTCGGAGATGGCGCGGCGCAACTCGGGCAATCCGAGCGTGGGTCCGTAGGAGTTGTTGCCCCCGGCGACGGCGGCTTCGAGCGCCTTGGCGACGTTCGCGGGCGGGTCGAAGTCGGGTTCGCCGAGGCCGAGGTTGACCGAATCGCCGCCGGCGAGTTCGAACATCTGGCGGATGCCCGACATCTCGATGCCGAGGAGGCGGCGCGCGAGAAGGTGGTCGATGTTCTTGCCGCCGGCTGGGTCCATGGCTTCCGCGGCGACCCAGCGGCTCTCTTGGGCGGTTTTGGTGGACATCGGCCTTCGGTGGTGGCCTACCAGGGGAGGCCCATAAACATGTCGGTGACCGCTCGTGGAAAGGAAGGGTCGCCTTTAGGAGGGGTGTGGGCTGCAGGCGGCGGGGTGCAGTGTGACAATTGGTCACAGGACAGGGGTCCTGGGTGGAGGGATGTGGAACGTCTGACGGCGCTTCGGCGAAGCGTTGTACAACAACACGGGATAAGGGGGGCGGGCGAGCCTGTGTCGACCGCACCCGGTGTCGGTCTTCAAGGTGTCAATGATGGATTCTCGACGCACGTCCGTTTCGCTTGTGGCCGCTCTCTTCATGGCTGTCCTCGTCGCCCCCGCAGGGAGCGCCGCGGTCGACACGAAGGCCGTGGTCGGTAACCTCGTCCCCGAGGTCACGTCGATCTCCTTGCCGGTCTCCGTGCAGCCCCTTGCGGGCGGCCTGAAGACCGTCAACGTGACGGTGACCGCCGTGGACGGCAACAGCTTCCAGGACCTCGTATCGGTCGACATCACGGTCTACAAGCCGGATGGCACGACCGTGCACATCGCTTCGGCGGGCGCCGTCTCGAACGGCGACGGCAACGGGGTCGCCGAGAGCTATGACCATTCGTTCGGCATGCAGTTCCACGACGACCCGGGTGTCTACACGGTGACCGCGGTCGCGACCGACAGCCAGGGCGCCACCTCGACGCCTTTCTCGGCGAACTTCACCTATGAGGAACTCGTCGCGCTCGCGCTCTCCGCCACGGCGGTCGACTTCGGCACCCTCGACCCGGGCACCCGCTCGGTCTCGTCCACGGTCGGTGTGACGAACAAGGGCAACGTCAAGCTCGACATCGACACCTCCGGTACCGACCTCACGGACGGTTCGGGCCACGCCATCGGTGTCGAGCGCGTCAAGTACGACCTCACGAACGGCACCTTCACTGCCGAGAGCAACCTCACCGCGACGCCCTACACGAACAGCGGGTTCGATCTGGCGAAGGGTGCTTCCTCGTCGAAGAACAGCCACTGGCGACTCGACACGCCGTCCGGTGACGAGCAGTACATCCCGGCCGGTACCTACCAGGGCACGGTGACGATCTCCGCGCTCAAGGGGTAGGCGACGCCTCGGCCGCCTAGGCGGCTTTCTCTCTCAAACACACCTCTTTCCTCCTTTTTTCCCGCTTCGGCGGGATGTTTTTCGATCGGTCGAGCGGAGCCGCCGTCCGTCCTCGCACCAGGGCCTCGCTCCCCCTGCGGCCATGGGGCCGCGTCGGCGTCGGCGAAGCCTTTTGAGCCGCGCCCGCCGACCTCGTCACGATGCCGACCGCCGGGTCCGTCACCGCGCGCGCTCTTCTCGTCCTCGCCCTCGTGGGCCTGGTCACGGCGGCCTTCCCCGTCGCGGCGCAGGAGGGCGGCTCGTTGGGCTTCCCGCCGACCCTGGACCTTACCGACCCGGGGCTCCTGAAGGGCCAGACCCATCGGGCCACGTTGCACTACCAGGTGCACTATGACGACCCGGTGGAGGCGACCTTCGACGTCGTGCCGCGCACGCCGCAGCCCGGCGACGGTTGGACCGACGCGAGCGCGTGGGTCACCTTGAGCCCGGGGGGCACGCAGACCGTCCCGCCGACCGAGGACCATCCGCTCGATGTCGCGGTGCGGGTGCCGGCCAATGCCGCGAACGGGGAATACCGCGCAGGGGTCCGCATCCGTGTCGCACCGGGCGACGGGCCGGAGGGTTCCGGTGCGGGGGTCGAGCAGTCGGGCACCACGATCCTGGTCCTGCGGGTCACCGGTGACGAGGTCAAACGGGTCTCCAGCCAGGGTGCTCCCGAGGTGCGTGACACCGAGGAGCGCGGCGTGTGGACGCTCAAGGTGCCGCTGTCCAACGATGGCAACGTGCGCGCCAATCCGCACATCAAGGTCATGGTGTGGGACCAGATGCGCACCACCGTCTTGCGCACGCTATGGGTCAATTCGACTTTCCTCGATCCCGGCGAAGCGGGTTCCTACACGCTTTCGCTCTCCGACCTCGGTCTGCCCATCGGCCAGTATTGGGCCACCATGGAGGTCTACATGGACGGCGTGATGGTCGCCGCGCACAGTCCCCATACGTTCGACGTCGTCGAGGAGGGCGCCCTGAAGCGGCTTCTCCAGTTGCGCACGATCCATGTGGCGGGCGGTGAGGCTTGGGCGGACGCGGGCGACCTCGTGGAGGTCGAGGCCATCGTCCGCAACATCGGCGAGCTTCCGGTGACAGGTGTCTTCAAGCTCAAGGTGGCGCGCGACGGCAAGCTGTTGGACGCGTTGGAGTCGGACCCGCTCGAGGTCGCGGTCAGCGAGGATGGCGCGCTCGGCCTGTTCTATGAGGTCGAGAAGGCGGGGAAGTACAACTTCTCGGGCCATGTGCGCTATGGCTCCAAGGTGACGGACGAGCGCTGGACGTTCCTCAATGTCGAGGGCGGGTCGTCCGGTGCGGGTTGGTTGTTGGCGCTCGGCGCGACCGCGGTGGCGGCCGGTGTCGCGGCCATGCTGGTGGTCGGAAAGCGCAGGCGGGGTGACGACAACCGGGGTCGAAGGGATCCCGCCGGAAGCCGCCGCGGACGGCAGCGCGCTGCGCCCGCCCGTCGCATGGCGGCCAAGCCTCAGGTGCGGCGTTCGGCTGCGCCGGGCCCGGAGCGGGCGAAGACCGGTCCCGCACGCACGCGTCCCGGTGGGCCGCCGAAGCGTCGGTCGTGACGCCGCGCGCGGCCGAGAAGGACCAGGCCGAGGACGAGCGCCGCGGGCAGAGAGGCGGTGGTGGTGGTCTGGACGTCCTGGGCGAGCGGGAGGACAGGTCCGGTGGAGACGTCGAGCGGGACGACCGGGCGGACGTGCTGGCTCAAGCCGCCTGAGGCGTCGGTGATGGTGAGTTCGGCGACGACAGGGAAACCGGCGGTCGTGATCGTGCCTGCCCAATGGGCGGCGCTGCGGCCATCGAGCGTGACAGCGGCGTCGGTCGTCTCCCCGGCGACGGTCCCGTCGGCGGTGTGGAGCCGGATGTGGATGGCGATGAGGTCCTCGACGCCGTTGCCGTCGGTCGAAGCGACGGCGTAGGTGTACGCTTCGGTCGCCGGGTCCCAGTGGGCGTGCCAGGTCAGCAATGCAGGTGTCGCGTTCTGGACCGTCGCCTGGGTCGTGACATCCTCCGCTTGCGCCGGCAGGGTCGCCAAGAGAAGCCCGGCGAGGGCGACGAAGAGCGGCAAGGATCGGACCACGCGGAAGGTCACGGCGGCAGACAGGCGTTGTCGGCAATTTATAGGTTGAGGGGGGTTTTTAGGAGATGGCGCGTAGGGGTTCTCAGGCCGCTCCAGGAGGGGATATGCCCCCTTTCCTGGGCAATTGTCAAAATCGGCATGATGTCGAGTGGATATATCCGCTCGACGAATGGACGATTCTGCCAGTCATACACATTCTATCCCCAATTGGTTTATCATCAACGCCTATTGCGCCGGCTTGAGGTGTGGCCATCCCCAGGGCCTCGCCCTGGGTGTGATACCCCGTAGCAAAGTGGTGTGCCCCTTCCACGGAGGACCCGTGGTGGTGCTCAGACATCCGCCCCCGTGCCCCGGCTTGATACTTGGAGGTGTGGCGCCGAGACACGGAGGAGGAGGGTCTGGGAGGGGGGACCGACCGGTCCCTCCTCCCAGCTACCTTGTCGTGGTGGCAGGGAATCCCTTTTTCATCGAGCCCCGGCTGCGCGACGCCGTGGCCGGTTTTGACAAAGGACAGCGCGTCCCGCGCCTCGCCGAGGGCGCCGTCCTGGACGCGCGCCAGGTCGGCATCCTCGTCTCCGGCGCCGGCAGGGAGCGGACGGTGCGGCTGGTCGAGTACGATCCGACCATCACGCCTGGCATGGTCGGGCGTCTCGAGGCGATGGTCGAAGAGAAGGGCACGGGCGCCAAGCAGGTGCTCCTCTTCGCCCTCTCCACCGGGCTCCTCAAGACGTTCGAGGTGGAAGAGCGACACGGCAAGGCGACGATCACGGGAAGCCGTGGCGCCGGTTACACGGTCATCGAGGCAATCGACAAGACCACTTGAGCCACGCCTGCGATCGCTAGACCAGCCCAGGGGGCGCCGCCGCGTTCGGGTCCGGCAGCCAGGGATACTTGCGTCCCCAGCTTTCCCGTGCCAGTCGTTCGACCTCTTCGATACTATGCTCCGGGACGGCGTAGGTGTCGCCGACCTCGTACGGGTCGTAGTGGTAGGCGTAGAGCCGGGACGCGAACTGGTGGAACGGCAGCGACGATTCGCCTTCCTGCTCGCCGTGGCCTGTCACGCTCGTACGGATCTTCTGTCCCCAATCCTGCCGTCCTTCGTTGTTCGGGTTGAAGAAGTAGGCGCGCAGCGTCCCGGTGGGGTCGGGTGCGACGCGTTGCAGCGACACGGCGTGGAACCCGAGGAGCACGCCCTGCGTGGTCGTGATGAGGAGTCCGACCGGGTTGGGATAGATGAGCGCGTGGCCGTCGTTGTAGTGCGGATGATGGCTGGCGTAGAAGAGCCGTACGAAGTCACGGTAATTGGTGACCGTGGCGGTGACCTTGTCGATGGCGGAGGAGAACCCGCTCGGGACGATGCGGCCGTAGAGTCCGGGGTTGACCCAGCGGTGGCCATCGTCGGTGCGCATCGCCACCCGTTTCATCATCTCGTCGTAGAGCGAATCGAGGTGCGGCACCAGGGTCAGCGAGACGGGGTCCAGTTCCGGGTCGAGGTGCGGTGCCAATCCGGGCCCCAGCTCATCGGAGCGCATGAGGTCGCCTTCGAACGCCACCTCGACGACACCGTCGCGCGCGGCACGGGCGATGAGCTCCAACAGGTACCCGGGGCGGTGCTGGCTCCACATGGAGATGCCGCGTGCCGCCTGACAGGTCGGGTTGTTGCCCTGTCCGACGCCGAGCGGTTGTCCGAGGACACGGATCGTGCCGGCGACGAGCACCTCGTTGGCGGTCGTCCCGTCGTCACGGTCACGGGTGGCAAGGAGCACCTTGCGGACGTCGGCGCGGATGGAGAGGTCGATGAGCCGACGCAATCCTCCGGCGACCGCGGGGCGGGACAGCAGTCCCCGTTCCAGGATCCGTGCGAGTCCGTAGAGCGTCTGGCAGGTCGTGGGATGGATGGCGACCCGTACCAGTTCGGCGGTGAGGTCCTGGTTCGCCTCCAACTCCGCACGACCACGATCGTCGAGCCCCAAGGCGTCGGCGAGGCGGGTCACGTCGGTGCGCACCAGGTGGCGCGCGAGGACCGCATGCTGTTCCGCGGCGAGGCCGGTTGCTCGGAGGCTCGCGGCGAAGTCCTCGATCTCGCGCGCGAGTTGCGCCGAGTGCATGTCCTTGATGGCCTTGCGGTAGTCGAGCGGGTCACGGACGGTGCGCGAGACCTTCGTCGGTCCGGTGATCGCTTCGACGAAGCGGCCGAGCGCGGGGTCGTCGGACGGTTCGGCGCCCGGCAGGTGGGCGACGAGGCGGATCATCTTCCGCACCTGGTGGGTCCAGATGGGCCGTTGGACGCAGATCTCCTCGATCTCGTTCACGACACGCTGCACGAGCCGTTCCACGGGGACGTTCCGGAGGATGTGCCGGAACAGGCTCGACGCGGCTTGGGCGTCGAACGCGGGTCCGGTCCGTTCCGCTTCCGTGCTCGGGCCGAATAGGAGCGCCAGGTTGAGCGAGGTGATCTTCTCGAGGTAGGCCATCGCCTCCTCTGTGGTCGTCTTGCCGTTCGTCACGCGGCCCGTGGCGAGGGCGACCATGCGCAGGTCGGAGAGCGTCTCCATGGTCTGGCTGAGCCCGCCCGCCTTGAGCGTGCCACCGACAAGGGGCGGGGAGAGACGCGTCGTGTCTTCCCAGGGGCCGCCCACGAACACGCCCGCTTCCTCGAAGAGCGGAGCGCGTTCATCGAGCGCCTTGATGCCCCCGGACATGCCGAGGATGTCCGTGGCGATCTGCTGGATCTCCGTCTGGTAGCGGGGTTTGGCGAACCCGGGTGCGGTCTGGAGTTCCTCGAGGGCGTGGTCGAAACGGCGCAGGAGGTCGTCGAGACCGGGTGTGGTCTGCTGTGTGGATAGGTCGTCGGTCGGCACGCGGATCAAACGTAGAAGTCGTGTTCCTCATAGCGTTTGAGGAGGGTGCGCATTCTTTCCGGGTCTTGCCCGAACAGGAAGACGGTGCCGTAGTGGTTGCCGAAGCCTTCGCGGCTCGCGACCTTGCCGGCGGCGGGCTCGAACAGGGTGTGGCGTTCGAAGTAGTCGTCGTTCTTCAGTTCGTCGGGCATGTCGAGCTTCTCGATCTTTTGTTTGCGCGGATAGATCATGAGGCAGCCCGCGTGGCCTTCGGCGCCGGTCACGGGTTGCGGGAACAGTTCGTCGAACGCGGCCTGTTCGGTGTCGGGATCGCTCGCGAGGACCATGGCGTAGTAGGCGCTGAAGCCGTAGGCGCGTTCGATGAGGTCGAAGATGTGCCCACCGGGGACACGCGCGGCGACCTCCCCGAACTTGACGTTGCCGTTCTTGGAGATGAACCACTCGGGATGCAGGAAGCCGTTCTCGACGCCGAACGCCTCGATGAGCTCCTCCATGGCCTCGACGATCTTCGGCCGGTATTCTTCCAGCTCCGGCGATGCGGGGATGAAGTTGGAGTGGCCGAGGCGCACGTACTCGGTGATGTTGAGGAACTTGATCTTGCCGCCATGGACGAACGCCTCGCACGAGAACTCTTGTCCGGCGAGGTTCGATTCGGCAAGGAGCGGGAACTGGTCGTCGGGGATCTTGTCGATGTCCGCCTCGGTACGGATGACGCGGTGGCCGACCGTCCCGGCGGCGGCGAACGGCTTGACATGGACAGGGTCGGAGGGTTCCTCGTCGAGCTTGAGGAGCGCCGCGTTGACACGCTTGAGGAACTTGCGCACGTCGTCCTTGTTCTCGACCTCCTCGAAGACGCCGACCTTGAGGCCATGGATCTGCGCCTTGCGCTTCATCATCGCCTTGTCGCGGAACAGCAGTGAACGGTTGAAGAGGCGCGGGTTGCTCTGGAAGCGGGCGTTCAGGGCACCCGACCATTCCACGGTCTCCTCGTAGAGCGGCACGGCGAACTGCACGCCACGCTCCTCGAGCCGTTCATAGAGCTCGGTCGACCGTTCGTTCAGCTTCGAGAAGTCCCATGGTTCGTAAGCGAGCTTGTGCTCCTCCATGTAGGGCCCGAACTCGGGCGGGACGACCGCGATGAACGGACGGCCGTGCTTGTGGCACGCTTCCATCGCCTCGAGCGACCAGCCGAGTAGGGCGGTGCGGGCGTGCATCGTGCGCGGGGAATCGGTGGTGGTGGTCGTTTGCGGCATGGACGGCGCCTCTTATGGGACGAGGAGGACGGTACAACGTGATGGTTTACAAAGGGGTTGGCGTCATGGCGGTGACCCGCCACACAAAACATGACATATCAATAGGATATGGTGTCGGGGAACGACGTAGCGCGGTAGAATTCCGTACACCCTTATCGGAATGATTGTGCCGTCGGACGAATTGGGGTAGCTGAAGCCGTCATACTCGCCCGGATTGGCCCATGGAGGGAAGAAAATCCTCGGTGACCGCTTGGTCCTGTCGATCTTCACCATGGTCAGCATCAGAAATCGGTGAGAAACCTCGATTCGCTGTCGCGTCTTGTGGAGGCCACATGGGGACGCCTTTCGGATATGCTAGTGGGTTCCCCTTTCGGGAGATACCAACGGGCCAGGCCCGGATTGAAAACGGCAACCATCCGACAGCAGTCACGCCGATATCCCAGTTCAAATGGACCCACGCGGTCAATTCACCATGGATTGCGGCAGTCACCGTAGCGAGGAAGCCGAATAGGCCAGGTGCTGCCAACCGATGCCAGGCCCGCTTTGCTTCAAATGGTGCACAAGTAGGGCAAAAACTGCTTTTGTTGCTTACGCGTATATGCCGTCGGCACAAAGTCGCGGAACAAGCTTCGCACGTCCCAGATTCTGGTCGCAAAAGAGTACGACGATGGACGGAGCGATGGCAAACACCGCAAATGGTTTGGGTATCCGGCGTTACAGTACCGCCACATACACTACATGAAGAGAGTTCACCACATTTGAGGTGTAGCTCTGTCGATGTCTCGACAAGTTCTCCTTCGTAAGCCTCCCCGAGCCCCGCGATTCTGACCCGTTGATGGGGGACATACAGGAGTTTGGTCGAGTTCAACTGGATGTTCCGTTTCCCGGGAGAGATCTTCTTAGTGTAGTTGACATTGTTTTTTCCTGTGTAATTAACGTGTTCAACCAAGTGATTTGAGAGGCCGTCTTTCAATGCCTTTAGGGCGTCTGTCATCTGCAAACGTGGGACCGCCGCATGCCCTTTTGAAGCGTGGATTACAGCAGATAGCTCGATGGGCTGTGGAAAATCCGGCCAAATGCCTGGGATATTGCCTGTGGACCATTTCCGGCCGTCGATCGTGATCCAACACTCTCCTTCCCAGGCGGCACTTTGTGTTCCGATTGCTGTGTTCGCTTCTCCGTATGCTGAGAATTGTGACACAAAATATCCGACATATTCAGTCTGACGCGAAACGTCTACCCGTGGCCATGCACCTTGTGGAGGACGAAATTTCTCAGGGCCAAGGATTGAACCGATCACCAGCGGTGGGAATTCTCCGTCTGCGGTCGTCGGGATCGCAAGTCCCCCAGCAGAAGCTTCGGTGACCGAGATGCCGAGTCGTTGCGCAGTGATGGCCAAACGGTTCCCATCGAAGAGTTCGATGGAGACATCCGTTAGGCGATTGGCATATTCGACAGCCTCGGCTGAAATGCGACCGGTTGTGAGGACCATGCCTCTTCGCGACCTGCCGGTAATAAGGGCGCTATGGAGCTTTTGGACGATAGGTCGGCCAACGGTGCCACGAGGATAGTGCTTGCACTCCACAATAATGAGCCCGTCAGGGTGATGAATGAGAAGGTCTCGGCCCTCATCGCTCCCTCCGCCGGTCATCTCCACGGTACACTGGAAATGCCGCTCCATCACCAATTTGCACCACTCCTCAAAGGAAGCAGGTGACAGGCTTGTCAACATTCCGCACGAAGCATGTCATGGTGAATTGATAAAGATTGGCCGAATCGTCATGGAGCACCACCTTAGGTGCCTCACAGAAGGGGGAGAACACTCATTCGTCCATCGAAGAGCAGAATCATCCTTGCAATTCGACGGATCTCGGTCGGATGACCTCGAGCCCCCCGCAATAGGGCTGGAGCGCTTCGGGCACCTTGACGCTCCCGTCCGCTTGTTGGTGGTTCTCCAACAGGGCCACGAGGGTGCGTTGGGTGGCGATGGCCGTGGAGTTCAACGTGTGGACGATGCGGGTCTCCTTGCCGGGTGAGTCGCGGGTGCGGATGTTCCAACGCCGGGCCTGGTAGTCGGTGCAGTTGCTGCACGACACGACCTCGCGGAAGGTGCCTTGGACCGGCATCCAGGCTTCCATGTCGTATTTCTTGGCGGCCACGGTACCGAGGTCGCCGGTGCAGATGTTGACGATGCGGTAGGGGATCTCGAGCGCCTGGTAGAGCTCTTCGGCGTTCTGGATGAGTTCTTCGTGCAGGTCCCACGAGGTCTTCCCCTCGCCCGGCGCGCCTTCTTTCGGCTGCGGGTCGGAGAAGACGAACTGTTCGACTTTCTGGAACTGGTGCACGCGGAAGATGCCACGGGTGTCCTTGCCGTGCGCGCCGGCCTCTTTGCGGAAGCAGGGCGAGACGCCGACGTATTTGAGCGGCAGGAGGTCGGGGTTGAGGATCTCGTCCATGTGGTAGGCGCCGAGGGCATGTTCGCTGGTGGCGATGAGGTAGAGGTCCTCGTCCTCGATCTTGTAGATGACCTCCTCGAAGTCGGCGAGGTCGGTGGCCCCTTCGATGGCCTCCCGGCGCAGCATGTAGGGCGGTTCGATGGCGGTGTAGCCTTTTTTGACGAGGGACGCGAGGGCGAACTGGGCGAGCGCCTGGCTGATGAGGACCAGTTCGTTCTTGAGGTAGAAGAAGCGGGCGCCGGCGACGCGCGCGGCGCGTTCGATGTCGGCGACGTCCAACGATTCCAGGAGGTCGACGTGCGAGACGGCCTCGAACGGATGCGGCTCGCACTTGCCCCAGCGGCGCACCTCGACGTTCTCGGTGTCGTCCTTGCCGACCGGCACCGATTCGTGCATGAGGTTGGGGAGGCGTCTGAGGAGGGTGTCGCGCTTGGCGATGGCCTCTTCGACGTTGTTCTCCAGTTCGCCGATCTCGGCGGAGACCTGTTTCATGCGCGCAAGGAGTGCTGCGCCTTCGGGGGTCCCTTTGACCTTGGGGATCTCTTTCGCGGTGCGGTTGCGCTCGGCGCGCAGCTCTTCGAGCCGTTTGAGGGCGTCGCGCCATGCCTGGTCGAGACCGATGACCTCGTCGACGGCGCTCGGGTCGCGGCCACGCTTGTCGAGGTCGGCCCGCACGACGTCGGGGGTCTCGCGGAAGAGCTTGATGTCGAGCATGGCGCTGGGCCGGGGGATTCGGGGGGTCCGGAAAAAGGTTGGGAGGTGTGCCTTCAGGAGGGCTGGATGGCGCGTGTGCAAGAAGCTTGATAAGGTAGGGTCCCGGCTGACGGTCCGGATGAGATTGAAGTTCGCCGCCTGGGGGATCCTCGTCATCGCTTCCTTCGATGTCCTCCTCGTCGTCGTCGCCCACTACATGGGCTGGTTGACCTGGCCGGCGCCGGAAGAGTCGTTGTTGCTCTCGCTCGTCATGCCACTCTCGCTCTTGCTCTTGTTGCTCTCCATGATCGGCGCGTTGACGCTCATCCTCACCGGCTCCGAGGGTTCGAGCCTGTCGGGCCTGGACATCCTCTGCGACGAGTGCGGCCGCGAGCAGATGTCGAGCTTCGCTTTCTGCCATCATTGTGGCGCGACCGCTTAGCGGTCATCAGGGTCGAGCGCGTCGAGGGCTCCCTTCGCCGCACTGAGGCACGCCAATGCGTCGTCCAACGTCTCGAGCGTCGAGCCGAGCGGCCGTGGCGGCAACCGCAACACCAACGTGTCGTCTTCTAGGCTCGCCGTGAGGTGGTCCTCGTTCTCGGGTGCAAGCGACCGGAGCGCTTCTTCCGCTTCTCGCGTGCTTCCGTGGTGGATGCGCAGCGTACCGCTCGTCGTCACGCTCATGCCGTCGCCTCCCGGAGCGAGGGGAAGCGTTCACCGCCCGCCTGTTCGGTGAGCGCCTTGCCGAGCCGTTCGAGGAACGCTTCGGTCTGGTCACTGGGGACATTCGCTCCGGCGGCGAGCTTGTGTCCGCCGCCGATCCCGCCGACCGCCCGCGCGGCGCCGTCCGCGGCGATGTCGAGGCGCCAGTGGGGTCCGTCGGGTGTCGTGCGGGCGCGCAGGCTCACCTTGGTGCGCGCGCCGGTCGGGCCGTGGCAGACGACGGGGCGTGGGCCGACGTCGAGCCAGGCGTTCACGCGGTCGGCGACCGGTCCCGAGTAGGGCCCTTCGTCGAGTCGGAGGACGAGGGCCGGGCCCGTTGTGGGGAGGGCGCTCAGCTCGGGTGCGCCGGCGAGTCCGGCCCGGATGGCCTCTTCGTAGCGGCCGAGGTAAAGATGGATGCGTTCCATCTCGGGGGGCCCGCCGAGGAGCGCGGAGAGTGCTTCGGTGGCGTGGCCTTGGCGGCAGGCGGCGTCGACCGTCTCCGCAAGGCGTCCGACCGGGGTGCCGTCAGGAAGCACCGGTGCGGGGGTCAAGAGGCGTGGGATGTGGCTCGGGTCGGCGCCTTGGGACAGGAGTTCGAATGTGAGGAACGTGCCGAGCCGGCGCCGTTCGGGGTGCGACAGTGCGGCGACGGGCCGGTCGTGCGGGACGCCTTGTTCTTCCAACGCGGCCCGGACCGCACCAGGATCACCGCTGAAGCGCACGAGGTAGGGGTCGATGCCCATGGCGAGCGCTTCGGCGAGCGGGCCTTCACGCAGGATGGGCGGTTCCTGCCAACCCACCGGCCCGTCGTCGCGCTCGGCTCCGGCGTGGTGCTTCAGGCGCGTGTGCAATCCGCGTTCTTCGCCGCCGCCGTGGTAGCGGTCGCCTTCGGCCCCGACCAGTGCGGCCGGGACGAGGTCGTCCGCGGGGAGGCCGTGGCGCTCGAGCCAGGTGCGCGCGAAGACCCAGGCGACGGCGGCGCCGCTTGCGCCCTTGGAGCCGTCCTCGCCTTCGAGGTGCGGGTTGATGTGGACGAGGCTGGTCCCGGTGCCGTCTTTTTGCGGTTCGTGGTGGTCGAGGACGATGGTCGGGACGCGGGCGCTCTGGAAGCGCTCGATCTCGGCCGCGCCGAGGTCGCACGTGATGAGGAGCGCGGGGGGCCGGGCGAAGAGTTCGTCGAAGAAGGCGGCGTCGCGGCGGCGCGACAATCGGACGGTGAACCGGCGGCCGGTGCGGTGGAGGGCACGGGCGATGACGCTGGCGCCGGCGATGCCGTCCGTGTCGGCGTCGGCGAGCACCACGACGCGGCTTGTCGGCGGCAGCCGTTCCAGGAGGTCGGCGGCCGCTTCGGCGCGCGGTTGCAGCGGCTCTTGGGGACGTCCCTCCACGGTCTGGCACCTGGGGGTGTATTGAAAAAGGGTGG
>JAHWKR010000031.1 GCA_019347805.1 Methanobacteriota archaeon
CCAGTATATGGAAGCTCGAAGACGATGGGCCCGGTGTTCAGGGCGATTCCAAAGGAACAGGCGCGTGCCTCGGAGGAGTTGCCTTCCGCGTCGAGAACAGAATAACAACCCAAATTTCCGTCGGACATGCCTTTGAACACCTGCCCGGCCTGTCCCACGAAATGGTACACGTCATAGGTGTCCAGTACGAGACCCGTCGACATTCCTTCATACATCACATCAGGTTCGATCGTGATGGCTTGACTGACGCCGTGCGGTGCATCCCGCCCACTGCCTGCATCGTCTTGGCCCGGCACCGGATTCCCACCCGGCAGCTGATCCAGCGACCTCACCACTGGTGGGTCACCGCTCAGACTGAAACCGAAACGGTAGACCGCGGGGGCAAGATGATTCACTTTGAAGTAGTAGTCGCCAGTATATGGAAGCTCGAAGACGATGGGCCCGGTGTTCAGGGCGATTCCAAAGGAACAGGCGTTTTTTTCAGCGGAGTAGTTTCCTTGCGCGTCGAGAACAGAGTAACAACCCGTGTTGCCGTCCGACAAGCCTTTGAACACCTGTCCGGCCTGTCCCGTAAAATGGTACACATCATAGGTGTCCAATCCAAAACCCGGCGACATTCCTTCATACACCACATCAGGTTCGATCGTGATGGCTTGACTGACGTCGTTCGGTGCATCCCGCCCACTTCCTGCATCGTCTTGGCCCGGCACCGGATTTCCACCCGGCACCTGATCCAGCAACCTCACCACTGGTGGGTCACCGCTCAGACTGAAACCGAAACGGTACAGAGCGGGAGCGACATGATTCACCTTGAAGTAGTAGTCGCCGGTATATGGCAGCTCGAAGACGATGGGCCCGGTGTTCAGGGCGGTTCCATAGGAACAGGCGCTTTTTTCAGCGGAGTAGTTTCCTTGCGCGTCGAGAACAGAGTAACAACCCGTGTTGCCGTCCGACAAGCCTTTGAACACCTGTCCGGCCTGTCCCGTAAAATGGTACACATCATAGGTGTCCAAGATGAAACCCGGCGACATTCCTTCATACACCACATCAGGTTCGATCGTGATGGCTTTACTGACGTCGTGCGGTGCATCTCGCCCACTTCCTGCATCGTCTTGGCCCGAAATGACGCCGGGGGACCCGCCTGGCACCAGGTCCGCGTCCGGTTGTTCACAATCTTCGGCCAGCCCAGTTGGCGATGCATACCGGTGGTCGTCCGGGTGTTGGATCTGGAACGATCCCCAGGCGGCGCTTGCGCCGTCATTCGCTCCAAGGGAGGTGTTCAGAAGGAACCGGCTCATAGCCAAGGCGAAACCTTCCACGTCGAGCGTCGAGACGCACTTATCATGGTCTTGGTCGGTATAGGCCATGATGTCCGCAAAGGGAACGGCGTTCGCTTTGTGATCACGTGCGTCGCCCACGTGCCCGATGGTGAGACAATGGCCGATCTCGTGTGCGACCAAGTCATATAGTCCGAAGGAAGCGACAAAACCCGGTGCCGGATCGATCGCGCCGTTCACGGCAAAACAGACGGAGCCCCCGCCCTCGCATTCTGTTGAATAGGTCCCACTCCTGCCGTCGTGATGACTGTCGAACCCATCCAGTCCCTTCCAATCGTCCATGCCCGCCAAAGGATTGGGTTGGCCATGGCACGGCCCTGCACCGCCGAAAAGAGCATCGATGGGATCGATGCCGATGCCTAGCCCACCGACGGGATTCGTGGCCACGACGACGATCTCCGGGTCCCAAAGTGGATCGGTGCTCAGATTGTCGTCATCGATAAAAATCTCGAAATCCACCCCGGCGCTCAGCCATTCCATACCCATATCAGGGGCAAGCGCATGGATCCCATGGACCCACATCTCGACGGCCTGACGCATGACACGCAAGTCGCGTTCCGGGTAGATGGAAACAGGGGGCACAATGAGGAAGTCTATGTCGGTCGTGTCGAGGTTGTTCAGCCCAGTGCGCATGTGATAGCAGTCATCGGTGAACTTGGCGACACGACCGATCGATCCATTGACGTAGATGAAATCTCCGTGGCAACCCTCGGGAACGGGGAGAGGATCGGCCGTGGCCGGATCGCCATTGTCGCCGAACAAATAGGAGAAGATGCCGATCTCTGGCGCCGCGCCTGTCAAGCTAAAGCCGAACCGGTAGACCGACGGCCCGATATGGTCCACCAGGAAGTAATAGTCGCCGCTGTATGGCAATTCGACCCGGACGGGCCCGGTTTGGACCGTGTTCGCGTAAGAACACGCCTGGCGTCCTAACGCATTCCCTCCCTCATCGATCAGACGATAACAGCCGGCATTGCCTTCAGCCCGACCCACGAACACCTTCCCGGCTTCACCCACAAAATGGTAGAAATCCAAGCGGTCCACGAAAGGGCCAGTGGACATCCCATCGTACATGATGTCGGGCCGAACCGTGATGGCTTGGCTCACGACGTCGGGAGCATCTCGCCCACTCCCTGCGTCGTTCTGTTTGAAAACGAGGTCTTCTCCTGCTGCGAACGGGACCGCTAAAAGGAGAAGTGCAGAAGCCACCGCCCACACGGCTCTCCAGTCCCACGCAGCCGATACCATATGCTGGCAAACGTCATGGTTCTTGAAAAGATTTGCGCGGGAAAAATCACCCACCTGTCTGGGTCCGGTGCGGCCCTCCCGTCACCTCATCCTCAAGCAGCAACATCCCGCTCGGGTACACCTTGTGGCCAATCAAGTCAACCTCTGCCTCACGGCCGGCCCCGGAAACAAGGGAGCGCCATCGCCGAGCAGGACCAGGATGACCGCCGGTTCCGCTGAATGACAAAGCCCCGAACGAGAATCTGAGCGAACAGCTCCCGCCGTTGTACAACCAGGCGTCCAAGCCTTCTGCGACGAGCGCGCGGAGGGGCTCCTCAAAGGCCTTCCCCAGCGACTCCGGCTTGTGCCTCGTCCATCCTCACATGCTACCGCTCCTCCAGGAAGACGCCTCCCCCGAGCGGTCGGTACCGACGCGAGAGCACCCCACCGATCCACCCCTCTCTCACCCTATCCTTTTTCACCGCCCCCCTTCTCCCGGCCCCGGGCCCTATGGCGGAGACGACAACCACCACCCTGAAGGATGAGCTGATCGACCAAGCCGGCGCCACCCCCGGCGACCGCATCCGGGTCGTCCTCCCCGACGGCACGGTCCACGAGGGCCGCCTGATGCCGACCCATTCGTTCTCCCGTCCCGGCACCCTTGTCCTGAAGCTCGATAACGGCTACAACATCGGTCTCAACACCCCTGAGGGGACGAAGCTCGACCTGGTCGCCCCCGAACCGGCCGTCTCGGTCCCGGAACGCAAAGCCCCGAAAGGCGACAAGACGCTCCCCACGGTCCAGATCCTCGGCACCGGCGGCACGATCGCCTCCTATGTCGACTACCGCACCGGTGCGGTCCATCCGGCCAAACGCGCCGAAGACCTTGCATTGATGGTCCCCGAGGTGTTCGACATCGCCAACATCCGCTCCAAAGTGGTGGTAGAGATGTTCTCGGAGGACATGCAGCCCACCGAATGGCAACAGATCGCCGAAGAGGTCGCCAAAGCGTTCGAAGCGGGCGCCCGCGGCGTCGTCATCCCCCACGGCACCGACACCATGGGCTACACGGCCGCCGCCTTGGCCTTCATGCTCCCCCAGCTCCCCGGCCCCGTCGTCCTCGTGGGCGCGCAACGCTCGAGCGACCGGCCCTCTTCGGACGCGGCGATGAACCTCAAGGCCGCCGTCCGCATCGCGGCCACCGCCCACCTCGGCGAGGTCGTCGTCGTCATGCACGACGAATCGGACGACACCCGCCTCGCCATCCACCGCGGGGTCCGCGTCCGCAAGATGCACACCTCGCGCCGCGACGCCTTCCGCAGCATCAACCATCCTCCATTGGGCTACCTGGAGGACGACGAGGTCCTCCTCGCCGCCCACATCCGCCCCACGACCCCGCTCAGCGAACAGAAGGACGGCAAGGTGCCGCGCTTCCTCGCCATGGACGAAGAGGTCTCCATGATCCAATCCTACCCCGGCCTGTGGCCCGACCACATCCTCGACGTCGTCAAGAAAGGCACCATCCTCGTCGGCACCGGGCTCGGTCATGTCGCCCGGCGCTGCCTCGACGCCATCCGGGAGTGCACCGCCCGCGGCGCCTATGTCGTCATGACGAGCCAATGCCTCTACGGCCGCACCAACATGCACGTCTACGCCACCGGCCGCGACCTCATCCATGCCGGTGTCATCAGCGGCGAGGACATGCTCCCCGAGACCGCCTACGTCAAGCTCATGTGGGTGCTCGGGCAGACCCAGGACCCGGACGAAGTACGCCGAAACCTCCACACGAACCTGGTGGGCGAAATGGACGAACGCACTGAGATGACGACCTACCTGGAGTGATGGCATGGCCGACGAGACACGCGGACGACACGACTATGCCGCTCTCGGCTTCAAGTGCGGTCTTGAGATCCACCAACAACTCGACACCGGGAAACTCTTCTGCCGTTGCCAGAGTGGTGTTGTGGACGTGGACGAAGTGGAATCGCTCACCGAGTTCACCATCGAACGCCGCTTGCGCCCGACTGAGTCCGAGCTCGGCGAAATGGACCCCGCCGCCGCGGCAGAGGCACGCCGCGGCCTCCTCTTCCGCTACCACGGCATCGAAGACCATTCCTGTCTTGTCGAGGCCGACGAAGAGCCCCCGCACCAACCGGACGGCGACGCCATCGACATCACCCTGACGCTCGCCGCCTTGACCGGCGCACGGGTCGTCGACGAGATCGAGTTCATGCGCAAGATCGTCATCGACGGCTCCAACACCTCCGGTTTCCAACGCACCGGCCTGGTCGCCCTCGGCGGCGAAGTGGAAGGGGTCGGCATCCTCACCACCGCCATCGAAGAAGACTCCTGCCGAAAGCTCGACACGGACGAAGAAGGTGTCGTCAACTACACGCTCGATCGCCTGGGTGTCCCCCTCATCGAGGTGGCCACCGACCCCACCATCCGCGATGCCCAGCACGCCAAGGAGGTCGCCGCCCGCATCGGTGCACTGCTTCGCGCCACCGGCCGCGTCCGCCGTGGCCTCGGCACCATCCGTCAGGACCTCAACGTCTCCATCGCCTGCGGCGACCGCGTCGAGATCAAAGGTGTCCAAGACCTCAGGAGCATCCCGCGCGTCGCCGACAAGGAGATCGACCGCCAACTCCACATGGACCACATCAAGACCACATTGCACGAGCGCGGCATCGACGCCGCACGACTCGACAAGGTGGCCGCGGTCGACGTCACGCTGCAGCTCAAGGCGAGCAAGAGCAAGGTCGTCCAAGGCGCCATGAAACGCAAAGGCGTCGTCCTCGCCCTCCCGCTCCCCGGCTTCGACGGCCTCATCGGCGGCACCGCCGATGGACCGCGTCTCGGCAAGGAGTTCGCCGCCTACGCCAAGAAGTACGCCGGCGTGCGCGGCGTCTTCCACAGTGACGAACTGCCCGCCTACGGCATCGAACAAGAAGAGGTGGACGCGGTCCGCGACGCGCTCCGGCTCGACACACACGACGGCTTCGTCCTCGCCGCAGAGAGCGCCACCGTCGCGCGCGCCGCACTGGACGCCGTCCTGGAACGCGCCAAGCTCTGCCTGGTCCGCCTTCCCCGCGAGGTGCGCAACGCCCTCCCCGACGAGACCACCGTCTTCCTCCGCCCGCTCCCGGGCGCGGCGCGCATGTACCCCGAGACCGACGTCCGTCCGGTCGCCGTCACCGACGAACGGATGGCTCGCATCCTCAGCATGCTCCCCGAACGCCCCGAAGAGAGCGTCGGACGGCTCGTCCAACAACACAAGGTCTCCACCGAGGTCGCCGTCCAGATCGTCGGCGAAGGCCTCCTCCCACTCTACGACACCGTCCTGGCCCAGGTCGGCCGACCCAACGAACTGGCACGGCTGCTCCTGCAGACCCTGCCCGAACTGTCGGCGGAGGACGTCGACACCGCACCGCTTTCCGACGGGGTCACCCTCGTGACGCTTCTTGGCGCCCTCGACGCCGGCCGCTTCGCCAAGGAAGCCCTCACCGACGTCGCCCGCGCCTATTGCCAAAGCCCCGACGCCGGGGTCGAAGGCGCCATCAGTGCAGCAGGCGCCGAAGCGGTCGACGAATCGGAAGTGGTCGACGTCATCGCCCGCATCGTCGAAGGCCACAGTGATTTCGTCAAGGAACGCGGCAAGGCGGCCGTCGGACCGCTCATGGGCATCGTCATGAAAGAACTACGGGGCAAAGCGGACGGCGCGCTCGTTTCCAAGGTGTTGGCGGAAGAGATCGGCAAACGCGCCTAATCCATGTTCTCCTCGATGAGACGTTCGACGATGATCACATCGCGCCACACCCCGTCCAGCTCGGCGTGCTTCTTGTACACCCCCACCTCCCGGAACCCGGTGCGGGCGCAGAGCGACCGGCTCGCCATGTTCTGGGGGAAGACCCGGGAGAGGATCTTCCAGAAACCCTTGTTCCGTGCAGCGTCGATCAGGGCCTCCATCAACGCTTTCCCGACACCCCTGCCGCGCGCGTCGCTGCCGACATAGATGGAATACTCGCCGATGCCACGATAGCACTCCCGCGCGCGGTATTCTTGCACCGCCGCCCACGCTACGACCCGGCCGTCCAACTCGGCCACGAGGATCGGGAACCGTTCCGGATTGTTCTCGATCCACTCCCGCGTATATTTCTCGGACCGTGGCTCGGTCTCGAACGTGGCCATGCGCTCCTCGATGCCCTCGTTGTAGACGCGGGCGATGCCGGCGGCGTCATCCGGACGCGCCGGGCGGATGGTCACCTCTTGGAGAGCCACGACGACCGGGGAAGCGCTCGGACTATATGGGAACGATGCCGGAAGGGACCCTCAAGCTAATGTCCATCCAGGTGGTCGCGCAGTGTCTCCACGATCTCGGGCAGCGCCATGACGACGGTCTGATGCACGATCCCGAGGTTCAGATCGAAATAGCCATGGATCAACCGGTTCCTCATCCCGACCATCTCGGACCAAGGCAGTGGGATCTCGGCCCGTTTCTCTAGGCTGACATGGTTCGCGGCCTCACCGATCATCGTCAGCAGCCATAGAACAGACCAGCCCAAGGTCCGGTCATCGACAAGATCCTCGATGTCTTTCCCTTCCAAGAGGTCCAGCGCATCCTCGGCGGCTTGGAGAATGTGCCGAAGTCACGCCTCATCACCCGGCACCATAGACAGGTTCCGCCTGTGCGACGACCTCATCCCGGAAATAGCGACTCAGATCCTCCTTTGTCCTCAGGTCCACCGTTCGGCCAGCGAACACCTCTTCGCTGAGTTCCCTCTCCATCCGGACCATCTCGAAGAGCGTCGGAAGATGACCCTCTTCGAAGTCGACCAAGGCATCGACATCACTGAGGGGCCCGAAATCGTCCCTAAGCACTGAGCCGAAGAGCGACAAGCGCTTCACGTGGTGCCGGCGGCAGAAGGCCGCAAGGGCATCCCGGTCCAGCTCGACCCCGATCATGCAGTGGCCGGATTGTCCATGGGAGGACTTCTAGTCATCGCCCGGGGACCTGGAATACCTTCGTGGCTGAAAAGGGGAGGAAGAAGAGACAAGGGAAAAAGAACGCAACGGTGAGACCGATGCCTACCGGCGCCGCATCACGAGGACCGCGACACCGAGCGCCGCAACGAGACTCACGAGGCCGAAGCCGGGGGAGTCCTTCTCGACACCGGCGGCGTCGGAGGGGTCGCCCTGGATCTCGAAGGTGAGCGCCTCGCCCTCTTCGTCGACATAATGGTAGTCGGAGGCGGTGAAGAGGAGCGCGCCGTCGGTGAAGCGCTCCTGCGCCTCGACCGGGTCGACGGTGTCCTTGATGACGTCCCAGGAGCGGTAGCCGCCGATCGTCACCTTGATGGGGAGACTGTCGGCCTCGGAGGCGTCGTAGACCTGGAAGTCCATGAAGATGTTCTCGAGGCTCACATCGTGGCTCGTGAGGTCCTTGTCGACGTCCGCGAACCAGATCTGCAGCTCGATGGTCGCCGTGATGAGACCGGTCGCGTCGACGCCGCCCTCGGCATCGTTGAGTTCGATGTAGGCGAGCTCGATGGGCTTGCCGCCATCCGGGTTGCGCGGCTCGGTGCCATCGATCGTGAGCGGGCTCATCGGGAGGTCGGTGGGGAGCGCCGAGTTGATGGCGGTCGCGGCCGTGAACTGGAATGTGGAGACCTCCTCTTTGGACACCGTGCCGTCACCGTCACCGATCCCGTCCAGGTTGTCGAGCGCATAGCGCAGTTCGCTGGCCGCCGAGCCGTCGAAGGTGAAGCGCACGTTGAAGAGCGCCGCGTCGGGTGCAAGCTCGAGCCGGAAGGACTCCGGACGCACCTCTTCGAACATCGTCTCGATCGTGCTCGCCGAGGTCGCCGAAGCGGCCGGTGCCATGAGGAGCATGGCGGCGACCGCCATACCGGTCCAGATCCATCGCGTCATCGTGATTCTCCTATTCCAAGGGCTTGCACCCTTGTTTCAAAAGGGCAGGCCGAACGAGCGGATTAATACTTTATGGTGGGCTCCTCGAACTACGGAGCGCCCGTCTGTCCATCTGTCGGCTACAAAAAGAGCCCGGCGGGACGAAAAGCGGCTCCGCGACGCGTCCTGGTTATAATCCTGTCAGACGTGGCCGCAGACAGAAGCGCACATCTGTCCGTCCGGGCGGGGCGCTTACAGCAAGCCACAAAAGCGAGCGGGCCGAACGGCGTCTGTGCAGCGCCCCCCTCTCGCCTTCCTCTTCGTCCTCCTTCTCACGGGGACCCTGGTGGCCGGATGCACCGGCGGACCCGGAACCGGCGATGGCATGGAGACGACGCCGGCCACCTCCCCTACGACGGGCACGCCCCCTGGCGAGGAGCCCGAGAAGCGCTGGACGAACCCGTACGACTTCACCATCCGGTTCGACGCCGCACAAGCCTACGACGACGTCCTGTGGCAGATCTACACCGACCCTGAGAACCGCACCGGTGACCGCTACCGCATCCCCGGCAGCCCCGAGACGCAAGAAGTGGCCGCCTGGCTGCGCGACAACCTCGAAGCCGCGCTCGCCCCCATCGGCGGCACGGCCGAAGAATCCCGCTTCGACGGCGCCACCTACTACGGACTCGACCATGGCCCCGACACCGTCGAACGCAACACCTGCAAACCGGGCGACGAACGACGCGAACGCGTCAAGGACCTCACCTTCATCAACGTCATCGGCCGCACCCATACCGACCAGGTCGGCCTCATCATCGGTGCCCACTACGACTCAAAGCTGACCGCCTCACAGGACCCCGACCACGCGCAGCGCGACGAACCCCTCCTTGGCGCCGACGATGGCGCAAGCGGCACCGCGGCCGTCCTCAACCTCGCCCGCGCGCTCGTCCACGACACCCCCGACATCCCCCTCACGTTCATCCTCTTCGACGGCGAGGACGGCTCCGAAGACTGCCACCCCCTCGCCGGTTCGTTGCACCACGCCCAACACGGCATCCCCGAAGACCAACGGGACAGCGTCCTCGGCATGGTCCTCCTCGACATGGTCGGCAACGCCAGCGCGGAGTTCCGGCAACTTCGGAACACCATCAACTATGTGACGAGCGGCGGAGACACCGTCTCGAGCACCTGGCTCACCTACCACATCTGGGAGACCGCCGCCGCCATGGGTGTGAAGGCGTTCAAGAACCAGACTACGAGCCCGGTCATCGACGACCACATCCCCTACCTCGAACAAGGCTGGAGCGCCACCGACATCATCCGCTTCGAAGGCGGCTTCCCCGAATATTGGCACACCACATCGGACGACCACACCGCCGTCTCCGTCGTCGGACTGGAGCAGGTGGGCGTGGTGGTGGAAGCGGCGGTGCGGCTGTATGGCGAAGAACGCGAAGGGTGACCAGGCTTACCTATAAGTACTTACAGAGCGCTATAGCGTCCTGTAATGGTGACGACGATCCAGGTACCCGATGAACTGAAAACGCGCTTGGCGAGATTGAAGAAACACCCCCGGCAACCGTACGCCGAGGTCATCGCCGAAGCCCTGGATTATCTCGAGGAAGACGAAAAAGAGCTCACTCCGGCATCCAAACGGGCATTGAAGGAGGCCCGGAAGGAATTCGAATCCGGCCAGACCAAAAGCCTGGCCGATGTGCGCCGTGAACTGGGCCTCTGATGTATCGGGTCGAATTCAGCAAAAGAGCCGCCAAGGACCTGGCAGGTCTCGAACGCGCCGAACAATCACGCGTCCTGAAGCGACTCGAGTCCGCCGCGAAGGACCCCGTCCGCTTCTTCCTGCCACTGAAAGGGATCGACGGGTTCCGCATGCGCGTCGGCGACCTCCGCGTCATCGCCCACGTAGAACCAGCCGAGCAGATCATCATCGTCGCCACGATCGGCAGACGTGAGAACATCTACAAGTGAAGGCGGTATGCTTGGACACGTCGTTCCCCCGCCTGACGCTTACGCCTTCCGTCCTGCCGCCCCGGCCGCCGGCTTGACCTCGGTCTGCAACGACTCGAGGAAGCGAAGGAACGTCTCGGCCATCTTCTTCGACACCGCCTCGTCACCCGATTCGGCATAGACCCGCATGATGGGCTCCGTTCCGGACGGTCTGACGAGCACCCAGCCCTCCTTGAGGTAGGCCTTGACGCCATCGCGCGCATCGACCTCGCGGATCGTGTAGCCGGTCGGCGCGCCGTCGCTTTCGAGCTTGTCCTTGAACGCCGCGAGTAGGTATCCCTTCTGGGTGTCGTCGACGTGGGTCTTGAGCTTCACGACCGATTTCTTCGGCACCTCGGAAACGAGCGCCGAGAGCGGCCGGTCGGTCTTGGCGAGGATGTCGAGCATCAACGCCGCCGCCATCCCCGCGTCACGGGAATACTGGTGCGGCGGGTAGATGAGCCCGCCGTTCTCCTCCCCCCCGAAGACCGCCTGCACATCGACCATGGCGCGCGCCACCTTGGGCGAACCGACGATGGTATACTGCACCTTGCCGCCGGCCGACCCGACCATCTCCTCGACACAACTCGACGACGAGACGGGCGTGCAGACGACGCCACCATCGTGGCGCCGCACGATCTCCGCCGCAACAAGCGCGAGCGACTGGTCACCCCACACATACTGCCCTTTCTCGTCGATGAAGATGGCGCGGTCGGCGTCCCCGTCGACGAGCACCCCGAGGTCGCACCGGCGGCGCTCGACCATTGACATGAGGTCGACCGCGTTCTCCGGCACCGGTTCGCTCGGATGACCCGGAAAAGTGCCGTCCGGCTGGGCGTTCAACGTGAAGACGCGGCAGCCGAGCTCGCGCAAGAGGAACGGCAGCGACACGGAGCCGGCGCCGTTCGCGGTGTCGACCGCGACCGTGAAGCCGCGCGCCCGGATGGCCTCGACATCGACCTGGGCCTTGACGCCCTCATGATAGCGCCGGACGCAACCCGAGACGGTCATCGGCGACCCCTGGTCGTCCCAAGCGGCGGCATAGAACGAGCGTGAGAAGAGGATCTCCTCGATGTCCTCCTCATGGTCGGGCTCCATCTCCCGCCCGTCACCGCGACAGAACTTGATGCCGTTCCACTCCGGCGGATTGTGGCTCGCCGTCACGATCACTCCCACGGCCACCTGCTCGCGATGCTTGGTCTCGAACTGGATGGCCGGCGTCGGCGCCTGACCGACGTCGAGCACGTCGCAGCCGGTCGAGAGCAAGCCGGCGGCGACCGCCGACGACAAGGCATGCGCCGAGGTGCGGAAATCGGTCCCGATGACGACACCGGGACGCTCGCCGTGATGGTCCCACGGACAGCGCTCATGAAGCCAGGTGCCGAGGGCACGGCCAAGGTCGAGGGCCAACTCCGGGGTCATCGATTCGCCGACGATCCCGCGCACGCCGTTCGTGCCGAAGAGACGGGGCATCGGTCATGCGGAGCCGGCGGGTCCTGATAAGAGGTTTGCCAGGTCAGGTCGACGGGTCACGCATGCCGACCCGGACACCCTCGAGCGGTTCGGGCGCCTGGACGACGCTCCCCGGCCCGACGACCACATCGGTGAGCACGCACCGCGGCGCCACCTGTGCCTTGCGGCCGATCACGGAGCGCACGAGCCGCACGCCGGCCCCGATGACGGCACCGTCATGGACCACCGATCGGTCCAACCGGACGCCGTCACCGAGCTTGACGCCCGCGCCGACCACCGACGCCTCGACCTTCATCCGCTCCGCATCGTAGCCGGTCCCCGGACCGATGAGGTTGTGGATGTCCGCACGGTCCAGGAGCGCCTCGTGGATGTCGAGATAGGACGCAGGCGTGCCGCAATCGATCCAGAGCCCCTTGAACGGGAAGCCGTAGAGGCCGTGTACATCCTCGACGAGCCGTGGGAAGACCTCGTGCTCGAGCGAGACCGGCCGGCCCTCGGGGATGAGGTCGAGCACCTCGGGTTCCAGGACATAGGCGCCGGCGTTGACATACCGCGACGGCTCGGTCCCCGGAGCGGGCTTCTCGACGAAGGCATGGATGCGGCCGGTCGCGGGCGTCCAGTCGACCACGCCGAAGCGCGACACCTCCTCGACCGCGTGCAGGGCGAGGGAACCGGCCGCGCCGCGCTTCCCGTGCGTCTCGATGTGCGCGCCGATGTCGAGGTCCGACACCAGGTCGCCGTTCAAGACCAGGAAGGTGTCGTCGAGCCGGTCGGTACAGTTCTTCACCGCACCCGCCGTCCCAAGGGGCTCCGGTTCATCGATGACGTGGACGGTGCGGCCATCCAGGCTGGGGTCGTCAGACGTGCGGATCCATTCCCGCAGGTCGTCCGAACGATAGGAGACCGTGAGGAGCACCTCGTCGACCCGCTTCGGCAGCCGCTCGAGGATGTGGGCGACCAAGGGCCGGTTCAGGACCGGCAGGAGCGGTTTCGGTGTGTCATAGGTAAGGGGGCGCAACCGCGTGCCCATCCCACCGACGAGGAGGACGACCTGCATTCTGCACGACGCGGAGGCGCGCCTCCCCTTTGACGGTTCCCATACCAGCAGGGAGGCGGCGGAGAGGGGAGACCCGCAACGTTGAACCATACGACCGCCGTCGGCGACACGACGAACCGAGGCCCCCACCATGATGCGGCGCAAGATGAACACCACCTTCCTCATCCTCCTCCTCGTGGCGTTGGGGTGGGTCTCGTACCTCATCATCGAGCCGTTTCTGGGCTACATCGTCGGCGGCCTGCTGCTCACGTTCGTCTTCTATCCGCTCTATAAGCGGCTCCTCGGCTTCATCCGCAATCCCGGGGCGTCGTCGTTCCTCGCCGTCGTCCTCATCATCCTCATCATCGTCCTGCCGGTCATCTTCGCCGTCTGGAGCCTCATCCAGGACGTCACCGAGCTCACCGAGGACGTCAACGCCCGCGACATCGAGGGCTTCCTCGCCGAACTCGATGCGGGCATCGCGCGGCTCACCGGGTTCGAGTTCGGCGCCGGCGGCAACGAGACCGCGCCCACCAGCAACCAGACGGCCGATCCCGGAGGCGGGGACAACAACACCACCGCCGGCAAGAAAGGTTTCCTGCAACCGGGCGATTTCACGCGCTTCGTCATGCCGCAGATCGAGCGCATCGGCCGTGAGATCGTCGCCCAGTCCCTCACCTTCGTCTTCAACGCGGTCCTCGGCATCTTCGTGATGCTCTTCATCATGTATTACGGCTTCAAGGACGGCATCTCGTTCCGCGACTTCGTCTACGCCACGGTGCCCCTGCGTGAGACCTACAAGGACAAGCTCTTCGAGGAACTGCGCGAGGTGGTCGACGCCGTCTTCATCGGACAGATCTTCGTCTCCATCATCCAAGGCGTGCTCGGCGGGCTCGGCTTCTGGGTCTTCGGCATCCCCAACGCCTTCTTCTGGGGCTTCGTCATGACATTGCTTGCCATCCTGCCCATCATCGGCACCCCCCTGGTCTGGTTGCCCGCCGGGCTCATCGAGCTGGCGCTCGGCAACACCTTCGCCGGTGTCGGGATCATCATCTACGGCGCGGTCATCGTCTCCACGGTGGACAACTTCCTCAAACCGAAGATCATCGGCGACCGGGCCGAGGTCCACCCCGCCATCGTCCTCCTCGGCGTCGTCGGCGGTCTGGCCTTCTTCGGCTTCATCGGTTTCCTGATGGGTCCCCTCATCCTCGCCATCTTCACGGTCCTCCTCAAGCTCTTCCAGGCCGACTTCGTGTCGCGGAGCGAGGTGTCGACCCCCGAGATGGGGAAGATGCAGTGAGTGGACGGGGCCGAAACACGTCCCGACGGTCCCGCGCCGACCGGCCGGAGGCGGTGTCCGAGACGACTTTCCACCACCCGCCGCAGCCCACACCCATCCACCCCATACAGGTCACCGCCCGACCCCAGAAGAAACGCCCCGAAGCGTACAAATAGGGGCCCCTTTTACGCGCCCCTGCCCCCCCGGGTCCGACCGACCCTCCCACCCGTTGGGAGACCATCGGAACGGCCCTGTGCGGTGCGTCCTGCCGCCCCAATCCCCCAAGGAGGGATCCCACACGACGACCCAGGTTCTCACCCGTCTGAAGGATGCCGAGCGCGAGGTCGAGGAACTCCTCGCCAAGGCCCGAAAAGAGCGCGACGACGCCATCACCAAGGCGCGCCAGGACGCCACCCGGCACCTCCGCACGGCCGAAGAGACCGCCCGCACGCGCTACGAGGAGACCCTCGAGGCGGCCCGCCAAGAGGTCGCCGCCGAGTCCTCCGCGCTCATGAAGAAGGCGGACGAAGAGGTCGCTGAGCTGCAGCGCACCTTCGACGCCAACGTCGCCGAGGCCAAGAAGCGGATCCTCGCTGTCTTCGAGAGGGTCGTGGATGCTCAAGACTGAACGAATGCGTCGAGTGGTCGTGGCGGGCGCCCGGACCCAGCTGCGCCCCGTCATCGACACCCTCTACCGGCTCCAGGCCCTCCACATCGAGGAGCACCGCCCCGACGACGCCATCTTCGGCATCGGCTCTTCGCTCCCGGAAGGTGAGACCATCGCCAAGGCGCTCCTCTCCGCCCGTGGGCTCCAAAAAAGTCTCGGCATGGAGGACCAGCGCACCACGACCACCCTCGCCGGCCACGAAGAGGCCGTCGAGACCATCACCGCCATGGACGCCGCCTTGTCCGGCCTCCTCGAGGAGAAGGGCACACTCCAGGAAGAAGGCAAGGCGCTGGAAGGCGAGATCGCCCGCTTGCGCCGCCTCGCCACTCTCGGACTCCGCCTGGAACAGCTCCAGGGCTACCAGCGCATCAAGGTCTACGTCGGCGCGGTGACAAGCGATCCCGAGCCGGAGCTGCGCGAGAGGACCACGCGCTATGAAGTGATCCGCGGCACCGACGCCCAGGGCCAGCTCATCGCCCTCTTCGTCGCCCTCGACGAGGCCGACAACGCCGAGACGGTCCTCTCCGCCCACGGCTACAGCGCCATCGAGGTGCCCGCCGGGGAAGGACCGGTCGACACCGTCATCGGACAGCGCATCGCCCGGGCGCGCGAGAAGGAAGCGCGCGTGCGCCAGATCGACGAGAAGCTCGACACCGTCCGCCGCGAACAGGGCGACCGGCTTCTTGCCGCCATCCAGACCCTCCTTGTCGCCGCCGACAAGGCGAGCGCCCCGACCCTGATGGCCGCCTCCCCCAACTCCTTCGTCGTCTCCGGCTACGTCCCGGTGTCGCAGACCGCGGCCCTCGAACGCAGCCTGCTCGACGCCACCGACCAGCGGCTCCACATCGAATGGCACGAACCGACCCTCGCGTCGGCCCACGGGCACGACGTCCATGGCCACGCCGGGCAGGCCGAGGCCATCGAAGGCGAAGCGGCGCACCCCGCCGAACCCGAGGACCCGCCCATCCGCTTCACCCACAAGGACCCGACCCAGCGCTCCTTCACCATGCTCCTCGGCATGCACTCGCTGCCGAAATACCGTGAGCTGGACCCCACCTTCCTCATCTACCTCACCTTCCCGATCTTCTTCGGCCTCATGATGGGCGACGCCGCCTTCGGCGTCCTCGTCATGCTCGTCGCCTGGTACTTCCAGAAAAACTTCCTGCTCGGCATCGGCGGCCCCAAGGTGTCGCGCATGCTCATGCTGTCCGGCTTCTGGACCATCCTGTTCGGTGTCTTCTTCTACGGCGAGGCGTTCGGCATCCACTTCGTCGACAAGCCCTGCACCCTGAGCTGGGAATGGCTCCTCGGCGCCGACTGGCACACCATGTACAGCGGCGGCCACCGCGTCGCGAACGCCGACTCGTTGAACTGCTCCGACCCGGCCGTCATCGAGGCCCTCGAAGACATCAAGGCGCCCCACCTCCTCCTGTTCGGCACCTTCCAGCTCGGGTTCTTCTCCAAGCTGCACGATGTGACGAGCCTCATCATCCTCTCCCTCGGCATCGCCGCGCTGCACCTCAACATCGCCATCCTGATGGGCATCCGCAACGCCTGGGCCCTCCACGGTGCCAAGCACGCCATCCTGGGCCGCGTCTCCTGGCTCATCCTGCAGGTCGGCGTCTTCTTCCTCGCCTGGGGCGGCATCCACGGCAATGCGATGCACACGAACCTCGGCTGGGGCCTCTTCGCCCTCGCCGCCATCATGCTCATCGCCGGAGAGGGCGCCATCGCCATCCTGGAGCTTCCGAAGATCTTCTCCAACGGCCTCTCCTACACCCGGTTGACCGCGGTCGCGCTCTCCAAAGCGGGCATGATCCTCGCAGTCAACAGCTTCGCCTTCGTCATGGCGACCCCCACCTCGGCCTCGGTCGCCGGCGTCGGCGGACTTCTCCTCATGGTCCTCGGATACCTCGTCATCCTCGGGCTCGGCATCCTCTCGGCCGGACTCCACGCCCTGCGTCTGCAGCTCGTCGAGTTCTTCGGCTGGTTCTACGAAGGAGGCGGTCGCGCTTTCGAACCGTTCGGCAAGGTCCGCGACGAACCCTGATGCTCTTCCCCCCCGTAGCACAAACAGATGGAGGAAATACGACAATGAAGAACAAGACCCTCTCGAAGGCCTTCTTCGCGATCTTCGCCCTCGCGTGGCTCATCACCCTGGTCCCGGCCGCGTCCGCCCAGGGCGAATCCGCCGACAACGCCTCGACCGTCGAGGCCGCCAATGCCCAGGCCCGTGGCCTCATCGCCATCGGCGCCGGACTCGCCGTCGGCCTCTCCGGCCTCGGCTCCGGCTGGGGTGAGTCGACCATCGGTGCCGCCGCCGTCGGCGCCATGGCCGAGAACGAGAAGCTGTTCGGCCGCGGTCTCATCATGACCGTCCTGCCTGAGACGATCGTCATCTTCGGTCTCGTCGTCTCGCTGCTCCTGGTCTTCGTCTTCTAGACGCGGACAAAACGGCCCCGAGAGGGGCCAGACCTCCATCCAAGGAGGAACACCACCATGGGACTCGAAGTCGTCGTGAACGAGATCATCGAACAAGGCCGCAAGCAGGCCAACGACATCAAGGTCGAAGGACTCGAGGAGGCCAAGGCCATCCTCGAGGAGGCCCGGTCGAAGGCCGAGGGCGTCATCGCCGACAAGGCGAAGGAAGCCCAGCGGGACGCCGACCGCCTCAAGGCGCAGGAACGCGCGCGTGCCGAGTTCGAAGCCAAGAAAAAGGTCCTCTACGCCAAGCGCGCCCTCTGGGACCGCCTGCGAACGGAGGCCGAGGAGGCGCTCCGCACGCTCCCTGACGAGACCCGTCGGGCGCACCTGCAGGCCCTTTTGGGCCGCGCCGAGCGGCAGGTCGGGGAAGGCACGGCCCACGTCGTGGCCCGGGACGTCGAAGCGGCACGGGGGCTCACCAAGCTCTCGGTCGAAGGGGACCTCGCCGGCCTCGGTGGCGTCGTCGTCGACTCGGCCGAAGGCGACCTCAGCCTGGACCTGCGCTACGAGGCGCTCATCGAGTCCGCCTGGCCGATGGTCCTCAAGGAAGAGAGCAAGAGATTGTTCGGGTGAATAGATGGGGCTCCGACTGTTCCGAAAGACCACCACCGGCACGAGCAACTACGCCTACGCCACGGCGCGCGTGCGCGCCAAGAAAGCGAAGCTCCTGCCGCGCGAGACCTACCTCAAGATGCTCAAGATCAGCCTCGCCGAGGTCACGCAGGTCATCCGGGACACCGACTACCAGGAACAGGTGGACGCCCTGTCGTCCAAGTTCGAGGGCATCGACCTCATCGAGGGGGCCCTCAACGTCAACGAAGAGCAGACCTACAGCCAGGTGCGCGGCTTCGTCGAAGGCGAGGCCAAGGAACTGGTCGGCGCCTTCCTCGACCGGCACGACTTCCAGGACATCAAGGTGGTCCTCCGCGGCAAGCACTACGGGGCGAGCCAGGAGGAGATCATGAAAGAGCTCCTCATCGAGGACCGTGAGGAGTTCGACTTCCTCCGTCGCCTCCTCGCCGACGACGTCAAGGGCGTCGACGGTGTCATCGAGATGCTCGGCGAGATGGGCGGAAAGGCGCGCGTGTATCACAGCGCGCTCAAGCGGGCGGAAGAGCGGCGCGCCGAAGCGACCCTGTCCGACTACGAGGACGAGCTCGACCGCACCTACTACCAGAACCTCCTCGAGGTGGTGCGCGCGGACACCGGCGCCAAGAAGCCGTTCCGTCGCTTCATCGAAAAAGAGATCGACATCGTCGACCTCCTCGCCGTCCTGCGCTACCGACGGGCCCAGCTGCCCTGGGACGAGGTCGAACCCGTGTTGGTGCGCGGCGGCCGCGACCTCGACATCGGCGACCTGCGCCGCATCTACGAGGCCCCGTCCCTGGACGACGTCGCGACCGAACTCCACGCCACCTCCATCGGCGACGACCTCGACGCGGCGCTCGCCACCGGCTCCCTGTCGCGGGTCGACATCGCGGCGCGCACCCATCTCATGGACAGCGCCTCCGGGTTCAGCCACATGAACCCCCTCTCCGTCCTCCCCATCATCGATTATCTCCTCCGCAAGAGGACCGAGGTGCGCAACCTGCGCGCCATCGCCCGCGGCAAGCAGGCCGGCCTCGACGAGGAGACCATCCAGGACATGCTCATCATCTGAGGGAAACCATGCAAGAGATCGCGGTCATCGGAAGCCCAGAATTCGTCCTCGGGTTCCGCCTCGTCGGCGTACGCGCCACACGCGAGGCGACCGAGCCCAGGCAACTCGCCGAGGCGGCCACCGCGATGCTCGGCCGGTCCGACATCGGGATCCTGGTCATGGACCAGGAAGACTACGGCCGGCTCCCTGAAGATCTCAGGACCCAGCTCCGTGGGAGCATCCGACCGACGCTCGTCGCCATCGGACTCACGGAAGACTCCGCCCTCCGGGAACAGATCAAACAAGCAGTAGGTGTCGACCTATGGAAAGACAACTAGGACAGATCTATCGAGTGTCCGGTCCCGTCGTGACGGCCGTGGGCATCAAGCCGCGGATGTACGACATCGTGAAGGTCGGTCACGAAGGCCTCATGGGCGAGGTCATCCAGATCGAGCGAGAAAAAAGCATCATCCAGGTGTACGAAGACACCTCCGGCATCAAGCCCGGAGAGCCCGTCGAGAACACCGGACTGCCCCTTGTCGTCGAACTGGGTCCTGGCCTCCTCAAGAGCATCTATGACGGGATCCAGCGCCCCCTTCCGGTCCTCCAGGACAAGATGGGCGACTTCATCGAGCGCGGGGTCACCGCCAACGGTCTCGACCGCGAGAAGAAGTGGGAGTTCACCGCCACCGCCAAGGTCGGCGACGCCGTCTCCGGTGGCATGGTGCTCGGCACCGTCCAGGAATCGGCATCGGTCGAACACAAGATCCTGGTCCCCCCGAACGCCAAGGGCACCCTCAAGGCGCTCTCGTCCGGCACCTACACCGTCGAAGAGACCATCGGCACCCTCGACGACGGCACCGAGCTGCAGCTCATGCACAAGTGGCCGGTCCGTGTGCCGCGCCCCTCCAAGGAGAAGCTCCTCCCGGACATCCCGCTTGTGACCGGTCAGCGCATCCTGGACGGCCTCTTCCCGCTCGCCAAGGGCGGCACCGCGGCCATCCCCGGACCGTTCGGCTCCGGCAAGACCGTCACCCAGCAGGCGCTCGCCAAGTGGTCCGACGCCCAGGTGGTCGTCTACATCGGCTGCGGCGAACGCGGCAACGAGATGACCGAGGTCTTGACCGAGTTCCCCGAACTCGAGGACCCCCAGTCCGGCAACCCCCTCATGGACCGGACGGTGCTCATCGCCAACACCTCCAACATGCCTGTGGCGGCCCGTGAGGCGTCCGTCTACACCGGTGTGACGCTCGCGGAATACTACCGCGACCAGGGCTACGATGTGGCGCTCATGGCCGACTCGACCTCGCGCTGGGCCGAAGCCATGCGTGAGATCTCCTCCCGGTTGGAAGAGATGCCCGGTGAGGAAGGCTATCCCGCCTACCTTGCCGCGCGGTTGTCCGAGTTCTACGAGCGCGCCGGCCGTGTCATCACCAAGAGCGGCTCTGAAGGCTCCGTCTCCGTCATCGGTGCGGTCTCCCCGCCCGGCGGCGACTTCTCGGAGCCGGTCACCCAGAACACCCTCCGTATCGTGAAGGTCTTCTGGGCGCTCGACGCCAAGCTCGCCCAACGCCGCCACTTCCCCGCCATCAACTGGCTCAACTCGTACTCGCTCTACAACGCCTCGCTCGCCCCCTGGTTCCGTGAGAACGTCGCCGAGGACTGGAACGAGGTGCGCAACGAGTGCATGGAGATCCTGCAAAAAGAATCGGAACTGCAGGAGATCGTGCAATTGGTCGGCTCCGACGCCCTTCCCCGCGAAGAGCAACTCGTGCTCGAGGTGGCCCGTATGCTGCGTGAGATCTTCCTGCAGCAGAACGCCTTCCACGACGTCGACACCTACGCGCCGCTTAGCAAGCAATACCAGATCATGAAGACCATCCTCGGCTTCAGCGAGAAGGCCAAGGAAGCGATGTCGGCCGGTGCGCCGGTCGCCAAGATCATCGCCATCCCGGCCCGTGACGAACTGGCCAAGGCGCGCTTCGAGGAGGACTTCGACACCCTCATCGGGGACATCCAGAAGCAGATGGACACCCAGCTCGAGGGCGTCATCAAGGAATCCCGCACCCAGCTCGGGGAGGTGACCGCGTGAGCTCCGCCAAGGAATACAAGACCATCACCGAGGTCAAAGGCCCGCTCGTCTTCGTCGAGAAGACCGAACCCGTCGGCTACGGCGAACTCGTCACGCTCCGTCTCCCTGACGGCTCGGCCAAGCGCGGCCAGGTGCTCGACACGAGCGACGAGACCGTCGTCGTCCAGGTGTTCGAAGGCACCACCGGCATCGACCGCGAGACCGGTGTCAAGTTCCTCGGCGAGACCCTCAAACTGCCTGTTTCTGAGGACATGCTCGGGCGCATCTTCAGCGGTGGCGGCAAGCCCATCGACGGCGGCCCCGAGATCGTCCCCGACGAATACCGCGACATCCTCGGCGCGGCCATCAACCCCTACTCGCGCCAATCGCCCCACGACCCCATCCAGACCGGCATCTCCACCATCGACGCCAACAACACGTTGGTGCGCGGCCAGAAGCTGCCGATCTTCTCCGCCTCCGGTCTGCCGCACAACGACATCGCGCTGCAGATCGCCCGCCAGGCCAAGGTGCGCGGCGAGGGCGAAGAGTTCGCCGTCGTCTTCGCGGCGATGGGCATCACCAACGAGGAAGCCCGCTACTTCATGAAGGACTTCGAGCGCACGGGCGCGCTCAAGAACGCGGTCATCTTCCTCAACCTCGCCGACGACCCCGCCGTGGAACGCATCATCACGCCCCGGTTGGCCCTCACCGCCGCGGAATACCTCGCCTACGACCTCGGCAAGCACGTGCTCGTCGTCTTCACCGACGTCACCAACTATTGCGAGGCGCTCCGGCAGATCGGTGCCGCCCGTGAAGAGGTCCCCGGCCGCCGTGGTTTCCCCGGCTACATGTACACCGACCTTGCGTCGTTGTACGAACGCGCCGGTGTCATCAAGGGCAAACCCGGCTCGGTGACGCAGTTCCCCATCCTGACCATGCCTGGCGACGACATCACCCACCCCATCCCCGATCTTTCGGGCTACATCACGGAAGGGCAGATCGTCATCTCGCGTGAACTGCACCGCAAAGGCATCTACCCGCCCATCAACGTCCTGCCCTCGCTCTCCCGGCTCATGAACGCCGGCATCGGCAAGGGCAAGACACGGGAAGACCACAAGCAGGTGTCCGACCAGCTCTACGCCATGTACGCCGAAGGCCGTGACCTGCGCGGTCTCGTCGCCATCGTCGGCAAAGGCGCGCTCAGCGAGCGTGACATCAAGATCCTGGAGTTCGCCGACCTCTTCGAAGAGCGGTTCGTGCGCCAGGGCCGCGACGAGGACCGTGGCTTCGAGGACTCCCTCGAGATCGGCTGGGAACTGCTCGCCACGCTCCCCGAGAACGTCCTGTCCCGGATCGACAGGAAGACCATGGCGAAATGGCACCCCAAGAACCGCGGCAAGGAAGAAGCCATGGTGCAGTAGGTAGAAGTCTTTCCCACCTTTCCCCTCCGAATCTTTCCATCCGTCCTCTTCACCCGTCTTCCCTCTCTGTCCGGAGCCCCCCGACCTTCCGAGCATGACTCGGGGGGAGGGGGCGACGCCCCCTCCCCCCGAACCCCCACGCGGTGAAATCATGGCCGACATCGTCCCGACCCGGAGCGCGCTCATCGACACGAAGCGCAAGATCAAGCTCTCCCAGACGGGCCACAAGCTTCTCAAGATGAAGCGCGACGGCCTCATGTACGAGCTCTTCGAACTCCTACCGAAGGTCAAGGACATCCGCAAGAACCTCGTCACCCACTACAACAGCGCCCAGGGGAAGATGGCGGTCGCCCAGGCCATCGAGGGACGCATCAACATCAAGAGCATCGCCCACACCCAACAACTCGTCCCCACCGTAAAGGTCGGCGAGAAGAACATCATGGGTGTCGTCGTCCCCAGCGTCACCGGCGAAGCGGTCCGCAAGACCCTCACCGAGCGCGGCTACGGCATCATCGGCACGAGCCCCCAGATCGACGACGTCGTCGACTCCTTCGAGATGCTCGTCGAAGAGATCATCAAGGCCGCCGAGCTCGAGACGACGCTGAAACGGTTGCTCGAAGAGATCGACAAGACCAAGCGCCGTGTCAACGCGCTCGAGTTCAAGGTCATCCCCGACCTCGAAGCGGCCCGCGACTACATCCTCCTCCGCCTCGAGGAGATGGAACGCGAATCGATCTTCGGCCTCAAGAAGATCAAGGAGAAGGCACGCCGCCGCGCCAAGGAAGAGGCCGCCGCCCGTGCAGCCGCTCTACCGGAAGCCGAGGCGGCCGTCCCCGCACGTTGAAGTGGGGGAGGCCCATACTGGCTGTGCCGCGACGGCCCGAACCTGTCGGTTGACGAAAGCTTCTCAAGAGCTTGTCCCGATGGATGCGACACAAGGGGGAACAGCGACAATGATCCGCGTGCGACCTGGTCGATATATCAACGAGTCCTTCCCGAGCGTGCGGCGACGCCCGCGCCACGGGCAGCCACGACGTGATGGTTAGACCGGCGAGGTCGCGGCAAGGACGGCAGCGAACCCACCCCGGATGAGTGCGCTCGACCCAAAGGGTGGCCATGGACGAATCCACACCCGGACGCGAATACAAAGGAGCCGAATATCCAACCGGTTCCTCCCCCGTCTCACAAGGGGGCACTTATCTGAGCCCATCCCCGCCCGAAGAAAGTACCGCGAACGCGATGGAGAGCGACGAACACGGACGCATCATCGTCCGTCCCGTCGCCGAAGGCTGGGACGTCGTCGATGAGCACGAGACCATTCTTCTGCACGGCCTCCCCGACGAGAACCGCGCCATCTCCGAAGCCGAAGAGATCGCCCGCCGGGACGACGCCGAGGTCGAAGTGATCGGGTTGGACGGAAGCACGAAAGAGATCCGGCACTTGGCCGGAGAAGGAAGGACGAAAGGGCTCGACTAGAACAACGTCTGCTGCCCCTTCGGCTCGATCAGTTCCGCGCCGTCCGCCTGCGGCTTGTTGACCTTCCTCGACACCGGCCACATCTTCATCCGGGCCGCGTCGAACGGCGCCAAAAGCGGATGCAGCAGTTCCGGGTCGTCGATGGTCGGGTCGAGCCAGAGCGACCAGCCGTCTTGGTCCATGATGACCGGCATCCTGTCATGCACCGGACGCAAGAGGTCGTTCGTGTCGGTGGTGAGGATGACACAACTCTGGAACGCCACCTCTTCTCCTTCCAGCTTGCCGCTCCACTCCGACCACAACCCGGCGAGCGCCATGGGCCGGTCGTCTTGCAAGCGGATGAACATCGGCTGCTTCTCACCGCCCTTCAGCTTCTTCCATTCATAGAAACCGTCGGCCGGGACGAGGCAACGCTGATGCTTCGCAGCGGTGCGGAACGCCGGTTTTTCGAACACCGATTCCGCCTTGGCGTTGATCATGAGCGGCATCCCCTCCGGGTCCTTCGCCCATGTCGGGACGAAACCCCAGCGCATCAGGCGACCGACCCGCTCCGGCTCACCGGCCGCGTCGCCCCCCGCGCGCACCACGACGATGTCGTCCGTCGGACAGACATTGTACCGCTTCGGGTAATCCGGCACCTCGCCGAGCCCGAAGAGACGCTGCACCACCTCGGCGACGGTGAAGAGGGAGAAGCGACCGCACATCGCGCCGTCAACGACTCGGCCGGTTATAGCCGTCGCGGTCAACGGAGGATGATGAAGATGTCGGTGCCATAGTCGGATGGCGCTTTCACTTCGATCGTGGCGGGATCCTGCACTTCAGGCACGAGTTCGATGAGACCCACTTGTCGCGAACGGCTCATCCATGGTGTAATCGATGAGTTCGACCGGCGCATCGGCCCACAGGTCGTGGAGACTCCATGGAGAACCCGCCGGGAACGACAGCCTGTCGCCTCCACTCATGTATCCGTTCCCGTCCGCATCCGCGAAGCGCACCGCTCCATCCTGTGAGGCGGTAAGGTCATCCAACGTCGCGCTCGTCAAAACGGCTCCCGCATCATCGAGCACCTCGAAGAGCACCTCGGACAAGGGCACCCAATGGGTCATGTCTGCGAGATGGATGGAATCGTGGTCTTCACCATACGTCATCTCGAAGCCGACCGTGGCAGGGAAACGCGGCAGAGACCTGTCGACGGTAACCGCAACAGGGCCGTACTCGACGGTCGAGACGATCTCGACGTGCAATCGCTCGGAAGACACGGTCGCCTGGCGGGGAAGGTGCGGCTTCTTGGCATCGATGGTCATCGTCATGTCGGTGCCATTCAACTCCCGCTCGAAGACCACCGATCGGCGTCCGTCGAGCGTGGTGCATCCGGCTTCGTGGCCATATCCTCCTTCGACGACCGTGAACCCGAAGGCCGAGGGTTCAAGCTCCATCACCATGCCGGCCATCGCTCCACCGGGACGATGGTCCCGGCCATAGCCCTGATCTCCCTCGCCACCGTTCGACCACCACGCGCCTTGGTAGCGTGCAGTGATCCATTCGACGTCGATCGCCAACATCTCGCCGGCACCATCGAACGCCCAACGCCGATGCACCTCCTCGTCTGGACCGGTGATGGTCTGGTCGATGTGGAACGCCGGTGCGGTCATCGGGTCGAGAAGAGCCGCCGCCTCTTCGAACGCGGCTTTCACGGCCTCTTCGTCATCGATCGAGCCTGGTCCGTCACCGCACAGCATGCTCTCGGCATCAAAATGCCCGACACACCCACTGAACACGGCACCCAACGAGCAGGTGGCCACCAACCACGCACGGAGCATCTGTCCCTCTTTTCCAGCAGGTCCATTTAGGCGACGTGGCCATGCCCCGGATGCCTTTCGTGCCCGGCCCCAAGGTCCGTTGGCCCCTGGTACGATTGCAAAAAGACCATCGCCTCCCGAACGATGTCCTCCTGTGGCCCTCCTCCGCTCGCTGGGGCTCGCCTACGACCGCTGGCGCAGCCGGGACACCCCGCATCCACCGCCGCTCCCGGACGGCCGCACGACGCCACGCCTGCCGCTTCCTTCAGGAGACGTCCGTGTCCTCATGCAGGACGGACCCGGTCCGACCGTGCTCCTCGCCGCCGATCCCCCGAACGGCATCGAACACCAACTCCCGCTCCTCGACGCATTGGACGGCCGTGCACGGGTCATCGCGTTCGAACCGCCCGGCTTCGGCTGGTCCACCGTCTCTTCGGACTATTCATGGGATGTCGAGGGCCTCGTCGCCGTGACACGAGAGCTCCTCGATGCGACCCGTACCGAACGCGCCGTCCTGGCCTATCCCTGCGTCCTCGGCCTTGCCGCGGTGCGCGCCGCACACGAGATACCCGGTCGCGTCCAAGGCCTCGTCCTCTCGCAGGCACCCGACCACCGGAGCGCCCTGGCGTGGCGCGACGGCATCGACCCGAAAGGACGCCTCTCGCGTCCGCTCATCGGCCAACTGTTCGTGCACATGGGAGAGTCCCGCATCCCGCCGCAGTGGTATCGTGCCGCGGAACCGGACGAGACGCGCCGCCTCACCTATGCCGCCCATGCGGTCGCCCGACGCAAGCGCGGCGCCGTGTTCACCTTGGCGAGCGGCCTGCAGGGCCTCGATGGCGGGAACCCGCTCGACGGCATCGTGGTGCGCTGTCCGACGGCGACGTTGTGGGGCGGCGCCGACCGCAGCCATACCCGCGACCACGCCACGTCGCTGCATCGCCATCTCGATGCGCCGTGGCACCGCTTCGACCCGGAGGCGGGACATTTCCCGGAACTCAGCCGACCCGACCTGTTCCTCGCCGCCCTCGATGCCGTGCAATGACGTCTCTCGGGACCTCCCCAAGGCCTCGGGCCCTTCGGGCCATCGGTCCAGCCGCGCAATCCGCCGCCGCAGGTGCCTTTTTCCCTTTCCGACCCCCAATCCCACCTGTTGGTACGCCTTCCAGGTTCGCCGGGGGATTATGTCTGGCTCGCCATCGGCGTGGCGATGATCGTCGCCGGCTTCATGCCCACCGCCTCCTCCGACCTCGAGACCACGACCGGAGGACCCGCGCAGGCACAGGATGACGCGCCTTCGTCCGACCTCTTCCCGACGCCCCCGACGACACCACCTCCGAAGCCTGGGCGCGACCTTCCGGACCTCCCCGTCTCTTCGCTGTCCCCCGCCAACGGCACGACCGCCTGAGCGACCACAAGCCCCAAACGTGGCCGCCCCATGCGCGCCCCGTGGCCCGTTCCTTCTGTGTCCGTCTCGACTGTGGCGCCTGCGGCAAGCCGGTCGAGAGTGAACAGCTCCACAACCTCTCCCCGTGCTGCGGCAAGCCGCTCCTTGCGCGCTACGACCTCGACGCGGCCCGCGAACAGGTCACCGGCACGGACCTCTCTTCGCTCTTCAGTCCGGTCGACTCGCTCTGGCGCTACCGTGCCCTCCTGCCGAAGGTGGACGACGCGAACGTGACGAGCCTCGGGGAAGGCCGGACCCCTCTCCTATCCGGACGGACGACCGCCGAACGGGTCGGACTCGAGAACATCTGGCTCAAGGACGAAGGCCAGAACCCGACGGGGACGTTCAAGGCGCGCGGCATGTCGCTCGCCGTCTCACGCGCCCGCCAGCTCGGCGCGCTCAGCCTGTCGGTGCCGACCGCCGGGAACGCCGGTGGGGCGCTTGCCGCCTATGCCGCCCGTGCGCGGCTTGCGGCGACGGTCGCCATGCCGAAGGACGCACCGGAGGCGAACAAGGCGGAAGTGCGCGCCCACGGCGCGGAACTGATCGAAGTGGACGGCCTCATCAACGATTGTGGCGCGCTCCTCAAGGAACGGGCCCAAACGACGGGCGCATTCGACGTCTCGACCCTCAAGGAACCGTATCGGCTCGAGGGCAAGAAGACCATGGGCTACGAACTGTGGGAGCATCTCTCGGGACGGTTGCCGGACGTCATCGTCTATCCGACCGGCGGTGGCACCGGCCTCATCGGCATGTGGAAGGCGTTCGACGAACTGGAAGCGCTCGGCCTCATCGGCCCCGAACGGCCGCGCATGATGGCCGTCCAGGCCGAAGGGTGCGCCCCCATCGTGCAGGCGTTCCATGCCGGTGCGTCGTCGGCCGAGCCGTGGGTCGGCGCCAAGACGATGGCCGGAGGCTTGCGCGTGCCGCAGGCCATCGGGGATTTCCTCATCCTCGAGGCGGTCAGGAAAAGCGCCGGTGGCGCGGTCGCCGTGTCCGACCATGCCATCGTGCAGGCTCAGGGCGCGGTCGCGCGCGATGAAGGGCTCCTTGTGGCCCCCGAGGCGGCCGCCACGCTCGCGGGGCTGGAACGGCTCATCGCCGACGGGAAGGTGGCGCACGACGAGGAGACGGTCCTCTTCGTCACCGGTTCGGGCCTCAAGCACCTGGTCTAGGTGCCGACGCATTCGAGACCGGTACTGCGGCACGGGATCGCGACGCCCGAGAAGGTGTACCAGAACAAGCGGTCACGGGTGTCGGTGTAGGAGGCGACGCCGGTATAGACGCAGCCTTCGAACGAATAGTCACGGACGGAGACGGGCACCAGCTTGGTGTCGCTGTAGACGATGCCGGTCACCACCTTGCCGATGCAGCGGTCGCGCACCTCCACCGTCGAGGCGTCCTCAGGGGTCCCGAGCGTCGTCGGTCCTGCGGATGCGAGGGGAAGGGTCGGGAGGAGCGCCAAAAGGGCGACAGCCAGGAGCAACGTTCTGAGGACACGCAGGAGACACACCAAGGAGGGACAGGGCTCCGGACGATATGTACGATTCGGTGGTCCTCAAGGGGAGAGCGAGGATGTGGCCGTCACCGCGGCCTCCAGGCGGTCCCAATCCTTGCCCCGTGCCTTCCTGCCGCCGACCCGGGTGGTGCGCTGCGGCTTCACGGTGCGGACATATTGCACCAGTTCGCCCCAGCCGTCGTCTCCGTCCATGCCGAGGGGTCCGGCGATGCGGACGACCGGTTCCCAGAACGCGGCCGTGGCATGGTCGGCGGCGGTGGGATGCTTCGTGAAGAGATAGCCGGTGCCGCTTTCGCGCAATCGTCCGACGGTGCGCTCGAGCGCCGCATGGGTCGCCGCACGGTCGTCGGCGTCGTACGTGGTGGCGCGGTAGTGGCGGGCGGCGATGCGGAAGCCGGGCTTGATGAGCCAGAGCTTGAACGTCGACCATGGCCCTTTGCCGTAGTGGCGTACTTCCTTGTGCAGGACACGGTAGACCTCGCGGCGCAGTAGGGGGCCAAGGTGCTCATCGGTCCACGTCTCCCATTCCCGGACCTCTTTGTCGTTCTCCGCCGGAAAGAGCGGTGGGGCGCCGGGGAGGCGGTGGGCGTCGGCCCAGGCGAGGATGCGGTGGCTGCCGGGGATGATGCGGCCGCCGACGTGCAGGACGGGGACGGTGCGTTCCCACGGGTTGGCCCGTTTGATGTTGCGCATGCCGGCGATCGAGATGTCGAGCGTGGTGTAGGCGATGCCGGTCTGCGTGACACCCCACTCGGTCTTGCGACAATAGGTGGAGAAGGGGATGCGCAGCATCTCGGGGCGCGACTCGGTCTCGGCCACGACCGTGGCGAGGTGGCGGGGACGGATAACCTGCACGGGACGGGTCGTGATACTCGGGGTCTCAGAGGACGACGAAGCGGAGGACAGCGGCGAGGGCGAGCCAGGCGGTGGCCCAGACGGCGAGGTCGCGCAGCTCTTCACCGGGGCGCATCCAGGGCCGCGGGTGGCCCTGCCGGGCGTTCAGACGCGGGACCCCCGGACGAGGCGGACGAGGTCGTGGACCTGGAGGTCGAAGGCCATGTCGGGCGCGTCGAGCCCGTCGAGAAGCGAGGTGTGGCGGCGGGTGGAGACGGAGGTGGATGCGGAAACAGCCATGGTTTCTCAAGGAAACTATATGTGCTGGACACACTTAAGGGGAATCGTAAATCCGGTTGTACCTGGAAACCGGCAAGACAGCGGGGGGACGGCGCGAAAGCGGCTTTCCCGCGTGACATCGGACCCCCGCCACACCCAGACACACCGGACCCCCTGGAGGAACCCCATGGACGACGCCCCCCGGACCACCCTCGACATCGACCCCGCACTGCAATCCGAACTGGACGAGATCCTGCACCACGCCCGCCGCTTCGGCCAAGGCCTCAAGACCGCCATGCAGCGCCAGCCCATCGAGGCCGCCGACCGCCTCTCCTCGTCCGCCGTCGCCGCGACCCAGAAACTGTTCTCGAAATGGAACCTCGAGATCCTCTACCTCCTTGCCATCGCCAAGCGCGCCCGCTTCTCCGACCTCAAGAAACGCCTCGGCGCCATCTCGTCCCGCACCCTCTCCAACAAGCTCAAGGAACTGGAATCGGAAGGGCTCATCCTCCGCATGGTCGCCGACCAACGCCCCCTCCGCGTCGACTACGAACTGACCGAGGAAGGGCTCAAGGTGGCCGCCCTCACCACACCGCTTGTCGCCTACCTGAACCAACAGATGGTGGGCGACGCGCACGGCGAGAACGTCCCCGGCCGGAACGCTGCGACCGAGACCCCACAACCCGCCTGAGCGGTACGCTCAAGTACCCCCGCTCCACGCCGACCCTGTCCATGGCCGTCCCCCGTGACAAACCCGCGTTCAACAAATGGGACCCCGACGGGACCGAACGCCGAGCCCGCACCGCCGCCCGGCACATCGTCCAGGGACTCGACCCCGAGACGGCCGACCGCAAGGCCGGCAACATCCAACGTGACCCGCTCGCCGGCAAAAAATGGCTCCTCCGCTGGGCCTGGGCCATCTCCACCGGCTTCCTCCTTTTCGGTTATGTCGTCATCGTCCTCGTCCTCACCGACCACGGCGACCTCATCGGCATGTGAGCCGGAATCGCCCGCGAGACAAGCGTTTTAACACGTCTACCTGTCGCCCGCACGGTGCGACCCCGACCCCTCGCCTTCGCCGTCGTGAACCGATCCTTCCGGAGACCCCGCACGTGTGCGGCATAACCGGCATCGTCGGACCCGGCGCCGAAGACAAGGGCCTCGTGCGTTCCATGATGTCGCGGGTCGCCCACCGCGGCCCCGACGACACCGGACTCTTCCAGGACGCCGATTGCGCCCTCGGCCACACCCGCCTCGCCATCATCGACGTCTCCGGCGGACACGAACCGATCTTCGACGCCGAAGGCACCCGCGCCATCATCTACAACGGCGAGATCTACAACCACGTCGCCCTGCGGAAGGGACTGGAGGCAGAAGGGTGCCGGTTCAAGACCCGCACCGACGCCGAGGTGCCCCTCCATCTCTTGGCCACGGAGGAGGGCCGCAAAGACCCTGGTTCCGTGTTGTCGCGCCTGGACGGCATGTTCAGTTTCACCATCTGGGACTCGGAACGCCGCGAACTGTTCGCCGCCCGTGACCCGCACGGAATCAAGCCCTTCTTCTGGACCCGCGTCGACGATGCGTTCCTCTACGCCTCCGAGATGAAGGCGCTCCTTGCGCACCCCGATGTGCCTGCCGTCTTGGATGCGGACGCCGTCCGCGAAAAAGCGTGTTTCGAATACGTCCTCCCGGGTTCGACCTATCTTGAGGGGATCCACGAACTGCCCCCTGGGCACTTCCTCGTCACCGACGGTCGCGAGGTCCGCATCCAGGCCTACTACGACGATCCCCCCGCCGCGCTCCCCGCCGACCCCGACGCGCTCGCCGAACACCTCCACGGCCTCGTCGTCGAAGCGGTCCGCAAACGCCTCATGAGCGAGGTCCCGCTCGGGGTCGTGCTGTCCGGTGGACTCGATTCGTCCTACATCGCCGCGGTCGACCGCGAACTCGACCCCGACCGCAAGGTCACCACGATCAGCGTCGCCGAGGACGAACGCAATATCGACTTCGAGAAGGCGCGGCTTGTCGCCGAGACCCTCGGTACCGACCACCATGAATGGTTCTTCGACGGCGAAGACCTCGAGCGCGACCTTACCTCGGTCATCTGGTCCAACGAGGACATCGACTACACGACCTACTTCTTCTACCCGCTCTTCCGCAAGATGAAGGGCATCGCCACGGTGGGCCTGTGCGGGCAAGGCGCCGACGAGGTGTTCGGCGGCTACGACCGCTACAAGGACCTCATCAGCCACGCCGCCCTCATCCGCGCGCGCACCGAACGCGCATTCCCCGACGACCCGACCCGGCATGACGCGTTGCTCTCCGCGCATTATGGTGCTGGCCTGCAGGAAAACCTCACCTGGGAACGCGGGCCCCAACTGAACCAGTTCCAACTGCGCCTCGTCGACCGCAACTCCATGGCGTTCGGCACCGAGATCCGCGTGCCGTTCTTGGACAAGCGACTCGTGGCGGTGGGCAAGGCGCTCCCCGACGACCTGCTCCTTCGCGCCGACGACGAAAAGATCATCCTGCGCAAAGCCGCCGAGCGCACCAAGCTCCCAAAAGAGATCGTCGGCCGCCGCAAACTCCCCGCCGGCCGTCGCACCAGTCCAGGCATCATGCAACGGTTCGAGGAAGAGGTCGAGAAGCGCTACCCCGACAAGCGCGCCAAGGCCCACCCATACACCCAAGCATTCACAAAGAAAGCCGAACTCCTCGCCGTCGACCTTCTGGAAGAGATCTTCGTGCACCGCCGCGGCGAACGCCCCACGGACCTCCACTGGAACGACCTCGTCTGAGACCGAAAAAGATGGTAGACATAGACCGGTTGCACGATGCGAACGAACGCCTCATCGGCGAACACACGCCCGACGTGAAACGGTTCTTCTCCGCCCACTACGACAACGTCCGTCCCGCCATCTACACCTCGAGCGACGTGCGCGACGCCGGCTTCAAGGCCGCTTCGGTCGACGCCAACGCCTTCCCCGCCGGCTTCAACAACCTCTGCCCCCGCAGCCGTGAGGGCGCGGTCAAGGAGGTGCGCCGTTACTTCGAACGCCACCACCCCGACATCGGCCGCGTCCTCCTGCTTCCCGAAGACCACACCCGTAACCCGTACTACATCGAGAACGTGCGCTACCTCTCCACCATCCTCGACGAGGCTGGTGTCGTGCATTCCATCGGAAGCGCCGACCCTGAGGTCGTGTACGGGGTGCAGGGCATCACCACACCGAGCGGTGAGACTGTCGACTATTCGCTCGTCACACGCCGGAACGGCGAGTTGTTCGTCGGCGGCAAGAAGGTCGACCTTGTTTTTTCCAACAACGACTTCACCACCGGACGGCCCGACGTGCTGAAGGGCGCGGACGTCCCGGTCATCCCTGACCCCCGACTCGGTTGGGCCCACCGCACGAAAGCGAAGCACTTCGCCCTCTACAACGCACTCGCGACACAGCTCGCCGAGACCATCGGGTTGGATCCTTGGCACCTTACCGTCCCGACCCGCGAGATCGCCGCCGTCGATTTCAAAGGCCGCGAAGGACTGGAACGGGTCGGCGAAGCGGCCGCCGCCATCTTGCAGGAGACACAGGAACGATACGACACGTTGGGCATCGACGCCACGCCGCGCGTCTTCGTCAAGGACGCCGCCGGCACCTACGGCATGGGCATCCTGTCGGCCACGACGCCAGAGGACATCACTTCGTTGAACAACCGCGGCCGCCAGAAGATGGACAAAGGAAAGTACGGCCACAAGGTGCACCGCGTCATCGTCCAGGAAGGCGTCCCCACCCGCGACAAGATCAAAGAGGCCACCGCCGAACCCGTCGTCTACATGATCCGCGGCCGCCCCATCGGCGCCTTCTACCGCTACCACCCCGAACGGGACGACGGCGACAACCTCAACCAACCCGGCATGAAGTTCCTCCCCGTCTGCCAACACAAAGGCTGCCACGAAGACGAGAAAGCCGAGAAAGTGTCGGTGTGCCTACCCAACATCGAGCACCTCGCCGCCGAATTGGCCGCGCTGGCGTTGGCCTACGAAGGGACCGAGGAGGTGATGGCCGCGGCGGATTCGTCGGAAGTGAAAGTGCCGGCCGTCAAGGTCGCCTGAGCGGCTTTGACATCTCCACGCAAACCTCCTTGTCCCCGAGCCCGTTCCCGTGCGTCCATGCCCAAGGCGCTCATGCTCATCGGACCCAACTTCGAAGACAGCGAACTGATGTACCCCTACTACCGCCTCCAGGAAGCGGGTTACGAGGTCGACCTCGTCGGCCCCGAAGCGGACGCGAAATACACCGGCAAGAACGGCGTGTCGTTCACGAGCGACAAGGCCGCGAAGAAGACCAAGGTGAACGACTACGACATGATCGTCATTCCCGGCGGTCAGCAGCCCGACAAACTGCGCACCAACAAGGACGTCGTCCAGCTCGTCAAGGACGCCTTCGACAAAGGACTCCTCGCCGCGGTCATCTGCCACGGCCCGCAACTGCTCATCGAGGCCGACGTCGTCCGCGGCCGTCGCATGACCTCCTGGCCCTCCGTCCGCACCGATCTCAAGAACGCCGGCGCGACGGTGGTCGACGAGGAAGTGGTCGTCGACGGCAACCTCGTCACCTCGCGGAAGCCGAGCGACCTCCCCGCCTGGATGCGCGAGACGCTGCGGGTGGCGGAGAAGCGCGTCGTGACGGCGTAGACCGACAAGGACGACGGGACACGTCATCGCCCGGGCCCGCCTCAGAGACGGAGCCGGTGCTCCCATCCATACCTAGATATACCACCGCCCGTTCGGCAGATTCGTTGAGCGCATCAAATCTTGGCCAAGTATGTCTCATGTGCATCTGCATGAGCGTCAGCCCCGCGCTCTGCCGCCGCATGCACTGAGCCTGCGGCGGTCCCCCTTTTCTGGAGGTGACCGCATGTCCACACAGTCCACACCAGGCCCCGATGCGCCGAACACACTGCTCTTTCTCACCACCGTGAGCGCCATGGACGGCACCGTCTTCCTCCTCGCGGCCCAAGGCGCCTTCTCGCACCTCGCAGGAGCAGTGACCGCAGGCCTGACGGTGGTGGCTGGCGGCGGCGCCTGGACCACCGCCTGGGCCCACTACGGCGGCCGACGGCTGGGTCGAAGCGAGCTGTGGCGCTTCGCCTTGAACGCCCTCCTTGGCACGCTTCTGACCACCCTCGCCGTCCTCCTCGGCAGCACCTACGGGGCCGGGATGAGCCTGCGGTTGCTTCCCCACGCCGCCGGACTCGGCCTCATCCTCCTCGGCCTCCAGGTCGCCGGGTTCCGTCTCCCCCGGCCGTACGGCCTCACGCCCATCCCCACGCTGCTCGCCACCACGGCCGCCTTGGAGGTGCTCCTCCACTGGACCCTCTGATCGGTGCCCTCCTCGCGGTCGTGATCGGCTGGGGCTCTATCCTCCTCGTCACCCGCCTTCCGCTCGACACAATGGTGCACCGCCGCCACGTGCAGGCCGCAGGCGGTGTGGCGCTCGCGCTCCTGGGACTCATCCTCCTCGGACTTCCCGTCCCGCTCTGGAGCCCGGTCGCGACGCTCTTCGCCCTGCCGGCCCTGGGGCGTGTCATCCGGGGCCGACCGGAGCGCGACTAATCTGGCTTTGAAAGGGTCGTGACCTCGGGCGGTGGCACTTCCTTCGCCGTCTTGCGCTTCGCCACCTTGCGCTTCGGTGTATGCACCACGGCCGGGTCGACCGCCGCCGTCTGATAGAGGTCCTTCCGGCGGTCCTCCATCTGGGTCACCGTCCCCGAACGCCGCGTCCTCCGGATGAGCTGCATGTCGATGTCGCCCACGATGACCGTCTCGATGTTCGGCGAACTCTCCGCCACCACACCCTCCCACGGGAACGGGAAATCGATCGGACTGAAGATCCCCGACTGCGCGTATTGCACATCGAGATTGGCGACATCCGGCAGGTTCCCCACCGTCCCCGCGATGACCGTGTAGACCTGATTCTCGATGGCCCTTGTCTCCGCGCACCTGCGCACCCGCAGATAGCTTTGGCGGTTCTCCGTGTTGAACGGCACGAACAGGATCCTGGCCCCGGATTGCACCTGCAACCGCGCCATCTCCGGGAACTCGATGTCGTAACCGATCGCGATGGCGACCTTGCCGCAATCACTGTCGAAGACCTTGATCTTGTCGCCACCCTCGACCCCCCACCAGCGCTTCTCGTTCGGCGTCGCATGCACCTTATACTGCTTTTCTATCGTCCCGTCGCGCCGGAACATGTAGGCGACATTGAACACCCGCCCCTCCTCCACTGTGACATGGCTCCCGCCGATGATGTTGATGTCATACTTGAGCGACAGGTCCCGGAACAACCGGATGTAATCATCCGTGTGCTCGGTCAGGCTGCGGATCGCCGTCGCCGGGTCGCGCGCCTCCATGAACGACAACAACTGCGTCGTGATGAGCTCCGGGAAGACCGCGAAATCGGCGCGATAATTCGCCGCCACGTCCGTGAAATACTCCACCTGCCGGGCGAACTGGTCGAAATCCCGCAGGCTGCGCATCTCGTACTGGATGACACAGATGCGCACCGGCTCCGACGTCTTCATGTGCCTTCGGGTGGCCGGTTGATACTCGATGTTGACCCACTCGAGTAGGATGGCGTTGCCGAGCGACTCCGCGTCCCCCGGCAGATAGCCCTTGTTGATGCGCTTGACCCGGAAGCCGTTCGCGAGCTGGAACGTCAACACGGGATCGTAGATGTTGCGATGCTGCACCTCATCGACATATTGCCGCACCGTCAGGCGTTCTGCGTGTTCCTTGTACCCGGGGATGCGCCCCGCGATGAGAATGCTCTCCAGGTTGAGCCGCTCGCAGAGCTCCTTCCGCTCGTCGTAGAGCCGCCGCCCGATCTTCATGCCCCGAAAGTCGGGATCCACCATCACCTCCATCCCGTACAGGTTCTGGCCCTCCGGGTTGTGGTTGCGGATCGTCCCGTTCGCCGTGATCTCGTTGAACGTATGGTCGTCCTCGTAATCCTCGAAATCGACGACCAGGCTCGACGCCGAACCGATGACCTTCCCCTCGTACTCGACCGCCAACTGACCCTCAGGAAAATGGTCGATATGGCTCTGCAACTGGTCCCGCGTCCACGGCTTCATCCCCGGGAAACATTTTTTCGCGAGGGCAATGACCGGATCGAAATCGCGCGCCTTCATCGGACGCACGACGATCCTCTTCTCGAAGCGGGACAGGTCGACCTCGGCCATGGGAGGGTATCAGAGGCGAAAGGTCATCAAGGTTTTGACAAGGGGGAAGCTGTTTATTGGACCGCGGTCGGGAGAGCGGCAGCTATACGGCTCACTGTTCGTCGTCGTCCCGACTCAGACCGAGCCTGTCGAGTTCCGGATAGACACCCTTCGGAGGGACCTTGCCCTTCCTCGCCCACTCCGGCATGGGCGCGCCGCCCTTGGAGATGTAGGTTATGCCAAGGTCGCGCGCCTTTCCCCGATACTTTTTGGGTGCCTCGGACATGTGCTTATCCCACATGGTGTATCCCCCATTCGAATATATAAGCGAACGTCAGAAGATATACGAATGTACCCACTGAGATCAGGCGCAGAGACACCATTCTCCCCGATGCAATGGCCCCCAGTGTCGATTGATTCACATTCGAAGACACAGCGTAACTCCGCAATAGCGAAAGATCCAGATCGGACCTACACCAATCAGCCTCTTCCATTCGATCGCTCAGCGCATGGATCTGCGGGCCGAACGCGACCATCCCGACGCCACCTCTCGCCTCAAGGACGAATGCAGCACGAGCTACACCCGCGACATTCAAAAGAACCGCCGCGGCGATAGACCGCGTCGCAACGACACCTGACATCAGACTGGTTCCTGGCATCAGTCCCAGAACCGCGATGACTCCAGCAAGGACAACGACCCCCAGGCGGAGGACCCTTTCGGTCAACTGGTACTGCCTATCGATCTCCTCGACCTCGAATGCCAATATCCGTCTCGCTTCTTCCACCGATCCGGTGAGGACCTCCCGGTCGGGGTCCGGTGCCAGGTGTTCCACTTCCGCCACAAGAGCGCCATCGCTCGGGAGTATATGACGTTCCGGAGGGGGTGGGTGAAAGTAGTCGTTCCGGCTAATTCCCCGCCAGATACCCCACCGCCGCCTTCACGTCCAGGAGCCCGTGTCCGCGGTCATACGTGCTGCCTTCGTAGCGCGGGTCGTCGAGGGGATGATCGTATCCTCGTGTCTCGCCGTCGAACGGATACGCGCTTCGCTCGAGGATCTGTTCGATCTGTGCCGGTGTGAGCGACGGGTCGTATTGCAAGAGGATGGCGACGGCTCCGGCGACGGCGGGTGCCGCCATCGAGGTGCCCGAGAGTGTCGAATAGGCGGTCGACGACGATTCGTAGAGGACGCCTTCCGTCGCGGCGGCACCGGTCAGGGCGAGCGCCGACGTGATCTTCTTCCCGGGGGCGACGAGGTCGGGCCAGCTCGATGGGGTGGCTTTCGCGCCGCGGCTCGAGAAGTCGGCGATGGTCCCGTCACGCGTGGCGCGTCCTTGGTCGTCATAGGCGCCGACCGAGATGACGCCTTCGCGCGGGTCGGACGATTCTGCGGACGTGCGGTCGGACGTGCCGTCCCCGCCATGATTGCCGGCGGCGAAGACGACGGTGACGCCCTGGTCGACGAGCTTGTCGACATAGACCGAGACCGGCGAGAGCGGGTCGTGTTGGTGACCGAAGCCACTCCAGGCGTTCACGACCACCTTGATGGGTGGCGAGACCTTGGCGTGGTTCTGGACGACCCAATCGAGCGATTGCAATGACCAGAAGACGGTGTTGCCATCACCCGCACCGAGGCCATAGACGGAGGCGCCGGGGGCTATGCCCTGGTATTCAGGACGCATGTCGCCGAGGCCTGCTACGACACCCGCGACGTGGGTGCCGTGACCGCTCGTCGAATCGCTGTTCGCCATCTCCTCGAACCGGTCGTAGAAGATCTTGTAGTTCTTCACCACCTTCGTGCCGTACTCGAGGTCGGGATGGGTGGCGTCGATGCCGGTGTCGATGACCGCGATGCCTACTCCTCTCCCGTCCAGGATGGAACCGTCAGGGGCTCTTACCGGGTCACTGCCGCTCGTGACGGGCCCCGCGGTGGTCACCTCTCTTGCGACGTCGAGTTCGAGCGTGAGCTCTTCGTTCAACGTTGCGGAGAGGACCCCCGGCATGGCAAGGAGCGACGGCAGGCTCTTCGCCGGCGCCTCGATGAGAAGCACCGGGACGCCAGCCGCTTTGAGTTCGCTCTTGAGATCCGCTTGGAGCGCGTCCAGTTGTTTCTCCGTCGGCTTGAAGTGCTGGCTGAGGAGCGTCACGACCACCTCGACCCGCTTGTTCTGGTCCTTCATCGCCTCACGGATCGGTTCCGGCAATGCAGGTGCGCTCGTTCCCATGGAGACCGATGTCTGCGTCGGGTCGACCGTCGGGAGGCTACCGTCCGAACCGGGAGGCCGCGTCTGGCTGTTGCCCGCACGATCCTCCAGGTCCCCCTGGATGCGTGTGACGTTGAACTCGTCGTTGGTCGCGTCTGCGATCGCTTTGTTGTTGCTGCGGCCGACACTCGGAAGGGCGGGCCCACCGGCACGGTATTGCGCCGGCTTCTGGTCCGGGACCTTGTCGCCGTCGCGGTCCGGGTCCTCGTTGTCGGGGACCGTGTCGTTGTCGTCGTCCGCGTCCATCGGGTCTGCGGTCCCGTCCCGGTCCGTGTCGCGGTCCGAGAGCTGGTATTGGCCCGCTACGGGACGGAACTCCCACTCCGCCGTCGTCGGCACGAGGGATTCCTCGAGCGAGAAGTCTACGAGGAGGTCGAAAGACTCTCCGGCCTTGATGCTGAACGGTCTTTCCAGGACGAGTATGGGCTGCGGGACGTAGACGTCCTGCGGGACGCCGTTGATGGTCGCTTTTCCTTCCCGGGCGAACTCGATGTGGAGCTGGGCGATGTCGCGCGGACCATCGAACTGGAACGGTGCGATGAGCTCCCAATCGGTCGGTCCCCTCAGTTTCGCCAGGTCAGGGCTTCTCGCCCCTTCGAAGACACCATGGATGGTGCCGTCCGTGTATTGCACGGCCGCTTTGTTGATGGTGACGATGAGTGAATCGACCGTCGGTGCGGTGGCATCACGGACATATAGGTTGACCCTCGCCGGGTCCTCTGTGGGTTGGAGGGGGCCCTGGTCGTTGCCGTTGTTCTCCTGGTCGTCTTGGTCGTTCAGGCCACCGTCTGTCCCTCCACCTGGAGGGCCCACCGGTTCTCTTGAGAGTCGCTGTTGTGGCGGGACCGGGTCCTCCTCTGGTTTGGACAGATCTACCGATTCGTCTCCCGAACCGTCGCCGTCCTTGTCCTCACCCGGTGCGGCCCCTTCCTTCAGGCTCCACGCCTCCTCCGGGTCCGCCTCACCCCGCACCCAGTATGCCTCCGAGACGAAGGGCCTGAAAGTATAGAGGCCGTCATTGTTCTGCACGCTCTCGCCCACATCGAACGTCAGATGGAGCGTGTCCCCCGGTTGTCCCGGCGCGCCCGGGACCGTGAGCCTGAGGGTGTTCTGCGGGATGGCGAGCTCCATCAACGCGCCCTTCATGACCAGGCTCGCTGTGTCGAACTGGATGCGAAGTTCCGTGAGGTCTCCGACCGTGAGCCTCTTCGTGGCCATCTCCTTCGGACCCGGGTCCAGATCCGCTTCCTCGCTGTTTTCCAGTGTGGACCAGAGCGTCGCTTCGACGCCGTCCTCATACGAGACCGCGCCGAGCTGCACGGATTCTATTTGCAGGATCATCCTACCGCCATCGGCACGACCCTCGACGTTCGTCACTGCGCCTGCCGGACCGGCCTGTCCGTTGTCACCCGTCAGGATCCAAAAACCCGCGAGTGTCATCGAGATGACGACCAGGGTGGCGAGCAGGACCGACCGCAACTCGGCCTTCTGATGCTTCCGCCAGCGAAAAAGATGCTTCGAAAGAGCGCTCGAACCAGACACGAAGACGACCAACCTCTCCTTTCGACAGGAGGGCAAGTAGTCCGATTCTCACCAGATGATATTTAATCGTTCGGAGGGACCCGGGGCGGCCTACCCTTGGCGCTTACGCCGGGACAGGAAGACGATTCCCAGGAGGGCGAGGAGTAGGACAACGATTCCGATTCCGGGAGTCGGGGCGCCTGTCGGGGATGGCTGACCGGTTGGGGAGTCAGTCG
>JAHWKR010000032.1:0-12153 GCA_019347805.1 Methanobacteriota archaeon
CCCCCCGCAATCGTTATCTCCCCCGCCCCATAGCCGCCCCCCGATGAGCGAGGTCGCCGTCATGGAGAATGGAGACACACGGACCGAAAGCGATTCCATGGGCAAGATGGAGGTCCCCAAGGACGCCCTCTGGGGCGCCTCCACCCAACGCGCCGTCGAGAACTTCCCCATCCTCGGCCAAGGCGTCCCGCCGCGCCTCATCCGCGCCCTCGGACTCGTCAAGCACGCCGCCGCCGTCGCCAACCGCGACCTTGGACTCCTCGACAAGGCGACCGCAGATGTCATCATCCGCGCCGCCACCGAGGTGCACGAGAACAAGCTCGATACCCACTTCGTCGTCGACGTCTTCCAGACCGGAAGCGGCACCTCGTCCAACATGAACGCCAACGAGGTCATCTCCAACCGCGCCTCGCAGCTCCTCGGCGGCCAGATCGGCTCGAAAAAGGTCCACCCCAACGACCACGTCAACATGGGCCAAAGCTCCAACGACGTCTTCCCGACCGCCATGCACGTCGCCGCCGTCGAAGCCCTCGTGCGCGACCTTGTCCCCGCGCTCACCGACCTGCGTGACGCCCTCTCCGCGAAGGCCGAAGCGTTCGCGGACACCGTCAAGATCGGCCGCACCCACCTCATGGACGCCGTCCCCATCATGCTCGGACAAGAGTTCAGCGGCTGGGCGGCACAGGTCGACAACGGTATCCACCGCGTCGAAAACACCCTCCCACGGCTCTCCGAGCTCGCCATCGGCGGCACCGCCGTCGGCACCGGGATCAACACCCACCCCGAGTTCGGCACGCGCGTCGCTGATGGGCTGAACGGACTCACCGACCTCGGGTTCAACGAAGCCACGAACCATTTCGAGGCACAGGCGGCCCGTGACGCCTATGTCGAAGCGAGCGGCGCCCTCAAGACGGTCGCCACATCGCTCATGAAGATCGCCAACGACATCCGCCTCCTCGCCTCCGGGCCCTCGTGCGGTATCGGCGAGATCCAGCTCCCCGCGACCCAACCCGGGTCGTCCATCATGCCCGGCAAAGTCAATCCGGTCATCTGCGAAAGCGTCGTCCAGGTCGGCGCACAAGTGACCGGCAACGACCTCGCCGTCACCCTCGGCGGACAATGGGGACAACTCGACCTCAACGTCATGTGCCCGATGATGGCGCGCAACCTCCTCGAAAGCGTCTCGCTGCTGACCAACGTGTCGCGCGTGTTCGCAGACAAGTGCGTCAAAGGCATCGAAGCAAACGAAGCGCACGCCCGCGACCTCATCGAAAAAAGCATGGCGATGGTGACGAGCCTCAACCCCTACATCGGCTACGACAAGGCCGCCAAGATCGCCAAGACCGCACACGAATCCGGCCGCACCGTCCGCGAAGTGGCAAAAGAGATGAGCGGGCTGGACGACGAGACGCTCGACCGGGCACTGGACCCGAAAAAGATGACAAAGCCCTCGGCCAAGTTGTGACTTGAACAGTACTTTGGCCTGGCGATCCCTTGCCGTCTCGCGGACCCGTCCCTCGGCCCTCCCTTGCGCGCCCTGCCATCCCGATAGGAGACCCGTCCGATGACCGAAACCCGTGAGGCGCTCCGATGGACAAGTATCGGTCTCGTCGGTGTCGCGGTCCTTCTCGGTGTCCTTGCCATGTTCTTTCCCTGGTCGGAGGGGGACATGGAGGTCTTCGACGAGCTGCGGTTCGAATGGGGGCTCCTTGGTGGAGAGGTCACCGAGGACGGCGAACCCGAAGAGGAATGGAGCTGGTACGACGAACACCTCGATAGCGACGGCGAACGACCGCTCAGCGACCATGACGGCGTGGTCCTGCTCCGGATCGCCGTCCCCCTCTACTTCATCGGCTTGTTGACGGCCGCGGCAGGGCCGGTCCTCGTCCTCGTGCGACGCCGGGTCGCCGGCGGGCTCCTGACCTTCGGCGGGGGACTCTTGTGGCTCATCTCCACCATCCTCGTCGCGATCGGTATCGGTGATTTCGAAGGAGAACTGTTCGGAGGCTTCGCCGACCGAGCCATGGACATCGCGCCCGGCCAGGTCCTCGCCTTCATCGCCGCCCCACTCGCCATCATCGCTGGTGCCCTCGCGCTCACCTCGACCCTGGCCTTCGGAACGGCTCCGCAGAGCCCCGACCCGACCGGCTCCGTCGCGCCTTCAACGGAGGTCACCGAACCCCGACCCAAGGACTTCCGCCTCGACCGGCGCCACCGATTCCGCTGAGCCAAAAGAACAAAAAGGCCACGCGGGGTGGTCACCTGCCCGGCAGGTGGCCGGTCGGAGTGCGGAAACATGTCCCTGAACAAGCAGCCCAACTGGATCGTCTTAGGCGTCGCAGCCCTCGCCATCATCCTCGGTATCTTCGTCCTCACACTCAACTGGGCGACCGCGGAAGTCTCGTTCGGGGGTTTCAACACGGACATCGACTACACGATGTTCGGTCAGGAACTTGGAGGAGAGGACCAAGGCTGGTATGATTCCGACGCCGACGAAGCGGACGGGATCGGACTGATCCGCGCCGGCATCCCGATCATCGTCGTCGGCCTCGTCGCCCTCCTGGCCGGTACCGTGCTCACAGCCATCCCGCCGAGTGTCCTCAACAAGCAGCGCCTCCTCTCCGGAGGCGTGCTCATCGGCGCCGGCATCGTCCTCCTCGTCGGTACGATCCTCTTCACGATCGGCATCAGTTCGGCCCTCGGCGATGTCGCCGACGGCTCCAACGGCGCGTTCGACTGGAACATCAGCGCCGGCATGATCTTCGCCTATATCGTCTCGGTCGTTTCGATCGGTGCCGGGGTCCTCGCGTTCGTCATGAAGAGCGGCCCCCAGATCCGCATCGCCGAGGACGCGCCGCAAAAAGCGTGATTCAAGGCTCCATCAGGTCGATGTCGGGAAGCGGCTGACGCCCCGCGAAACCGCCCTCCAAGGTGTGCCAATAGCGGATGCGGTCCTCCCCAAGCTTCCAGCACAGGAACACGATCTCGTCCCCCACCTCGCTGTAGAAATCGATGAGGCCGATCTCAGGATCCTTGAGTTCGATCCCCAACTCGTCCAGCTCCAACGCCGCCTCGCGCAAGCGCTCCAGGTTGTCCTCGCGGGCATGCACGAAATCCTTCAGCTCCTCGTGCGCCTCGTGCCCTGGCTCCTTGACCGCGTCCCCGTAGACCGTCAAGAGGTCCCGCAGGTTCGCCTCGCAACGCCGCACCTCAGCCGCCACGCCCTGCGCCCGCTCGACGATCGGTTCCACCATCGGAAGCAACTCCTCCGCCTCCGGATGTGTGTACGTGCGCACGCCCTCCATCGAGACACCGCCAGGCCGGGTCGCCATTAAGGATTCCGGAGCGTGAAGCTCCACACGCCACGACGCCTCATCACTCCGAGGCAAGCCTTAAAGAACCCCCTCTCTTTCGCCGGCATCCTACCACCCCCACACCTTTTCCGGGCCCGTGGGGTAGTTTGGCATCCTTGTACCTTGGGGTGGTATAGACTCCAGTTCAAATCTGGGCGGGCCCATCTCTTCTTCCTCTTAGTCGTGGCTGTTTTGTCCATTTGTGCGTCACCTCGTCACTGTTCTTCTTCCTCTTCCCTCCGTGTCTTTGGCACGATGCGCGGGATGCGGATCTTCCGCATCTCGGCCTCGTACCGCTCTTGCGACTCGCTGATGTAGCGCTCGATCGAGCGCTGGTCCGCATGGCCGGCGTGGTACTGCAGGGCGTCCTTCGACGCGCCGGCACGGTGGCCGACCGTGAGGCCCGTGCTGCGGGTCACGAGGAAATTGACGTTGATGCCTGCGCGCTTGCAGACCTGGCGCAGGTTGGTGTAGATGGAGTTGGGGTGCATGACGCGCGCTTCCCCGTCGCCGCGGCCGCGGCCGAGCTTGGTGGTCCAGATCGCGCCGGGGTCTCCCTTGACCTTGGGGCGCCATTTGCGCCACAACTCGAATGGGTTGAACGGGTCCCAGAGCTCGCGCGGCACGATCATCTTGCGGCGCAACCCGTTCTTGGCCGGGTCGTCGATCTCGACCGTGCTCGCGATTGGATCGAGGTCCTTCTCGCGGAGCTTCCAGATCTCGCTCTTGCGGATCGGGACCAAGAGGGCGAATTGTAGTAGGGCGCGGCCGCGGAGATGCGACTCTCGGCGCTCGTGCGGTCGACGGGGCAGGTCGAAGACCGGTCCGAACCTCTCGACCGGGAGGGCCTTCTTCCGAGGTCGCGGCTCCGTCTGCCGCTTGAAATGGAGCTCCTCCCACCCCTTCATGCGTGCCAGGGCGTTCAGTACCTTGACGTCGCTGTTGTAGCCCCCATAGCCGACCTCCTTGCGCCGTTTGGCGAGCCAGTCGCGACCCGTGGTCCGGGCCGGGCGGATGCCACGCATGAATGTCTTTGCATCGAAGCCGTTCTTCAGCATCCGCCGAAGTGTGCGCAGGGCGTCGTCGATCGTCGACGGCCTCCGATCCTCGTCGACGGAGAGGAACGTCTCGAAGTCGCTGAACAGCTTCTTCACGCACGGGGGTCCCCCACGGATTCGACGTCCTTCTCATCACAGTCCAACCCCGGCACATGGACGCGAAGCATCACCTCCACAGCCACACTCACCGCGGCATCACGCGGGCAAACGACCGGCACACCCTTACCACAGTGGCCGCACGCCATCTCGATGGTGATGGTCTCGTCGGTCATGGAACCACCTCGAGCGGTTCGTTGCAACAAGTCCGATAACTGGTGTGTCCTGCCGGTCCGCAGAGCATGAGGCCGCCCTCGAGGACGATGATCCAGCCGCCTGACCTGACCGACCATTCACGGGCATGAGGGACGGCGAACGTGAAGCGACGTCCCTCGGGATAGCCTAGGTTTGTCAGTGCCCGGCGGACGGCGGCGATGTCGGCGTCGATCGCCTCGAGCGCAGGGTCGGGGCGGATGTCCATCGCGGCGCGGTTCCTCTCGATGAGGGTGCGGACGTGCTCATTGCAACCTGAGACGGCGACGTCCCCGTTGCCGATGCGGATGAAGGCTGTCACGCCATCGTCTTGAACGCGATCGCACGCCTGGCAGCTCATGCCTGTGGGTCCTCCTCGACCTTCTCGCCACGGCCGAGCGCCTGGCCGGCGGCGAAGGCGGCGCGTGCCTCCTCTTCATCCGAGCCGCGGACGGGGCCGAGAGTGGGGTGGGCAGCGCCGAACAGGCGCTCGACGCGGAGGCGCGTATCTCGATCATAGTAGCCGGCGTAATAGCCGAGGTTGACACGGGCGACGTGGAGAGCCTGGTCGGGTGGGATGACGCGCGGCTCGAGGAAGCACACGTACTCATCGAGAAACGCCTTCGCCTCGGCTGGGTCGGTGATCGACATCGCCGGCTCGAGAATGTCGCCCCACGTCGGCAAGGGGTAGTCGAACGCGGGCCACTTCGAGCTCACTCACGACCCCCCAGGAACGGGAACACGCGCCGGATGCTCTCCTCGTGCTGAATGCGTCTCGCCAGGCGGGTAAGGTCGCGCAGCTCGTCCGCGGTCGCCTTGGCGGCCTCCTCCTCGTGCTCGGCGCAGAGGAAGATCTCCGGGTCGCCGACGTCGACGTCGCAGTCGTCCCAGATGCAGAGGTGGGAGCTCACCGCTTCACCCCATACCGTCGTTTCACGGGCCCGTGGAACTCGACGAGCGGATCTGTTCGAGGGAGAGAAGGGGCCGGACCCTCGACGTCACTCAGCACGGGTGAAGCGCGAGGGGGTGTCGGGTCCGACCCCTGTTGCGAACTCGTCACACTGGCCAGTCGTGAATCCACCAGTCTGCGGGACGAGGGCAACTCGGAGGGCATGAGACGAACCTCAGAATCGAGTTTGAATGCTCTCTTTCTTCACGAGCCGGATGTGGTTCCGGACGGCGTCCTTGACGAACTCCGCGCGGCGCCTGTAGCCTTGCAGACCTTGGGCGACGAGGGCGTCCACCTCGTCGATGAGCTCATCCGGTAGGTGTGTGGTACGATGGCGACCCATATGCGATGGGTAGCATCATGCGATATATAAGCGTGGTGCAATGTATCGCCTATCCATCGCACGTAAGGCGGTTATGGGGGAGCCACCTGTGTGCCATGAGTGGCGCGAAAGGAGCCGCACCGGACTGTAGCTGTTCCAGAGCGCCTTCTGGATCATGTCGACCGATTCGTTGAGGTGAACGATTGGGGCTATCGTTCTCGATCTGAGGTGATCAGCGAGGCCATCCGCCGTTTCCTCCGCGAGGAAGAGGAGCGCGTTTGGCAGCGCGCCGAATTCGAGAAGAGGAATGAACTCGAGAGGGATCTCCGTGGATGAAGAAGTCCTTTTCAGGAACGGATCTCTGGTCGTGACGAGCTCACGGATTTTCTATAACGGGACGACGTACACCACCAAAATCATCCGCTCTGTCTCACACACGATGGAGGAGCCGAGCACCTTCTGGCCGACCGTGCTGATTTGGACCGGTGGGGTGGGTACATTCGTGCTGTGGAAATTTACTCGTTCGTTCTTTTCGCTGTTCTTGTTCATCTTGGCGATTATCGGTGGCATTTGGCGAGAGATGCAGTCCCCGATCTTCTACGTCGTCTTGAACCTCACCGAAGGGGAACGGCTAATCTGGGGTACGAAGAATTTGTCTGTGGCCCACGAACTCTTGGACGCAATCAACAAGGTGATCGTCCAGCGCTGACGTCCACGACCAGGTCCTCGCCGGCGACGTCGTCGCGTCCCTAGGCCAACTCGGCCCTGGGTCTCCTAGGCCTTCGGCCCGTTCGCTGCCACCATATTAGGACCCATCTGGTTAACCTGTATCTGGATGCACTCTACCCCCTCCAGGCCTAGCGATGGCTCCGATCGTCACCGTCGGACCATCGCTAGGATCCTGGGACTCCGCGACCACCACGACGTCCAGGCTCTCCTCGAGGCCCTCCGTCACGAGCTCCGCATCGTCCAGGTCGACCACCGGCTCGACGGCGTCGACCGTGCCCTCATGAACCTCCTGCAGTCGATGGACGATTCGAACGGGAGACCGGGGGTCTGAGATGTCTAACAGGGGCCGTTCATGGTTGTTCGATGTCGCTCTCGACATCGCCCTGAACGTGCTCCTTGTCGTCGGTGCCGCCCTTTTCCTGACCTTCCTGGCGGTGATGATCGCTGGCTCCTGACGAGCTCGAGGACCGCCTCGAGGCCCTACGCAAACGCGCCCAAAAACTCCGAAAGAGGACCCCCAAATGATCCTGAAAGACTCCCACCAGACCCGAAAACGGAAGCTCATCCTGAAGACCGTCGGCATCGCCTTGGCCGTCCTCTTCGCCCTGGTCATGTTCAGCTCGACCTACGTCGTCGGCGCCGGCGAGCGCGCCGTCATCTACAACAGCCTTGGACACGGCGTCCACCCGGAGCCGGTCGGCGAAGGACTGCACTTCAAAGTGCCGTTCTTCTCGACCGCCACCACCTACGACGTCCGAGAGAACCTCTACAAGACCAGCGCCACGAGCGCCTCGAGGGACCTGCAGGAGGTCTCGACCGCGGTCGCCGTCCGCTATGCCCCCGAGCCGGAATGGACGCCGTGGATCCACCAGAACTTCGGCGAATCCTACGCCTCGAAGATCATCGCACCCGGCGTCCAGGAATCGGTCAAGAGCGCCACCGCGCAATACAACGCCGAGGAGCTCATCACCAAGCGCCCCATGGTCAAGCTGACCATCATCGAGGCCCTCCGCGAGCGGCTCGCGAAACAGCACATCATCCTGCAGGAGATGGACATCACCGATTTCCAGTTCTCCGAGTCGTTCGACGCCGCGATCGAGGCGAAGGTCACTGCCGAGCAGCGCGCCCTCGAGGAGAAGAACCGCCTCGAGCAGATCCGCCACCAGGCCGAGCAGCGCGTCGTCCAGGCCCAGGCCGAAGCCGACGCCGTCTTGATCGGCGCCGAGGCCGACGCGAACCGCACCCGCATGATCAACGAGCAGCTCTCCGTCTCGCCGCTCTACCTGCGGTATCTGTGGATCACGACCTGGAACGGCGAGCTCCCCCGCTTCCTGGGCGGCGACGACGTCTCCATGCTCTACGGGATCCCGGAGGAACCGTGACCAACCACGTCATGACGCCCGCGGGGTCCAGGGTCACCGCCCAGCTCTGCCGGCCCGATCTCACCACCCCCGGCAGGCGCAACGGTGTCTACCTGAGCGGAATCGGCGTCCAAAAACTGTGCCCCAACTGCCTCTTGCGCATCAACGCGATTATCGCGCTCTTACGCCCCCACGCTCACCTGCAGTTGCCAAGCGGGCGGCTCACGCTCGAGGGGGCTCAGCCTTCGAGCTCCAACGCAGCACCATGAGGCCGAGGACGCCGGCGAGGACCACCGTGGCGGGATTGAGGACCCGATGGTGGTCGCCGACGTCGGCGACGTCCTGGCCGACGTCGACGGTGCGAGTGTAATTGGCCGCTTTGCCCTCCATCCAGACCCGGGGCGTGCTGTTGATCCGGAAGCCGCCATCATAGCCGTTCCAGCGGTCTAGGCCGGCGTGGCCCAGCTCGTGGAAGACAGTGACCGCGGCGACGATCCCGATCGAGCCGAGGAGGAACCGGCTGACGTAGCCCATGGTCACCGCTTCCGGCGTCGCCTCGAGGGCGCCGGGCTCGAGCTCGAGGTCTTGCGGCCGAAGATGGTCACCGCGGCGACGGCCAGGACGCCAAGCGTCAGAAGCGTGCTCCCAACGGCCTCAGCTCCGCCGTCCTGCGACTTGTCCCGGTTCGGGTTCTGGTCGCCCGGCACGAACGGATCCACGATGAAGCCAAAGAAATCGGCGAAGGCGTCGCCCATGTTGCGGACGTTGTCCGCGACCGCTTTGCCGAGCAGTGAGCTCCCCACGGCCAGGCCACCGCCGACCGCAGCCACGCCGCCCGCGCGGGCCGCGCTGCGGCCGACGATCTTGCCGGGTGTGTTCGGGTCGACCTTTCGGATCGCCCGCGTCACCGCGTCGAGGTTCGCGAGGTCGGCCTTTCTAGTCAGGTCGCCGAGGTCGTTGTCGAGCCTGTTCGCCAGGTGCCCGACGTCGTCGCCGGCGCGCGTGGCACCGAAAATGGCTTCGTCGGCATACTTGGCGGCCTTCGGTGCTTTGCCGAACAGTTTTGCGATTCCTGTGCCTAATCCCATCTATGTCGTGCTCCTTTTGCGTTTCCGTGCGGTGAAAGCGAGTCCTAGGCCGACGACGAGCGCCAGGCCGATGCCCATGGCGGTCGGGCGACCCTGGACGTCGACGAGGCCTCCGAGGAGGCCACCATCGCCACCAGGTGAGTCAGATCCATCGCCATCTTCTGGGTCGGCTCCGCCGGCGCCGGCGCCGGCGCCAGGTGTGCCGGTGCCACCGGTGAGCCAATCGAGGTAGCCTTCGCTGAATCCGGGGACGATGTCCGGATCGGGGCCGGCATCTTGCGAGCCCCCGCCGCCGTTCGTGGCGTCCTTGATGAATGCGATCGTCGGAGCCGCGGCCGCAGCCCCACTGGCGCCGGCGGCGCCGAGGGCGAGGTTCCTGCGCCAGGCGGCGCGTCGTGCGGCCGCCTCGGCGGGTTCGTCGGCCTTCTTGACCGCCGTCTCGAGGACCTCGTCGGTCTTGCCACCGACCTTCTTCTCGGCCTTGAGCATGCGGCTGACCAGGTCGTCGCCGGAGTCGAGCTTCTTGGACGCCTTCTGGAATGCCAAGCGGGAGGCCTCGTCAGCGCTCCTCGAAGCCGTGCTCCCGAACAGGTCGGTCGCCTTCCTCCGGAGGCCTCGTCCGAGGGGACCAAGGGCTTTCAGGGCTCCAAGCGATCCCACAGTGATCGCAAGATCCGTAACCGCCTCCTTCTTGTTTTTCGGCGAGAAGAAGGCGACCACGTGCCCTGCAGGTCCGAGCGCCGTCGTGGCGTTCTTCTGGACATTGTCGCGGCTCGGTTGCATCACATCGAGCGGGATCATGCCGCCGGCGAAGTCACGGGCGATCGTCGCGACCTGGTCGCTCTTCTTGTTCCAAGGCGTGTAGGACTGCGGTGCGGTGGCCACTAGGCGTTCCTCCCTATCGCTACGACAGCGACGATGATCGCGACGTACGTCACGATGGCGACGTTCGGGCTCGCCGGCGTCTCGGTGGGCCCTTCGGCCGTGGTGGCGGGCGTGGACGTCGTCGCCGGTGAGGACCTGGTCGTCGACGTCGTCGTCGTCGTCGACGCCGGCGGGGCGGGCGGTGCGGGCTGCGCGGTCGGGGTGGGTGTGACCTTGGCTTTGGGGGCCGCAGGGGCGGGGTGTGCGGCGAGGAACAGCTTGTCGATGTTGTCCTGGACGGCGCTGAAGCGATCGATGTAGTGTTTGGTCTCCCAGAATTGGGGCCAGGTCATGCCCACCTGGAACGCCTGGATTCTCTGTTCTCGCGTCGGCTTTGGAGCCGGCGGTGTGTTCGTCCCCGTGAATCGGCCGGGTTCTGATCTCATTTCGCCCAGCATGGTCTCCGGAGTACGCCAAATGGTGTGCTGGTAGCCAGTGTGGGCGAAGAAACCCCCTCCCATAGACAACGTGTTGTTGGGGTCACGCTCCTCGGTCTTGCCAGTCGGGTCGTAGATCTCCGTACCCATGAGGGTCGCGTCGCGGGGGATGCGTGAGAGACGGTCATGGATAGCGGCGTCTGGGATGGGCGAGGCGAACGGCAGAAGGAATCCGATCTGCTGTTGGCCACGCCTGTACCCCCTGGAATTGTAGGGTCCGCTCACTCCACCACCGATAACCTCGAACTCAGTGTGCGCCATCTACACCATCCCTCCTATGACGAGGGCGCCGATCGCGACGACGCCGAGGACCGCGAAGGCCGGGAACTTGCTGACCGGTGCATCCGTGCCGTCCGTGCCGTCCTCGCCAGGATCTCCTCGAGCGCCGATCGGCCCCATCGGCCCAGGATCTCCCTTCGGGCCCTGAGGGCCAGCTGGGCCACGCTCGGGCTTGGGAAGGAGATCCGTGAGGAGGGGGGCCTTGAACTCGATCCGGACGCGGCCGTCGCTCTGCAGCGAGGCGTTCGGGTTCGACGGGTCGAAGGCGCCCCAGAACGTGTCCGGCTGCAGCTTCGACTGCCAGCCCTGGTCCTGCCAGAACCGTATCTTCTGTTCCGGCGTCGGGAGCGGGATCCCGAGCGCCTGGTGGAAGCGTTCGCTGCCGACGCCCTTGATGACCGCGGTATAGCTGGCGCCGTCGACGTTGCCACCGTGGAGATACTCGTGGGCGGCCTGCTCGCTGACCCCATAGCCAGGCGACGATCGCTTCCCGGTCGGGTTGATCTCGGTGAAGAAGATCTCCGTCAAGACCTCGCTGACCGAGATAGGCTGCTTCGGGCGCCCCCAGTGGTCCTTCCCTGCGAGCTCCTGCAGAGCCTGGTTATAGTGACTCAGTACCACCACCTCCGGGCGGGCGGCGGCCACCCCCGAGATAGATCAGGAGGTTGTTGATCGCCTTCGTGTTGTTGTCGAGCGCTTTTTGGAAGCGCGGCTCCCGGCGCATGAACCAGAAGGTGACCACGATCGGGAAACCGACGTTCGCGACGAGCTGGACGGTCTCAGGGTCGAGCATGGATCAGGCCCCCAGGAAGGTGACGCTGAGATGCGTGGTAACGTCGGTGAGCGCAGTAGTACCATACGTGTCGAGACCGCCGCCACTGTTTTGAAAGCCTTGCAGCTCGAGGTAGTCGTTCGCTGCGAGCTCCACGACACCATAGAGAGGCACACCAATGACCTCGGTGACGGCCGCGGGCAGGTAACCCGAAACGATACCACTTCCGGCCCCGTTCTTGCGGACACGGGCTCGGCGATGGCCGGTGGCGCTCGCTGCAAACACCAAGGTGCCTGTGATCAAGTACTTGCCTGCATAGGGAACGGTCACACGCGTGTTGTTCACAGCAGGGTCGTGCATGGCGTCCGTGTCGACGACATCGGCACCATCCAGGGCGACGCTCGTCCAATTCGCAGTCGCTATGTTTTCGGCGGCGGCCTTGATCGCCATACATGCGATCGCGCTGAGTTTCGTCGGGCTGATCCCGGTGGCGACCTTGTCGTCGGTGACGCATCCTGTCCCGAGCAGACTCTCGATGATGAAACCGGCGCCCATCTTCGCACGCCCGGCGGCGTCCGCGGTGAGGATCCCGT
>JAHWKR010000032.1:12253-31547 GCA_019347805.1 Methanobacteriota archaeon
CGATGAGCTTGGGGAGCGTGATGAACGCGTCGGCCATCTTGAGGCGGCCGGCGGCGTCGGCGGTGAGGATCCCGTCGATGAGCTTGGGGAGCGTGATGAACGCGTCGGCCATCTTGAGGCGGCCGGCGGCCGTCGCGGCGAGGATCCCGTCAACAAGCTTGACGAGCGTCACGCTGTTGTCGGGTGGGACCGGGGACCGGGTCGAGTGGTAGCTGATCGGGATCTACACCACCGCCGTCAGGAGCTGGACTGTCACATCCACGGCGCCGGCGCGGATCGCATGGATCGCCTGCTCGGTGGGGAACGCCTTCTCTTGGCCGGGGCCGATGAGGTAGTCGGTCGCGGTGGCCGCGGCGCCGAAGTTGATGCGGATCCCGGTGTCGGCGTCGTCGGGTACGCTGATGATGACGAGGCGCCCGGTGCCGGCGCCGGCGGCGACGAGCTCGGCACTGGCCACCTGGACGAGGCCTTGGCCGGGGCTGGTGAATGTGAGGGGCTCGGCGCTGACCTGCCCCAGCTCGCGGTTCGATTTGTTCGAGACGTCGCTCGAGGCGGTGATCTCGGCGCTCGTCGATTGGTACTCGGAGCGCTTGTGAGTCGGGTGCGAGGGCATCTAGGTGCGCCTCCGGTGGGGGACGGCGAGAGTGACCTCGATGAGGACCTCACCGGCGGCGGTGCTCGTGTCGGTGGGCCTGAGGGCGAAGTGGTCCGCGTGGCCGAGCTCGACGTTCTTCGAGATTCCGGAGGGGATGGGTTTGCCGGAGCTCTGTTCCTGCAGTTGCGCGGTGCTCTTGTTGTATACCAGGAGGCCCTTGATGTAGGTCCCATAGGGGTAGGCGCCGCTGGGCAGGAGGTCGTCCTTGAGGCTCCAGCGAAAGATCTCGTTCTGGGCGAGTGCCGGGACGGTGACGACTACTTCATCATCAAAGTGCGCCATGGTGGTGAGGCTCCGAGTCGAGTGGGAAAGTGGGAAAGAGGGGTGGGGAGAGCTGGGGCTGATGCGTCAGACGGCCCAAGAGGTGCCCTTGCCCGGTGGTCCGTCCGTATGGACGTCCGCGGGATGCAGCGGGGGGCGCGTGCAGCTCGTATTGAGCTTGTAGTGCGGCGCGCCGCAAACGGGCTTGGGCTCGGTCGTCTTCTTCCGACTCCGCGTGGCCTTGGCGGCCTTCTTGGTGGGCATTCTTAGCTCACCTAGAGGGTGTCGTCGCGGATGTTGATCTTCACGCGGCCGTACAGGGTGCGCACGACGCCGGCGGGTGTGGGACCGAACGCGTAGACCATCGTCTCCTTGTTCTTGTCCGCCGACGGGTCGTCAGGCAAGCCACCCTGCGAGAGGGTGGTGTTGCGCTGGGCGACGTCGTCGAAGACGTCCGTGCCGATGAAGGCGCCCGTGACCGCGTCGTACTCGGCGTACGGGATGTAGAGTACTGCCGAGGTGTCGTCGCTGTCGACGATGTCCGACGTCGAGTTGTTCTTCAGCGACACGTAGAGGTTGTCGCCCGGCAACAGGTGAGGCCCGTCGCCGATCTCGAGGGGAGTGCCGTCGTCGTCGGGTCGACCGACGCCGTTGATGTAGTACGGGTCCGCCCCTCCGTCGTTGTCGAAGATGGTCGACTCACCACGTCCGAGGGTGCGTGTCTGGTGCGGCTTCTTGCCCACGTGCAGACCGACGGTTCCCGCGAGTTGTCCAGAGGCCATCTAAATCAGGCCCCCATCCGCGTGTGGAACTGGTCCTTGCTGCGGGTTCCGTTGCCCTCAGGGCGGATGAACCCGATGCCTGCCTTGAGCGCCTGTCCGACGCCGGGCGCACGAGCCACGAACGGCAGCGACATGACTCCGAGACCGATCCCCGCAACGAGGACCAGGCCACCGAATCCGTAGCCGACTGCGCTCATGGCCGTACGCTTGAGCCCGCCCATCGAGGTCGGGATCTGTTCTTTTGGTACGATGGAGGCCATGGAGAGTGCTCCTGCCCCTACCGTTGCGCACTGAATTAGTTAAACTGGTCGCGGTGCTTAGAAACCTGTTTAGAAACCCGCGTCACAACTTTGTGTACAGTCGAACGTCGCGCTTGTGATGGATCGCGAAATTGTATTTCTGGCGCGTGTGCTCGGCGATCGCATCCATATGGGGCGTCGACTTGTTGCGCCAGAACTGGATGCCTTCATCGCCCGGGTCGAAGAAGACCCGGATCGGCAGGTTGGTGCGTGTGGTCGTGTTGAGGGTGGCGGGGTACTGTGTGATGGCGACCAGGCGGACGCCGGCCATGCCGAGGCCACGGGTCGCGAACGATCGGACCGCATCGGGGACGCCCTTGATGCGCTTCTCGTGGCTGTACTCTTGCGCCTCGTCGACGATGATCTGGCACCAGGGGGTGTCGTAGTGGTCTTTGGCCTTGGCCCAGCGGAAGATCCGGTCCTTGATCTCGTCGAGGATGCGCATGCGGGCGACGGGGTCCTCGGGCATGAGGACGTTCACTTTCCTCGAGCGGACGACAGCGCGGGCGAACTCGGAGGTGCCCTGTGTCTTGTGGCCGTAGACGCGAGCCCCGTTCGTATTGATGAAAATCGATACACCGGGGAACTCGCGGTGCAGGACGTTGCCGAAATGTGTCTTGCCTGACTGTGTCTCCCCGGTGAGCAGGACGTGGCCGTTCATCTCCGGACGAGCTCCCCTCCGTCGTCGTCCCGCTTGGTGTCGACGTCCGTGTACCGGTGGCGGTAGGCGTAGACGGCCGCGCCTGTCGTGACGCCGAGGACGACCCAGGCCCACAGGATGACGATGCGGCGGATCTCAGCCCGGGAGCCCTTCTTGATCACACGGACGCCGGATCTCATTGTCGCACCACCGTCTTCCGCTTGAGTCGCCGGTCGAGGACCTTCTGGATCTGGTATCGGAGGCTCTTGGCGCCCTTGCCGTAGACGACGATGCCGAACCCCTCGCCGGCTTCGTAGACGTCGATGACGGTATCGGTGGCGCCGGCCATGCGTTGGTAGGCCGCGTGCTCGAGGGCCTCGTGGATCGCCTTGTCGACGAACTTGGCGACCTCGGCGGCTGGATAGAACCGCGCCTGCGGGGGGACGCCGGCGGGCGTCTCCGGTGGGACGTCGTCCTCGGCATCAGGGCTCACTGTTTCTTCGCCTCCGGCACCGGGTCGTCGGCGACCAGGCTGGAGACGTAGCGGAACAGCGCCGTCCCGAGGTAGCCGATCGGGGAGTTGCTGCCGGGCAGGCCGGTCGGCATGAGGGCGTCGACGCACAGCGCGGTCGACTGTCCGACCTCGCATTCTTCGGCGACCTTGGCGCGGCCTGTGCGCTTGTCGAGGAGCCAGTTGACGCCGCGCGCCGTCAGCGCCCCCTTGAACTGTTCCGGTCTCTTCTCGGTCGGTGAGAGGAGGCGGGAGAGGAGGTGTTCGCCGGTGCCGCGACGTGGTTGCTTGGCGGCCTCGAGCGCGGCGGCCTCGAGGGGATCCTTCGGTGTCGGTGTGTTGCTGGTCATCAGGGTGTGCCTCCACAAGCGGGGCAGGGCTCTTCGCCGTCCCATTCGCGGAAATCGGTGCCGCACTTGGTGCAGGTGAAGACCTGGTTCGGATCGGGACGTTCGCCCTTCGTCGGGGCCTTGGCCTGGTTCGGCGCAGCTGGAGCTGCAGCGGGTGTGAGCTCGCGGATCGCTTCGCTGCCCGGGCGGGGTGTGAGATCAGTCCCAGAAGTCGACGGGTCCGGTTCCGCCGTCTCCGCTGTCGTCGAAGATTTTCGCGTCATACCGGCCTCCCGAAGGACCTTGGCGATCGTCATCTGGCTGAGGCCCGTCTCGGCCTCGATCTCCCGGTACTTCTTGCCCTCCTTGCGCAGGGCCACGGTCTTGTCGCGTTGTTCTCCAGTGATGGACTCGGGCACGTAGGGCCTCCGTAAGGCTGTGGAGCAACCTCAGCGGGTCGAAGAGCGCGATCGTCCACCAGATCCCGAAACGTCGGGTCTGGAGAACGACGCGGTACTGGGGCGGCATCCAAACTATACAGATGGCACTGGGTTACTAAAAAGTGGTCGACAACGGAGAAGCGGACGTCTGGGACGTCTCGTTTCTAAACAGCGTGTGTGTTCTTGGAGCGGTTTCTAAACAGGGGCGTCTTGGTGTTTCTAAAGACGTCTCGGGGTGGTGTCGTCCAGGAGGCAGACGTGGTCGGTACTCGTGCCGGGACGGCCCCGTGGGGGGGTGTGGATCCACTATACAGGAAGGGTGTTTCTAAACAGGTTCTAAGCACGGGTCCTAGGGCGTCTGACGGCGGATCTCGCGCACCTGGTCGTCGAGGTGGGCCTGGACGTCGGGGCGTGGGCTGAGGATCCTCTCGATCCGCTTGGTGTGGCCGCAGGGGCAGCGGTGCCGGCGGCTGTTCCGGGGGCCTGTGTCGCGCTCGCAGACGTGGATCCTGGGGCCGCCCTTGCCGAGGGGATGGTTCCGGCGCCATACGTGACCGCAGACGAGCCTGCGCTCGCCGAGGGCGATGCAGAGAGGGGTCCGGGCGATGAGCTCCGTAAGGCGCTCCAGGCGCAGCTGGCGGGCCTTCTCGTCGTGGTCCCGGGCCTGGGCCGGCATGACGGCCGTGTGGACGTCCTGGACGCACTGCCGGCAGACCGTATCGTCCGAGTCGATCGGGAGCGGGTCGCTGCAGATCTCGCAACCGGTCATGCGCTCAGCCTCGAGGCGAGGACGAACGCGAGGCCCTCGAAGTCGTCGTACTGGGTCGGTGGCCGGCGGTACATCCGCTCGAGGTCCGGGTCTGGGTTGTGGAGGGGGCAGCGGACGGGAGCGCCCTCGAAGTCGTCGAAGGCGAGGCCGTCGGCGTTGCAGCAGCCGTTCACGCCGTCACCCCCGCTTGTCGGGCGAGCTCGTCCCGTGCGTCATCGCGGAGACGCTCGAAGCGGCGGTCGAGTGCCTGGAGGAGCTGCGCCTTGACCCATTTGACGTCCTGCATGAACTCCTCGTGGACGTCCATGTGTATGATCGGATGGCACTTCAGGACGGGGACGACGCAGCCCCACATGAGTCGGTAGACGTCTGCAATCTCCTCGGGCAGCTCGCGCAGGAAATCCTCGTGCTGGCGCTGGCAATAGATGGTGTCGGGCGCCAGGTGCTTGTAGCCGGTCTCGATGAGGTGCGTGAGGGCTTCGGTGCGTGATTTGAAACCACCTGTGGCTTCGACTTCGCGGATCTTGTCTTCGATGCTTCCTCGCAATTTGTAGCTGGATTCGGCCATTTTTCATCCCTTTCTTCCTATTCGGATTCGGATAAGCGCGGAAAGATGCGGGGGGGCGCGGATTTCTCCCCCGGACCCCCTCACTCAGTACCCTGCGCTAACAGCGTATCCACTAGGTCCATCGGTGTTGATGGAACGAAGCGGCCGCGCGCGGTTGGGCGCGCGCTGCGGGGGACTCCGGTCCCCCGCACCCCCTGCGGTCGCGCGCGTTACCGCGCGCGCCCGTCTCGAGGAGGCGCGGGGGTCTGCTGTGCGACCTACGTTTTTACAGCCTCCTGGCTCGCTGGGAGCTTGCTGGTGGGTGTTCGCGGCACGGATCGTACCCGTTCGCGTTGGCTGGATGCGGCGTTCTTGGCGCGCGGGATCTGCCTCACGGTGGGTCTCCGTTTTTCGAGCGTGTCCACTAGGCAAGTGCAGCGGAATTATGCTGCAGGGTTATCCTGGCGAGGTTACCTTCGCCGGGATCTGGGCATGCCTAGTGAGTGTAAGACTTCGCGACCGATTCTGCGCTCGGCGCGGCGTATTTTCCATGAATAATAGACGTACCTGAGCGTGAAACACAGGTCGATGAATAGGAGCCAGACCAAATTTGCGACGAGTTGGTTGACGAGTTGGTTGACGAGCTGGAAATTCGGGGCCTGCATCGGTCACCAAATCAGGTCGTTCGTCCTCGAGGCTCGCTGAGCACCTGGTGCCGGCGTGGCCAGACCTCTTCCTTGAGGATCCACTCGCGATCGTCGTCGGTGATCTTGAGATGGGCCAGGACATCGTCGCGCTCCTCGAGCTTGGCACCGTGCTTGATGGTGTCGTCGAGCTGGTGGATGATGCGCGCGCGGCGCTCGAGGACGTCGATGTCTCGGCGCTTCGGCGGTCGCGTGGTCTTCATCGGCGTTTCGCTCGACCCCCCACCAGGCGGTCCCCTAGCTCGGGGTGGTAGTCGGTGGCGGGACGTGATGCACCCTCGGCGGTGACGACGTAGGGCTGGCCGCGACGCGCGGGCGCGTAGACGCGCACCTTCTGGCGCGTCGGCTCGGTCCATTCACCCTGTTCGTCCTGGACAGACAGAACCAGTTCCAGGTCGACCGGGACTTTGCGAACCTCCTGTTGGGAGGGCGAGCCTGGGCGGGCCCACTCTCCTTTGCGCTCACCTGTGGTGAGCGCGGGCAGTCGAGTGGCCCCTCCCAGTACCTCGCGCTTCGCGCTCGGAGAGGGCGGGCCCACTGAATCGCGCGAGCCTTCGGGCTCGCGCTCCAGCGGTCCCTCCCAGTACCTCGCGCTTCGCGCTCGGAGAGGGCGGGCCCACTGAATCGCGCGAGCCTTCGGGCTCGCGCTCCAGCGGTCCCCCCCAGTACTTCGCGCCTTCGGCGCTCGGAGAGGGCGGGCCGATCGAAAAACAGCTGGACTGGCCGGGATGTGGCGTTGTTGCCTCAGAGTGTCCCCGTCGTCTCGACGAGTCCGACGAGGAACACTTCACTGAAGGTGGCGGCTCCGGCCCCTGCGGTGACCAGTCGCCACTCGCCGGCGATCGCGGGCTCGTCGATGCGGGTCCCCACACCTTGTTCCGGGGCGCCGACCGCTTCGTAGTGCCGCGGGTCGCCCTCGGGCGGAAAGAGTATGGTCGTTCGGGCGCCGAAGACCGCGACATTGCCGACGAACCCGAAGACATAGGTGGCCTCGGCCGAGACGGTGAACGTGACGTGGGGCGAGACGCTCGCGAAGGGCTCGCCACCCTCCGTGGGTACGTCCGTAAAACCGGAGCCGTCGAAATTTTCGACAAGTACCGTCGCCTCGTCGATATAGTACGTCCCGATCCAGTCGCGGCCATGGCCCATCAGCATCACGGTGAACTCGAGGGGATCCTGCTCGGGGTCGATATCGTAGACCGTCAGACTCGTGAACCACCGCACGGCCGGGGCGTAGGTGTAACTGACGATCAAGGTGCCGTCTTCTGTCATGCCTTCGACGACATATCCAGGTGCGCTCTTGCCGTCGATGTCGATCTCCGAGACGTAGGTCGCCGTGAAATCGATCGGCACCTGTCCCTCGGGGAGGATGTCGAACGCGATGTTGGGGATCTCTCCGGTCCAGGTGGCACCGTCTTTGAGTGGGAACTCGAGAAGATCCCAGTCACCGCCGAACCCGGTCGAGGAGAGGTCATCGGCGCCGATGGCCCCCAGGACCGGCAGGTCTCTCAGGGCTTGGAATTTCGCCACTTGCTGGTCGTCCGTCGCGAGGTAATGCTCATCGGATGCGCTTTCGGTCACCACCGCGTTCACGTGATTGCCGTTACCCGGATCGCTGCCGAAATAGAAGTGGAGGCCCCACCAGTCCCCGACCCGCCAAACCGGCGCGGGCAGTTCGTCCTCGGCGGTCAGCTCGGTGGCAAGATCGCGGCCGTCCGGAGCGACCAGATCGGGTTCCGCGACCTGCTCTTCGACAACCTCCGCGGGCGTCGTGGTCTCGTCACCGAGACACCCTGAAAGAGCGCTCGAGACGAGGAGGACGAGAAGGGTCAGGATACGGACGTGTGACCTCGGAGACCGGATGCGCACGGCAGGGACGGGGCACAGGCGGTAGATAACCCTTCCCTGTGGACAGACGGACAGGAGACAGCGTTCATCTGTTCTCAGCGGTGGCGACGTCGAGCACAGGGAGCCTGGGGCCGTCCGCCTGTACCACGACGCTCATCGGCGTCATTCCCGCCTGCTCCAGGGACTCCATCCGGTCGTTGCCGGACACCTCGGACATCACCATATAGCCACGGCCGTCCGGCCCGAGGGCCGCCCCTTGCACATGGCGTGATGCGTCGGGACCGTCGTCGACCGCGAGCGTGGCGTTGCGGATGACCGGCTCGCCCATCTCGTCGACCATGATGTGGCCCATGTACCAGTCGGTCCTGTCGCCGTCCACCTGGCCCCAGTTGATGAGCGCACCCGGGCCGTGCTTGTTGCCGTCGAGATAGATGGAGCTGACCGGTTGCGGGAAGTCATAGCGATGGGTCTCGAACGTCACGCCGTCGTCGTGGCTCACCGCCAGCTGGATGCCGCCCGACCCGGGACCAGCCGTATCGGCGCTGTTGCTCATGGCGCCGAAGAGCATCGTCCCATCCGCATCGAACACCGCTTGGCCGTATTGTCCGATCTCGCTGACCTCGACATGGGAGTAGTCGAAGACCTTGCGTTCTTCCACCGCCATGACATCGTCGGCATAGCCGGTCACGACCACGTACGCGTCGCCCTGACGTTGCGGGACGGCGAAGAACCCGTCGTCTCGGATGTCGGGGATGCCCGGGATGGAACCGCCGCTCGATGCGCACATGTTCCACTTCGGGCCCGTGACGGGATTGGCCAGTCCGACATAGGCGGGAGGCGGCACCTGCATCGCTCCCACCTGGACCGGACCGCCACCAGGATTGTTGACCATGAGGAGCGTGCCGTTGGCGTAGGCGGCCCATGGACGGTCGTTGAGGCTCACCGGGCTGCACAACGTGTCCGTTCGCTCGTAGGCGTTCGGATTGTGATGGCAGTGGCGCCCGCCGTCGTCGCACCAACCGTTCACCGGGAAGGTGAGGAGCGTGATGTCCACACCCCACGCCTGTCCATCATCACCGGCGACGATGAAGATCTCGTCGCTCGGTGGCGGCGTCCCGCCATGCACCGGTTCGGGCGCGACCACGGGTCCCGCGAACGGCAACTGCTTCCACGTCGCGCCATCGTCATCACTGAAGAACGCAGGCGCACCGGTCGTATCGACGCCGGCGGTGTGCGCGCTGATGTAGATGACACCCGACCCGGATACGTCGATGGTCGGTTCATAGAGACCGACGCCATAATGCACGGCCGGTCCGACCACGGACGAGACGAAGGTCATGTTCCCGTCCAACGCGACGTGCGGGCCTTCTGGTGACCGCGACTCGACGTTCGGCACCTCGGGTACCGGTTCCGGATCCGAGCCGACGCATCCGGAGAGCGCCACGACGGAGACGAGCAAGGCGGCCAGACACGCGTGGGACGGGACCATGGGCGAGCGATACCAGACGGTTTGAATAACCGTTGTGGTCGATCGGCTTCAGAACATGCCGTCCGTGTTCGGCATCTCCTCGGGGACCGGCTGCCCGAAATCCCAGAACTCGACGATCTTGTCGTCTTCGAAACGAAAGATGTGCATCACCGCGAACCCCCGGTCATCCGGATGCCGCTTGAAACACGAATGGACCGCAACAAGGTCGTTTTCGCCGATGACGCGTAGGATGTCCAGTGTCTTGTCCGGATGCTCCCTCGCCGCCTCGTCCATCGCCTCAGTCAGCGCGCCCATCCCGGCCGGGAAGTAGGCGTTGTGGTGCTTGCAAGCCGGCGCCACGAACCGATCCTTCGCAGCTCGAGCACGTCCGGCGGCGGCCTCCTCCAAGAAGGTCACCGCGATGCGTTTCCGCTCCTCGGGCCCCATGTCGCCGTCAAACCGCAGGGTGTTCAAAACTCCTAGGGCCCGAGACGGTGGACTCCTGCCGCCGACCGTGCCCGTTCAGTCAAGCCTTCAAAAGGGTCCGCGTTCGCCCCTTCATGGCCCCCCGTCCCGCCGAAGGTGCCGGTGACCCGGAACGACACTACGTCCCACCCGACAAGTCGAAGCCGCTCCAGGCCGACCCTGACCTCTCGCGTCGAACCATCGAAGACGTCTTCGGGACCAACGAGACAATGGAAGGTGCCGGAGTCCGCTTGCAGCGCGCCTTCGGGGCACACGAGGTCCCGAAGCTCGACCCGTTCCTGCTCCTCGACGATTTCCGCTCCGACGACCCAGCCGATTACGAGGCCGGGTTCCCATGGCACCCGCATCGCGGCATCCAGACGGTCACCTACATGCTGGATGGCTACGTCGAACACGGCGACAGCCTCGGCAACGCCGGGCGCATCGGCCCGGGGGACGTGCAATGGATGAGCGCCGGAAGCGGCATCATCCACCAAGAGATGCCGAAAGGACGCAAGGATGTCATGGGTGGCATGCAGCTCTGGGTCAACATCCCGGCGGACGACAAGATGTCGACGCCGCTTTACCAGGAGTTCCAATCCAAGCACATTCCCGAGGTCAAAAAAGACGGCAGCATCGTGCGCGTCATCGCCGGTTCATACCTCGGCAACGAAGGGCCGGTGAAGAACATCCAGGTGGACCCGCAATACCTCGATGTCCGACTCGAGCCGGGCCGCGTCTTCGAACACCGCGTCCCTGCAGGCGACCGGACGTTCGCCTATGTCCTCGACGGCCAAGCGCGGTTCGAGGAGGGACGTGACCCGTTCGGCGCCCGCTCGGTCATCATCTTCGAGGAAGGGGACCTCGTGCGCGTCGAGACCACCGGCCAGCCCGTGCGCTTCATCCTTGTCTCCGGGCGTCCGCTCAAGGAACCGGTCGCCTGGTACGGCCCGATCGTCATGAACACGCAGAAAGAGCTCGAGAAGGCCATCGAGGATCTTCAGAACGACACATTCGTGAAGACCAAGGCGAGTGGCCGTGGCGACCTGGAGGAGATGCGGAAGGCCTAGGCCGTCGGAAGTCCGCTCACGCGTCGTCCTCACCGGGGACCGGTCGTCCACGTCGGTCCAGACGCCGCCACGTGCGGCCGACAATGCCAGCAAGACCGACCGCAAGAAGGAAGACGATGACGACCAAAGGATGGTCGGCAGCATCAGGGGAGCGACACTCCAGGGCATCACAACGCCCGAAGACGAAAAAGATCAACACGAAGGCGACGGCAGCCGCAATGACGGCCGGTAGGACGGACCTCAACCACACCCCGGTCGCGAGGGCGGCAGCAAGCGGAATCCCCCATACTATGAGCGCATAGAAGAACGGGAGGTCCTCGACCGCGAAAAGCAGGACCTCCGGTGTGGCGGTCATGACGACGAAGAACAGCGCGATGGTGGCGGCGCCGAGGACCATTGTCACCAGGACACGGCCCTTCCAGGTCTTGTCGCTGCGGTCCATGCGCCTGGAGAACGTGGGCAAGGAGGCCAGCAGCAAGCCGATCCCTCCGAAGACCAAGGTGACCATCATCATGTCCCCGAGGAAATGCCATGGATCGGAATAATGGATCCGGCACGAAACGATCTCGCAATAAGTGGTCACGCCGAACGTGAAGGCGAGCAGCGACCCTTCCATGATGGCAAGCGGCCAAAGGGGCGAACCGACGAGACGCCACAGCCACGGGATGACCAGGAAGAACAACAAAGCCAAGAACCAATTCTGAGGGTCCATCCCGAACCAGACCAGGACGGCCAGTGTCGTCGCCCCGAGCGCCACCTGGGCCGCAAGGCGGATGTCCAGCGGTCGGAGTGGGCGGGTGGAATCCACAGACGGGGAAAGGGTGGAGCATACAACCTTTTCGTGGTCCCGACGGACCAGACCGGTTCCTGATCGAGACGCAGGCGGATGACTTGGAGAAGAGACGCCAGCAGGTGTGAACGACAACGTCACCATCAAGTACCCGCGATGGCCATCATGAGGTCGTTGAAGCCGACCTACACCGGGATGCTCATCGCTGCCGTCGGCATGCTCGGCTTCGGCGTCTACCATTGGTATTTCGTCGCACCGGTCACCGCCGTCTTCGTCGAAGGCGCCGTCTGGGTCGTCGCGATCGGCGCGCTGGTCGGCTGGGCTTACCGACGCTCGTTCCTCGACCGGGGCCGCTCTGGAGCCCGCGCGGGTCTCCTTTTCGGGGCCCTGTTCGCGAGCACGCTCGTCCCGTCCGAACTCGTTGGGCTCGTCTGGGGGCCGTTCCCGTCGGTCGAATCGCCGGGCGACATCCTGCCGCTTCTCCCCATCGCGTTCCTCGGCGTTCCGCTGGCCATCGTCATCGCCCGGTTCCTTGCCGACCGCAAGGGCGTGGCATGGTCGTTCGTCATCGCCGTCGCCGTCGGTCACTTCATCGTCGGCGGCTCGATCGCCAACTTCGGCGGCACCGGCGTGTCTTTCCTCATCTTCATCGGCTTCGTCCTCCTGGAACTGGTCGGAGGGCTCATCCTCGGCTTGGTCACGACACCCGCTCCGCTCGACGACGCGGAGCCCGTCCCCATGGAACCGGTCGTTTAGCTCATGCGGTCGCGACGACGCCCGCCTTCACAGCGTCCTGCATCGTGTGGCGGGGCGCGAACGTGAGGTCCATCGGGACCGCGGCGGGGGCACCGGTCGCATCCGGCTTCCGCTCGGCATCGGCGTGGACCCGGTCTGTGACAAGGACCTCGACCGCGTAGGCGCCGTTCACCGCGTTCCCTTGTGTCCCGGCGCCCATGTAGAGCGTCGTGCCACGCAGGCTGGGGAACATGTCGAGGTCGAGGTGGAACGCGCGCACCACCTTGCCATCGAGCGGCCCTTCCTTCGCGTCGTCATGGATGCCGCCGCCGAGGCTGAGCGGGAAGCCGTACGGGACCGGACCGACATCGACCGTCTCGGACGGCGAGGTGGCCCAACCGATGAAGAAGTCGCCCCACGAACCGGCGCTGTTGTCCCACTCGGCGCGGACCGTCACCCACTCCGCGTCCTCACCGATCTCGATGGGTCGGTAGTCGAACCGCACACCGGTCGGAGAGACTGCGGCGGGGTTCCAGATGACGCCGTGCTTGTAGCCGACCGAGTTCACGCCGGTCGTCTCCCACGAAGCCGCAGAATAGGTGTGCTCGGCGACGGTGGTCATCTCCAGAGCGTGTTCGCTCGCACGCCGGGCGTCGATGGCGGCATAGACGGCGTCGACATAGCGGCCCGTGTCGAACAGGCGCCGCGCCTCGTTGTGGCCGTTCGTGGCCGTCTCCAGTTCGGCCCGCACATCGTTCGGCAGCTTGGCGACACCGGCCGCATCGAGCGTCCGGTAGACCGATTCTGCGTTGTGGAACGTCTGCTCAAGGTTCTCCAGGGTGTGGCCGCGGGCGAGGATGTCGACATGGAAGACATCGGAGGAGACCGGCCTCATGCGGTAGCTCATGACGGTGTTCGTGGACGACCAGGTGTGGTCGATGAAGCGGCCCGACGTATAGCCGTCCTTGGTGCGCATGCTGCCGTCATGGGCATGGGTCAGGCCGAAGAAATGACCGATCTCGTGGGCGTTGATGCCGATGAGCGACTCCGCCATGTCCTCCTTGTCCATGCCGGACGATATGTAGTGCTGGTCGTTGAAGCTGGAGATGGTGCCCCATGCCGTTCCGTCGGGTCCGGAGAACGCGACACCACCGACGACGAGCGGCAGGACGAACGTGTAGTGCCCTTCGAGGATGAAGAGCAGGGCCATGACATCGAACACCTCAGGGTCGTTCTGGCGGTAGCGCTCCGAATTGGCGTCGATGTACTCGTAGACCGGATTGATCGGGATGTAGGTCCCGCCGCCCTGCGCCTTGGCGTCGGTGAGCGCGCGGTCCATCCCCGGGTCGTCCTCGGGGGCGACATAGGTGGTGATCTTGCCGGTGACGTTGGCCCACGGGATCTCCTTCTGAAGCCCCTCGAAGAGCGCCTCGGGGTCGAGGAAGGAGTCGAGCCCCTCTTTCGGGAAGACGCTGCGGCCGTCGTGCCAGAGATGGACGTTGATGAAGTAGGTCTCCTTGTAGACCGGCCGGTTGGCGTAATCGCCGACCATGCGCAGGTTGACCGCGATGTCGATGCCGTACGCGATGCGGTCCGACAGGACCACCGTCTTCTCGAGCGGTCCCTTCCCGATGATCGCCGTGTCGCCGTCGTAGTGCCACATGGGCGGGTCGTTGTAGGCGGTGCCCTCGGGCGCGAAGACCGGCGCCGATATGCCGCCGATGCCGTCCGCCTTCGTGATGCCCGAGTTGTCGTTGATCTCCCAGTTCGGCGCCGCAGCGAGATCCATGAAGAAGAAGTCGTAGGTCCCGCCCCAGGCGCGCATGTTCTTGGTCTGGGCGCCGCCCCGGGTGTCGTTGGCGAACTCGTAGTGGTGATAGGCGTCCGCGAACGGCTTGTGCTTGGTCCATGGGTCGAGGAAAAAGATCGTGTGCTCCGGTTCGGCGAAGCTCAGGCCATGCAGGTCGCGGTTCTCGTGCAACCAGGTCTCGATGCGCTCGGCGTCGACGAGGTACATGCTACCCGAATCGGCGCGGCCCAGGCCGTACATCGCATCGTAGACGTCGAGCTCACTAAGGGCGCCGCCATCACGGGGGATGTCGATCTCGCGGGCCGCCTCAGGATAGAACCCGAAGAGGGCGTCGGCGAAGGCGTCCGGTGCATGATGGAAGGCGTAGTCGAGATTCGTGCGCAGGCCCGAGCGGTAGCCCTCCTCCCGGACCGGCGTATAGACCATGGAGGGCGAGTAGTCCTTGGGGAGTCCCGCTTCGATCCTTTCGGTGTCGATGTGGGTCGGGTCGAAGCCGACCAGCACCACGTTGATGGTGACATCGACATCGATCTTCATGGGCTCTTCGCGCAGGCCGGTGAGCCGTGTGAGGCCGTCCAAGACGTCCCCCGCCACAAGGTCGACCGCCCCCGGGACCTCATCGGGTATGCTCGGGCGGGGTGCCGGGTCGTCTGAGAGACAACCGGCGAGCGTGCTTGTCAGGAACAACGCCAGGACGAGCGGGACGCGTAAGGAGAGCATGGGGACCAAGAGGGAAGGGGCGGGAGCCCCCACAAAACGGTTGTGGTGGTCGGGACGAACGGCTGGGTTGGGCGAACGGGGGCCGTGGGGGCCGCGGCCACGAAAGGAGATGGATGCCGTCGCAGCGGCCAGGATCACTTGGGCGGACTCCCCACACGCAGTAGGGCGCCATCACGAGGCTGAGGGCACGACGACAAGCGTGCATAGCGGGCCGTGGGCTATGAAGTGTTCCACCCTCGGCGCGTCAATCGTCTTCGTCGGGGTCGGGTCGTTTGATGCGCAGGCTCTCCTCGAACTCGTCCTCGAAGCGTCTGCGACGGCGGCGCCATGAAACGACGGCGGCGACGGTCATCGTCAAGGCGGCCCCGAGCCCGGCCATGGCGACGTCCTTGACGGCATCGAACGCATCACCCTGGGCACCGAGGTAGGAGGCTCCGGAGTCGGGGGCCATGACGGCGACGGTGCCCCATTCCACCATCTCGAAGAGCGCCGAGAACGCCAGGGTGAGCTCGAACGGGAAATAGAACGACCAGAACCCCTTGGTGTCCGCGATGCGGCGGAAGACCTCGCGCGCCGGCAGGGCGAGGAACAGTCCGAACGAGAAGTGCACGATGCGGTCGTAGTCGTTGCGCGTCGAGGACCAGAGGTCGAGGTCGAACGGCACCTCCGGGTAGGTGAAATGGGCCCCGACAGCGTGCAGGATGAGAAAGAAGAAGATGAACGTGTAGGAAAGATCCGAGAACCGGAAACGGGAAGACGTCAGCAGCAGGAGGAGGACGGCCGCGACGACGAGCGCGTTCTCGCTCGCCCACACGAGACGATCCACCGGCCGGACAGCGAGGACGACCCAGAGGACCGCATAGGCAAGGAACAGGATGGCCGGATAGAGGTGGCCCCGGAAGAGGCGGTCTTTCCCATCGAAGGTCTGCTGAGGGGTCAATGCGGACGCCACCGAGGCCTACGCACGCGGATGAAGTTGTCGAGAACGCCACTCTGCCCGGATCGGCCTTGTCGGGTTGTCATGTCGCTCCCTCCGTCCATCCTTGCCCCGAACGCGGGCCAGGAAAACGTGAATGCGCGAACGGAACAAATATGCCTCTTCAAGGTTCCCCACAATCGACCTGCTCCACGTCGAGAGTGGCCTCGACCTTCGGCGGTGCATCATCACGTGGCACCCAGGCGAAGACGGAGGGGGACGAGATGGCCGGAGTGACGGGACACCCGGCACCGGGTCGGGTCTCTTCAAGCCGGAGCTGATGACCGTGGTCGTTCCGTTCCAGGGAGCGGATCTCGAGGTCGTACTCGAACGACGGTCGTGCGCCCGATGTGGCGACAAGAAGGAACGCCTCATCGAACCGATCCTCGATGTCCCCGCCATCGCTGAACAGGTCGCCGAGATAAGGATGCCAAGGTTCGGGTGCCTCGAGGACCATGACCGCCGGGTCGGAGAAATCCCTGAGATCCCCCCCGAACGGTCGCTGCGATGCGACCTCGTCGAAGCGGACAGGCGCCCCTTCCGTGACGTTCTCCTGCATCGGCACGCAATACCAGGTGCGCACCCCGGTCTCCTTGAACGAATACGGAAGCGGGTCCGCGGGACGGTGGCGAATGAGTAGGGTCGGGATCGGCGCGTCCGCACGTTCGCCCTCCAGCGCACATTCCGGCGCCGGTCGGACCCGCTCGTAGCGCACCTCGAAACCGTGCTCAGTCCCTTGGATTCCGACCGAGTGGATGGCATGGCCGGCGCTCGGCTGAGGGCCCAGGGTGATCACCAGAATCGTGTCTTCATCGAAGTCGACCGGATGGAAGAGGACACCACCATGGGAATGGATCCTCCAGAAGCAGGTCCATTCCTCCTGGTCCCGGATGACCGCTTGGTGGAGGCCGGTCTCGTGGAAGCGTGAGCCTTCCAAGGAATGATACACCTCCCATCCACTTTCGGCGATCGGCGGCGGCGCGTAGGCTGGCGTCCGACCCGGTGTCGGTTCTTCCGTGTCTGTCGGCAGCGGCGTCCCACCGGCGGCCGTGGGGCGTGGTGAAGGCGATGGGACGTGGGAACAGAGGTCGTCCCCGGCGGGTGAGGTCGACAGGGTCGTGCAGCCCGAGAACAACAGGGCGAGCACGATCGACACCGCGACGAGTCGCATCGGGTGCAAGGCGACTTCGGCGATTATCAGGGTTTCCTTTCGGGTCTCAGATCACAGACGCGCGCCAAACCGTCTTGCTCAGGGCTGCTCCAAGAACAGCACGGTCTGCGGTCCTCGACCAGCAGACGCAGCTTACACCGGAACGCCCTTCTGCCCAGCCACCATGAGGTATCGTCGCAGGACGAGCGCCAGGGCGACAACGAGCAACACCAGACCGACAAGACCGATGTGGAGGCGGTATGGCTCGACGAACGTCAGCACGCCCCCGGTCCCCATGAGTGCCACGAACAGATGGATGCAGACCGGGCACGACACCCCGATGAACGATGCGACGCCACCGGCCCCCGCCGAGGTGGAACAGCCGACGCCCGCCGTCTTGATGCCCTCCCGGATGGCCATGAACCCGCCCACCATCAGGGCGGCGATCGGCCACATCAGGTATTCCCAGCCACTGATGGGCGTCATCCGTGTGAAGAGGGTGTTCGGCAGGAGCAGGGTCACCAGGCCCGTGAGGAGCAGATAGCCGGTGCCCCACGCGAGACCCGTGTAGAGGGACGAACGGGGGAGAGCACGCAAAGCGGCGAGGCCGTCCACGATACGACCTACGCCGCTCGCGGCTGAAAACGTTTGCCGGCGTCGGCTCAGGACCTCGTGCGACCGTGGGAGGCGACCCCGAACCGTCGCAGGAACGGGAACGCCACCTTGCCGGCCTCCAACGGGTACGCCTCCCGCAGACGGGGCCGCAAAGCAGCCACGAACCGGGCCATCTCTTCGACGCTGAGAAGCGCTGCGACCGGCCGGAGAGTCGTCCCCAGAAGCCATTCGAGCACCGCGTCCTCGCCCTCGAGCATATGCAGGTAGCGCGTCTCCCATGCCTCCACCTCCAAGCCCTCGCTTCGAAGCGCCCGCGCATATCCATACAGCGACAGCACGTGGTCCCCCCACTCGGCTTCCCGGAGACGGTCCGCCCATCCACCTTCGGACGCCACCTCCCGGACGATCCGATGGCTCGGCTCTTCATGGTTCGCCGGCACCTGGAACGCGAGGGCCCCGTCGTCATCTAGCCAGCCGGCAAGATGCCGAAGGGTCTCCTCCGGGCCCGGCAACCAATGCAGGACCGCGTTCGCCACCACGAGGTCGACCGGCTCGGAAGGGCGCCAGACACGGATGTCGGCCTGGACGAGGCGGAGCGCAGGGTCGACGTCCTGGAGCATCTCCGCCGATGCATCGACACCGGTCACCGTGGCGGCCGGAAACCGCTCCGCCAGAGTACGCGTCGTCCGCCCCGTGCCACAGCCCGCATCGACGATCCTCCGGTACGGTCGTTGCGGGAGTGCGGCGACGAGGTCCCGAAAAGGCCGCTCCCGCTCCGATCGGAAGCGCTCGTAGACCGCGGGGTCCCATCGCATCGCGTCACGGGTGCCCATGAGGTGCGCCAGCCCTACGTCATGGATAAATAGCACGGGAAAGTGGGGACCACCGATGGGCAGGACCGAAGAGGACAGGCTCCGGGTCGTCAGCGTCTCCCTGCCGGACAGTCTGTTACAGAAGGTGGACCGCTCGGCGCAGGAACATGGCTACAAAGGACGAAGTGAACTCGTCCGCGCCGGCATCGCACGGCTCTTCCAATCCTTCGAGGAGGAGAAGGTGTTGAAAGGCAACATGACCTGCACGGTCACGCTCTACTACGACCATGAAGCGCAGAGCGATGTGGCGAAGCTGCTCCATGAGCACCAACCCGTCATCAAGAGCCTGGTCCACAACCACCTGTCTGAAGAGGAATGCCTCGAACAGGTCGTGCTCAAAGGTGCGGGGGAACAGATCGACCGGCTCATCAACCGACTCCGCACGCTCGCAGGTGTGCACGTCGTCGCACCCGTGCCGCTCCCCAAGCGTTCAGGCGCGCAAGACGATCAGACGGATCCCGTATCGACGGGATAGCCTTCTTTCCGCCACGCCTCCATCCCGCCGATCATCTCCTTGACGCGGAACCCGAGGTCGGCAAGAAGATAGCCCGCCTTTGTGCCCGCGTTGCACGCGGTGCTCCAACAATAGGTGACATAGAGCAGGTCCGGGTTCCAACCGGCGACGGTCTCCGGCGAGATGTCGGCATAGGGCAGTGAACGAGCACCCGGAATGTGCCCTTCCTCGAACCCCTTGCGGGGACGCACATCAAGAAGGACGAACCCCCGAACGTCGTTCTCCTGGTCGCGCCGTACGTCCGCCGGGTCGGTCTCGAAACGCAACCGCAACCCGAAGTGGGCCTTCGCGCCTTCCGGAGTACCGGCGGGGATCTCCAGGACC
>JAHWKR010000032.1:31647-39957 GCA_019347805.1 Methanobacteriota archaeon
GTTTCTTGTCTTGTGGATGAAACAGTGACATGTTCATGCAGCCAGCTGACCTCCCGCCGTGACGGCGAAGCGTCGTCCCGCACTACTTCGAAACCTGCCCAAGAACGCTTAAGCCCGTTCAATCTTTCTTCGCTGACAGGTCGCCCACGGGACGACCGATGAGCGTCCGGGACCCGACCCCGGACCGCCCGAACATTCGGGCACCTTCCCAACACCACCACACCCACCAGAAGCGAGGCCCGGGCGGTCCTGCCGCCCCCCTCCCTTCCTCTCCTCCCTCACGGTCACGGACGACCGGTCTACCGGTCGACGACCGGGGTTCCTGCCAGGCCCACGGCCGGTCGTCCGTCACGACGTCTCCCCACACGTACCTCCCCCCGGGGGGCTCCGGCCCCTCCTTCCTTGTCAAACCGGAAAAAGCCCATCAGTCGCCTTCATAACCCGCCGACCGAATCGACCTGAACATGGTCACCATGAAGTCCCTCGTGACCCTCGTCTTGACCGCACTCGTCCTCGCCTCGTCCATGGCGGTCGTCGCGAGTGACCACAAGGGTGGATCCGGGGATGACAACGGCGGTCCGAAGGATTCCGGCGGCAAGCCTGATGATGCGGGCTCGTCGAACGGTTCCGAGAACGCCGGCGGAAAGCGTGATGATGCGGGCTCGTCGAACGGTTCCGATAACGCCGGCGGAAAGCGTGATGATGCGGGGTCGTCGAACGGTTCCGAGAAAGCAGGTGGGAAGCCTGAAGATCCTGGTGCGCAGGGTGGTTCCGAGGACTCCGGTGGCAAGCCTGGTGATCCTGGTGCGCAGGGTGGTTCCGAGGACTCAGGTGGGAAACCTGATGATGCGGGTTCGCCGAGTGGTTCCGAAAACGCCGGTAAGAAGCCTGATGATCCCGGTGCGCAGAGTGGTCCAGAGAACGCTGGTGGTGGCGCCGATGAAGCCGGGCCGGATTCCCACGGCCGTGCGCCCGCAGGAAACGGGCCGGACGACATTCCTCAAGGCCGCGACCCGCCTCGTTCCGAACGCGGACACGACGACACACCAGGGACGACGACCGACGCGCCGGCCCGCAAAAACGAAGGACAGCCGAGGGGACCTGATCGCGGACACGACACGCTCCGCACCCAAGGCGGCGAACCCGCTCCCGCTCCCGCCATCGTCGAAGACGCAGACGACGGCTTCCGCACGGAGCGCACCGTCGATTCGCCCCGTCCACGCGTCGATTTCGACGCTCGCGCCGCCGAACTGAAGCTCGAGACCGACAGCGAGACGCCCGGCTTGACGAGCCGCATCGACGGTCTGGTGGAATATCTCGACGAGAACGGCAACGGCGCCTACGACATCGGAGAGCCGGTCCTCGACCGCATCCCGGTGCGCGACCTGGAACCGGTCATCCAGCATGGCGTCGAAGGCGCGGACACCCGTGAGGTCGCCTACACGCTCCCCGGCGGCGGCACCTTGACGCTCATCTTCCACCTCGGCACGTCCGGACAGGTCGGCGCGAAGTACGACATCCTGGTCGTCGACCATCCCTTCCACGACCCCGAGAGCCGCCTCGCCATCGGGGTCTCCGCGGCCGTCGACGGCGGGGTCCGACTGCTCGAGATCGACGGCCAACCCGCGGTCGCCGGCCAGGACGGCGACGACGTGGCCTATCTGCGCTGGGTGACCGAGGCCATCGTGGACGGCGACACTGTGCCCGTCGGCTGGAGCGTCCACATCTCGCACAGCGAGACGGTCGAATCGGCCATCATCTACTGGTCCTACCCGCAAGGGATGCGCATCCTGCACGACCCCGAAGTGGGTATTACGCACCTTCCCCCGGATCTCATCGGCGACGCAGAGCTCTTCGTGTACGGTCTCGTCTTGACCGGCACGACGCTTCTTGTCGGCCACGAGTTCCGGAGGAGGCGCGCCTGGTGAGCGGCACGTTGAGCATCGCCGTCGCGGCCTACACGCTCACCGCGCTCGCCCTGACCTTCGTCGCCGGCCTCGCCTGGTGGCGGTCACGCCGCACGCGGATGGCGCTCTTGGGGACCGGGTTCGGTTGGTTCGCCGTCGGCGGGATCGTCGCGTCGTACGGCATCTTCCGTGGCTTTGCCGTCGTCGACCTCCTCACCTGGCAGGTGGTCCTCTCGGCGCTCGGACTCGTCACCATCTATTTGGCGGCGGTCAAGAGATGAACCCCGCGGTGGTGGTGCATGCTCCCGCCCGGCGTCAAGCCCGGGCGTTGCAGTTCGCCGTCCTCGTCCTCGCCGCCCACGGCCGGGAAGGCACGAGCCGCAGGTTGGTCTTCGGTTTCATCGAGGACCATCCGGGACTGCATCAACGCGAGATCGCCCGTCTGCTCCGCCTCACCCCCTCGAACGTCGAATACCACCTGCGGCAACTGGTTCGTGCCGGATTGGTGCAGGCGGAGAACGACGCGGGCTTCGTCCGTTACTATGCTACCGTGCAGAGTCCGGACGGCGTGTCGAGGCCTGTCGGCCCGGTCTCGCGCGAAGAACGCAAGTGCCTCTCCCTGCTCCGGCAAGCGCGTCCGCTCGAGATCGTCGCGCATCTGCTTCTCGAGGAGACCCTCACGCTCGGCGAGCTCGCCAACCGTATGGGCATCGCACCGGCCACCCTCACGTACCAGGTCAAGAAGCTCGAATCGGTGGGTCTCGTCGAACGCTACCGCGACGGGAACGAACGACGCGTCCGTCTGCGGGCACGCGAGGAGGTCGTGCGTCTCCTCCTCGACCATGAACCTCCACAGGACCTCGTCGCGGGGTTCGAGGACCTTTGGGACGAGCTGGAGCTCTGAGCGGGTGCGCATCGGGACAAGCACTTCAAGCCGGCGCCGCTTCCCGGCCGCGATGCCCACCATCCGTCTCACCACAGTGACCGGCACCACCGACGAGCAGATCCAGGCCTTCATGGAGGGCGCCACCGAACTGGCAGTGCGTGCGCTCGGCGCAAAACGGGAAGGGGTCATCGTCCATGTCGAGGTGCTGCCGGCCGAGCGCTACATGCGGGGCGGGAAGACCATCGCCGAGCGCCGGAAGGAGACCTAGCGCAGACAGCCGATCTTCCGGGGTCACGGCAACCGCACGACCGCCTCGTCGAGGACGGTCTTGAGGACCACCATGGTGTTCGTCCGTTGCACGTGCGCGTGGGACAACGTGGTCTTGGCGAGGTCGTCGAGGTCCTTTCGGTCGCGCAAGCGGGCGAGGATGACGCCGTCCCATTCGCCGGTGACATCGTAGACGCCGAAGACGCGCGGGTCCTTGGCGATGTCCTCCTGGACGGTCCTGAGGTGGCCCTTGTCGATGCGCATGCCGACGATGGCGGTCAGTCCCCAACCGACCCGCTCGGCGTCGATGAGGGCGGTGTAGCCGCGGATGGTGCCGTCGTCCTCGAGCTTGTGCAGCCGTCGGTTCACCGTGGCGAGGCTGACGCCGGTACGTTCCGCCAGTTCGCGGTGGCTGGCACGTCCGTCCTTGAGGAGGGCGTCGAGGAGGATGCGGTCGGTCTCGTCGAGGGGCGTCTGGGGAACGTCTGTTCCATCGTTCATGGGCGGCGTCTCCTTGGGGGCGCAAAAACCCCAAAGCGACCCAACTATATGAAACGTTTGTCTCGTCATATATGGTAATATGATTGAAACGTAACGTTTATGACGCTCACACGATACCATTGTAACCAGCCCCCAAGGAGGGGATGCGCACCATGGCAGTCTTCGCTGAATACATCTGGATGGACGGGCACCGCCCCACGCAGAAGCTCCGCTGCAAGACCAAGATCCTCCCCCTCGACGCGGTCGGGTCCCTGGAAGACCTCCCCGAGTGGGGTTTCGACGGCAGCTCGACCATGCAGGCCGACGGCCACAGCTCCGACTGCATGCTCCGCCCGGTCTCCTATTTCCACGACCCGATCCGGGGTGGCCCCCATGTGCTCGTCATGTGCGAGGTGTTCAACGCCGACGGCACCGTCCACCCCTCCAACACCCGCGCCAAGCTCCGCGCCATCGCCGAGAAGGCCGCCGGCGAAGAGTGCTGGTTCGGCATCGAACAGGAATACACCATGTTCCGCGGCATGCAGCCCCTCGGCTGGCCCGAAAACGGGTTCCCCGCGCCGCAGGGACCCTACTACTGCGGCATCGGCGCCGACGAAGTGTTCGGCCGCGACCTCGTCGAGGCGCACCTCGCAGCCTGCATCGAAGCGGGCCTCGCCATCTCCGGCATCAACGCCGAGGTCATGCCCGGTCAGTGGGAGTTCCAGGTCGGACCCGTCGGACCGCTCGAGGTCTCCGACCAGCTCTGGGTCGCCCGCTGGCTCCTCTACCGTGTCGGCGAAGAGTTCGGCATCAACGCCACGCTCCACCCCAAGCCCGTCAAGGGCGACTGGAACGGCGCCGGCGCCCACACCAACTTCTCCACGAAGGCCATGCGCTCCGAAGGCGGCATCAAGGTCATCGAAGAAGCGTGCGAGAAGCTCGGCAAAGCGCACAAAAAGCACATCGGCGGCTACGGCGCCCACAACACCGAGCGCCTCACCGGACTCCACGAGACCTGCTCCATCGACGAGTTCCGCTACGGCGTCTCCGACCGCGGCGCCTCGATCCGCATCCCCCTCGCCACCGCCCAGGCCGGCAAGGGCTACCTCGAAGACCGCCGCCCCGCCGCCAACATGGACCCCTACGTCGTCACCCGGCTCATGATCGAGACCATCTGCCTCGACGCACCCGGCGACAAGGCGCTCGAGACGGTGCAGGTGCGCGCGTAGAAGGCTCCTCTGCCCCTCCTTTTCCTTCCTCCCCCGTTTCTGCTTTTTCTCCACGTCGAGACCAGGGACTTCGAGCCGGTTCGGAGGGCCGAACATGGCCGCTTTTGCGGTGAACTCGCTTCACTCCTCGTCCGGGGTGAGCTCTTCCTGCGCCGTCGGCGCTGAACGGCCACCGACCACCGACCAGAACCGCTTGGGGGGCGGGCTCTCCACGACGATCCGTTCGCCCGTCGCCGGGTGGTCGAAAGCGAGCCGCATGGCATGCAACCCGAGCCGCCCCAACGGGTCGGTCTTCGCCCCATAACGCGCATCGCCGGCAAGCGGGTGGCCCGCCTCGGCGAACTGGACCCGGATCTGTGCCTTGCGCCCCGTCTCGAGCGTCACCTCCACCAGGCTGTAGCCGCCGCCCTCGGCCATGACGCGATAATCGAGCGCGACGCGACGGCCTCCTTTCTTGTCCGGCGTCGCATAGACCTGTAGGCTCTTGCTCTCCTTGAGGTGCGCGACCAGCTTGCCCTCCTTCTCGGCGGGGACGCCTTCGACGAGCGCGGCATAGACGCGTTCGACGTCGCGTTCGGCGAACTCCGCCTGCAGCGCCTCCTTCGTCTCCTCGTCCTTGGCCAAGACCACGACACCGGAGGTGGGCCGGTCGAGACGATGGACGATGAAGACGCGGCCACCGCGGCGCGCCCGCTTGGCGTGCTCGAAGGCGCGGTCGTAGAGCGTGTCCTCGGCCCCCTGGTCGGTCGCCACCGTGAGAAGGCCGTGTGGCTTCTCCGCGACGAGGACGAACTCGTCCTCGTACAGCACCTTCGGGCCCGGCGTCGCCTTGGTCGGCTTCGAGACCTTCGCACCCACCTCGATGGTGGCACCCGCCGGGACCTCGGCCTTCGCGCGCCGCTCCACCGTCCCGTCGACCGTCACTCGCCCGACGTCGAGCATCGTGCGCAGCGTCCGTTTCGATGCGCCCGGGTGCATCCGCTCCAACACCTCGAGCAATGTCCCCGCGGCCTCCACGGTGTGGCGCATGGGCGGCGCGACCGACCTGTCGCGCTTAAGTCCTCGCTCCTTCGGAGCCGGCAAGGTCGGCAACGGACCTGGTGCAGGACCGCCATAATCCCCGACGTCCATGAACGTGTTACCCTATGGGGTGGTCCTGCGCCTATTCCCTCTCATGGAAGTCGGGACGCGGCCGAGGGGCAGGATGCGGAGCCTTTCCTTCCCTGTCCTGTCGGTGCTCATCCTTGCGATGGTCGCAGGCGGTACCACCGCCGGCACCGGCGGAGACGAGAGCGCCATCCTCCACCTGACCCCTGACGAAGGCCATGTCGACGGCATCCCGGGCGTGCATCTTCTCATGAAAAAGGACCCCGCAGGAGAGCGGGCGGTCGCACAGATCCTCAGCACGCCGGTGGGACCACCGCTCTCGCCCTCATCGATGACCTGGTACAGCGAACGGAGCGTGAAGGAGGAACGCGTCTTCCAGGGGACGGCCACCGTCTCGTTGGACGTCCCGGTACAGGTCGCGCTCGAAGGAGGCATCACGGTCGTCCTCGGCCACATCGGCCCGAACGGAGTCCACCGGCCGATCGCCGCAGCGACAGGCGCCCCCGACGACACGCCGCTCGTGTACGCACTTCCGGTCGACGGCGGCACGATCCCGCCCGGCCATGTCCTCACCCTCACGGTCCGGCCCGCCACCGAGCTCGGTGTGACCTGGGTCGGGCAAGGTCCGGACCGGTCGTCCTGGCTGCGGCTGCAGTGGTCGTCGACGGGCGCGGACGAGATGTCGACGAGCGGCTTCGACCATGACGGAGACGGCCTCGACGCCTCCGAAGAGGCGCGATACGGCACCGACGCGGAAGCCGTCGACACCGACCGCGACGGCTACGCCGATGGTCTTGAGATGCAGAGCGACAGCGACCCTCAAGACCCCGCGTCCCGTCCCGACGACGCGGACCTGGACGGACTCCCCGACCCGCACGAAAGGACCTCCCGGACCTCCGCCCTCGACCCGGACACCGATGGGGACGGCATCGTCGACTGCTTCGAGGACCCGGACCGGGACGGTTTCACGAACTGTCAAGAGGCCGCCTCGGGGACCGACCCGCACGATGCCGATACGGATGGCGACGGGATCCTCGATGGCGGCGCCGACCCGACGACACAGTCGACCCTCTCCTCCTGGTACGATCCGACACCTGTCCGGCGCCTGATCGCCATGATGCTTTTCGCGGTCGGTACCACCACGGCCATCCTCCTCGCCCTCCTCTATCTTCGGCGGGACGACGAGCCGGCCAAGGTGCCTCCTCCTCGTCCCGCACGGGACCGCCTCATCCCCCACGACCACGGAGACCCGCCAACATGGACCGCGACCGTCACATCCGCTTCCTGAAACACGCGTTCATCGTCAACCTCACGCTCATGAGCCTCGTCATGATCGACTTCGTCTACCTCGACGCCCGCTTCGTGACGCTCCTGGTCGTCCTCTACGCCGTCTTCGTCGTCGTCCTCGCCATAACCTGGACGATCATCACCCGTCCGCGGAAAGCACCGCACGGTGCGACCGCCGAACAAGCGGACCCACCGATCCCACAAAGGGGATAGCCGGTGATGGACGGAGGAAGCGGCCGCATGCAACATGTCGACCGACACCTATGTCTTCCCCGACGTGATGTCGCCCCGGGACCATGCGAAACAGCGAGCCCACCGGACGAAGGAGGCGGCACGGATGAAGATCCTCATCGTCGGAGGCAGCGGATTCCTCGGCACGGCCCTCGTACCGCTCGCCATTGAAGCGGGCCATGAGGTGACCGTGACCGGCCGCGGCGCCGCGAGACCACCCCATCTCCCTGATGCGGCGGGATACCTACAATGGTCGACGAAAGAACCGTTGCGCGCGCCAGGACCCTATGATGCCGTCATGAACCTCGCCGGGGCCAACATCGTCGGTTCCCGCTGGACCGCGTCGTACAAGGAGAAGCTGCGCCGCAGCCGCATCGAGACGAACGAACGGCTCGTCTTGTGGTGCGGCGAACAGGAAGTGAAGCCGAAGGTCTTCCACACCTCGAGCGCTGTCGGCTACTATGGACTCTCACCCGAAGAACCGGTGGACGAGGACGCGCCCCCCGACGACGACTTCCTGGCCCGCCTCTGCCGAGATTGGGAGGATTCGGCCCGCGCGGCGGAAGCGTACGGCGCGCGTGTCGTGGCGACCCGACAAGGGATCATCCTCGACACGGGCGGCGGGGCCCTCGACAAGATGATGTTGCCGTTCAAATTGGGACTCGGCGGCCGGGTCGGCAGTGGCGACCAACCGTTCCCTTGGATCCACCGCACCGACGCCGCATGGGCCCTTCTGTTCTGCATCGAGAACGAAGCACTCGAAGGTCCGGTCAATGTCGTGGCCCCCCAGGTCATCACCAACGAAGAGTTCACCAAGGCGTTCGGCGACGCCCTGCACAGGCCGACCATCTTCCCTGTACCGGAGTTCGGACTCGAGCTCGTCTATGGTGAAGGGGCGGGCGTCCTGACCTCAGGG
>JAHWKR010000060.1 GCA_019347805.1 Methanobacteriota archaeon
CTGCGCGCCCTGGCCTCACCCAGAGCGACCTCGCCCGGAGCGTCCGCGTCGGCGGCAGCACCATCCACTGGCACATCAACCGCCTACGGGACGCCGGACTCGTCGAAGCGCGCAGGAGCGGCCGCTCCGTCCACTACTTCCCCGCCCTGAAACTGGCGTGACCCGCTCCCCGGAACGAAGCCCTTATGCGCGACCGGCCCGAGCAGCGTCCCCGTGGACGGCGCCCCGCTCGTCCAGCTGTTCCGGTTCGGGTCCCCCTGGAGCGCCTGGCTGTTCTATTTCACCGTCTCCTGGCTCCTCGCCTGGAGCGCCTACTGGAGCGTGCGCGTCGTCCGGCCCGGGCTCGACTGGGGCTGGCCGCGGCTCCTCGGCGTCGCGCTCGTCCTCTGGCCCTTCGTCCAGACCGCCCACAGCGTCTTCCTCGACATCGCCTTCGTCATCGACCCGACGAGCCGGCTCGACCCCGTCCCGCCGGAAGTGTTCTGGATCGTCATCGAGAGACGCCTCTGGCAACACGTCCTCCTCCCCCTCTTCGGCCTCTACCTCGCCTTCGGCCACCACGAACGCGCCTTCGGACGTGTGTCCATCGGCCGTCGTGTCGTGCGCACGCTCTCGGCTGTCGATGTCTGGCCCCGCCGCGGCTGGCTGCGCGACACCATGCACGGCCTCTGGCTCTTCGTCGCCGTCTTCATCGGCTACCTCCTCATGGCGTGGGCATTGAGCCCCATCACCCGTCGCCTCGAAAACGGCGACGAATCCCAGGCCTTCGCCGAGGTCGGCCCCTTGCTCGCCGTCGCGCTCGCCTTCACCGCCGGCATCACCGAAGAGATCCTCTTCCGCGGCATCCTCCAGACGCGGTTGGCCAAGGTCATGCCCGTCGCGATCGCCGTGGTCCTTCAAGGTGTCTTCTTCGGCCTCGCCCACAGCGGCTACGGCACCTGGGCGCACATCCTGCTCCCCCTTCTCCTCGGCACCGCCCTCGGCGCGATCGCCCTCTGGAGCGGCGTCTGGCCCCTCATCATCGTCCACATCGGCATCGACCTCGTCCTCTTCCTCGCCACCGCCGCCGACAACGGCACGCCCTGGGCCGGCGTCTTGGCACTCACGCTCATCCCCGCCGCGCTCCTGCCGCCGACCCTCTACTTCGGCTGGCACTGGGCGCGCGGCCGCGGACCCGACGACCAGCCGATGACCTGAAACGACCGCTGCACAACGCTTAAAGAGCACCCCCGATTCGAGGGCTCCCTACCCACGGGGCGTTTGCAGAGGTAGCAAAGCCTGGTTACCGCGCGGGACTGGAAATCCCGTGGGAGCAATCCCGCAGGGGTTCGAATCCCCTCCTCTGCGTCCTCCTTTTCCAGGGCTTCGCCCTGGCAGGGCAGTCGGCCGCAGAGAAGGGGTATGGGCTCGCTTCGCTCGCCCAGCCCCTCCACTGCGTCGATGCTTTGCCCGGGGCACCGCCCCGGGCAGGGCGCATCGCCGCAGAGCTGGGGCGTGTTCGCTTCGCGGGGCACTCCCCTCCTCTGCGTTGGATCATGGCCCCTCCACTGCGCGTTTCGTCTGTGTTTTTCGGCCGACCCCACCCTATATAAACCACCGGTCTTACCGGCGGAATGATGGCGAAGCGGGTGGACTCTGCCGCCGAGTACGACGTCCCGGACCACGACACATCCGTCTTCTGGAAGGTCTCCTACGCCACACTGGTCCCGCTCATCCGCGCGGCCTGGCGCCTCCGTTTCACCGGCCGCGAGAATATCCCGAAAGAAGGCCCCGCCATCCTCGCCTCGAACCATCTCTCGTTCCTCGACCACTTCCTGTTCCCCCCCGCGACGCGCCGGCAGATCTACTTCATCTCCAAGGCGGAGCACTTCCAAAGCCCCATCAAACGCTCCTTGTTCCGCAAATGGGGCGTCATCCCGCTCAAGCGGGGCAAGGGCGACACCGCGGCGATGGAGGTCTCGCTCGAACTGCTCCGGACCGGCCACCTCTTCGGCATCTACCCCGAGGGCACGCGCTCGCTCGACGGCAAGCTTCACAAAGGCCGCACCGGCGTCGCCCGACTGGCGCTTCTTTCGGGCGCCCCGGTCATCCCGGTCGCGATGTGCGGCACGTTCGAGGCGATGCCGAAAGGCAAGAGCTGGCCGCGCTTCCCCAAGGTCGAGGTGCGCATCGGCAAACCCCTCTCGTTCGGCCATCTCGCCGACAAGGTCGAGGACCGGGCGACATTGCGCCGGGTCACCGACGAGATCATGATGGCGATCCGTGACCTGTCCGGCCAAGAGTACGTCGACGAGTACCAGGACAACCCCGAGTATCGCGCCCGTCAGGCGAAAGAAGGGGCCGCCGAAGGCGCGAATGTCCCGAAGAACGGCTCGTCGTGAGCCCGTTTTCGGCCCGCGCGCGGCCTGCGCATCCGAAGGTACATGAACAGCGACCTTCTCGGCGTCGACCGGGATCACTCATGGGACTCGAACTCATCAACGGGGTCGGTCCGGCCACCGTCAAGAAGCTGAACAAGGCCGGCGTCCGCACCCTTGACGACGTGCGCAAGTTGGACATCCAGACCATCGCCAAGAAGACCGGCCTCGCGCCCGAACGCCTCCAGGAATGGAAGAATACGGCGGCCGCGACGAAGGTCCTCGATGACGTCCCCGGCGTCGGACCGGCGATGCGCAAGAAGCTGAAGGCGGCCGGAGTCGCCGACCTTGACAAGCTCCTTGCCGCCGAGGCGGACACGCTCGCCGAGAAGATCGGCGTCGCCCCCGGCCGCGTCCAAGGCTGGCAGACCTCCGCGCGGAAGATGGCCGGAGGCAGCAAGCCGAAGACCGCCCCCAAGCGCACGACCACCAAGAAGGCGCCCGTTAAGGCAACTGCCACCAAGGCGGCCAAGAAGACGAAGACGGCCCCCGTACGGAAGACCACACCGGTCACCGAGCCCGCCGTCACCCCAGCGCCCCGCGATGGGCCCGAGCCCGCCGCGGTCCGGGAGACGCCCCGCGCCGAGCCGCCGCTCGTCGTCGCCACCACGAACGGCTCCACCACGAACGGCCACGGCCACCACGACGAGGAACCGAAAGGACTCCTGCGACGGGTCGTGTCGTTCCTCACCGGCGGCCCGACCCGCTAAGCCGTTCACCGGTCTCTCCCCACCTTATCCCCCTCGTCCTCTTTTGGATGACATGTCGCCAACTTTTATTCGGGAGGCCCGACTACGCACCGTCGTGCGCTCCCCCGCCCGTACCCAAGAGCCCGGCCGACGCCTCGCCGTGGCCCTCGTGGTGGTCCTGGTCCCGCTCCTTGTGGCACCCGCCCTCTCGGGTTGTCTCTCCATCGAACGGACCGGATGGGCTTATTCGGTGACCCAGATCGATGAACTCGAATCGAAGGGCCTGACGGGGAAAGGCGTCATCGTCGGGATCATCGACACCGGCATCGACCCCGACCATCCCTCCCTGGACCATATCGACATCGTCGCCTGGCGCGACTATGTCGGCAACCAGGAGAAGCCCTACGACGACTCAGGGCACGGCACCCACATCGCGGGCATCATCGCGGCGCGCGGCGGCGGAGGCGACTGGTTCTCCGGCGCCGACCTCGAAGGCGTCGCCCCGGCGGTCAAGCTCATCGTCGTCAAGGCGTGCGGCGCCGAAGAATGCAGCGTCGCCGGCGTCAAGGACGGCATCGCATGGGCGGCCGCACAGGGCGCGGACATCATCACGCTCTCTCTCGGCGGCCGCCAGACATTCCTCAACCTCGGCGACGAATCGATCCAGGCGGTGCAGAACGCCGCCAAGCAGGGTGTCTACGTCGTCGCCGCCGCCGGCAACGCCGGGGACGACCATGGCGACGTCGAAAGCCCGTCGTCGGCACGCCTCGCCATCGCCGTCGGCGCGGTCGACAAACGCCTCCAGGTGGCCGATTTCTCCTCGCGCGGCTCCCAGAGCAGCAACCAAGGCACCTCGACGCCTCTCGGTGGCGTCGGCGGCCGGGAAGACCCGCACAAGAAACCCGAACTGGTCGCCCCTGGCGTCGACATCCTGTCGGCCTGGAAAGGCGGCCAATACGCGGAGGCGTCCGGTACCTCTCAGGCGGCGCCATTCGTCGCCGGCACGCTGGCGCTCCTTCTCGAGGCGCACCCGGAATGGAAACGCTCCGGGTCGCGCAACGACGGCGAATCGTCGGTCACGACCATGAAATCGGTCCTGACGAAGAGCGCCAAGACCCTCGAAGGCCAGCGCACCCCACACGACAATGCCGCCGGCTATGGGCTGCTGCAGGCGGAACGGGCGCTCGAACGCCTCAAGGCCGCCTGAGGCCGTTTCGACCTGAGTGGGGTCTGGACCCAGCGCCAAAGATGCCGGCGACCAGACGGGCCGTTCTGCAGTCCGATCCAGCCCGTCATGCTCCGTCTCCTCCGCGCGGAGCGCCGGCGGCCGTGACGAACGAGGACCGCGGACGTTCGGCCGCAAGCAAGCCGACGATCGGATCCTTCGGCCCGGACCGGGTTAGGCCCCCGACAGTAGGGGACCCGCGGCGTCGCCGGAGCCGAAGCTCGCTCGACGAGAACATGAAGAAAACAAGAGGGTGAAGGGGAGGGAAGAGGAAACGGAGGTCGCTCTACCGGCGGCGCCGCAGGGCGGCGAAGGCGAGCAGGCCGAGCAGGACACCCGGCACGAGGACCGGCGTCGCGGGGCTCTCCTCGTTGACCTTGGAACCGTCCGCGTTGATCTGTTCCTCGCCGGACGAGTCGAAGGTCTTGACCTCCTTCGCGCTCGAACCGATGATGACCTTGCCGGTCTTCACCGCGGCGGCGGTGTGCTGCCAGTTCATGGTCGACACCTCGATGGTGTACTCACCGGGCGGGAGGTCGTCGTCCTTGAAGTTCCAGGGGAACGTGGCGTTCACCGGCTTGAAGTGCCCGTCGTGGTCGACCGAGTAGCGCAGGATCGGGTCCTCGATGCTGGCGCTTGTGAGCGAGTTGGCGACCTCTTCGCCCGCGGCGTTCAGGACGCGCACGATGATGCTGCCGGTGTCGACGTCGTAGGAACCCCAGGGGCTGTTGAAGACGCCGTGGATGTAGATCTTGTTGTCGAAGAACTGCGGCCGGACCTCGTCGATGCGGACACCGTTCTTGACCGGGAAGAGTACGCGGTTCAGGTACTGGTCGCCGGCGTGCAGGTTCCACTGGTGCTGACCGACCTTCTGGTTGCGGTCCGGGTCGTTCGCGGGGTCGAACTGGTACCATTCGACGTGGACCAGGAAGCCCTGGATCTTCGGGATGTCGCCGCTTGCGGGTTCCATCTCGACCTTGAACTCGGTCACCTTGGAAGGCTCGGAGATGATGCCGTCCGAGTTCGGGCAGGGGTGGGTATGGCCGGTCTCCCCGGCGCGCTTGTCGCCCGCGGCGTCGGCGCTCACGATGGTCTTCGTGGTGGAACCCGAGGCGAGGGGTTCGCGGCCGTCGTAGACGCGGCCCGCCTGGAGCACCATGCGCACCGTCAGACACGGCATGACACCGGCGTCGGTGTTGACCACGGGGTCGCCCCCTGCGACCGAGACCTCGTCGAAGTCGGCGGAGAGATACCAGTAGCCGATGATGCCGACGTCCTTGGACATCTTGACATCGTCCGTGAGGCCACGCTCCGGGTGGAGGCGGGGTTCGGCGAGCGGGTCCGATTTGTATTCCACGAAACCGGGGCTCGAGTAGAGCGTGAGTTGGTTGAGGTCCCAGTATGGCTCGGCGTTGGGGCTTCCACTGAAGCCGCGGGCGATCGGGTCCGTGCCCGGGATCGGCCGCTGGATGTTGATGGGGACCGCGTTCAGGAGGTCGAAGACGTGGCCATAGAGGACCACGCACGAGGTCTCGCCGTCCGTTCCGACGCCCGTCGCCTCGTCGTAACCGATGCGCTCGAAACACTCCTTGCCGTCTTCCAAATAGGCCGGGTCGCCCGCCGTGGAGCCGAACTGGGTCGACTGAGCGGACGCCATCGGCACAGTGAGGAGCGCGAGTACGACCAGGACGCCTGGAATGACCATTTTGCGATACAAGAGGGAGCCTCCGATGTTCGTGGGGAATGGGCGTTGATGACCTTTGTGGTGCACCTGCGGCCCAAGGGCTACGGGGAAGTCCCGCAACAGGTCGCGAGTCAAGATTGGTCTATTTAATGTTTATGTGCGGTTTCCTGAAATGGGGTGGTGACCGCTGGATCGCTGGTCGTCCAGAAGCGGACGGTGTCACGGGTGGCGCCGGAGGGTGAGGAGGAGGGCGAGGGTCAAGAGGCCCGGCCCGACGAGGCTGAGCGGCAGTTCGGCGACAGGTCTGGGCACGGTGAGACCGACCGAGGCTGTCGCCGTGCGCGTGGCCTGGAGGTTCTGGACCGTCAACGAGAGCGTGTAGGTCCCCGGCGGGAGCGGCTCCGCGGCGCGGTCCCACGGAACGATGATCTCGACTCCGACGGGCGAGGCGGGATCGAAACGGAGGATCGGCGAGCCGATGTGTGAGAGCGACAGCATCCGGCCATCGTCGTCATTCAGCCTGACGGTGACGTTTCCGGCGTCGATGTCGTACGAACCCCACGGCGTCGTGGCGTTCGTCCGGACAAAGGTCATCCCGTCCGATCCGAAGACGTCGAGCGGGGCGATCCGGACGGCGTAGCGGATGGGCAGGACGAGCCGGTTCGGATGGTCCGGACCGCTGTGGAACTGGATGGCACGTGGCGTGGTCTTCTCGGCCGGGCCGGTACCCGGCGTACTCTGAAACCAATCGACGACAAGGACGAACGACCGGTCGGCACGGATGTTCCCGAAGGCCGGACCCAGGTCGACATGAAACGGCGTCGCCACGCCCGGTGGCACCCCTTCAAGGTCGCGGGATCCGCAGGCGTCCGGAAAGGGGTTCTCCCGCGGACCGTCCATCATCGGCAGGACCACCTTCGTCGTAACGCCCTCCGCGACCACCGTCCCCGACTCCAGGTCCTTTCCTTCGACGAGGCGCATGCGGACCGAGACACAGAGCATGCCGCCACCGTCCAAGGGCGGGTCGATCCCGGCGGCTTCGTCCGCATCCGCCGAGAGATACCAGGTGCCCTCGATGGAGACGTTCCGGTCGAGGACGAGATCCGATGTGATGCCGGCCACCATATGCTGGACGGTGTCGAAAGCGAACACGCCGGGTGTCGGAAACACGTGCATCCGATGGACGTTCCCGAGCGGACCGTCCCCTTTGCCCCACGATCCCTGCCCCTGGGCGATGACCGGGTCGCGGGTCGTCGGCGCCACGGTGTTCCCGAACGCGACATCGCTGCGGCGGTCGATGTGCGCGAAGAAGGCGACGCACGACGTCCTCTCGTCCAGCTCCGTATGTGACGTGCAGCGCTCCACGTCATCGAGTGGGGTGGCCGCAGGCGATCCGACGGCCGCTCCGTACGGCATGACGAGCGCGGCGAGCGCGAGGACCAGGAAGAGCGGCGAAAGGGTTCGAGAGCGCATCGGACGGCCTCGGAAAGGGGTGCGGCCATTCAGCGGTTTTGGGAGAAGGAGGAAAAAGTGGTCGAAGGGGAAGAAAGAGCGGATTCGGGGAAGGGGGGAGGAGGTTAGGGGGAAGATCGAGAGGCTTGGGGAAAGGACGAGAGACCGTACAAAACCGGCATCCTTACCGTCGCCGCCTCAGCGCCAGGAGGGCGACCGCGACGGACGCCAGGAGCGCCGGGAAGACCGCGGCGGGCGCCTCCTTGGGCACCGGCCTCTCCCCGAGCGGCTCTTCCGTTTCGGTCGGAACGATGACCTCTTTCGGCTTGATCTCGATGTCGAGGCTCTTGGAGGCCATGGCCGTGTGCTGCCAGTTCCTGACCTCGACCTCGACCGTATAGGTCCCGGGTGCGAGCCCCTCCGCCTTGTGGTCCCACGGGAACGTCGCGGTCACCGGTTTGAAGTGGCCGGCATGGGTCGTGTCGTAGCGCAGGATGGGCGTTTCGACATGCTTCAGCGCCACTTCGTTCCCCGCGGCGTCGATGACGCGCATGCGGATGCTCGTCGGGTCGACATCGTAGGAGCCCCACGGGCTGTTCGATTCCGCCTGGACGTAGAGCTTGCCGTTGAAGGGCGCTACGCGCATCTCGTCGATGCGCACCGGGTTCTCGATGGGGACGACGACACGGTTCGGGAAGTGGTGACCGCTGCGGATGTTGAAGCCTTGCCCGGCCACCTTGTCCTGGTCGTCCGGGTCGCCCGGTGCGTATTGATACCACTCCACGAGGACGACGAACCCCTTGTCGGCGGGGATGTCCTTCTCCGGGAGCCCCATCTCGACAGCGAACTCGGTGACATCCTGAGGGAACATGACCTCGGCCGTCCGGTCCTCACCACACGGCATCTCCGCGAGCACCTTTCGCTCCTGGTCGGCCGCGAGCGAAGAACTGACGATGGTCTTCGTCGACGTGCCCTCGGCGATCATGTTCTCCGGGTCGTAGTCACGTCCCGTCGCGAGCACCATCCGCACCGTCAAACAGGCGAGCGCGCCCGTGTCGGCCTCCGGGTCCTGGCCGGACAGTTCGTCCCAATCCGCCGACATGTACCAGTAGCCACGCACGGGAACATCACGGGCGAAGCGGACATCGGAGGTGATGCCGCGTTCGGGGTGGATAACAAGCGGGTCGAGCGACGCGTCCTCCTGGTATTCCACGAAGCCGGGCGACGAATACATTTCGAGGTGGTTGAGGTCATAGTAAGGCTCGACGTTCGGCGTCATCGAAAAACCACGGGCGAGGTCGCGCGTGCCCACCGGTGGCCGTTGCGTGTTGACCAGGACGTCGGCCAGGATGTCGAACATGTGCCCATAGAGCACCACGCAGGTGGTCGCGTCGTCGTCGGCCGTGTCGGCCAGGCACGCTTCCGCGTCCTCCTTGACAAGCGGGTTGCCCGGTGTGTCGCCGAAGCCGTATTCATGGCTATGGTCGCCCGGGCCCGCCATGACCGGCGCCGCAAGGGGCGTCGAGAGCAGCACAATGACCAGGGGCAAGGCGAGCAAGGTTCTCCTTCGAGGACGCGTGACGTGCATAAGGGGCACCGCTTGGCACCCGCTTCGGGAGCTTAAAACATGATTGGGTACGATGGTGAAGATTGGTCATGTCGTTGAAATTCACAGTATCAACAAAATGCGGAGAAAGACAAGGGGGAAGAAGGGGGAACGAGAGGTACCGATGGCCGCTCTACAACGTGCCTTCGGCGCTGCTCTCGCCTATGGTGGACGCTTCCGCGCTCGTCTCGGCGTCGGCCTCGTAGGACACGCTCGCCGAGCCATCGGCGGCGCCCGAGGCGCTCGCGACGGTCTCCGACGCGAGCGAGGTGGCGGTGTCGATGGACGACTCCGCCGTCGCCTCGACGGATGCGGACGACTCCGTGGTCGCCTCGCCGGTCGCCTTGAGGCTCGCCTCGGCGGCGGCCTCGGCGTCCGAGGTCACCTCGAGCGCGAGACCGACCGCGGCGTCCGCGCCGGCACCGACCTCGCTGGAGGCACCTCCTTCACTGTCGATCGAGCCGTCCGCGGAGCCGGAGGCGTCCGCGCTGCCCGATGCGCTGCCGGTCACCGAGGCGACGAAGCCGACGATGGCGTCGACGCTCGCTTCGGCGGCGGCACGGATGCTGGCGCCGACATCGCCGGCGAACGACCCGACGGCGCTGAACGCGGCATCGGCGCCGCCTTCGGCGTCAGAGCGGGTCTCCGCAGCGGCCTCGGTCGCGGCCGAGGCGTCCGCTTCCGCGGACAGACGCGCGTCGGCTTCCGCCTCGGCGGAGGCGGTCACGTCGCCCGAGGCCTCACCGGCCACTTCTGTCACGCTGTCGACGGTCGAGTGGACGTGATGCTCCACGTCTGCTGCTGCGTTCGCTTCTGCGTGCGCCTCCGCGTCACCGGAAACGTTCGCCTCGCTTTCCTGTGCCAAAGTCGTGCCGGCGAGTCCGACGGTCGCGAGTGCGATGCCGAACAGCACGATGGTCATCTTTCTTGTGTGTTCATTCATGGTGTGTTGCCACCGACCATCACTGGGACAGCACGCACAAAAAGGAGATTGGATGCCCGCGTGAAGTATCGCCGAGAGATGTCCCCGTTCTGTGTGACATGTCGGTCGGAGGGTGGACATCTCCAAGAAAGAGTGGGGATCGACGCCTCTCACACGGTGTGTGCAATAGCTGGGTCTGCCGACTTCGTCGCAAAAAGACCCGGCCCGGCGCTCAATCGGTCTTCTTCTTGCCGCGCCGCTCGAGGATGAGCTGCACGAGGTCTTCGGGATCGCGCGCCTTGGCGAGCTCTTCCTGGTGGACGACGGCCGAGCCCTCGATCTGCGTGCGCGAGGTCTTGCGGCGCATGAAGAAGACGCCAGGCCGTTCGGTCACCTCGCTGAGGCTCGCGACAAGCCGCGCCTTGCGCACGACCGCGCCGTCGTCGCGTGTGACGCTTGTGAGGATGAGCGTCTCGCGTTGCGAGCTGAGGGCGTTGAACGGGCTGCGTTCGGTCGGCACCACCTCGTAGCCGAGTTCCTTCAGCGCGTGGTAGACCTCGCGCTCGAAGCCGTCTGTGGTGTCGAGGACGTCGGGAAGCTCGTCAGGCGTCTCGTCCTCGTCCGGGTGCGGAACGTCCATGCCCAGAAGCGGCCGGGCGATCTCCTCTTCGAGGAACTCTTGCAACCGCATCGCGGCGTCGACCGTCGCCGACATGCCTTCCTCGTACATCGAGATGGTGCGCCGGGAGACGCCGGCCGCCTTGGCGAGCTCTCCGAGGGTCAGGTTGCGCTCGCGCCGCAGGCGTTGCAGGGCGGAGCCGTCGAGGCGGACATAGTAACCCCCGGGGGCGGCGAAGACGAGCGGCTGCATCTCGTGGAGC
>JAHWKR010000033.1 GCA_019347805.1 Methanobacteriota archaeon
GGCTGCAGGTATTACCGCGGCGGCTGGCACCCGTCTTACCCAGCCCTTACTCTCCCTGTTTTTTAGACAGGGAAACAGTCTACGCATAGCGCAGACACTTGGGTTCCCCTCATCGTGGTCTCCCACATTGTGAAGTTTTCGCGCCTGCTGCGCCCCGTAGGGCCTGATCTCGTGTCTCAGAGATCATCTCCGGGCGACGTCTCTCAACGCCCGTACCCGTCGAAGGCTAGTGAGGACGTTACCCTCACTACTACCTGATAGGCCGCAGACTCATCCTTGGGCGCCGGAACTTTGGGCCACCAAGCATTCCAGCAGAGGTGGCCTATGGGGTATTAGCCTCAGTTTCCCGAGATTATGCCCCACCCAAGGGCAGATTGTCCGCGTGTTACTGAGCGATGCGCCGAGGGCCGAACCCTCTCGACTCGCATGGCTTAAGCGGAACCCAATAGCGGTGCCCTCCGGCAGGATCAACCGGAGTCTGTCTCATACCATGAAGGTACGTGACTGTCTCAGTCAAGCCTCACCAGAGGAGAACACTAAGAGCGTGTCTCGTCTAGGAGTATTTCGCACACGATCTGAAACGTCGGAACGGCGGGCGGACCAGGTATCACCATGGCATGCCTTGCCTTGCTCCGACACCCACGCCGATAAAGCGCGGGTGATCGAATGTCTTTCTCTCACGTTGCCGAACGTCGAATCCATGAGGTCACGTGCCAGGACCGTCACAAGGACGGGTGGCTCGGGTTTCAGGGATCCCCACATGTGATGTCGCCCCGCTTGGATGCGTCGGATCATCGTCGCCCGAAGGCGTCTATCCGACGAACGTTGTCGGGGCGGGTTTTCGCGTCAACCGACGCGAGGATGCGGCTGTACCGGGCCCCCCTATAAGAGGTTTCCGGCCATGCCCGGTATCGAACGGCCGACGGTGCCGGCTTGGCCCGATCACGCCCCTCCCAGGAGGCACACGGTTGTGCGCCGCCCCGAAGGGAAGGCTGGTGAATCGGGCCCCCTATTAATAGGTTCCGCCCGATTCCTTGCCACTCCACAGCACGCCGCTCTTTGTCACCCATCCAGGGGTGCGGAACGGCATCGTGGCCCTCCATGGACATGTCGCCCCAGGAGGAAGGCCTGCTGAATCGAGCCCCCTATTAGTAGGTTCCGCTCGACTCCGTAACGCTCCACGGCATGTCGCTCGTTCTCGCCCTTCAAGGGGCGAAAGCGACGCCACGAAGCACCCCTCCCGGGCCTGTCGCCCTAGGAGGAAAGCGTGCTGAATCGGGTCTCCTATTTCTAGGTGGCGCCCAATTCCGCACCACCCGCGGCACATCGCCCCCTAGCGCCCATCCAGGGGCGAGGGGCGGTGCGCGGGCCCTCCTGGAACAGATGTCCAGAAGGAAGAACGAGCTCATCTCCCGGGAATATAACGGTTCGCGTTGCAACCGGTCCGTTCGTGACCTTGGGCGACACGATCTGCCCCCTTGTCGACCCACCAAAGGCCCGAAAACGCCAAACGCCGCGGCCCGGTCGACCGCTTCGTGCGCGCCCATCCCCTTCCCTCCGCCGCTCCCGCGACCCGTCCTCGCTCGATCGTGGTGTCTCTCTGCGTCATCACCATCGTCTTCGCCGCGACACCCGTCCTCTCCGATGCCACCGTCCCCACCGGCGACGGCACCTGGGGACCCCAAGACGGAACGGCGGCCCCCGCCCAGGCGGAATGGAGCGGGACCGGTGGCGTCCTGCGTGCCTACCACATCGCACAGGACGAGGAGAACGCGACGTTCACATGCGCCCACGGCCACCTCACCGCCGCCTTGGCCGACGGCACGAGCCGCACCGGCCGTTGCGGCGGCCACGACGACACCGGACGCGCCACACTTTGGGCGGAAGCGGAGACGGGGCGCTGGAACGGCACGTTCTCCACCACCGGTTCGACCCAGCTCGCAGGACCAACGGCGGCACCCGTCGCACCGACCACCAACACGTTGGGCGCCGTCGTGACCGCAGCGGCCGCCTTCCTCCTCGTCACGACCCTCCTCCTCGGCCTGCTCTACCTGCGCGAACGCCGCTTCAAGGACTACCTCGTACGCCGGCTCTACGAAGAGACCTCCGGCCGCTTCCCGCACGATCTTCCCGAAGGGCACGCCCGCGAGGTCTACGCGCGCATCCTGGTCAAGGGCAAGAACTAGGCAAACCGCGAAAAGCGAGCCGCGCGGTCACCGGCGCCTCCGCAGGACGGCGACGAGGAAGAGCGACAACGCCACGACGAGCGGGACCGCGACCATCGGCGTGTCCTTCTCCTTCGCGAAGAAATCCTTCGCGTCCTCCTCCTCGACCGGGACATCGGGCGCCTCCACCGTGCGGATGCCGCTGTCCTCCTCGACCGTCAGAACCGCCGCGTCGTAGGCGAAGAAACGCAGCCGGCCCGAATCGGTGACGATGCCGAGCTCGCCCCGGCCATCGCCGTTCAGGTCCTCGTGCGCGACCACCCTCCCCTTCGGCCCGACCGCGAGGATCTCACCTGCCATCGAACGGATCATCGGGACCTCCTTCTCCGTGAACGCCAGGTCGACCCGCCCATCACCGTCGACGTCCCCGAGCGGACCCTCAAGACCCCAATGCGGGAACGACGCTTCACAATGCATCGCCCCGCCCGAGACCATGATGCAGAACCCGCGACCGTCGGAGTCCTCCGTACCAAAAAGCTTGAAACGCGCCAGTTCCACGTCTCCAGCGACATCATGGACAAGCGCGTGATAGGTCGCCGTCTCCCCCTTCGCAGTACTCCAGCTCGCCACCAGTTCCTTGCCACCGTCACGGTCGAGGTCCACGAAGCGCGCCGCCGTGACATCCGAGTCGGCATCGAGCGCGACGGACAGCGTCTCGCTGCCGTCGGCCGCGTCCAGCACGGTGAGGACGGCCCCTTCCCCCCGCTTGCTGACGAGGATCAGTCCATCGGCGGCGTCGACCGGCTCGCCGAAGGAACCGAGGGAGGTCTGCCACCTCACCCCTTCTCCCGGGACGACGAGCTGCAACGCGCGCTGTCCGCTTGTGCGGTCGCGCGACAGGACCGTGAGCTCCGAACCGAGGCGCTCCGGGACCGCGTCCACGGCATGGACGGCCTGCCCGTCCGGTACACTGACGCTCCACGGCGCGGCGGCCGCGGCCGGGTCGACGGTCCATACGGTCATCGACCGTTCATAATCGCCGTCCTCACGCTCGGTGAACCGGTAGGCGCGCAGCACGAGGTCCAAGCGCCGGTCGCCGTCCACATCGACGAGGTCCGTCGGCCATGGCCGCCGTTCCTCGTCCAGCGTCTTGGGGTCGAACCGCCAAAGCGCGGCACCGGTCGCGAGGTTGCGCAGGATGATGACGCCGGTCTCGCGGACGCGCTCGAGGACGACCACCCCCTCTGGTTGGACACCGACCTCCATGAGGTAGGTGCCGGGCGTCTCGTCGTGTTCGGACAGGATGCGACCGTTCGCGCCGTCGATCCAGCGCATGCCCCTCGTCTTCTGCAGCAGGATGTCCGGAACCTTGTCACCCGACACGTCCTGCATCATGACGGGCTGCGTCGACACGATGAGCTTCATGCCGTCCCCTACGGTCCCGTCGGCGGCGATGGGGGACCACTCATCACCACGGGTCCAGACATAGGCCTGCCCCGAGGCCTCGTCGACGTCATAATACGCGATGAGCCGGTCCGGCGTGACGGCGGCGACGCCAGCGGGGTCGGCGATGAAGACACGGGACGAGACGGAGATGTTGCCGGATTCGTCGGGTTCGCTCTCGCCGGTCACCCAGACGACCACCTCGACATCACCATCCGCGTCGACATCGCGCAGGCGTCCGAAGCCATCCATGTCCTCCCACTCCGTAGGGATCTCCGCGGAACTCTCCCAGACCACCTGGGTCGGGCCGCCGGGGACCGTGGGGACCCGTCCCTGGACCTCGAGAGACCCACGCTCGCCGTGAAGGACGACGAGTTCGGCCGTTCCGTCCCCGTCGAGGTCCCGGATGCCGACCGGCTGGTAGCCGGCCCCTTCCTTGATCTGGACGCTGCGCGCGACGACCAAGAGGATGACGAACACATATTGCTGACGGTCGTCGAAAAGCAAGCTCCCGTCCGCCCCGGCAAGGCCGATGAGACCGGATTCGACCGTCATGACGTAGACCAGCAGGCCTGTGAAGCTGAAGGTGAAATGGTAGAGCGTGATATCCTCGCGGCCGTCCCCGTCGAGGTCCCCGGCGATGTAAGGGTAGAACCCGCTGGACCGCGACGTCGTCGGGATGGACGCCGACCAGATCTCGCTGCCGTCCCGCCCTGAATAGACGCGGACTCCATCCGTGCCCGCTGTCGCGCTCACGACGAAAAGGAGGGCCGAGACGCGATCAAAGCCAGAAACGATCATGTCGGCGACACCGTCCCCGTCGATGTCCCCGAAGCCGGATGTGCGTGAGGGGAACCCATACACGATGACCCAGAACAGGAACGCCCCGTATCCCTGGTCCTGACCCTCGGGCAACGGCGTCTCGTGGATGGTCGTCCCATCGAGCCGAGCCGCGCGGAACAGGCCGGACGCGGTCCACCCGATGGCATCGGGTGTGCCGTCTGCGTCGGCATCGGTGACCGCCAGGCGCAAGAACCGGTCGTCGCCCTGGAAGCCGGAGAACAAGACGGCACCGGTGTCCCCATCGATGACGACCACCGACGGCGTCTCGTCACCATGACGATATCCGGAGACATGAAGGACCAGGTCGACACCGCCGTCGCCGTCAAAATCAACAGGATGCGCGGATTGTACGTAGCCCGGTTTGGTCATCCACACCGGTGAGGCACCGGGCTCGGTGAAGCGCAGCACACCGTACTGCGTGACGAGGAACACCCCCGCCCCCTCACCGGCCGAAACAAGTTCACGCGGACGTCCGTGCAGTTCCAGACTCCAAAGCCCACGCAGGCCATGGGGATCCGGACCGTCGGTCGTCCCTCCGGCGGGGATGTCCTGAGCGGCCATTTCCGTGTCGTCGTCGCCGGAGCCGTGGTCCAAGACGATCCGCAGCAGGTAAGCGCGCCAGGCGAGGCGCTTGCCGTCGTCGTCCAACATGGCATAGGGAGCGAAGGTGTCCGGCGGCGGCACGTGGCGGGCGTCGAGCGCCTCGGCGATGCCCCGCGCTTCGTCCTCGAGGGCCGGTACGGAGAGCTCTTCGGTCCAGGCGAACGGATGCACGGCATCGGAGGACGCGCTGGGGCCCGCGGCCTGGTCGGTGAGCTCGGGTGCCGCCGTGAGGGCGACCGAGGCCCCGGAAAGCGTCAACAGCAGGACGATGAGACAAGCGGTGCTCTTGAGGATCGCCGACCGGCCACGCATAGGAGCGGAGCCCCGGAACGCAATATCCCTTTTTTGGTGACCTTGCGCACCTGTCTCGGGCGAGTTCGGAGGGCACGGTGACGGGACAGCCGTGGCACTTGGAATCCGTCAAGACTCCGGGGGGAGGCTGCACCGGCCTACTGTCTATCCGGCCATGAACGAACGGTGCATCCGCTCCAACGCGACCCGGAACCCGGCCGCGTCGTCCAGATGCCCACCCTTGATCTCCGCCACCGCGGTGAGCGAGTCCCCGAGCGCTTCATCGAGCGACTCGACCCGTTCTGCGACCCGACGCCAATCGACGATGCCGTCCCCGATCGCGAGGCCCTCATGGTCGGGCGGCCGGCCGTCGGCGACATGCAGATGCCGGATGGCACCGCCGAGACGGCCGAACATCTGGTCCACGGTCTGCATCCCGCCCGGCGTCATCGCGGCATGGCTGATGTCGAGACAGAAACCGCCGACCAGGTCGCGCCAACCCATGAGGTCCACCGGTGCCGAGCCGATGAGGAACGCCACCGGGTCACCGGCCGCATCGTGACCCTCCGTCGGCATGTTCTCGACGAGCACCCGCGACAGGTCATGGTCGCGACCAAGCCGCTCGAGTGCCGCCTCGAAACGCTCCAAAGCGTCGGCGCGACGCAGACCGTGCTCCTCGGTGCCGACGATCTCACGCGGCGCAAGACCCCCCGGATGGATGACCACCTTGTCCGCACCGAGCCGGTCGGCAAGCCGCAACGTCGACTCCCAGACCGTGAACGATGCCGAGCGGACCGCCTCGTCCGGATGCACCACATCGACATCGCCGCCATCGGGACGGGAGAATGGCTGATGCACCACGACCTCCGGCGTGTCCCCGAAGACCGAGACGAGCCGGTCGAGGTCCAACAGGTCCTGGCCCCAGAGGACGGTCTCGACGAACGAGACATGCGGGAGCCGGCGCACCACGGACACGTCACGCGGGGCAGCCTTGGAGCCGAGCCTCAGTGTGTCCCGCCTCCGACCTTGCGATGCTTGACAGGGTCCGGTGTCGGATGGTCGGGGATGGTCGGCGTCGGCACGGCACCCGTATCGAGCCGTACATCGAGCCCGAAGCCGGCTGAACGTACCGCCTGGACCACCGCATCGTCGTGCATGAGCGCCTCGATGGTGCCCACATCGGGAGCGAGCACACGGTCACGCTCGAGCCGTGGCACATGGGCCCGGATGACGGCGTGGGCCGCCTCGACACCCGGCCCCGCTCGCCTCGGCCGCTTGAAGTCGATCCCCTGGGCGGCGCACATGTACTCGATGGCGACCGTCTTCCAGACGTTGTCCAACACGCGCGCCGCCTTGACCGCCGCGGTGGCCCCCATCGAGACATGGTCCTCCTGGTTGGCGGAGGTGGGGATGCTGTCGACCGAAGCCGGATGCGCCAACACCTTGTTCTCGGCGACGAGCGCCGCCGCGGTGTACTGCGCGACCATGTAACCCGAATTGAGGCCACCCGCCTCGACCAGGAACGCGGTCATCCCCGAGACATGGGGATTGACGAGGCGGTCGATACGCCGCTCGGTCATGTTCGCCACCTCCGAGAGCGCCATCGTGAGGAAATCGAGCGCGAGTGCGAGCGGCTCGCCATGGAAATTGCCGCACGAGACACCGCCGCGACCGCTGAGGACGAGGGGATTGTCGGTGGCGCTGCGGATCTCGATGGCGACGACCCGGCGCACATAGGCGATGGCATCGAGGACCGCACCATAGACCTGCGGCATGCAACGCAAGGTGTAGGCGTCCTGCACCTTCGGGCAGTCCCGATGGCCCTGCATGATGCCCGACTCCTGCGTCAAGGCATAGAGGGCTTCGGCGGCGCGCGTCTGACCCGGATGCGGCCGCACCAGGGAGACCTCCGGGATGAACGCCTGGTCCGTGCCCTCGAGCGCCTCCAGGCTCATCGCGCCCGAGACGATGGCGTTCGCCATGAGCCGCTCGGCGTCGTGCACAAGGAGCGCCCCGTAGGCCGACATCAAACAGGTACCGTTGATGAGGGCGAGCCCCTCTTTGGCGCCAAGGGTGATCGGCTTCAGCCCGGCCGCTGCCATCGCCTCGGCCCCCGACATGCGCTTCCCGTCATGGAACGCCTCACCGAGCCCGATCATCGGCAGCACCATGTGGGCGAGCGGCGCAAGGTCTCCGGACGCGCCGAGGCTGCCCTTCTCCGGGACCACCGGGACGACGTCACGCGCGAGCATCTCAAGAAGGAGACGCACCGTCGCGAGCCGCACCCCCGAGACACCGAGAGCGAGGGACTCGGCCCGGATGAGCATCATGGCCCGCACGACGTCGTGCGGCAACGGGTCGCCGAGCCCGACGCTGTGGCTCATGATGAGGTTGCGCTGCAGGTCCTCCACCTTGTCGACATCGATGGAGACATGGGCGAACTCGCCGAAGCCCGTGGTGATACCGTAGGCCACCTCGCGGCGCGCCACCAGGTCGTCGACGATGGCGCGGCTACGGCCGATCCTTTCCACGGCCGCGTCATCGAGGCGGACAGCGACATGGCCGCGTGCGACACGCACCACCTCCTCGATGATGAGCGCGCCGCCACTGAGGACGACTTCCTGGTCTGGCACGGGGCGGGGGAACAGGGACCGGTGCAAGTCGTTTTCGGCGCCCATCGGGAACGGGAAGAGAACGGGAGGGGCCCTTCGGCCCCCTCCCGTGGGGCTTGGTCAGGCGACCGCCGGTCCGGGATGGTGGTGGGCCGGGTGGCGTGCCCGGACCCCCCTTTCCGGCGGGCTGTTCAGCGTCTCTTCTTGTCGATGATCTTGCGTGCGCCCTCGGCGACCTTCTTCTGTTCGTCGTTGCCCGACGATTCGAGCTGGACAAGGACGTTCTCGGCCGCCTCGCGGTCATGGCGCCACAGGTTGGCGATGGCGTTCGACGTGACCTGCCGCACCGACCAGGTGGTGTCCGCGGCCATGCGCACGAGCACGTCCGAGGTGACCTTCTGGGGGGCGTTCTTGGCGAGGTTCTGGATGACCCGCGCGGCGGTCTCACGGTTGAAGTCGTTGCCGGAGCCGAGGCCCTCGACGACGAGCGGCACCTGGACGCGCTCGGGCGCCACTTTGGAAAGATGGGTGAACGCCTTCAAGGCGAGACGGAGTTGGGTGTCCTCCCCGGAAGTGGAGAGTTCGCGGATGAAGCGGTCCCCGGCGTCGCGCGTCTCGTCCTCGAGGATCATCCTGCCGAGGACCCGACCGAACTCGGTCGAGTTCTCGATGAGCATGATGCGCTCCTCCTGGGTGAAGGGGCCCGTCACGATGTCGTGCAGGAGGTCGCGGTCGACGGCGCGGATGTCGCGCTTGGCGATCTCCTCGAGCGTGAAGATGGCGCCCTTGCGGTAGTCGATGTTGCCCGATTTGAGGAGCACGAACATGCTCTTCATCACATGCGGGTCCTCGAGCGCCACGCGGACACCGTCGCGGAACGACAGGTCCTCGAGCTTGATGAGCGAGTCCCGCAGCTCTTCCGGCGAGAGACCGTACAGGTCCTCGCGTTGGGATTCGCTCCATTCGCGGATCGCGTCGCCCACCCGTTCCGACAGGGTCTGCGGCTCGACGGGGCCGAGCCCCTCGATGACACGCAGCAGATAATTGTCGAAATCGAGCAGTTGCCTCGGGTTCTCCTCGCCCATCATCGCCGAGATGCTCGAACGGAAACCGCGCACACGTTTGTCCACGTTGGACGGTGCACCGGTCTCCGCGATGACGGATCGGAGAAGTTCCTCCGTGTCCCTAGCGGGTATGTTTCATCACCTCTTTCGCCTTCAGTCCCAAGCCCATCTTGGTCGCTACCTGTATCGCTTTCTCGTAGCCCGCGTCGGCGTGCCTCAGGACCCCTATGCCCGGGTCGGTCCTGAAGACGCGCTCGATGCGCGCATCGGTCTCCTCCGTACCGTCGCACACGACCACCATGCCCGCGTGCGTGGAGAGACCGATCCCTACGCCTCCACCGTTGTGGATCTGAACAGAATCCGCGCCGGCGGCACAATTGGCCAGCGCGTTGAGAAGGGGCCAGTCCGCGACCGCGTCGGAGCCGTCCTTCATCCCTTCCGTCTCACGGTAGGGGGAAGCGACGCTGCCGCAGTCGAGGTGGTCCCGCGTGATCGCGATGGGGCCTGTCGCGCCCTCGCGGACGAGCCTGTTGATGGCGAGGGCGAACCGCTCCCGCTCGCCGTAGCCGAGCCAGCAGACGCGCGCCGGGAGGCCCTCGAACGGGACCTTCTCGCGGGCGAGCCGGATCCAGCGCACCAGGCGCTCGTCGTCGGCGAACATCTGGCAGACGAGGTCGTCGGTCTTGGCGATGTCGCGTTCGTCGCCAGAGACGGCGAGCCAACGGAATGGTCCGCGGCCCTCGCAGAAGAGGTCACGGATGTACTCGGGCACGAAGCCGGGGACGCGGAAGGCGTCATCGACGCCGGCTTTTTTTGCCTGCCCGCGCAGGTTGTTGCCGTAGTCGAACGCCACGGCCCCTGCTTCCTTGAACGCCAGGATGGCGCGCATGTGGCGCGCCATGCTCTCGTAGGCCTTCGTCTCGTAGGCCTCCGGGTCGCGCTCACGCAGGGCGATCGCCTCGTCCAACGACATGCCCGCGGGGACATAGCCGTTCACGGCGTCGTGCGCCGAGGTCTGGTCGGTCACCAGGTCCGGACGGAACCCCTCGTCGACCAGGCGTGGAAGGACCTCTGCGCAGTTGCCGACGAGTCCGATGCCGAGTGGTCTGCGTTCCGCCTTGGCCGTCTCGGCCCAGCCGATGGCCTCTTCGGTATCATCGGTCATGCGGTCGATGAAACCGCGTTCGAGCCGCCGTTCGGCACGGCGCGGGTCGACCTCGACGGCGATGCAGACGCCGCCGTTCATGGCGACCGCGAGCGGCTGGGCGCCGCCCATCCCCCCGAGGCCACCGGTGAGCGTGATCGTGCCTTCGAGCGAACCGCTGAAATCCTTGATGGCGGCCGCGGCGAAGGTCTCGTACGTGCCCTGGATGATCCCCTGGGTGCCGATATAGCACCACGAGCCGGCCGTCATCTGGCCGTACATCATGAGCCCTTTCTTCTCGAGCTCGTTGAAGTGCTCCCAGTGCGACCAATGCGGCACCAGGTTGCTGTTCGCCATGAGGACGCGGGGCGCGGTCGACCAGGTGCGGAACACCCCGACCGGCTTGCCCGACTGGATGAGGAGCGTCTCGTCCGAGTCCAACCCCGTGAGGGACTCGACGATGCGACGGAGCGCGTCCTTGTCACGGGCGGCCTTCCCAGTACCGCCATAGACGATGAGCCGCTCGGGGTCCTCGGCGTTCTCGAGATTGTTCTCGAGCATACGCAGGATCGCCTCCTGTCGCCAACCATTGCAGCGAAGGTCGTTCCCGCGGGCAGCCGTATGAGTGGTGAGGCTATCCACCACTCTGCCCCCCATGTCTCCACGCCATCATGGGAGTCGCAGGAGACGATACCTTGAGAGCGTATTTATCCTTTTTCTTTCTCCCCTGTCAATGGAAGCGCGGTGAAGGGCGATAAAAGTCGTGGATTCGTCTCTTATGATGACGCGAATTGTGCAGTGATTTCCGCGGCAGGTCTCTTCCTGCCGACCTATTTAACAAAGTCAAGTCGTCGAGGGGGTTCCGCGAAGGCTCACCAGACCACTCGATGAGTCGTCAGAGGAACACCCAGTAACCCGACCGGCCGTTCCGTATGCGGAGCCCTGTCATGACCTTGTCGCATCGCGTCGTCCGGCTGGGTCGTCTCGCCCGTGACCCGGTGGCGGCGGAGGACCGGACGGAGAAGCCGGCCGCGTGACACGCTCCGACCCCAAGCGATATCTACCCCCCTTATTTTCGCGCGCCCCAGGTGCCTCAGTGAAACTCCTGGAATATCAAGGAAAACAGTTGTTCCGGGACGCCGGGATCCCCATCCCGAAGGGAGCCTACCTCCCGTCCCTCGACACGTTCGACACCATCAAGGACCGATTGTCCTATCCGGCGGTGGTCAAGGCCCAGGTGCTCATCGGCGGCCGCGGCAAGGCCGGAGGCATCCAGTTCGCCGACAACGACGCCGAAGCGAAAGCGCAGGCCAAGAAGATCATCGGAATGGACATCAAGGGCCACGAGGTCAAATCGGTCTACATCGAGGAGAAACTCGACATCGACCGCGAACTCTACGTCTCCTGCCTCATCGACCGCACCACCCGCAAGACCCTCATGTTGTTCTCCGCCGAAGGCGGCATCGAGATCGAGTCGGTCCCCGAGGACAAGATCGCCAAGGTCTACATCGACCCCCTCACCGGCTTCTCACAGTTCCACGCCCGCCAAGCACTCGCGGTGCTCCCGGACGGCTACTCCAAGGACGAACGGAAACAGCTCGCCAAGATGCTCGGCCAGCTCTACGACGCCTTCCGTTCCTTCGACTGCGAGCTCCTCGAGATCAACCCCCTCGCCATCACCAAGGATGGCCAGGTCATCGCCGCCGACTCGAAGGCGATCATCAACGACGCCGCCAAGTTCCGCCAGAAGAAGTTCGAGGAAGAGGCGAGCGAATACACCGAGCTCGAAAAAGAGGCCAACGCACAAGGCATCGCCTTCATCCAGCTCGACGGCACGATCGGCGTCATCGCCAACGGCGCCGGGCTCACCATGGCCACCCTCGATGCGCTCAATGAGTATGGCGGGAATGCCGGCGTGTTCCTCGACCTCGGCGGCACAGACGACCCCGACCAGGTCGCACGCGCCATGCGCCTCATGAAGAAAGCCAAACCGTCCCTCATCCTCGTCAACCTCTTCGGCGGCATCACCAAGTGCGACACCGTCGCCAAGGGCATCCGTGAGGTGTTCGAGAAAGAAGGGCTGGATTGTCCGGTCGTGACCCGCATCAAGGGCACCAACGAGAAGGAGGCGAAGGAGATCCTGAAAGACGCCGGCTTCATCACCACCAACACGCTGCAGGACGCCGCCAAGAAATGCAGCGAACTCGAGAAGCAACAGATCAAGGAGGTGGCGTGAAATGGCTGTCGTACTGACCAAGGACTCCAAGGTCGTCGTCCAAGGCGCGACCGGCCACCAAGGCACCTTCCACATCGGTGCCATGAAGACCTTCGGCACCAACGTCGTCGCCGGCGTCACCCCCGGAAAGGGCGGCCAGAGCGTCCACGACATCCCCGTCTTCGACTCCGTCCAGGAAGCGGTCAAGGAGACCGGAGCGGACGTCTCGTTGGTCTTCGTCCCCGCCCCGTTCGCCAAGGACGCCGTCCTCGAAGCGGTCGACGCCGGTGTCAAGACCGTCATCGTCATCACCGAACACATCCCCGTGCATGACGCGATGGACTTCGTCAACTACGCCAAAGCCAAGGGCGTCACACTCATCGGCCCCAACTGCCCCGGCGCCGCCTCGCCCGGCGAGAACATCAAGGTCGGCATCCTGCCCGGCATGATCTTCGAACCCGGCCCCATCGGCATCGCCTCCAAATCCGGGACGCTCACCTACGAGATCGTGAACGCCCTCACCGAAGCGGGCATCGGACAGACCACCTGCCTCGGCCTCGGCGGCGACCCCTGCCAGGGCACCAACTTCATCGAAGCGCTCGAACTGTTCCAAGCCGACGACGAGACCAAAGGCATCGTGCTGGTCGGCGAGATCGGCGGCACCGCGGAAGAGGAAGCCGCCGAATACATCGCAAGCGGCAAGGTCACCAAACCCGTCTACGCCTACATCGCCGGACGCACCGCACCGGAAGGCAAGAAGATGGGGCACGCGGGTGCCATCGTCCAGGGCGACAAGGGCACCGCCGAATCGAAGCAGAAGGCGTTCGAAGCCGCTGGTGTCAAGGTGGCGAAGTTCCCGACCGATATAGCCCAGTTTGTCAAGGCGGACCTCGGGTCCGCCTGACGAACAGGTCTGCGCCGCTTCGCGGCTGACGGCAGACTTCGTCAAGGCCGACCTTCGGTCGACCTGACAAACAGGGTCGCGTGCCTTCGGCGCTGACGGCAGACTTTGTCAAAGCGGATCTTCGCCCCGCTTGTCCCACTTGCGGGTCAATAGCGCGAGACGGACATGGCGAAGCTCCGCTCCTGCGCATCGTCCTCCTCGAAATGGTACGCCACGTCGATGCGCCACGGTCCTACAGGTGGGGGGCCGAGCGCCCGTCTCCAATCATGTTGTTCAGAAACGGGTATGTCTAGCGTCGTGACCGTCCCCCACGGATCGGTGACCGACACGTTGAGGTATCCCTTCGTGGGAGTGACTTGGCCTGTCCCCTTCGGCGAGCATGCGAACGGGTCTGCCCGACCGATCGCCGGCGAAGGTCCGGGCGTCATCTTGCATATCTTGCCGTGCAGGGCCAGATCCTTGAAACCCACCTGGTCGACATCGAACCGGAAGGTGGCGTTGGCCGAGCCTTGATGGAGGACCTCCTCGAAGAAAAGTGTGACGCGTTCAGGTTCGGGGACAGCATCCATCTTGCTGACGACATCGCCCGTCATCGCGTCTATCGCCATCCAATCCCGATGCTCCCCATCCGGCTCCACGGCGTGGACGATCCAGACGGGCGTCTCGAGCGGCGGCGCCCGGCGCAGCAGCATCCCGACCACTTCAAGGTCGTCGAAAGCGTGGGTGCCCTGAACGTCGTGGACGATCCGCAACGCGGCATCTGAATCGACCTCCACCGGTCCAATGGGGAACACGCCTTCGGTCATGGTCGGAAGGACAGTCAGGTTCGCCCGGCTCTCCCGATACACGAGGGGGCGTTCGCTTCCGTCCATCGTGATCGTCACCACGACCTCGGCGGGATCGTCCTGCCGCAGGAACACGAGCAGCCAATGCCGCGCCTGACCATCCCCGAACACCATGGCCGGAGCCGTGGCCGGGTACGCGTTCCGAACGCCAGCCAACGGCGCGTCGAACATCGTGCGCGACTCGTACGCCATGACCCCGAGGAGTTCCAGCGGCCCCAGGTGCTCGGGCATCCGGTCTACCGTACGAGCGACGGCATCCAAGGCGGTCGTGCCGTTGTCCAGCGATGTCGCCGTGACAGACCCAGTGGCGACCGTATCCTCCGATCGCGACGGGTCGTCTCCCGTGCAGCCGACAAAGAGGACCAAGAACAGACACAGCACGACTGCCACCGTCCTCCTCAAGTCCGGACCTCCTTTCCCGCTGGCATTTCGATCCAGAAACGCGCACCCCCAAGGGGGCTTTCCGTCACACCGACGCGCCCCCCATAGGTGTGCACGATCTCCTTCACCAAAGCCAAACCCAAGCCGGTACCGGACACGGCATCATGCCCCGTGCCACGGGTGAACATGCCGAAGATCGCCTCTCTCTGCTTTATGGGCACGCCGGGCCCGTCGTCGTCCACGTGCACGACCGCGCGCGTTCCGTCTGGACCGGCCTTTTCCTGCACCGTCACCTGGATCTTCCCCCCGTCTCGGCCGTATTTGATGGCGTTCGTCAGCAGGTTGCGAAGGACCCGTCGTGCGTGACCCGCTTCCATGCGGACCGGAGGTCCCCGACCTGCATCGATGCTGAGCGACGCGCCACGGGCGCGGAGCGGTTCCGCGAGTTCGGCCCCGATCCCTTCGAGCACGTCATCGAGCCGCGACACCGCCTCCGGATCGGTCCCTTGCCGGATCCGTGACAGCTCCAGGAGTTCCTCGACGAGGCGCTCCATCCCTCCGACATTGGAACGGATGCGCTGCAAGAAGGCTCGGACCGCCTCCGGGTCGGCCTCGTGCAGTTCCGATTCCAGGTCGTTCGCCAACCAGTCGAGGGCGATGAGCGGTGTCTTGAGGTCGTGCGACACCCCATGGAGCAAGCGCTCGAGTCCTGCGGCCTTCGACTCCTCCTGGCGCAGCGCCTCCGAACTCGCTTCGATGTCGGATCGGACGCGTGTGTCCCGCACGTGGTCCGTCCGCAACCAGATGGCGAGGAACAGGAGCGTGACGATGGATGTCGCACCGTAGAAGAGCCATGCCGAAAGCGTGAGCGGCCATACCACGAGCGGGGCCAGACCGAAGCGCAGGATCGACCAGGTCCCCATCGCCAGGTAACCCAGGATCGCCACGACGACAACGGTGAAACCCGCCCACCACCTCGCCGGCGCGAGGGCCGGTGCGGTCATGTTGAGGCGCCAGTTCCCCCGCAGCGCGAGTGTCGCGGCCACGAACGGAACGACCCCCACCGACGCAGCGAGGACGCTCGCCTCCAGGGAGACCGGCGCCGACGGCACGGTGACCACGGTCTGTCCCGTGGCGTTGGCGTCCAGGTAGAAACGGCCGTCACGGATGACGAGCGCATGCCGTCCCGGCGCAGAGACCGGCACCTCGACCACCTGCTGATCGACCACCGGCGGATAATTGGCGATGATGCGGGGAGCGGTGGTCCCATCCGGGAGCAGGACGCCCACGACGTCGACCAATCCGATGAACCGGAACCGCAGCACCATCCCCTCGATCACGTGATGCGTCTCGAACAGGTGCGCCGGGATCTCGGCCGAGACCGCCACGAGTCCGGTCGACGCGTTCCCGATCCGCTCGAAAGCGATGGCGCTGCCTCTCGCCACCGGGGCCTCGTAGAAACCCACGCGCAGATCCCTCAGTGTCAGCATGCCCTCCGCCATGGTCTCATTGATGTCCGCAGTGTGGCTCCCGCTCGAGAACCTACGACACAGATCTTTGAGGTCCGGCCCATACCAATGGAAACAGAGCGAGACGACCCCGTCATGCGTCAAAAGCCCGTGTCTGTCGGGCGCATCGCAGACGCCCCCTGGATCAGACCGAGGACCACCGAACCGGCATTCCCACTGTTCCGTCACGTCTTCTGTCCGCCCCGGGACCGCCAAGCTGAACACCGCCTCCCCACCGACGTCGCCGGTCACCGAGTGAGTGCCCGAGATGCGTACCCGACCAGCGACGGGAGGCACCGGTATCCGATCCTCGACCTTGGCACAGATACGGCTTTCCCCACGGTCCTTGTCGAAGACCACTGCATCGGCGGTCAGTGTCAGGTTCCCTGAAGGGCAGCTCCCGGTCTCGACCATTCCTTCGGTCACCAACTGGTAGACCACATCGACCTCCGCACCCACCAGGAAAGGCAGGGGCGCCTCCGGATCCTGTCCACCTGCGGGAAGCGCGACGGCGAACACGGATACGAAGAGCCCTATGACCAGGAGACGCCCCTGAGCGCGTGCCGGGCGACGATGAAGGACGTGTCTCATCAACTGCATCCGCCCGACCCCTGACCCTCGACGTCCATCGGCATCTCGAACAGCATCTCGGGTGTCGCGCCCAAAGTCCAACCGATAATGCCGAAGTGGAACGTGACCCAAGTCGGTGACCCGGTGGTCTCGTACGTCAGTGTCAGTCCCGAACCACCCACTCCCCCATAGGTCGTCGGCTTCGGGTCCCGTCCGACCGGGTCATCGATCAGGGTCCCCTCGCGGTCGACACGCTCCCCGAACGCTTCGCCGTGCAACCGCCACGTCATGATCCCGGCCGGGCTGATCGACCGCATCGGTATGTAACAGCCCCAAGAGGTCGCTGAGTCGAACTCGACGGAGATCCTGGGCATGCCGCCCTGGAACGAGGCCACGACAGGACCGCTGGTCGTCGTACGGAGATGGATGCCGTGGTCGTCCGACGCCAGCGCGCCCACGAACGCGGTGAACAATGTCGCGCTCCCGTGGCGTATGACATCGAGCGGCGGTGGGTCCCAGAGTTCGAGCCGGCCCATAAACTCATCCAGGTCGGCCGAGGGTCGCGTCTGTTCGCTCGGGACGAAACGGAGCGCGACATCGACTGGCTCCCCTGCGCTCCCTCTTGCCGCCGCGACGATGTAGACCCGGTCGGGAGGCGCGACGCCCGGTCCGAGGGTCTCGCGGTGCATGAGGCCCTTCGGGGCGATGGAAACGGTTTCGTCACCATCAGACGCCGGGTGGTCATCCGTCGTCGTCAATGCGTAGATCGCGAACGTCTGATGCAAGGGCACGAGCGCTCCTTCGGTCTCGCGCAGGATGAAATAGCCGAACGACTGCAGTTTCGCCGAGCCGGCCTCGACCACCGGCAGGATCTCGACCGCGAAGCTCTGAACGCCCTCGACATCCTCGACCGCATCCGGCGGGACCGGGACAGAGAACGCGACGGCCTCGCCATCGGCATCCGTCGCCAGGGGGACGCGATACCACGACCCGAACGTCGAGAGCACCGAACCATGGCTGGGGACCGGCCGGTCCACCTGCGTCGGGGCCGGGCCGTCCTCGGTCCCTTCCGCCGCCGGCCCGTGGGCCGACCCTTCCGGCGATCCCGTCACGCCCTCCTCGGACGGGTCGGTCGCGGGCCTCTCCTTGCCGAGACACGCTGACAACGAGAACAGGACCACCAGGACGCAAGCTAGCGTTCGCAAGGGACCACCGAGCCGTCCGAGTGGCGAGCGAGGATATACACCTTTCTCCCCAAATCGACGCTGGCTCCGAGGCCGCCGTGCCTGGAAGCCCTCCCGCCAGATGGCTTACATGTTATCAGCCCCGTTCGAGGCGGTGGCCGTTCGGGACATTCCAGCCATGGCACAAGATATTTCCTGACATCGGCATCAACGGCATGTGTCCGCGGGTGGACCAGGGCCCCGTGACACCCTGCCCTCGAAGCACGGACAGCACTACCTGACGGGAAGAGGCGGACCATGAACCCACAGCTCATCGGGCTCGGCATCGACACCGGCGGCGCCCTTGTCATGATGGCGCTCGCTGTCTGGGTCTGGCGCGTGCGCCCGCAAAACCGCTTGAACCGGGCTTTCGCTGCACTCGTCTCAATGCTGGGGGTGGCGATCCTCCTGCTCAACCTGGGCTGGGCCTTCGTGTTGTTCGGCTTCGACGGAGAAACAAGAGACCTCTTCGGCGCCGCGGGCGGCGTCGGCCTCGTGATCGCAGCGGCCCTCGTGATCCTGCTCGAACGGAGGATCCCGCTGCCGCGGTCCTTCCACCCCGGACGCGCCTTGCGATGGTGGCCGGTCGGGCTCGCCCTGCTGTATGCGTCCATCACGATCCTGCTCCTCGTGCACTTCTCCGCACAAGAGCCCGCCGACGCCGACCTATCGGCTCGCGCACTCGTCAACCCCATCGGCGTGAACTTCTTCACGCTCACCATCCTCTACCTCCTCGGCCGTCTGGCCGTCCGCTACACACAAAGCCAACCGGATGAGGAGGCCCTCCGCTGGCAGTGTGCCACGATCGCCCTCGCGCTCGGTTCGTTCCCGCTTTTTTCGACGGCCGCGATCGCCATCTCGCCGCCCATCCGGGACGCGGTCTTCGAGCCGATCAACGCCCTCCTCCTCACCCCCCTCGTGTTGGCGGCATTGACCTGGACGGCCGCCGGGACCGGATCCAACGGCCGGATCGCCACGGTGACGGGACTCATCCTCCTCATCCTGATCCTAGCGGGCTTCACCGCCTCCGCCCTCTACGACCCTGTCACGGCGCTGAACAGCGGCGCCATCGGCGCCATGCGCGTCGCGGGGTCCGCGCTCCTCGCATACAGCATCGTCCGCCACCAACTCTTCGAGATCGACCTCAAGGTGAAATGGACGATCAGCCGAGGCACCGTCGCAGGTACCGTCCTGATGACTTTCCTCGTCGTCAGCCAACTCGTCGAGAACATCGCGAGCGATGCCTTCGGACTCCTCGCGGGCAGTTTCGCCGCCGGCATCCTCCTCTTCCTCATCCAACCCCTACTCAGGTTCGCCGACCGTGTGGCCGACCGCGCCATGCCCAATGTCCAGGACACCGAGGAATATCGGACGGTGCGCAAACGCGACGTCTACCTCGCCGCCTTGGAGGGGGCATTGGTGGACGGCGTGGTGAGCGAGCGGGAGCGCGACATGCTCGCCCGGCTGCAAGACCAGTTGGGGCTCACGGCGACCGAGGCACGGGAGCTGGAACGTGCTTTGGGCGGGCCGGTCCGGATGTGAGAGACCGGGAGTGACGGACGCGGTCAAGGGACAGGTCTGGTCAAGGTCGCAGGGCCTCGAGGGCGACCCTGCCGAGTTCCGGTACCGCGTCAAAATCCGGGTCGGACGAGACGATGCTGTAGACACCCGCGTCCATCGCGACCGCGGCGTGCAGGGCGTCGCGCGGCCGTAACCGAGGGTGGTGTTGCATGAGGTCGAGGGCCGCCACCATGTGTTTCGGCTTCACGTCGAGGATCGTCAGGTGCGGCAGGCTCACGATGCGGCTCGTCTCGCGCAGGGCGGTCTGGTGGTCACTCAGCTTGCGGAGTCGCACGAAGCGAGGTCGAAGCTGAAGACGGGCGGCATCTGGATGGGCTCGCAGGTCGCGCTCAGCGCGACCTCAGAAGTTGCCAAGGCGACCTTGAGATCAGCCACGGCATGGAGAAACTGGCTTCGTGTCTCGACCAGTCTGCCGAACATCGCTGTGTCCGAAGACGCGTTTGACCCGCACCACCTTGTGGGGACCCGAGGAAAGCATCGAGCATGCATCAGGGGTGGGTCTTGTCTTCATGGTACTGTACGCTCCACCGACGTCCCGTCGGCGCGACATGGAACGATGTTGAGCGTAACTAATCTAGGATTGTCGATTTTGCGCATACCTCGTCCCTCGCACTTCCGTTGGCTTTTATAGCCGATTCTGCCTCGACGTTCATCACCGTCGGGACCGGGGGCGCAACGTGCTGACGCATAGGAGCGTGTCCTGCAGAAACATTTACGACCCCGCCTTCAATGGCCATAGGAACGGTGATGCGTGGACGGCCCCCCACAACGTGGATTTCTGGTGATCTCCCTTGAGTCTCAACCTGGGCACCGGATTCGCCGCGGGCGCGGGGTTCATCCTTCTTGCAGCGGCTCCGCTCCTTCTGTGGCTGAACCCGCGGGCCCCCGCCAATCGGGCGTTTTCGTTGTTGCTGGTGGCGCACGGCGGTTGGTTCACCGTCTTCGGGCTCGCCCTTGTCCTTGACGGTGTCGCATCGTCGCGGCTTCTTCTTTCCATCGCGCCGGTCTTCGCCATCGCGATGCCGTTCGCGCTGTTCCATTTCGTCACCGTCTATCCGCGCCGGCGCGCGTGGGTCCCCGCCTCGTTGCCCGTATGGGTGCTTGTCTGGGTCCCGGCGGCGGTCCCGATGGCGCTCGTCGCGCTGCGGCCTTCCTTGTTCTGGGACATCGGATGGATCACCGCCGAGACCGCTGCGCTGTCGTTCCCCCTGCCCCCGTTCACCACGTTCGGCGCGGCGGCGTTTTGGGGCTTCAAACTGTCGTTCCTCGTCGCCGGGCTCGTCCTGTTCCGTGATTACATCCTGGAGAAGCCGGGCATTCGGCGGGTCACGATGCTCTTCGTGGCGCTCGGTCTCTTCGCGCCGTCGTCGTGCACCTGCGCGGTGCAGGTCATCCTGCTCAAGGGCTTGTATTTCGGGTTCATCATGGGCGGCGCCGATCCACTACCCGGTACCAGCGTCGCGGCGTCAATGGTCGAGGAACTCTTGGTCATCGCCATGAACGTGCTGGTGCTCTGGATTCTCGTGCTCCTCGTCAAGCACGCGTTCTGGTCGGACGACAGGGACGTACGAGCGCGCGTCAAGCCGTTCCTCTTCCTGGTCGTCGCCGCCATCCTCGGCTCGCTCTACAGCATGACACCGGCCCGGTTCGAGAGCGGCTGGTGGTCCCCATGGGGTTGGGGTCTTGAAGGGTTCTGGCAGGTGGCCGGCCTCGTGCTCGTCGGCTACGCGATCGCGCGGCACCGTCTGTTCGATATCGACATCAAGATCAAGTCAGCGGTGCAGCGGTCGACCCTCGTCGGCGTTTTCCTCGCCGTCTTCTTCATGGTGACCGTGACAGCCGAGAATTTCCTCACTGACCGCTATGGTTGGGCGTTCGGTGGCGTCGGGGCAGGACTGCTTCTCTTTGCCTTGACCCCGCTCGAGAGGCTCGGGAAACGGATCGCGAACATGGCGATGCCATCCACGCGCAGCCTGGACGAGCTCGCCCCGAGTGACAAAGAGACACTCTTCATGGAACAGCTTCGCCTCGTGTGGATGGACGGCAGCCTCACACCCAAGGACCGGGTCGTCATCGCCAATCTGCGGGCCCGGTTGGAGATCGCGAGCGGTGTGGCCGAACGACTGGAAATGGCGGTCGTCGAGGAGGCGCGTCTGGCGTCTCCCGGATTCGCCGGCGGCCCCGACTCGCTATCTGATCTGGGCGCACCTGAGCGCCAGCCTTGAGGCGGGACCCGGATTCGTCTCCCGGCAAAGGACCAAAACCGTTCCAACCTTTATTAGTACGCCACTTCGCCTGCTCGGGTCGGTGACCGGCATGACGACCCGTAAATCCGTAGCGGCAGGCATATTGGCCGTGACCTTCGTGGGGGCGGCTGTACTCGTCGGGACGAGCGGCGATGCATCGCTGGATGCTGGCGATTCACCACTGCACCAACACGCTGACGAGGCGGCCTTGGAGGTCCCGTACGAGTACTCCGGTTGCGATCTCATGACCACGGCGATCCGCGTCGACATGGAGGCGGCCCGCCAGGTCGTCGCACCTGGTTTCGAGCCGCTGGACGGCGGGCACATGTTCAACGCGAACCCGCAGCTCGTCGAAACCGGCACGGCGATGCTGGGCATCAGTGCCTTGGAGTGCGCGCACATTGCTGTTGTGGGGGGGCCCGGATCCTTCGCCTTCGCATGGATCGACATCGAAGAGCCTTCGGTCGGCAACGGCTCGTCGCCCTCGCCCCACGATGGCTATGACCTCATCGACGTGGTCGAGAGTCCCGCCCATGCGGGATTCCTTGAGCAGGCTCGTCTGCCTGTGGTCGAAGGTGCCGTGTCCGTCAGGCTCGACTCGACCAGCCCGGTGGCCACGGGCGAGATCAGGATCGAGGGGCCCGACGGCACGATCGCGGAGATCGCGGCGGTCGGAACCGGCGATCTGTCGGCCGCGATCACCTTCGCGAACTGGCACCAGACGGACGAGGGCGTCGGGCTCATGTATCTGAAGAGCCCATCGCGGGTGCACGCTTATCTCGCGAAGGCGGTGACGTGCACGGTGGCCGAAGGCAGCCTGCTGGCCTCGCTCATTGGCGGGACCGACTGCACCGCGGCGAACGGCCAAGGCGTGATCGCCACCGGCGTGGCGAGCGACGGTTGGCTCAAATTCTGGCCAGGGGTCGCTGCGGAATGATCGCAAGACCGCCCCCGCCTGGGCCTTGTGGCCCCGGGTCAGGGGCGCGTTCCGCGCCCGTTGGTCTGGTGTGGGGAAATGTTGAAATGCTGAAGGTTCTTTCGATATGGTTCCGGTGCGGATCTACGCGGTGTTGCTGCTTGTTCCATTGATCGCTTTCGCAGCGAGCGCCGGCAGTCGAGAAGAGCCGGAGATCATCGATCCCGCAGGGGATGCTCCGGTCGGGGCGTTGGACATCCGTAAGGTGTGGGTCGAACACCGGCCGTTCGACGGGCCGCACATTGTCATGCAGTTGGAGGACGTAGTTCCCCTACCGCCGGACCTCCCGATCGGCGGGATGTTCACCGGCGCGTATTTCGAGGTCGCTTTCGACCTAGTCGACTGGAACGGGACGCGCATCGGTGATGTCGAGGACCCGTTCGTCGCAGTGGCGTTCGAGGAGGCCATGATCCTGGTCTACGTATGCCTCTGGGAGCCAGGTGACCGGCCGCTCGACCACGGCATGAACTGTTGGTCGAACGGTGCCGGAAGGGTCGGCGGCCGGCAGATCTCATGGGACGTGGACTTCAAGCGGGTGCTTGGCGACGACTGGACGGTCGGCTCCGGATACCGTTTCGAGAACCTGAGTGCGCACACGGAGTTCCGCGTCCTCGGAAGACCTACAGATGGCGACCAAGCACCCGACTCCGGCAGCGTTGCATCCATCTCAGAACCTACAACATACACCAATGTGCGCACGACCGGAGCAGGCCCGGCAGGGGAAGAGGTCGGACGTGGCTTCATCGCCCTCGGGCTCGTCGTCGTGACGAGTGTCCTCGCGGGCCTCGGTCGCTTCGTCTGGCGGCTGGGACGGTACCGTCTCATGCAATGGCTGCTGTTGGGATTCCTGTTTTCGCGACTGGAACGGGACGCGGTCCTGAACAACGCACGACGGTCGGAGATCTTCGCAGCCATCCAAAATACCCCGGGCATCTCCTTCGGCGACATCCGGCGACGGCTGGGCCTCCCTTCGGGTTCGCTCGTCCACCACCTCGGCGTGCTGGAACGGCATGGCTTCGTCCGCTGCGTCCGCGAAGGATTCCGGACCCGTTTTTACGTACGCGGTGAGCCGCTTGACGGCAAACCATACCTCACCCGGACCCAGGAGGCGCTCCTCCAGGCGCTCCGCGCGAATCCCGGTATCCTTCAGAAACACCTTGCACAGATCGTGGGACTGTCGCGTCAGGGCGTGCGATATCATGTCGCGCAGCTCGAGGCGATGGGCCTCGTGCAAGTGCGAGGCAAAGGGACGGCGCGGCTCCATTTTGCCGTTTGAGGCGACCTGTTCCGCCTGGATCATCTCGCTCCGAATCTGTCGTGGTGGATGGCCCCGCGACAAGTCTGTTCGTCTCCGCAAAACGAGTGACCGATCAGCGTCGTGGGTTTGAGGACGCCTCCAGGAGGGCATCTCTCCGTCGCCGCGATATCGGTTCAGCTGAACGACACTCGGCCCTCGTAGACAAAGGCCGTCGCGTCGGTGTCGATGGCGGAAAGGCTCACCGCCCACGTGCCCATCTGGTCCAGCATGGCCGGGTCGTCCACGTCGAGCACGACCGTGGTGCCAGGTGGGTAGACCTTCGCTCCACCAGGAAGCCAGGTGCTTACCGAACCGATGTCGGGGGCTTCGATGGAAGCGCCCAAACCGTGGACCATGACGGCTCCCGGCGCGAGCAATGTGATGGTCGCGGTGATCGCTTCGTAGCGGGTATTCACCTTGAAGGGGTGGGATTCCTTGCAGCCGTCGGCTCGTATGGGGTCCGCGAGACAGACAAACGTATCTTGCCACTCCTCGTCGTCGTGCGGCTCGTCGTCTGCACTCGTCGCGACGATCACGCCATCGACATTGTCATGCTCGGCGCCGACGATCGGGAACGCGCCGACGACCAGCGCCAGGGCCACCAGGCTGATGGGCAATACGTAGGGTTTCATCTCATGCGACCTCTTGAACCGGTAGCTTGCGAGCTATAATGGGCAAGGCCCCTGCCGGAATAAGGTTTCCTCGTCGTCTTCCCGGCATAGGACCGAAACCCTTCCAGACTGCTTTAGTACTACAAAGTGGGGATCGAGGGGCTGTCCTATCACGCGATCCCATGTCGCGCAGCTTGAGGCGATGAGGGTAGTGCGTGTGAGGCCCAGGGGACGGCGCGAGCCATCTCGACACATCGCCGTCGGGGAGCGAGACGAGGCCGCCGACCTTGCGAGGCGAATTGGACTCGGTCGGCAAGAGGGCGAGGATATGATGTGCCGGCTCCGCTCCGACAAGCCAAGAGTGGCATCCACCCGCGAAACGTTTAGGACCCACCCCCTATGTGCGAACGATTCGCATGCGGCGGGAGACCACGGTGGGATTGGCGTGGGCCGGCGGACTCGTATTGCTGATGGTGGCCGTCTTCTTCTACGGCCTCTCGGTCTACGAGCCGGAACGGTTCGAGGTCCGATGGACGGATACGGAGCACGAGACGAGCCAGAGCGGCGCGACGTTGAACGCCGACCAGTCGCGGACCCACACCTTCGAGGCCGACGGCACGAACGTGACCCGGGTCCGGGTCGTACTCGGATGGACCGATGCCGTCGGTCCGGACAACGACGTCTTCTCCCTCGAAGTCGCCGGCCCCGGCGACCGGTCGAACACCGCGACCGGCAACACCGGCGCATTGACCCTCACGTTCATGACGGACCGCGTGCCGGACCAGACGCAGGTCGAAGGCGCCAACGCCGAGCATGCCCTTGAGCAACTCGTACGCCCGGACGACCTCTGGAGCGGCCTCGCCACCTGGGAGGTGATGGTCCGGCTCGATTCTGCCACCGGCGACGCCGGCACCCAAGGACTCGGGGTCGATGCGACCGCGGACCAAGGGAACGACTATACCTTGCGCTTCATCCGCGTCACGTCCGACGCGACGCTCGTTCCCGTCTGAGCCCGATTTTTTGTGTCTTCACCTGACACATTTAAACCATGCCAGCGCTGCGCATGGATGATGCGTGATGGGTGAACGGGACCCTCCCCAGGAGGTCGCTTGATGGCGGTGTCGCCGTTCGGCATCCTCAGTCTGGTCGGAGGTCTCCTCCTCCTGCCCCTGGCGATCGGGGTCTTCCTGGCACGTCGTCACGGACCCGCGAACCGCTATCTCGCAGGATGGCTCTTCTTCCTCGGGCTCAACGTCCTCTGGAGCCGCGGGGTGGCACCATCCGTCACGGATCCGCAGTCGTTCTACGCCTTCTGGCCCACCTATTACGCGATCGTCCTCATCGGTCTCGCGTTCTATCCTCCGTTCCTCGCCACCCTCGACTCGCCCTGGTCCCGGCCGTTCCGGTCCCCGACCGTGCGCGTCCTTCTATGGGCCTCGCTCGGTCTCGCCGTCCTCTCCACGTTCGTGTGGCCCAGTGCCTGGTTCCCTGGGATCGTGCCGGGTGGATTCGGTTGGACCTGGCTGCCCGTATTCGGTCCTTTGGCGGTCGCCGTGAACTGGGTCGTCCTGATCCTCTACCAATACGCGGTCGTAGTCGCGGTGAGCGCCTTCCGTCGCGCCCGGAGCCCGATGCAGAGGCGCCAGATGCTCATCTACCTCATCGGGTTCGTCGTCTATGATGTCGCCTACCTGTCCATCCCCCTGACCCTGTTCCTGTTCGAGGCGGGGGCGATCTCACCGTACACGTTCCTCATGGTGCAATCGTACGTGCCCGCCTTCGCCGCCATCTGGTTGAGCGTCGTCCTCTCCTACGCCATCCTGAGCGTGCAGATCTTCGACATCGACATCAAGGTCAAATGGACCATCAACCGGGGGACGGTCGCCGCCGTGTTCGTCGCCGCCTTCTTCGTCGTCTCGGAGCTCGTCGCGGGTCTCTTGTCAGAGCGGATCGGATTGGTGGCAGGTGTGCTCGTCACCGGCGGCCTCGTCTTCCTTCTCGCGCCTTTGCAACGGTTCGGTGCGCGGGTGAGCGACGCCGCCATGCCCGATGTCTCCCCCACACCGGAATACCTCGCCTTCCGGAGGTTCGAGGTCTACAAGGCGGCGCTCGTCGACTCGATGACGGACGCGACCATCACCGAACGCGAACGGTCGATCCTCGACGGATTGCGCCGTAACCTCGACATCGGGGACCAGGACGCCGCGCGACTCGAGGCGGACCTGCACGCCGAACTGCAGAAGAGGACGGTGACACATGAGACCTGATCCCCTGCGCGGCCCCGCCCTGACCGCAGGAGGCGCCGCACCATGATCCTGCCACGGGAACTGTTCGGCGTGCTTGGTGTGGTCGACCTTCTTGTCGGATGGTCGCTCGGCTGGTTCGTGTACCGGAGCCGCCCACGCAGTGAGCAGAACCGGGCCCTCGCACTCTACCTCGTCTTCGTCTCCTCGCATTTCGGGCTGCGCTTCGGCGTGAGCTTCTTCGCGACGGACCCGACCTACGTCTTCGCGCTCATCATCACCGGGATGTTCTTCGCGGCCGGACATGTCATCAGCTATCCATGGCTCCTGTCCACGTTGGACACTCCGCTGGCGCGTCCGTTGCGCTCGAAGTGGTTCTGGATGTCCTGGGGGAGCGCGATGCTCCTCTGGTTCACGTCGCCGCTCTGGGCACCCGGACTTCACGTGACGGCGCTGGTCCCGTCCGAGGCGGTCCCAGGAGCGTTCTGGACCGAACTCGGCCCCTTGGGAAGGACGGAGCCCATGATCCCGTTCCTGATCTCGACCTACGGGATCGTCGTCGCGGTGACCGCGGCATTCCGTGCCCGTTCACCGGTCGTCCGAAGGCAGATGCAGGCGTTCGCCGCGGCTTTCGTCCTCAACGACCTCATCTATGTCGTGAACGTCATCGTGGCCGTGCCGGAGGTGTTCACGGGACACGTCCTGGACAGCGACTGGGCGCTCATCCGCCTCAACTTCCTCGTCGCCGTCCTGCTCTTGTGCCTCGTCCTCGCCTATGGCGTCATCCAGACGCACCTCTTCGACATCGACCTGCGCATCAAACGGGGAATCCGCCGCTCGACCGTCGCCGCCGTCTTCGTCGCCGCCTTCTTCGTCGTCTCGGAACTCGTCGCGGGCCTCCTGTCGGAGCGGATCGGCCTCATTGCGGGCGTCTTTGCGACCGGCGCCCTCGTGTTCGCCCTGGCACCGTTGCAATCGTTCGCCGAACGTGTATCGGACAAGGCGATGCCCGGCGTCCGGGACAACGAGGAGTACCGGACGGTGCGCAAGCGCGACGTCTATCTCGCCGCATTGGAAGGGGCCCTCGTCGATGGCATCGTCAACGACCGGGAACGGGACATGCTCGTCCGTCTTCAAGACCAGTTGGGGCTGTCCGCGACCGAAGCGCGGGAACTTGAGCGGGCGTCGGCGGTCTGACCGTTTCGCGGTGGTCGCGCGGCCGGCTGCCCTGTCCAAGACCTCAGGGCCCGGTCCGGAGACCTCGGCGGCCCGACGCACATTTTATCTGTCCACCCTGTCTGGTGCCCGCGTGGCGTCGGAGGCTTTCCCTGTGTGTGCCTCTTGTCTTCCAGGGGGCACCTGATTGGACTGGCATCTGACCTTCGCCACGGCCCGGCTGCTTGCCGCGGTGACGAACCTGGCGCTCGCCCTCGTCGTCTTCATGGCGCGACCGGAGCGGCTCCAGAACCGACTCATCAGCGCGATGCTGCTGTTGAACTTCTTCATCCACACCCTCATCGCCCTCATCCCTGTGCTTCCGTCGCCGGACGCCTACGCGCTCTTCGCGCCCGCTTTCCTGTCTATGATCCTCTACGTCAGCACCTACCTGGTCTTCACGGGTACGCTGGATACACCACTCGGTCGGCCGTTCCGCGGCCGGGTCGGCATCACGAGTGTCGCCGTCGTCGCCACCCTATTCGCCATCACGCTCTTCTGGGCGCGCTCGTCCTGGTACCTGCCTGTCTTCCCCTGGCCGCTCGACCCGGTCGCCACCGGTTGGGACTCCTTGCTGCAGACGCACGCCTTCAAGTCGATGCTGGAACTGGTCATCTTGCTCCATTTCCTCTATGGCTTCGCAGCCGCGTTCCACGCCTATCTGCGCGCCAAGGACCCGATCCAACGGCGCAAGATGAAGTGGTTCGCCATCGCTTTCGGTAGCCATGACATCCTCCTGGCCGTCTCGTTCGGCGTGACGATCGCACTGGCGACGACAGGCACCGCTTGCGCCACATGCGACCTGTTCGCCTTCTTCATCCTCATCTCGCTCGCCGGCGTCCTCCTCGCCGCTTTCCTCGCCTACGGCATCCTGACGACACAACTCTTCGACATCGAGTTGCGCATCAAGCGCGGCATCTCGCGCAGCACCCTCCTCGCCATATTCGTCGCCGTCTTCGTCGGCGTCGCCGCGGCGGCGGAGGAATACCTCAACGACGCCTACGGGATCCTCGCCGGGGGGTTGGCGGCCGCGGGCCTCGTCCTCGCACTGGCCCCCCTACAACGCTTCGCCGACCGGGTGAGCGACGCCGCCATGCCAGGTGTACGGGACACCCCCGAGTACCTTGAAACGCGCAAACGGGAGATCTACCAAGCGGCGCTCCACAGCGCGAGACACGACGGCCGTATCACGCAACGGGAACGACGGATCCTTGCCACGTTGGCCGACGAACTGGGGCTGAGCGCGACGGAGGCGGTCGATCTCGAGGGTGGACTTTCAACCCGACTCCGGTGAAGGATCTACGACCTGAACGTCGCCCCGGCCTTTTTCGCGGCTCTCGCCTTGTGTCTCGCCTGGGCCTCACGTTCCCGTTCCTTGCGCCGGTCCTCAGTGGTCCGCGATCCCTCGCCCTGCAACGCCTCCCAGTGGCTGCGATGGGACGGCAAGAGGAGCAAGGCGTCGATCTCGAGTTGCCGCAAGGTCCTGAGCGTGAAGAAGTAGAGCGCCGACAGCACACCGGCCGTACCTGTCGTCCAGTTGCGGACCTCACGGATGAGCGCGGCGAGGGTCGGGAATCCCCCCAAGAAGTCGACGACCCAGAGCGCGATGGCCGCCACCAGCGAGAAGGAGAGCAACACGAGGAGCGTCGCCCGTACCTTGAGCATCGCGTCGATGCCGTTCAGGCGCTCCTGCAGCACCTCTCCCTGCTTCCCCCGGAACGCCTCGGGCCGACGCTCGAGCGCATCGACGAGATGTTTCTGACGAGGCTTGATGATCCACTTCAACCAATTCGTATACGGATACATGTGTCCCTCCGCACCGGCGCCGTCCGGTGCGCCCCTGCCTTGGGCCGCCACCATTATTGAACCACCATCTCGCGGCCGGGCCTGCCTGGGCCCAAGGTCATGCCGTGCGTGACGCGGTCAGGAGCGCTGCCGCCCATACGCGCCAGGCGTCCCTTCGATGACGAGGAACAGGAACAGCGCGGGCAATGTCACGACGAGGATGGCCAGCACACCGAGCCCGGTCATGCCGTTCACCGCGTACCACACGCCACCCCCCAGGGCGACCACGGCGGCGGAGAGTTGCGCCAAGAGGTCTGCACGACCCATGATGCGCGCACGGCGCGAAGGGACCGTGATGTCGGTGAGGAGCACGGTCGCGCCGATGAAACCGAAACTCCAGCCCAATCCCGAAAGGAGCAGGCCGACGGCGAAGCCCCAGACGTTCCCGACGAGCGCGATGACAGCCCCACCGACGGCGAGGAGCACGAGCCCGGAAAGGATGGTCGTCCTTCGTCCGACCCGGTCGGCGACACGGCCGACGAGACGCGAAAGGCCGAACATGCCGACGAAGTGGACGAGCATCAACAGTCCGAGCGTGCGCACCCCGTGCCCAGTGTGGGCGACCGCGGCACCGGCAACCCCCATGACGGCGGCCATCGAAGCCTGGCTCGCCGCGAGCGCGACCAGTCCGACCATGAGAAGAAGACCATTCGAGGGAACGGAAGCCGGTGCAGCGGCGGATCCGGCCGCATCCGGTGAAGCGACCGCCTTCGCCAATGCGAGCGGCTCTTCCGCGCGCAGCACGAAGAGCGCGGCGACGACCAGAAGCGGCGGTGCGAGCCACCAGACGAGCGTGAGCGGAGGTCGGCCAAGGAGCGCACCGAGCGGGTCGGAACCGATGAGAAGAAGCGGCCCGACGACCGCTCCGACGGTGGCGCTCACCTGCACCCATGCCACGGCACGGCCACGTTCCTGCGGCGGGAAGAGCTCCGCCGCGGCGACACGGGTGAGGTTCACGACCCCGAAGCCGGCCGCGAGGAGGAACCCGCCGACGACGAAGATCGGCAGGTCCAAGGCCCGCACCGCATAGCCGGCGGCACCATAACCGACGGCGGCGATCAGTTGCCCCGCCACGAGGACCGGCCTGCGGCCATGACGGTCCATCAGACGGCCGCCGATGGCGGCGCCGATGGCCGCGGCGACGTAGAAGAGAGCGATGAAAAGTCCTGCGTGCGACAGGTTCCCCGTGAGTGCGACGAGCGCCGCCGAGCCCGGGCCGGCGACCATCGACACGGCCGCCCACATGAGGGCGAACGAGACCGAGAGCGACACGAGCGTACGGCGAAACGCAGGGTCCATGGGCAGGGAGGGGGTGATATGGTTTGTAAAGCCCGGCGCCCCAGGGCCACCACCGAGGCTCTTTCATCGATCACTTGTGGATGAGCTTGAACGCGTGGTCCCCGTTCCCCCTGGCGGCGAAGGCCGCGACCCAGACCATGGTCATCGCCTCAAGGTAGTGGCTCGCGGTGATGTCGCCGACATCGAGGGTGTCGGGCCAGCCGAAATCGGCGAGGATCCGGGTCACTTTCGCTTTCGCCTCGGCGTCGTTGCCGGCGATGAACATGGTCGGCGGCCCACCGGGCATGTCGGGGTCGACCATGTAGGGGTTGCCGACCGTGTTGAACGCCTTCACCACCGACGCGTCCGGGGCGAGCGCCTGCACCTGGGCTCCGGCGGAGCCTTCGGGGATGGCGGGCATCCGCGGTGGGAAGCCTTGGCTGAAGTCGAGCGGGTTGGTGGCGTCGATGACCACCTTCCCGGCGAGGTTCTTGGGCCCTGCCGCCTTGATGACCTCAGGGTTGACCATGCCGAGGGACGCCAGGACCACCACCTCGCCGTGCTTGGCGGCGTCCTCGAAGGTGCCGCCCGAGGCGTTCCCTTTCGCTCCGGCGAGCCACTCGGCCAGCTTCGGGTTGTCCGCCGAACGGCTGCCCATCAGCACATCATGTCCGCGCGAGAGGAAGCCGTCCGCGAGCGCCCTGCCCACGTCCCCTGTCCCCAGTATGCCGACCTTCATGGCCTGCGGTAGGCGCGAGACGGGTGTGAAGCTTTGGGTCCGCTTCAGTATCGCAACTCGATCTCTACGGTGGCGCTGTGGCCGAACGGCCGCCCCTGGCCGAGTCCTGCGCCGGGGCCGTTGGGATGCCATTCGACGCTCCATTCGCCGTCGGAGACGATGAAGGACCCCGACCCGGTGGAGCGCTCCACCACACCCTGTGGGCCCTTGAAGACAAGCTCCGGGTCGTCGGAGAGACCGGAATAAGTGTCCGTGACCTCGATGTCGAACCGGATCTCGGCGTGTCCGCCCCCGACCGTAAGCGTCTCGAGCGGCAGGACATCCGTCTCGCCGGTCTTGACCTTGATGTCGTAGCTCTTCATCCAGAAGACCTCGACCTCGACGGGCTCGATCCACATCATCGGCGGGAACATGGGTCGCACCATGCAGGAGGAGCCATCGGTCGGGGCAGATGTCTTGGCCGGGACCAGCTCCGCCTCGATCCAGTAGCGCCCGGCCGTCGGTGTGAACGACAAGGTCGGGCCGACCGCGGTGTCCGCTTCGGGGGTCCCGGAGGCATGTTGCGCGCGCCAATGGACCTGGTATTTTTCCGTATCGTAGACCGGCGTCTCCGGAACGCCGCCGGCGGCGTCGCCTCCGTCGGCGATGCCGAACGTGACGGTGCCGTTCAGTTCGGCGGCGTTGAGCGGGAAGGCGTGGTCGGAGACGATGCGGTACGGGTGCCGTTCGATCTCGATCATCTCTGGACCGTCGCCGGTGGCGTCCACCGGCATGATGATCTCGGGAAGCGCTTCGGGCTCCTCGGCTTGCAGGCTGTGGTCCTTGAGCAGGATCTCGGTGCTCATGGAGATGTCGAACTCTTCCTCGGACTCCTTGATATGCGCGCTCATGGAGGACACGATCTTGACGACGTTCTTGACGGCGGGGCTGTACCAGACGGTGAACTCGCTCTGGAATTCGCTCACCTCTTCCCGGTAATCTTCCGGATACTCGGCGTCCTCGTCCTCTTGGAACGTGAGCGCATAGTCGATGCGCACGGCATCGAAGGGACCCGCCGGCACCGAGACGGTCTCCGTCCCCGCGACCGTCGCGACATAGCGGAACTCGTCCTCACCACCTTGCCAGCTCTCCCCTTCGTCGAGCGGGAACGCGAGCATGCGGAACGGCTCATACGCGGGCCATGCGCGCACGCTCGTAACGGCCGCACCGCACTGCTCAAGGTCCCACTCCGAGACATGCGCGCGCGGCGAGAGGTCGACCTGCGAGAGGGCGACCAGGCCACCGCGGTCGCCGAAGACGGTGTCCTCGAGAAGCGGCGCGTCGATGTCCCCGTTCGTGATGCGCAGCCAATAGACCGGCTCGTCGATGGTCGGCTCGGTCGCCACGACCCGATGGGTCGCGTCCTGGGTGGAACGTCCGGACTGCACGGCCTCGCGCTCGCCCTGGGTGCGGAAGGTATGCTCCGATGTCGTCTCGTAGACCCATGTATAGCCTGGCTGCCAGACCGGTGTGCCGCGGCCGGTGACCTGCGGCGACTCCGAGACACAACCGGAGAGGGCGACGGAGACGACCAGGAGCATGAGCGTGACGACCGGGAGCGGCCTCTTCATCAGGCGGTGAGGCGGCTCTGATGCATAAAAAGATACCCTGGCGACAGACGGACAGATGGGTCACGCATCGAAGAGGTGGCCGAAGCGACTTCTGGTTTCGGGCCACTCATATACCTCTTCCCGATGGGCCGACCGATGCCCAGCGCGCCGAAGACGACCGTCCGCGTCGCCCAACCCGAAGACCTGGAGACGCTCGTCCGCTTCGTGAAAGGGGTCGCCAAGGAGTCCGAGGGCCGCGACCTCGACGACGAGACCGTGCGGCGCGGCCTCCGCTCCGCCCTCGGCAGCCCCTCCTCCGTGGCCACCTACCTCATGGCCGAGCGCGACTGCGTCCCCGTGGGATGCCTCATGCTGACCAAGGAGTGGAGCGACTGGACCGCCGCCTGGTACTGGTGGATCCAAAGCGTCTACGTCACCCCCGCCCAGCGCGGAAGCGGCGTCCTGGACGCTCTTTACGACGAGCTGAAAAGACGCGCCAAGGCCGCCGACGTCAAGAGCCTTCGGCTCTATGTCGAGAGCGACAACAAGACGGCCATCGCCGCGTACGAACGGCTCGGCATGACCCCGGCTCCGTACCGGGTCTTCTCAGACGACCTGTAAACGCTCTCGGGGCACACACCGAGTGGGGTCCAGAGCGGCCGGCCGCCACGGAAGGGTCCTCCAGCCCCCGTACAATCCCCGCTTTCCGGCGCATCTCTTCTTGAGAGACGGTCAAGTACCGTCCAAGAACTCTTTAACCCGCTCTAAGCCGAGCCAGAACGACCTCGACGACCTGGAAGGGGACGCCCTACCATGGCACGAGGGAGCTTTCCATGCACGCCCGGACCCGCATCCCCCTCCTCCTCATCATCGTCGCCTTCGGCGTCCTGTCGCCGGTCTTGACCACGCCGGCCCTGGCCGTCGACGAGCGCGACCCCGAGGAGGACGAATGGGAGGACGTGGTGGCGGTGGACGCCCGCGGCGACGTCCTCATCCACTGGAGCGGCACGATCGACCTCCTCTACCTCACAACCGGAGAGCTCTATTCCTACCAATTGCAGCAGACCTACATCTTCTTCCGCGTCGGCTACAACCTCACCGGCCCGAACGACGGCACCTACCGCGACCGGGACACGAAGGGCATCGCCCAGGAACTCGACCTGATGCCCGAGGACGACCCGCGCTTCCTCGCCCTCAACATCACGTTCCGTGTCGAAGGCGAACGCCGCACCCTCAACCTCTTCTCCAACTCCCTCGGCCAGGGCTGGCAATCCGACCAGGGACAACTCGTCCTCTCCGAAGCGGACAAGAACGGCCACTCCGAGGTCGTCTTCTTCGCCCCCATCACCCGCTTCGGGCTCCGGCCCGGGATGGTCATGATGGACATCAACACGAGCGCCGTTCGCGATGGACGCCTCACCGACCGCATGAGCGGCTTCGACGCGGTCGAGGAATATCCGGTCCCGACCCGCATCTCCGGCCTCCTCGGCGACCGCGACCTCGCCATCCCCTACGGCGTCAGCAGACCCAAGGAGCATGTCGACTGGGCCCACACCGAGACGGACCGCGTGCGCGCCGGCGGGTCCCCGGACCTGGAGTCGAACCCCACGCTGGACACCAACGCGAGCCGCGTCATGGAAGACCCGCACTCGGGCCAAGCGGAACAGAAACGCCACCTCGTCAAATCCGGCCGCGAGGTCATCAACGTGCGCGCCGACAAGGAAAGCGTCAATGCCGGCACCAACCGCGTCGGCTTCGTCAACTTCACCGTCGAGAACACCATGCGCGAGACGAACCAGCTCGTCTTCATGGGCATGGTGCGGCCACGCGGCACCGGCTGGGCCTTCAACTACGGCCCCGGCACCACCGCGATCGTCCAGGAACTCCTTCCTGAAGACCGCGCCGAGTACCAGTTCGTCGCCTACCCGACCACACGCCAGGCCCTCCCCTACGTCCTCACACACCTCATCGTGCTCTCCAACGGCGGCGGCTTCGAGGTCTTCCTCGTGCCCTGGATCTTCGAGGACAAGTACGACCTGCGGCGCCCCCTCCCGGACCTCGGTCCCAGCGAACCGACGCGCCTCGTCGCCACCCTCCTCAACCCCGACGACCCCTTCCGCATCAACGAACCCCGCGAGGTCCTCATCCAGGTGCGCGACACGAGCGGCGCCTACGTCACCGGCATGGAGGAGATGCGCGTCTTCGTCCACCCCTTCGGTGAACCCCGGCCAGACAAACCCCACGCCGCCCCCGCCAAGCCCTTCATGCCCGGCGTCTACAAGGTGCCCTACGTCTTCGACAAGACCGGCGCCTGGGTCATCGACGTCCACTTCTTCGACCTCGGCGCCAACGCCGACGGTGTCGTCCCGAGCATCGACTTCAAGGTGCGCGTCCACTACGGCCGCGAATCGCCCGAGATCGTCCCCCTGCCGCTGGCCCTCGGTGGCGTCGGCCTCGGTCTCGTCGGACTGGTGGTCAAAGACCGCCTCAGCAAGATCCGCTAGCGTGACCGATACCGGACACCGGGTGCGATGACACAGATGAGCACACGCCACGGATGGCCCCTCCAAGAGGGACATCCCGGCCGCAGGCCACCCCGCAGCCACGAAACGGCTAAATACCGCGTCGGTTACCCCCGGCTCAGTCGCTTTTGCGGAGGCCCTCTTTGATGACTGAGTTCGCCGAACTGGACAAAAACCGTGAAGACCTTCAGAAGAAGGCCAACGTCGCGCGTGCTCAACGGGACAAGCTCAACGAAGAGGCACGCCGCTGGGCCAACCGGCGGGACGAAGAGAATGCCAAGGTGCGCGAACTCGTCAACACCGCCAACGAGCACCGCAAGAAACGCGACGAATACAACGAGGCCGTCCAGCGCCACAAGAAGACGCGCGATGAGGCCATGGCCGAATCCGACGCCGCCAAAGAGGCCCTAGAGACCCTCAAGCGCGAACGCATGCCCAAAGGCGGCCGTCCCGTCCACGCCATCCGCCGCGACATCGAACGCCTCGAGTTCGAACAGATGACCAAGGTGCTCACCCCGGCCAAGGAGCGCGGCCTCATCGAGAAGCTGCAGGCGCTCATGTCCGAGCTGAAGCAAAAAGAGGACGTCTACAAGGCCGACCCCGAGCTCAAGGAAGCCCTCGACAAGTTCGAGGCCGCCCGCGAGCGCGCCGAGAAGGCGCACCAGAAGGTCTCCGAGACCGCCGAGAAGGCGCAGGCCGAACACGAACAGATGGTCAAGCTCTTCGGGCAATCCGACCGGATCCGCAAGGAAGCCGACCAATTGCAAGAGAAGTTCGTCGGCGCCAAGGTCGAGGCCGACCGCGTCCACAAGGAATACATCGAGCTCGTCAACCGCATCCACGAACTCGAGAAGACCATCTCGGACCAACGCGTCGACTCGACCGGCAAGAGCATCGCCGAACGCCGCGAGGTCGCCCAGGACCGCGCCGACGACATCTTCGAGCGCTTCAAGCGCGGCGAGAAGCTGTCGACCGAGGACCTGATGACACTCCAAAAAGCGGGCCTTCTCTGAAGCCCCGCTTTTCGTAGCGTCTGCTCCCTTCGGTCGCTGCCTCTGCAGAAAGCCGGTCTCCTCTGAGACCTTCTCTGCGCAGCGTCTGCTCCCTTCGGTCGCTGACCTTGCAAAAGGCTGGCCTCCGCTGGTCGGCCATCCTTTCACAACGTCTGTTCGCTGTGGCTCACTGCCACTACAGAAAGCCGGACTTGTCTGAGGCTCCGCTCCTCACACATCTCGAAGCCGACCGGGATCGTCTGAGGCCTACCTCAACTATCCGGACTGTCGCACGTGTAATGCCATACGCGCACGACCGGGGTGTCGATGAGGACCTTGTAGCTGCCCTTCCACAGGCACGCCACCAATTCTGGAAGGAACACGTCCTTCGGTTCCCGGTCAGGCGTCGGGTCAGGCGCGGCACTCGCGGCAGGCAACGTCGCCACGGCGAGGGCAAGGATGAGGACGAAGACGAGCGGCTTCATGGTCCGAGGCAACGGATCGAGGTTCAAGAAAGTGCCGCAGCACGTCCGGCGGTCCTTCCGACCTTGTCCGGGAGCCTCTCTGCGTAGCGTCTGCTCCTTCGGTCGCTGACCTGCAAAAGCCTGCAGACCCGCCTTCACGGCGTCGCCCCTCGTGCCGTCCAGGACCATCGAGGCGGGCAAGCCCACCCGACAACTTGGTGGCCCCGCTGTACCGCGCGGCCCGCCCCCCGGAACCACCCGCCCAAACGTTCAAACGTCCAGGTCGGCTTTTTTGGCTATGCGTGGCTTGATCGTGGGCGCTGTGCTGGTGTCGATGCTCCTCACCGGCTGCAGCGGCAAAAGCGACGGACTGCAGACCTCCACCACCGGATCGGTGGCGACCGCGGCCGAGATTTTGGACCGTTACATCGATTTCCCGGCCAACGGCAACGTCGTCGAGATCGACCTCTATGTGACTAAGCCCGTGCATGTCCCATACGAAGGGGGCGTCTTCTACGGATTGGCATTCGGTTTCCAGCCGGACGGGTCCGACGCGTCGATCCCGGGCCCCGAGATCCGTCTGACGCAAGGAGACACCTTGCGCGCCCGGCTGCACGTCACCGCCGACCACCAGCAACCACACACGATTCACTGGCACGGCATCACGCTCCCCTGGGAGATGGACGGCGTCCCCATGATGACACAGTCTCTTGTCGTCGGATCGGACAGTGTCTACACGTACGAATGGGTCGCTCGCGAGCCGGGCACCTACTGGTATCATTGCCACGTCGAGGCCCCCGCCCACGTCGACGCGGGCATGTTCGGTGCCCTCATCGTCGAGCCGGCCGACAAGAGCGAAGACCTGCCCTACGACCGCGACCACACACTCATCCTGCACGAGACCGACAGCCGTACAGACGAATTCCTCACTGCGCCCACCACCGATGAAGGCCGACAGGTCGACCCCTACCGCGAGCACCCGTTCCACGCGATCGAGCGCGTCGAGAAGAACGCCGAGTTCATGGTCGACATCGCCGGCTTCATCGCGTACGCCTTCACCGGTCAAGAGAATTGGGCCGAGAACGCCGAACGCGACTACTACCCGTTCGCATCGATCCGCTACCGCCCCCACTACGACACCTTCATGATCAACGGCAAGTCGTACCCCGA
>JAHWKR010000034.1 GCA_019347805.1 Methanobacteriota archaeon
GTGGGCCGGGGCGACTTCCGGATCGCACGTCACATCGCCGAGACGGCCGCGGTACCCCTCTCGGAGGTCATGCGGCCAGACTTCCAGCGCTGGCTCGGCGGTTTTGAGGACGTCGAGGCGCATGTGCGGCGCAGTATGGCGCTCGTACGTGGTCACCCCTACATGCCGAAGGAGCTCGAAGTGGTGGGACTCGTCTACGACAACGACTCCGGCCGCATCACACCGGTCGAGATCTAACCGGCACGCGTCCGCTCCGTGACCTGCGTCCTGCCACTATGTGTCTCATGTCCGTTCCCCGCCTGGTGGACGACACGTGGGACAGGACGGAGGTCGCGTACGACAGGGCCGGCGACGGTGCGCGCGCCATGGCGGTCGACGAGGACCGTGCGGAGGATCCCGGCTCCACGTGCGCCTTCTACATCCCGCTCGTAGGAATCACCGACCATGACGACCTCGGAGGCGGGGATCCCCGTCCTTTCGAGCGCGAGCCGGAAGAGGGCGGGATGCGGCTTCGCGTGGCCCGCCTCCTCGGCGGAGACGGCGAGGTCGATGTAGGGTTCGATGCCGACCGCTGGGATGACGTCCTCGAGCATGTAACGGTCGGCGTCGGTGACGATGCCGATGAGGACGTTGTCCGATTGCAGTTCCTTGAGCGTGTCGACGACCTCCGGATAGGCGCGCCAGGTGCGTCTCTGGATGTCGAGGTAGGTGTCCCAGAACCAGGCGATGTCCTTCTCGGTCGGGACGATGCCGTGGTGCACGAGCAAGCCACTCCAGACCTCTTTCGCGGCTTCCTGGAACGGGATGAAGGTGGCCGGTTCGTCGTCCTCCTCGGGTTCGCCACGGAGGACCTCCATGAACGCGAGCGTAAACTCACCGGAGAGCTCTTCCGGGTCGTTCGTGAGCCTGAACCGATCGACGGTCTCGGCCATGATGCCGTCGAGCGCTTCGTAGTCGCTCTCCTCGTCTAGGAGGGTGCCGACGAGGTCGAACAGCACGAGACGGACGGACACATGCCCTCATGGGGCCTCTTGGTCCTTGAAGGCTACGGAGGCCTGACCGATATGGCCGTCAATCCATGAGGACGGTGACGGTGTACGCCACGTTGACGCCAGAAAACAGCGTGACGCGCAGCACCAGGTTCTCTCCCCGGAGGCCTTCGACGGTCGAGCGCCCGAGCAGGATGGTCTCGGTCCCCGTGGGGGTATGGCCGCCGGCGATCGCTTCGCCACCGGCGGTGTAGAGGTCCACGTCAAGGTCGGCGTCCTCGCTCGGACCATCGGTCTGTTCGAGACGGACCTCGATGAGCGTCGTGTTGTCCCCGACGGTGAAGCCGTGGTGGTTGTAATGCTCACCGGGTTCGCTGCGCGCCGCGGTCGCGGGAAAACCGGGCCCTGCGAGTGAACTGGAGAAACCCGTCGGTTCCGCGGCGCTGATGTTGGCGAGGGGGTCCTCGGTTAGGTTGTGCCGCGTATAGGTGATGGCGGATGGGGTGTCGCCGCCGTACAGGAGCTTGAGGGTGCCCGATTCCTCGTGGGCGAGGCCTGAGATGAGATAGATCCGCACCGATTCCCCGGCAGGTACGAAGACCGGTGCCTTGGTGCCGAACTCGAGGGTGAACTCGACCTTGAGCGGTGTGCCGGCGACGATGACGTCGTTGTTGGTCTGGATCGCGTTGAGGGCCATGGCATACGTGGAGCCGACCCACACGCCGTGGTCGAACGCTCCGGCCGAGGGCACGGCGGAATCGGTGGCGAGCCAGTAGGTGATCTTGACGGGTTCGGGGCCGAGCGCGATCGGGACATCGGTCGACTCCGACTCGAAGGTGAGGAAGCTGCAGGGACGTGTGACGAAGCACGACGAATAGCTCCCCGCCATCGGCATGCTTCCGGCAGCGGGGGCTTGTGCGACCAGACCGGAGCCGTCCAGGTAGAGCGTCTCCTCGACCGGGGTCTGGTCGATGAGTGGCTCGGCGGTGACCGTTTCGCTTTCGTCGCCGTTCGGGCCCTCCGTGACAAGCTCCGGGTCGTCGGACGGCTTTTCGGCGTCGCCGTCGGTGCAACCGGCGAAGACGACCGCGAGGAGCAGGAGGATCATGATGTGGAACGGGGTCCGCATAGGCACCACACGGTACGTGCGGCTCGGTGCATAAATACATTGACGGGTCACAGACAGACACGCGGCCGCGGCGTCCGAGCCCGCCACGGCCTATCCGCACGCTTAAGAAGGACGCTGGGACGTCTCCGCCTTGGATGCACCCTTCACCCCCTGGATCCTTGAGCCATGCGACCCGGCCGGACCTGTTCCGGGACGATGCCGGCAACCTGGCCACGTTCGCGTTGCCGCTCCTTCTCGGCTCGATGGGGATGACGCTCCTTGCCGTCGGTGCCATCATGAGCCTCGTCCCGCTCGTCCTGACCGGTGCGGGGCTGACCGTCGTCGGCTTCGCGGCTTACCTGATCGGTGAGGGTGTACGGCAATCGGAGTTGCGGGCGGCGCGGAAGCACAAGGGGGCCGAACGCCCGCGGACGGAGCCGAGGCGGCAGCGGCCGGGCCGGCCGGTCGCCGAACGGAGCCCGCTCGCCGATGCGGCCGTCGCGGCCTTGTCGGGCGAGACGAAAAGCGGCGGCATCTGGCCACCGTTGCCGTCCACCGCCGGCGGCAGACCACAGGGCGCCCCGGTCTCTTATTGGGAACCCGGCACCAAGGTGGCGACCGACGCGTTCGATGACGGTGACGAGGCATTCGTGGATCTCGAACTCGTCGAGACGGCGCCTGCTTCGCGCTCCCCCGTGGCCCACACCCATGGCGGTCCGTCGGTGCTTGTCGCCGAGGCGGACGACGACGGGCCGAGCCGTGACTACCGCATCTGGCCCGGCGCGAAGGACGTCGGCCGTTGGAGCCACTTCACGGGTGAGTCGAGCCGCTCGGAACGCTACACGCGGGAGGACCTCTCCGAACGCATGAAAGAACGGCGTGCGCGGATCACGAAGGACCTCCCGACGGTGGGTGCCATCCTGGCCGCCCCTGGAGCCGATGAGCGCGATGCAAAGAAGGGGATGTCGCGCGGCAAGTGCTCACGCTGCGAGGCGGCGCTCTGGGCACCGGACAAGCGGCCCATCACGCTCAAGTGCCCCGGTTGTGGCCACAAGGCGCGGCTGTATTGATCCTTGCTCGTCATCATCGGGCGGTCTTCGCCTCGGGCCCGGTTGTCTGGGTGCCCGCCGTGGCCAGTATGTCATGCATCGCTTCTGCACGTTCGAGGGCACGCCCCGAATCATCGGCCATGACGAGGATATGTCCCATCTTTCGTCCGGGGCGTGCGTGGCGCTTTCCGTATAGGTGGAGCCGGGCGTCGGGGTGTCGCAGGACGCCCTCCCAGTCGGGACCACCGGTCCAAAGGTCGCCGAGGAGGTTGACCATGGCGGCGGGTCGGGTGAGGGTCGGGTCGCCAAGGGCCAGGCCGCACACCGCGCGCAGGTGTTGTTCGAACTGGCTGGTCGTCGCCGCGCCGAGGGTGTAGTGTCCCGAGTTGTGGGTGCGGGGGGCGACCTCGTTGATGAGGAGCGTGTCGTCCGCGACGAACATCTCGACGGCGGCGACGCCGACATGGCCGAGCGCCTCGATGGTGCGGATGGCGATGTGTTCCGCTTCCTTGGCGAGTTCGATCGGTACAGCGGCGGGGGCGCGGGTCGTGTGCAGGACGCCGTCGCGGTGGACGTTCTCCGCGAGCGGCCAGATGGCGATGGTGCCGTCGACGCCGCGCGCAAGGAGCACGGAGACCTCCTTGTCGAACGGGACGAAGGCCTCCAATACGGCGGGCACGCCCACTTCCGCCCAGGCTTGCTGGGCCTCTTCGGGCGAACGGATGCGTGCCTGCCCTTTGCCGTCGTAGCCACCGCGGCGGCTTTTCAGCACAGCAGGATGACCGACCTCGGCGAGGGCTTCGCGCAGCGAATCGGGTCCGTCGACGGCCGCGAAGCGCGGTTGCGGGAGGTCGTGTTCGGCGAGGAAGCGGCGTTGGGCGAGCCGGTCCTGGATGTTCCGCAGGACATCGGCACCGGGATGGAGCGGCGCGACCCGTGCCACCTCGTCGAGCACGTCGGCGGGGATGTGTTCGGTCTCGAGCGTGACCACATCGCAGCCTTCGGCCAACCGCACGGCGGCCGCGGCGTCGGCGAAGGGCGCTTCGATGTAGTGGTCGGCGCGTTTGGCTGACGGGCAGTCGGGGTCGGGGTCGAGGATGTGGACCTCGTAGCCCATGCGGTGCGCCTCGTAGAGGAGCATCCGACCGAGCTGGCCACCGCCAAGGACCCCGATGGTGGCCCCGGGCAGCAGCCGCTTCACAGCTTCTCCCCCAGGACCCGGTCGCGTTGGGCGTCGCGCATCGACTTGAGACGGGCGCGCACGTCTCCGTCGGAGAGGGCGACGATCTGGGCGGCGAGCAGTCCGGCGTTGGCGGCCCCTGCGGTCCCGATGGCGAGTGTGCCGACGGGGATGCCCTTCGGCATCTGGACGATGGAGAGGAGGCTGTCGAGTCCGTTCAGCGCCTTCGACTGCACCGGCACGCCGAGGACGGGAAGGACGGTCTTGGCGGCGGCCATCCCCGGCAGGTGGGCCGCGCCGCCGGCGCCGGCGATGAGGACGCGGAGGCCGCGGGATTCCGCGGTCTCTGCGTATTCGAAGAGAAGGTCGGGGGTACGGTGGGCGCTGACGACGCGCGCTTCATGGGGCACGCCGAGTTCCTCGAGGACCTCGGTGGCGGCGCGCATGGTGTCCCAGTCGCTCTTGCTGCCCATGATGATCCCCACGAGCGGCTTGGCCATGTCGGCGGCGACCGGAAACCGGGTTATGTGTCTTGTGATGCGCGATGACGGGGACGGCCGTCGAAGAGGATCCGCCGTCTTGGCCGCTCGGTCGGCCCCTCCCGGTCGCGGCCGGTAGGCGATGTGGGATGTGCGCCGTCCTGGGCCGGTCCAGAGGGCCACGTGGGGACCAGCCGCCCTACGTCGCCCCCCGCTTCGCCGCGTCGGCCCCCTCAATTAATATATATGGGACCCTGAATCGGCCGCATTGCTCCCGCCCTCGGGAGGGCCCGCTCGGGCCCGCGTCCGGGCTCGGGGAGGCGATTCCCATGGGCAACATCCGTCAGACCTACATCAAGCGCGTCGCGATCGAACTCGTCCAGCGGTTCCCGGACGAGTTCAACGTCGATTTCCAGCACAACAAGAAGCGCGCCTCCGAGCTCACCGACATGACCTCGAAGACGATGCGCAACCGTGTCGCCGGTTATATCACACGCTACCGCGCCAACTACGAAGAGAAGGTCATCTACGCGGCCGCCGACGAGGCGTGATCCGGCGGCATGCCCATCCGGTCCGGTGGCGACACCGGACCTATTTACCCATCTACCGGTAGTTACCCATCTTTTACATAACGCTCGGGGCTCCCACGCTCCGAGGCCCCCTATGTCCCGCGAACCCGCCGTAGCGCCCCCTGCCATGACCCCGGCCCCTCCGCGCGGCACCCTCCCGGAAGAGGTCCTGGCCGCCGCCGACGCCCTGGCAAAAGGCGAGCCCATCCTGCTCTTCGACGAACGCGGCCGCGAGGAGGAGACCGACCTCTTCGTCCTCGCCGAGCACTGCACCCCCGAGAAGGTCCACATGCTGCGCCGCGACGGCGGGGGCCTCGTCTTCGTCGCCATGGAACGCGCCCCCGCCGACATCCTGGGCCTTCCGTTCCTCCACGATGTCCTCGACAGCGCCAAGGAGCGCTTCCCGGTGCTCGGTGAGACCGTCCCCCAGGGCCTCCCGTACGACGCGCGCTCCAGCTTCAGCCTCTGGGTCAACCACCGCGACACCTACACCGGCATCACCGACGTCGACCGCTCGCGCACCATCACCGCCCTCGCCGAGACCGCCACCGACGCCATGCGCCTCGATGACCCGCGCCGCGGCCCCGTCATGTTCGGCGAACGCTTCCGCTCGCCCGGCCATGTCTCCATCTGTGTCGGACACAGCCAAGGCCTCCACGGACGACACGGTCACACCGAACTCGCCACCGCCCTTGCCGCAATCGGTGGCGCCACCCCGGTCGTCGCCGGTTGCGAGATGCTCGACGGCACCACCGGCCGCGCGCGGAATATTTCCGATGCCGAGAAATACGCCCGCTCCAATGGACTGCTGTTCCTGGACGGCGAGACCCTGATCGAGGCGTTCCGGACATGGCGGCCGACCGCGAGATGAACGAGGACGACAAGGCCCACGAGGCCTATCCCGGCGCGCCTGTCGCGCTCGACGACTCCGAGCGCATCCGCCGCGACGCCGAACGTTGTCACATCCTGCCACCCAAGAAGGGCGTGCGCGTGATGACCCAGGGCGTCTTCGACATCCTGCACCTTGGTCATCTGCACTATTTCCAGGCCGCGCGCGCGCTCGGCGACGAACTCGTCGTCGTCCTCGCCCGTGACGAGACCGTGGCCAAGAACAAGCACGCGCCCATCTTCAACGAAGAGGCCCGACGCGAACTCGTCGAGTCGCTCGATCCCGTCGACCATGCCGTATTGGGCCACAAGGGCGACTTCTATCGCGTCGTCGTCGAGACACGTCCCGACATCATCGCCATCGGTTACGACCAACCCTACGATGCCGACGCCATCGAGAGCGAGTGCGCAAGACGTGGGCTCCAGGTACGCGTCGAACGGTTGCCGCACATGGATTTCGACCTCGATTCGACCCGCAAGGTGGTCGAGGCGATCGGTGAGCGACTCGCGCGCCGGGAACTCTACACGCCGTCCGCGGACCAGGTGCGCCTGGAGGACTCAGGCATCGAGGTCGGGACCGACAAGGATGCTCCGCCGAAGACCGGCGACCATGCCGCCCGCAAGGTCAACCGGCCACGCGACAAGCAGGATGCAGGAGAGATGACCAAGGAGGGCGCGGCATGATCCGCATCGGCGTGGTCGACACCACGTTCGCCCGCGCCGACATGGGCGGCGAGGCGGTCTCCACACTGCGCGCGCTCGGCACCGGGTTCCGTGTCCTGCGCCGCACCGTCCCCGGCATCAAGGACCTCCCGGTCGCCTGCAAGAAACTCATCGAGGAAGAGGACTGTCGCCTCGTCATGGCGCTCGGCATGCCCGGTGCGAAACCGATCGACAAGACCTGCGCCCACGAGGCGACGCAGGGGCTCATCCAGGCCCAACTCATGACGAACACGCACATCCTCGAGGTCTTCGTGCACGAGGACGAAGCCGAGGACGCACGAACGCTGCACGACCTGCTCCTTGCGCGCACGCGCGACCATTGTCAGAACGCCTACGACATGCTGTTCCGGCCTGATGCCCTCACCGCTCGCGCCGGGAGCGGCGTCCGGCAGGGCTACACGAGCGTCGGGTCGGCCCTCGCCCCCGCGGCGCGCAGCGACATGGGCACCGGCCCCCTCCATGGCACGAAGGCTTCCACGGGGAGCCCGTCGAGCGGTACATCGGGGGTGAAACATTGACGGACGACGACATCCTGGAATCGACCGACGAGTTCGAGGTCTACACGCGCAAAGGCAACGCGGCGGCCAAGAAGCCGGAAGCGGAACGCCGCAGCAGCGACCCGGTCGCGACCGCCGGCCCGTTCGGGTCACTCGTGAAGGGCATGCTCGACGACATCGAGGACGGTGCCGCCGGTGAGACACCCCCACAAGATGCACCGGCCACCGAGCCGGCTCCACCGGACGAAGCCCCCGCTCGGGCGACACCGGTCGACGACACCACGCACGACGAAGGGCACGAGCTCGATGCCTCGGTGCTCCCTGACCCACCCGCCGAACCGATGCGCGTCGAATCCGATCGACGGCATGCCGAACGGGAGCGTCTCTCTTCCGCCTGGTTCGGCCGCACTCCGGCCACGGACACACCTCCTGCGGAGCCTGCCCCGGCAGGTCCGGTGCCGATCCCTTACCCGCACGTTGACTTGTCCATTCCTGTTTCCGCAGCTCCTTCCGCTACAGCACCGGAGGCGCGCACGCCACCGCCGACACACGCCCACTCCACCCTTTCGACCTCATCTTCCGAGACCCCGCGAGGCTCCTCTATGCGCATCGCCATCGCCACCACCGAGTTCAATTACGACATCACCGAGACCATGGTCCAACGGGCCCGCGCCCACGCCGAGTTCCTCGGCGCGACCGTCCCCTATATCGTGCGCGTCCCCGGCGTTTACGACCTGCCGATCGCCGTCAAAAGGCTCCTCGCCCGCTCGGACGTCGACGGGGTGGCGACCATCGGCGTGGTCATCGAGGGTGAGACCGACCATGACGACCTGGTCATCCAGCACGCAGCGCGCAAGATCGTCGACCTCTCCCTGGAGCATGACAAGCCGGTCGGCCTCGGCATCACCGGGCCCGGCATGAGCCGCCTCCAGGCGATGTCCCGGGTCGACCGGGCCAAGGACGCCGTCGAGGCCATCGTCAAGATCGGTCGCGAACTGCAAAAGTTGGAGTAGGGGACCCGCCCTGCCCCCCCGCATGGGTCAAGAGGCGACCATGGAGGACGTCCATCGTCAGGCGGTCCGCATCGTCTTCGACAGGGACCGCGGCGCGTCCGCCATCGGCGGCGACCTGCGCGAGCTGCTCGTGCCGTACATGGGTGGCACCGAAGCGGGCGCGCGTCTGGCGCGCGAACTGATCACGGCCAAACCGGTGATGGCCCCCATCCTGCACATCGCCAACCATCTGCTCGGCGGCCCGGAACCGGGCCCCACGCCGCGCGACCTCGGCACCGCGTCCCACTCCATCGGCGCGGCCGAGAAGGGCGAGAAGAAACGGCTCGACCCGAGCGTCAAGGAGGCCGTGCGGCGTGCCCGCCGGTTGCTGCCCGAAAGCGGTGGCCGGGTCATGACCTACAGCGCCTCAGGCACCGTCGAGGCGGTCTTTGAGGCGTTGCACGCCGACGGACTCCTCACCCATGTCTATCTCTCCGAGGCGCAGCCCGGTGGCGAAGGGCGCGCCCTCGCCGCCCGATTGACCGCCGACTGGGGTCCCCGCGGCACAGAGGTCTTCCTCACGCACGACGCCGCGCTCGCGTCCCTCGTCCCGCGCGTCGACCTCCTGACCATCGGCGCCGACCTCGTCCTCCCCCGTGGCCTCGTCAACAAGGTCGGCACCGCGCAGCTCGTCGAGCGCGCCCATCGTGAAGGGGTGCCGGTGCTGGTCGCCGCGGCCCACGAGAAGGCGCCCCCGAAGGGCGTGCGCCAGGTCCACCTCCCGCTTCCGCTCGAGACCGAGGCGGGGGAACTCACCGACCCGCCGACCGGTGTCCGCACCGTCGGCCTCGCTTTCGAGTGGGTCGACATCCGTGGCCGTGCCTTACCGAAATGGGCGTCCGACCCCGATGTCCCCCCGGCCGAGCCAGCGCTCATCGAGATTCTCGAGGGACTCGTGGAGGCACGGGCTTGACCGCCGAACGCACGAAGACGATGAAAGGCCTCTCGGCGCGCGTCGGCCGCGTCCTGCCGTCTGAGACGGTGCGCATCAGCGGCCTGGTCGCGGAGAAGCGGCGCCAGGGCATCGATGTCGTGTCGTTCGCGGCGGGCGAACCGGATTTCCCCACCCCGGAGCATGTGCGCGAGGCGGCCAAGAAGGCGCTCGACGAGGGCAAGACCCGCTATGTCCCGGCACCCGGCGTCCCGGAGTTGCGGGAAGCGGTCGCCAAGAAACATGTCGAGGAGAACGGCATGGCGGAGACACGGCCCGAGCATGTCCTTGTCACGCCCTCCAAACAGGCCATCGCCTATGCCATCCTCGCCACCGTCGACCATGGCGACGAGGTGCTGCTTCCCGATCCTTGCTGGGTCTCCTATGATCCGCTCGTCCGTCTTGCCGGGGGGACGCCGGTCTATGTCCCGCTCGATGCGGAGGACGGCTTCCGCATGCGTCCCGAGCCGGTCGCCGAGCACATCACCGGCAAGACGAAGCTCGTCGTCATGAACTCGCCGTCGAACCCGACCGGTGGCATGGACCTTCCGGCCGATGTGCGCGGTGTCGCCGAACTGGTCCAGGACCATGGTCTCTACCTGCTCTCGGACGAGATCTACGAACACGTCCGTTACGGCGGCGCGGAACATCTGTCACCCGCGTCCCTGCCCGGTATGACGGACCACACCGTGACGGTGAACGGACTCTCCAAGTCGTTCTCCATGACCGGTTGGCGCATCGGCTGGGCCATCGCCTCGGGCGAGTTGATGAAGGCGATGGGAAAGCTGCAGAGCCACACCATCACCCATCCGACCTCGTTCGCGCAATACGGTGCGCTCGCGGCGCTCACGGGTCCGAAGGATTTCATCGCCGAGATGATGGTGGCATTCGAACGACGCCGCCGTCTTGTCCTCGACCTCCTGGCGGAGATTCCCGGGGTGACGTGCGCCGAGCCGCGCGGGGCGTTCTATGTCTTCCCCGACATCAGCGGGACCGGCATGGACGCGATGACGTTCGCCGAACGGCTCCTCGAGGAAGGCGACGTCGGTGTCACCCCGGGGCCGGCGTTCGGGCCCGGTGGCGAGGGCCATGTGCGCATCTCCTATGCCACATCGGACGAGCGCATCCGGGAAGGCTTGGCACGGATGAAGCGGTTCGTGTCCCAAGCGGGATGAAGGCCTCGGGCCGACACGGAAGCCGTCGCCTGTCGTCGGAAGCGCGAGAGTCTTGCTCGATCTGCTGTGCCTCGGTTCGAAAAACCATCCATCATCACCGATACCGGTATTGATAGGAGGACGAAGTGGGGCCCTCGTCGTCCCATCGTTCCTCGATGCGCAACCTGGGTGTCTGTCGATGCCAGGCGTAGCCCCAGGCGAGTCCGACGGCCATCCCGGCAAGGTGCGCCCACCAGGCGACGTTGGTGCCGAAGCTCAAGAGGAAATTGTAGCCGATGTAGAAGACGAGCGCGACCCAGGGCGAGGCCCACATCATGATGATGGGGGTCGGAATGAGCACCTTCTCCTTGGGGAAGGCGGCGATGGCGAAGCCGATGAGCCCGTAGACGGCACCCGAGGCGCCGATGTTTGGCACCGGTGACGACGGGAAAGCGACAAGGGTCACGACCGTGGCAAGAAGCCCGCTTGCGAGATAGAGGACAGTGAGCGCCTTACGGCCGACCCGTTCCTCGATCTTGAGGCCGAACACCACGAGCATGAGCATGTTGCCGAAGATGTGGAACAGGTCACCATGGGTGAACATCTGCGTGAGCGGGGCCCACCATTGCAGGCCGTGCAGGAACAGCACGGGCACGAGGCCGGCCCACACCATGGTGGTCCATTGGTGCTCCGTCGGTACACCACCGAGCGGGAACCCTTGCAGGATGAAGGTGACGACGTTGGCGGCGACGAGGACGGCGACGGCGCCGATGGGGAGGCTGCCCCAGTGCAGCCCCGGCTTGGCGGCGAGGACCACCGCGGCGACGGCGACGACGAGGATGAGGAGCGACGGCACTGTCGGGGGCAGGAGGAAGTGGCCGTTCCAGGTGAGGTCGGTCAAGCCCGACAAGAGGCTGCCCACATCTTTCGGAACGGGCGGTTCCACATGAGGCTATGGATGGGTCGCGGCCGGCCGCTCATTCCCCTTCGGGTCTCAACGCCCGGACGGCATCTCTTCCCCGCGCAGGAACGCTTCGAGTTCGGGATTGGCGGGTTTGGTGGTGACCGTGTTGACGAGCGACTCGGTGAGGTCGGGGATGCCATCCAGGGTCTTGGTCGAGACCCGGAGGTCGACATCCTCGCGTTCGGTCCTCTTGATGTCGGCCTTCGATTCGACCACGATGAGCGGCACGCCGGGGACCGTCTCGCGCACTTCGGCAAGGAGCCGGTCCTGCGCTTCGACGGGATAACCGCAGTGGCCGGTCGGGTCGCGCACATAGAGGATCATGTCGGCGAGGTGCTTGAGCGCGAGGGCCGCCTGGTGTTCGATGGCGTTGCGTTCGCTCGCGGGTCGGTCGAGAAGACCCGGGGTGTCGATGAGTTGGATCTCGACGCGCGATTCGGACCAGCGGCGGCCGGGGCGGTCGATGACCATATGGCCGACGTTGGCGGCCTTGGTGGTGAAAGGATAGCTCGCCACCTCGGGTTCGGCCTTGGAAAGGACGCGGATGATGGACGACTTGCCGACGTTCGGATGGCCGGCGATGACGACCGTGAAAAGGCCGGGGCGCAGGCCGGGGAACCGTTTGATGGTCTTGCGGAAGTCGGCGAGCTCCGAAAGCGGTTTCTCGATGTCCTTGAGGAGCGACGAGACGCGGCCGTAGGTCTGGCGGCGCGCCTTGTCGAGGACGTCGCCGTCGGTCTCGTGCCGCACCTGTTGCATGGCGCGGTTGAGGATCTTGATGATGTTGTGGCGGGCGCGGTCGACACCGCCGAGGGCCATGCGGTAACGGTCCTCGGTGATGAGCAGCCGGATCAGTTCCTGGTAATAGGGGGGCAGCTGGTCGAGGCTGGGGAACTTGGCGACGTAGCGGTAGAGCGTGTCGTCGAGGATGTTGCGCACCGCTTCGAAGCGGGCGAGCGTGGTCTTGCGGGCGCGGTGGCCCTTGTCGCGGTCCTCCTTGGTGATCTTGGAGGCGCGGCCGAAGGCCTTGTCCATGAGTTCCTCGGGTGTGAGGATGGTGGGGATGGATTGGAAGGCCACGAGGCCGCCGAGCGGGCCCGATACTTATAGGTTCGGTGTGCGCCATGCTCATATAGAAGACCGGGCTCGACCGGCCGTCCATGGCCAGACGCTTCCGCAAGAAGCACCTTGAACGCGATGTGGCGCGGCGCCGCATCGAGCACTTGTTCGAGGTGGCCCGCCGTCGCGTCCGGGAGGGCGAGACGGAGTGGGCCCGCCGTGCGGTGGACCTCGCCAGGCGCGTGGCCATGCGCTACCAGACCGGGCTTCCGACCCATCTGCGCGACCAAGTGTGTCCGGGTTGCAAGGGGCCGCTCGTCCCGGGCCGTACGGCGCGAGTGCGTGTCGAGGGCGGCAAGAAATCGACCACCTGTCTCGAGTGTGGCACGGTGCGTCGCCGGCCTTACCGGAAGGAGCAGCTGGAGCGGCGCAAGGCGCGTGAGACGTCCCGCAGCGGACGCACGGTCCCGGTGGTCCGCCGGGACGAGGATCTCGTCGTCGAGGAGGGCACAGCATGATGGACACGAAGACCCGTGCCCGCCTGAGGGGCGAGGCGCAAGCGCTCGATGCGACCCTCCAGGTCGGCAAGTCGGGCATCACCGAGACGCTCGTCAAGGAACTCAAGGCCCAGTTGGAGGGCCGCGGGCTCGTCAAGGTGCGGCTTCTGCAGTCGTCCACCCATGATGAGGGCAAGGACCCGGTCGCCGAGCGGCTCGCCGAAGAGAGCGGTGCCGAGCTCGTCGAGGTGCGCGGCAACACGGCCGTCTACTGGAAGCGCAAGCGTTAGGCGTCGCTGCCGCCCGCACGCTGGCCGGACTCCAGTCCTTCGACGCGCCCGACCTCGTCCCGATAGACGGCGCCCCGCTCCTTCGCACCGCCGGGTTCGCCCGAGGTGAGGAAGGCCTCCGCCCCGTCGAGTTGCGCGGGGGTGCCGATGAGGAACAGTCGGTCGCCTTCGGCGAGCGTGAACGACGGGGCGGGGTTCTGGATGTGGTCGTGGTCCCGGATGGCGGCGACCAGGCTCGCGCCGGTCTTGGCGCGCAAGCCGATCTGGACGATGCTCTTGCCGGCCATCGGGCTCGCCTGGGGCAACCGCACCTCGCGCACCTCCACGGGGCCTTCGCTCCGGCGCGGACGCTTGGGTGTCACCGGGTGGGGCGCGGAGACGGTTATGAAACGCTTCGCCTTGTCGATGTGGTGGCGTTCCCCCATGAGAAGGACGTTGTCGCCGGGAAGGAGCAGGATCGTGGGCGGTGGATTGATGATGCGTTCCTCGCCGCGCTCGAGGCTGACGATGGTGGCGCCGGTGCGGTTGCGGATCTGGGCGTCACGGATCTGGTGGTGAGCCACAGGGCTGCGTGCGGCGACGGTGACGGTCTCGGTCTCGAGCGAGATGCTGTATTGGACACCGATGAGCCGGAGCACCTCGTCCCGTTGGGCGGGTCCGTCATGTTCGGCGAAGAGGCCCTTGATGGTGCCTTCGACATGGCTGTGGAAAGTCGCGATGCGGCGCCAGAGGAAGGCGGCCATCACAGCGACGAGGGCGACGGCGATGAGGATGACCGGGATGGCCTGGCGGCCGAGCTCGGGCATGGCGGCGAAGAATGCGAAGCCGATGAGAAGCGCGACGACGACGCCGAGGGAGGCGCGCACGAGCTTCACAGGGAGCGGTTCGACCTCTTGGCCGATGAGCCGGTCAGGGACCAGTTCGAGGACGATCTCGACGGCCAATTCGCGCAGGCTGCGCCATACCGAGAGCACGAACGGGAGGGCGACGAGGCCGACGATGGGCCAGAGGAACCAGGAGACGAGGAAGACGCGTCCCTGGATGAGAAAAACGCTCTCGCCGAACGCCCGGTCGGCGATGTAGGCGATCCCGCCCACCACCACGAGCGCCATGATGTTGAGGGCGAGTTGACCGACGAGGCGCAGTTCGCGGGCGCGGTGCCGCTCGGTCTCCTCCGCCTCCCCGAGCCCCTCGACCCATCCCGTGTAGAGTTCGGCGAACGTCATGAGCGGGGCCGGGACGAGACGGCGGGTGCCCCGGATGAACGGGTCCGCGGCGCGGATGAGGTAGGGCGTGAAGAGGATCGTCACACCGGCGACCCCGGCGGCGATGGCCAACCAGCGGCCGTCGAGGAAACCGGTCGAGACGCCGGCGGCGATCATGATGAAGCTGAACTCTCCGACCTGTCCCAGAGTCGCCCCGGCCTTCAGACCGGTCCCCATGCGTTTGCCGAACAGGAATGCGGTGAGGGCGACCGAAAGAAGGCGCGACACGATGACGACCGCGGCGAAGAGAAGCACGATGCGCCAGTCGGCGACAAGGATGCCGGGGTCGATGAGCATGCCGACGGAGACGAAGAAGACGGCCGTGAACATGTCCCGGAGGGGGGCGACCATCCGTTGGGCGGTCTCGACCACACGTGTCTCGGCGATGATGGCACCGACGACGAACGCACCCAGGGCGACGCTGAACCCGAAGTGGACCGCGGCCCATGAGACCCCGAAGACGAGGCCCAGGAGGACGATGAGGAGGAGTTCGTCGGACCCGCGGGCGGCATAATGGAGGAAGCGGGGGACGACGAGGGCCCCCAGAATGAGGGCTGCGAGCGTGAAGACGACGAGCCCCGCGAAGGTGAGGCCCGCTTCCGTGAACGCGAGGTCGCCGGTCACCGCGAGACCGCCGACGAGACCGAGGATGGCGACGGCGGCGACGTCCTGGATGAGCAGCACCCCCACCGAGAGGTTGCCGTGCGGGGTGTCCATCTCGGTCCGTTCACGCAGGACGTTGACGACGACGAGGGTCGAGGAGATGGAGAAGGCGGCGGCGACCAGGAACGATTCGGTCCCGGTCAGTCCGATGTGGCCGACGAGCATCCGGGCGGCGGCGAAGCTCGCGAGCATCTGCACCAGGGAGACGCCGATCACAACCGCACCGAGCGACCGGAGCTTCTTGACGTGGAACTCGACGCCGAGGCTCACCATGATGAAGACGATGCCGAGCTGGGCGAGCGTCTCGACCGTCCCTTGCGACACCAGTTGGTACGGCGACGGTCCGTGGGGCCCGACCATGAGGCCGGCGACGAGGTAGCCGAGGATGAGCGGTTGGCGCAAGGCGCGGACGACAAGGAGCGCCACGGCTGCCAGGACAAGGACGACGGCGAGTTCGGTGAAGAACGCGTCCGTGACGGCCACGGCGGCCCATGCGGGTTCCTCGGTTAAGAACCATCGCGATTCGGCTCGGCCGCCTCGTCACCGCGGCCGTCCCGGGCGTGGAACAGGTCGAGGAGGGCGGCGACCCGGTCGATGCGCACGTTCGGCACCGATTCGTCGGCGGTGACGCCTGCCGGGACCGGTGCCGGGGGGAGACCTTCGCGGCTCGCGTGGCCATATTCGGCCAAGACGGTGTAGAGGCCGAGGCGGTTGCCGCCGGCGATGTCGCGCTCGGCCCAATCGCCCACCATGGCGGCCTGCCAGGGCCGCAGGCCCAGGGCGTCAAGGGCGACCAGGAAGGCACGTCCTTCCGGTTTCTCGACGCCGGTGTCGGTGCGGGTCACGACCACATCGAAGAAGTCGGCGATGCCGACGGCATGGAGCCGCTGCCAGGCTTTGAGCCTGGGGGCGTCGGTCACGACGCCGAGCCGGTAACCGCGCCGGACGAGCGCGACGAGGGTGGCGTGGACGCCGGGATAGGGCGAGAGGAGGAGGTCCTTGGTGCGCAGGTAGGCGTTGATGCCAGCGGCGAGCACCTTGTCGATCTGGTGCTGGGTGTACGAGAGCCGGTTGCGTTGGAAGCGGCGCAGAAAGGTCTGGAAGGCGTCGTCGGACTCGATGCCGTGCTCCAGATAGTGGTGGAAGAGCATCTGACCGACCTTGTCGGCCGGTTCACCGAACTCGGCGCCGGCGGCGACCATCGCGCGGGCGCAGGCGTCGGAGGCGGTGCGTTTGACGTGCAGGAAATCGACGAGGGTGTTGTCGAGGTCGAAAAGGACCGCCTCGATGCTGTCGGCGCTCGCGTCCCTGCGTGGCGCGGCGAGCATCTCCTCGAAGGACGGGACGACCTCTTCATCCGATGGCTCAGCGGTCGGCGCATCCCCTTCCCATGCTTCGAGCGGCCTCGGGCGGCCGGGTGCTCCCATCAAATGGGGATGGGCCGGTGGGCTCCTTCTTCTTTATGGTCCATGGACGGCGATGCCGCACCATCGATGGACCGCCCAAGTAGACCGGACCCGTCCGCCGCCTCACAGGGCGTGGTGACCTCGCTTTCCTTGCGGCAGACGGGCCCGGATGACAACAGGGCCCGGATGGATTCATCCGAAACCGCTATAGCCGGTCACAGCCAACGCCCGCTTGGCCGTATGTCAGAACCTGGAATGTTGACACGAAGTCACTCCGTCCGGACTTCGGACAAGGAACCGTACTCCGACTACTTTTTATACGAAGGGCCTTACCCGCCCGCTTTGTCCGGCTTCCACCGGTCTCACGCTTCGGCGGACCGAGCATGACCGTTCCCCAACCTCCGTCGCCGCAAGAGGTGGCCGCCACCGTCCGGCGCAAGCTCACCCTCCATGATCCCCTGCGTCTGCAGTCGCGGCTCCGCGATGGGACCTATGCCCCGGTCGAGGACCACCTGACGACCCTCTGGGGCCATCGCGCCATCCAGACGCGCGATTCGTCGAAGCTCATGGTCCTCCCGGCGCTGCGCCACCGCATCGAAGTGCTGCCGCACCAGGTCAACGCCGCCATCCGGGTCCTCAACAAGATGGGCACGCGCGCCATCCTGGCCGACGAGGTCGGTCTCGGCAAGACCATCGAGGCGGGCATCGTCATGAAGGAGCTCATCGCCAAGGGGCTCGCCGAGCGGGTCCTCATCCTCACCCCGGCGTCGCTTGTCACGCAGTGGAAGGAGGAGATGAACATCAAGTTCCGCGAGGACTTCATCACCCACGAGGACCCGGGGTTCGAGGGCTTCGACGCGCACGACAAGATCATCGCCTCCATCGACACGGCGAAGCTCGACAAGCATGTCCCCGACATCATCAGCCAGGACTGGGACCTCACCATCGTCGACGAGGCGCACTACCTCAAGAACCGGGCGACGCAGCGCTACCGGCTCATGGAGACGCTTTTCACGCGCTATCTCCTCATGCTCACCGCGACGCCGATGCAGAACACGCTCAAGGAGCTCTTCAACCTCATCCATGTCTGCCGGCCTGGTCTTCTCGGCTCGGAGGCGCACTTCCAGAAGTCGTTCATGGGGGACACGGCGGGGCGAAAGCTCCTCAATGCACGCGACCTGCAGCGGCTCCTTCGCGAGGTCATGATCCGCAACCGCAGGAGCGAGACGGGGCTCAAGTTCCCGTCCAGGAACGTCGAGACGCACCGCATCGAGGCGTCCGACGAGGAGTACCGCCTCAACGACCACCTGGTGGATTTCATCCGCGAGCACTACCAGGGTGCCTTCCACCTGCCGCTTGTCACCCTCCAGCGTGAGGTCGCCTCGTCGGCGCCGGCGCTCATCTCGACCTTGAAGAACATGCTCGAGAGCGACTCCATCGAGGACGTGCAGGCCTACGAGCGCCTGGTCAAGCACGCCTCGGAGGTCAAGACCAACGCCAAGGCGGATTTCGTCACCAACCTCCTGTCGCAGATGGGGGACAAGGTCATCGTCTACACCCAGTTCCGCCACACGCAGGACCTCTTGATGGGGCAACTGCGGGACGCCGGGGTCACATGCGTCGCCTTCAACGGCTCCATGAACCAGCGCCAGAAGGCGGAGGCCATCGAGAGGTTCCGCGGCCCCGTCCAGGCGCTCGTGTGCACCGACTCGGGTTCGGAAGGGTTGAACCTGCAGTTCGCCCACGTGCTCATCAACTACGACCTGCCGTGGAACCCGATGCGGGTCGAGCAGCGCATCGGCCGTGTCCACCGCATCGGCCAGGAGAACGACGTCGTCATCATCAACCTCACCCTCAAGGACACCATCGAGGACTACGTGCTCGAGGTGCTCTACGAGAAGATCCGCCTCTTCGAGGTGGCGATCGGCGAGATGGACCTCATCCTCTCCAACATGCCGGACGCCGAGAGCCTCGACACGAAGATCCTCCAGATCATCGCCAAGTCGCGCGACAAGAAAGACCTCAAGAAGAGCCTGCGCGACGTCTCGCGGGAACTGGAAGGCTCCAAGAAGGCTGCGGAGGACATGAAGAGCTTCGACGAGGAGATCTTCCGCCACATGGACCTCGGCACCGTGAAGGGCGCCGAGGCGGAGGACGAGGAGGAAGAGCTCGAGGAGGCGGTCCGGCGCGCCCGCGCGGCGCGCAAGGGCGGCGACGGGACCGTCACCGTGGAGGAGGGCGAGGACGATGGGTGATGCGGCGCCCGAGACCGCCGAGGAACGCCCGCGCTTCACCATCGAGCGCGAGGACACGAGCGCAGCCCAGGCCGAGATGGAGGAGAACCTGGAGGAGAGCATCCGGGTCATCGAGACCTTCACGAAGCGCTTCCTGGACCACATCGGCGCCCATGTCGACGAGGTGCAGGAGGGGGTCTTCAGGGTGCGCTTCGACGGCGAGTACGCACAGATGTTCAAGCGCGACCACCTCATCATGTTCGACCCCGAGGTCTACTCCAAGGTCGAGGACCAACAAGCCGAACTCGTCACCCCGGCGAGCCCGCTCTTCCGCAAGATGATGACGGTCGCCGAGAGCATCGGGCCGCTCACCGTGCTGCGGACCCGCCGCGCCACCCCTTACACCCTGTACCATTTCCATGTGCGTCTCGAAGGCATGAACTATGAGTGGGAATCGCTCGTCACGGTCGCCATCGACGACGACGGCGACATCGCCTCCGACGCCCCTCCGGTCGACGAACTGGTGCGCCGCATCGAGGCGGGCGAGTATGAACTTGTCAAAGACACGACGGCACTCCCCGACCATGAACGCCACGTCCCCGAGATCTCGCTCGAACGGGCCCCGCACTACCTCAAGCAGCAGATCGGCGCCAAGCTCGATGAACTGACCGGCGCCGTCGAGGCGGGCCTGCGCAAGACCCACGAGCGGATCCATTCCTATTACGAACAGATGCGCGACGAGGTGCGCAACGAGGAGATCCGCCTGCGTCGTCGCATCGGCGAGATCAATTCACGCATCTGGTATGTCGAGGACAACATCCGGCTCATGAAGCTGGAGAAGGAGCGCGAGGTCCTCAGCAAGGAACTGAACGAGGCCAAGACGAAGACCCACAAGGTCCTTGAGCATCTCGAGATGGAGGAGAACGAGCGCCTCGCCAAGGAATCGGAGCGTGCCGAACCGCAGGTCAAGCTCACCCTGGTGGCGGCGACCCGCATCCTCGGGATCTGAACCGCGGGACGCCTCTCGGGTCGCTGTCGCTGAAGACCCACCGCGCTCTCACCACCCCACGGCGACCGGATGGGGCTGCACGGCACGCAGACACCCCCGCTCCCTCCTGTAGCCCACTCCTGTCAACGCGCCCATAACGGCCCTTATGGCCATGCCCGCTCGTGGCCAAAGATTTATATGCGCAGCCTTTTCGAGGCTCCTCATCCTGGGAAACCGCCCCCGGCAATGTTTGCGGGAGTCCGCACGCCGGGACCGGCACTGAGGAACCGTCATGTACGCGATTCTGGGCTGTGGTACCGTCGGCCATTCGGTCGCGGATCTTCTCGAGGCCCGAGGCAAAGAGGTCCTGATCGTCGAACGCTCCGCCGAGCGCGTGGAATCCCTGCGCGAGCGCGGCTTCGACGCCAACGTCTACGACATCCTCGACATCGAGGCCTACGCGGAGCACCTCGAGGACGTCGACACGGTCCTCATCCTGACCAAGAACGACGAGACGAACCTCGAGACCCTCAAGCGCATCAAGGCCAGGTTCCCGCACATCTTCACCGTGGTGCGCGCCTCCAACGCCGCCATGGTCGAGGAGATGGGCGAGGAAGGGGCCGACTACGTCGTGGAGTCCGCTGAACTCATCTCGAACGCGGTCGTCAAGGACCTCACCGAGATCGAGCTGCAGAAGAAGACCGACCGGCTGGTCGGTGTCATCGAGGCGGCCGGAGACAAGGGCGTCGCCATTTTCACGCACAACTCCCCCGACCCCGACTGCATCGCGAGCGCCATCGCCCTGCAGAAGATCGCCGAGAAGATCAACATCAAGGGCCACATCTATTATTCCGGTCGCATCGGCCATCAGCAGAACCGCTCCCTGGTCAACCTCCTCGGCGTCGAGATGACCGCCATCACCGACGAGAAGGACGTCCTCAACATCATCGATCGCCACGGCAAGGTGGCCATCCTCGACACGGAGTACGCCGGGCAGAACAACCCGCTCCCGCGCGACTTCGTCCCGAACATCGTCATCGGCCACCACGAGACCCCGGAGGAGGTGCCCGGCGAGTATGTCGACGTGCGGACGAACGTCGGCGCCGTCTCGACCATCCTCTGGTCGTACCTCATGGAACTCTCCATCACCCCGGACGCGCCGCTCGCGACCGCCTTGCTGCACGCCATCCGGGTCGATACCGCGGCCTTCACCCGCAAGACAAGCCCGATGGACCTCAAGGCCCTCGCCTACCTCTCACCGCTCACCGACACCAAGCTCCTCGAGGAGATCGAGAACCCGCCGATGAGCCCCGAGACGTTCGACATCCTCGGACGCTCCATCGCCAACCGCACCGTGCGCGGCTCCTACCTCGCCTCGTCGGTCGGCTTCATCTCCGACCGTGATGCCCTTCCGCAAGCCGCCGATTTCCTGCTCCGGCTCGAAGGCATCGCCACCGTGCTCGTTTTCGGCATCCTCGAGAACGAGATCCAGATCTCCGCGCGCTCCAACGACTCCCGCGTCAACCTGGGCAAGGTGCTCCAGGAGGCGTTCGGTCGCACCAACGCCGGCGGACACGCCCAAGCCGCCGGAGCGCAGATCCCACTCGGCATCATGGGCGACGTCGACGACCGCGAGGAGCTCTTGGCGCTCGTCGAATCGGTCGTGACCAAGCAGTTCTTCTCCTCGGTCGGCGCCGCCGCCGACGAGCGTGACCGCGAACGCGAGCGCGAGAAGGAGAAGGAACGCGCCGCCGCCGAACGGGAGCGCGAGAAAGAGCGGGAGAAGGAGAGCGTCGGGGCTTAGGGTGCCGGCGCCTCAGGGTCCTTTCGACAGCGAGCGCGAGCCTTCCCCATTGCCCACACGACCACTTGTTCTCTCCTGCGTCCCCCGAACATCCTCCGGCTCCTGACAGCCCGGGGAGGAGGCTTCGCCCCCTCCCCGGGCCCCACCCCCAGAACTTTTATCACCCCCTCCGGCGACTCTCGGCCGGTCCCATGCGTCTTTCCTCCCTGCGACCCGTCTGGCTCGTCGGCCTCCTTGCCGCCGCTCTTCTCTCCGGCTGCATCACCGACGACCCGCCGGAACCACAGGACCTCATCGAGCCGTTCGTCGACCCGATGGCGTTCCTGGAGGGGCACGACCATGCGGACTACGCCCAGCACGACCTGTCGTGGAACATGGACGGAGTCGGCTGGAGCGACCTCGACCGACTCCCGGTGGCCTGGGGCGAACTCGATACGCACCCCGACCACGACATCGGCCTCGTCGCCTTCGCCTGGCCGACCGCGGGTTTCGCCACCGTCGACCTCTCCGACCCGGCCGACCCGAAGCCCCTCGACATCGTCGACCTCGGCATCGGCTATGGCGCGGACGTCAAATGGAGCCCCGACGGAGAGTGGGCGGTGCTCGCCATCCAGGCGCACTCCCACCGCGGCCTGCCGTCGGTCCCCGGTGTCGGCGGCGTGCCCGACCCGCTCGCCATGACCGCCGAGTCGGGCATCGAACTCTTCCACATTACCGAGGAGGGGGTCATCCATGACATCGACGCCTGGACGCCGGCCCCGAACTCCGGGGTGCATATGGTCTACACGCACCGCATCGCCGACCGCGACTACGTCTTCACCGCCTGGAACGGCCGTGGTGTCGGGGTCTTCGAACTGAAGGTCGACGACCCACCGATCGGTGCGCGTCTTGTCCCTGTCAACACGGTCCTGATGTGGGACGAGGCCCGCGCCATCGCCGCGCCGCGGAGCGGCGGGTTCTCGGGTGCGCACGACATGACCGTCATCGACGACCCGATCCTCGACAAGCCGCTCCTCTATGTCGCCCATGGCTATGAGGGCCTCTTCGTCTTCGACCTCTCCGACCCGCACGACCCGCTCTGGCCCGACTTCCCGCTCGGTCATTGGAAGGACACTGACAACGCCTGGTACATGCATACGGTGCAGGCGGAGGTCCTTGAAGACGGCACACGCCACATCGTGCTCGCCCCCGAGGTGTTCAGTGACGCCGAGGCCGAGGTCATCGCGCCGCTCTGGATCCTCGACGGGACCGACCTCGGAGACATCGAGCTCGTGGGGACATGGAAGAACCCGGGCGACCACGGCGCGGAACAACTGCGCTACAGCGTCCACAACTTCCAGCTCGTCAACGGCCGCATCGCCTTGGCCCATTACCACGGAGGCGTCTGGCTTCTCGATGTGGAGACCGTGAACGGCAACACGACCGTCACGCCCGTCGGTTACCATCTGCCGGCGAACGACCCGGGCCGCGCGATGTCGGGCATCTACCATGGCGTCTACAACATGGGCGATGCGCCGACCGTGTGGGATGTCGTCGTGCACAAGGGCGTCGTCTGGGCCACCGACGTGAACTCGGGGCTCTATGCGATCGCCGCACCAGGCTGGAACCCGGGCGACGGCGCCATCCAGAGCCTCGGATAGCGCGCATGACCGGCACCCGGACCCGAAGGTCCATGAGCTGGAGACCCTCACGCCGGCTGGACGCCCGATGACCTCCGACCGATGGATCCGGTTCGCCCTCCCTGCGCTCCTCCTGGGCGCGGTCGGCATCGGTCTAGCGCCGCTTTTCGTCCGGGTCTCCGAGGTGGGCCTGGTGGCGACGGCTTTCTGGCGGCTCTTTTTCGCCCTGCCGCTCTTGTTCCTTTATTTCCACAACTCTCCACTTCCAGAGGCGCCCCGTCGGGCCCCGTCGTCTTTGCGCGACCATCTGCTCATCGCCATGTCGGGGGTCTTCTTCGGCATCGACCTGGCGCTCTGGCATGGCTCGATCCATTTCACGTCGGTCGCGAACGCCACCATCCTGACGAATTTCGCCCCCATCTTCGTGACGATCTACGCGTTCGTCGCCGGCGAGCGTTTCCGACCGCTTTTTCTGGTCGGGCTCGCCACCGCCCTTGGTGGCTCGACGCTCCTGGTCGGCTCGAGTCTCGAGGTCGACCGCCACCATGTCTTCGGTGACGCGCTCGGCTTCACATCGGCGATCTTCTATGGTGCCTACCTGTTCGCGGTCTCGCGGTTGCGGCGCACGTTCACCGCCGGCGCGGTGATGGCGTGGGGCGGCGTCGGGGCCGCCACGGTCCTCTTCGTCGTGGCGGTCGCCGCAGGGGATGTCCTTCTCGCGTCGACGCTCGTGGGGTGGGGACTCCTCCTCGGCCTCGCGCTCGTCTCCCAGGTCGGAGGCCAGGGGCTCATCACCTATGCCTTGGCGCATCTTCCGGCCGCCTTCTCGTCGGTGGCGCTCCTCATGCAGCCGGCGGTCGCCGCGGCGGCGGCGTGGTTGGTACTCGACGAACCGCTCGGCCTGGTGCAGGGGGTCGGTGCGGCCATCGTTCTTCTCGGCATCGTCCTGGCTCGCCAGGGGAGCCGCAAGGTCCCGGTCCCGGAACCGCAGTTGGCGGATCTTCCTTAGTAAGGAATTCCTTACCTAAGTGATAAATAGGTAAGGAGACCATCCTCCATCGTGCAAGTCCAGACCGCACGCCTTTCCTCCAAAGGACAGATCACACTGCCCATTGAGATCCTGCGCGCGTTGAACGCCGGCAAAGGCACGGAATTCCTCGTCGTGCAGGAGGATGACCGCATCGTGCTCGTCAAGGCCGATTCAGTTGGCCGGAAGATCGTCGACGAGCTGGCCGAATTTTCCGCGCTGGGAGAAGGCGCGTTCCGAGACCTCTGGGACAACGATGCGGACGCGATATGGGACGAGGCGTAAACGATGCAAAGCGGCCATGGACTCAAGGCGGGCGACATCGTCCTCGTCCCGTTCCCCTACACGGACCAGACCGCGAGGAAGACCCGCCCGGCTATGGTCTTGAGTGATGTCACCTACAACCGGAAAGGGCGGGACGTGATCGTTCTGGGCATGACCTCGAACCTGGAGAATTCCTCCCATAGTGTGCTCGTCCAAGGTCCCGACCTCGCATCCGGCTCCCTGATCGCGCCGACCCGCGTCAAGGCCGATAAAGTGCTCACGATCCATCAGTCGTTGGTACGAAAGCAGGTCGGAACGATCAAACCCACGATCCTTGACCAGGTCCTGAAGGAATTTCTGGCATTGCTGCCGAACTGAGTCCGTCGTCACCTGCTTGGCCGCACCGCGACCCGCTCCGCGCACGCTGCCGGCTCCTTCCCTGTCTCCGCTCCGAGCGTGAAATAGAAGGTCGCCCCTTCTCCGGGTCGCGATTCGGCCCAGATCTTCCCGCCGTGGGCCTCGACGATGCGCTTGGCGGTGGCGAGCCCGATGCCGCTGCCCTTCTCCGCCCCACCCAGTTGGTGGAACGGACGGAACAGCAGGTCCCCTTCCATCGCGGAATCGAAGCCGGGGCCGTTGTCGCGGACGAAATAGACCCCATCGCCGCGCCGGCCGAAGGCGATCGTCGCATCGGGCCTCCCGGCGGTGTATTTCCAGGCGTTGCCGAGCAGGTTGTTGAGGAGCGATTCGGTGAGGACCGGGTCGGCATCGACGACGAGATCGGGTTGGATCTGCCCGTCCACCTCGGACTCCGAAGAGGCTTGGAGGTCGTGCAGGACCTGTCGCGCCTGTGCGCTGAGGTCGATGTCGGGATGACGCGAGACCTCGGTGGCGGCCTTGCTGAACGCAAGGATCCCGTCGATGAAGCGGTCCATGCGCGCCACCTGCTTGACCAATCCGGAGGTGTCGACCCCTTCCGTCTTGTTGTTGATGATGGCGGCCTGCATCCGTAGGACGGCGAGCGGTTGTTTGAGGTCGTGGCTGACCGTGTAGGCGAACGATTCCAGGCGCTGCCGGGCCGCGTCCAGGTCGTGTGTCCGCTCGGCCACCCTTGCTTCGAGCCTGTCGTTGACGCTCCGCACCTCTTCCTCGGCCGCACGCCGGAGCGCGACGTCGTCACGCAGCCTTCGGTTGACGTCCCTCAGTTCACGGGTCTTCGCGCGGACGGTGCGTTTGAGCGACAGCGCCCATGCGGAGGAGACGACAAGGACCACAAGGACGACGAGGAGCGTGTTGCGGGCGAACGGGGAGAAGACCGCCGTGTGTTCGCCTTCCCGTTCCCGGACCCCGAGGTCGTAGCCGGTCCAATACTCGAACACGGCCGTCTCTTCCCCCGGAGGGATGCTCGCCATCCCCTTCTTCATGATGGAGAGCAGGATGTCGTTCCCATCCGGCACGCCCCAGTTGGCGGCCGAATAATACTCGGGGGTCCCGAGGATGCGGATGTTGGTGAAGGAGAGTTGTCGGATGTAGTAGCCGGCGACCGGGACGTTCTCGAAGAACGCCTCGACCTGGCCGGTCGAGAGCGCTTCCAGTCCGCTCACCATGTCGCTGACAGGCACGAGTTCCAGGTCGGGCCGGTTCTCCGCCAGCCACCCTCCTGCGGCATAATCCTGGATCACCGCGACCCGCTTTCCCGCGAGCCCCCCGGAGTCGGTGTAGGGGCTGTCGCTGCGGACATAGAACACCTCCCCCACTTCCATGTAGGGTGCGGTGAAATCCATGTAGGCCTCCCGCTCTTCCGTCTGAGCGAGAGAACCGAGAAGGTCCACCTCACCGGCCCTCATCGCCTCCAGGATGACCGTCCAGTTGGGGTAGAGGACCACCTCGAACTCGATGTCGAGATTGCGGCTGATGCGGTTGAGGAGGTCTATGTTGATCCCCTGGACCACGCCGGTCTCGTTGACCGATTCGAACGGGGGATAATCCGGATCGGGCGCGAACCGGATGGGGCCGTGGGCATCGAGCCAGGCGCGTTCGTCCGCCGTGAGCGTGTGGTCGCCGTCCGCCTGCACGTTCACCGCGAGGAGGGCCCCGACAAGAAGGAGGACGCCGAGGGGGCGAAGCACGGCCGTTTTTCGTCTTCCGGGGTTGATATACGTGAGCCCAACGACAGCGCTGGCCCTTCCCCCATGCCGGCCTTTGTGGCCGGTCCTGCCCGTCGCCCTTTTCTGGACTCGCTCTTTCGATCGCGTCGCCGACACCCGCGCTGTGCCGCTCCCCCTCCCGAAGCAGGTCCTTCTCTACATAACGCTCATATAGGGGTCCCGATTAGAGCGGTTGCCCCGGCGCCCCTTTTCCAGGTCGTTCCCTGGAGGAGAGTGCCGTGGAGGTGCCTTCCGATGGCCCGTAAGCCGAACTCGATGTACCGTTACATCACGCAGCATGCCAACACCCGGCGCGAGTACATGGGCGGCGTCCCGATGTCCCGCATCCAGCAGTACGAATCCGGGGAGCGGACGGGCACGTTCGAGGTCTCGCTGACGCTCGTCGCCGAAGAGCGCTGCCAGATCCGCCACACCGCCATGGAGTCGGCGCGTATCTCCGCCACCCGCTACCTTGAGAAGAAGAGCGGCAAGGGCGGCTTCCACATCAAGTTCCGCATCTTCCCGCACCACGTGCTCCGGGAGAACAAGCAGGCCACCGGCGCCGGTGCCGACCGTGTCTCCCAGGGGATGCGCCAGGCGTTCGGCAAACCGGTCGGCACGGCCGCCCGTGTCGAGTCCGGCCAGGCCCTCATCACGGTGCGTGTCAACGCGCGCAACATCATCGATGCCCGCGACGCGCTCCGGAAGTCGGCGTTCAAGTTCCCGACGCCGTGCACCATCCGCGTCGACCAGGGCGCCGATGTCGTCGAGAAGGCGCTCACCGGCGCCAAGATCGGCGGCGCGAAGAGCTGATCGTCCGCTCCTCATCCATCTCCTTCTCCCACCCTTGGTGATCTTGTGAACGAGAAGGGTCTCCCGCTGGTGCGCGTCCTCGACGCTCTCCGGGACGCCCGATCCGAGGATTTTTCGTACAGCGAGAGCGAGGTCCTTGGGTCGATGTGCACCGCCCCTCACGAGGTGGCGCGTGAGGCCGCGCGGCTCTTCGAGGAGACGAACCTCGGCGACCCGGGCCATTTTCCGGGCCTCCGGCGGCTCGAATCGGAATACCTCGACATGCTCCTCGAACTGGTGAGCGCGCCCGAGGGCGCGACCGGGTTGTTCCTCTCGGGCGGGACAGAGGGCAACGTCATCGCCTGCGCCGCCGCTCGCGCCCGCTTCCGCGCCCGGCGCGGCAAGGGACCGGGAAGCGTCCCCAACGTGGTGGTGAGCGAAGAGGCGCACTTCAGCTTCGACAAGGCCGCACGGCTCCTCGACCTGGAGCTGCGGCGCGTACCGGTGGACGAGGAACGCCGCATCGACCTTGCGGCGGCCGAGGCGGCGGTCGACGACGACACCTGCCTCATCGTCGCCATCACGGGCACCACCGAGTATGGCGCCATCGACCCGGTGGAGCGGCTCGGGGCGCTCGCCACGACGCACGATCTCCCGCTCCATGTCGATGCCGCGCTCGGCGGCTTCATCCTTCCGTTCCTGCCGGCCGCCGGCCGCGCTCCGATCCCCTGGGACATGGCGGTCGAAGGGGTCGCCTCCATCACCATGGACCCGCACAAGATGGGCCAGAGCACCATTCCGGGTGGCAGTCTCCTCGTGCGCGACCCGGCCTACCTGGAGCCGCTCCTCATCGAGACTCCCTATGTCACCACGAAGGCGCAGGCCGGGGTGCTCGGCACGAGACCCGGCGCGGGTGTCGCGGCGGCGTGGGCGGTCGCCCGCCATCTCGGACGGGAGGGCTACCATGCGCTTGTCACCCGCTGCCTCGAGACGACGGACCGTTTCCGGCGGCTTTGCGAGAGAAATGGGCTGAACGTGACCGGCGGGCCTTTGAACGTCCTCCTGGTACACACCTCGGACCCGGCCGCGGTGCAAGAGGATCTCTCCAAGCGCGGCTGGCGTGTCAACACGGTGCCCAGACTCGGCGCGGTCCGCATCGTCGTCATGCCGCACGTGACCGAGGAGGCGCTTGGACGCTTCCTGCCGGAGCTCGTCGCGGCGGTCGCGCCTCTGCCCCCGAACAAGGTGACCTCGTGAACCCCCCGCCAGTCTCCCTGGACGTCGCCCCGAAGGAGGCCGACCCGGCCATGGTCTATCCACAACTCGTCCGCTCCCTCGTCGGGGTGCCCATCATGCCGCGCGGCGACTACGACTATTTCGTGCACCCGCTCGCCGACGGCATCCCGCTTGTCCGGCCCAACCTGGTCCGGGAGGCCGCCAAGGGACTCGCGACCCACCTGGGCCCGGTCCTTGATGATATCAAGAAGTTGGTCACCGCCGAGGCCATGGGACTGCCCCTCGTCACCGCGCTCGGCCTCGAGACCGGCCTTCCCTACGTCGTCGCACGCAAGCGCTCCTATGGTCTTCCCGGAGAACAGGCGCTCCACCAGACCACCGGCTACAGCGCAGGGACGCTCTGGTTGAACGGCATCGAACCGGGGGACCGTGTCGCCATCGTCGATGATGTCATCTCGACCGGCGGTACGTTGCGTGCGCTCGTCGACGGCATCCGGAACCGTGAAGCGGAGGTCCTCTCCATCGTCTCGGTCTTCTCCAAGGACTCCGATCTGGACTCCATGGCCGACGCGTTGGGCTGCCCGGTCTCCGCCCTCGTCTCCTGCCGGGTCGTCCCGGACGGCGACGGCAAGCGCGTCGAGGTGCTCGGCATCGATGTCGGCCAACCGCCGCGCTCCTGACGGGAGAACGACCGCCGCTGACTGAACCTTTATCAACACCGTTCCCTCAGGCCGCCCTGATGGCGCTCGATGGTCCAGGACGGCCAAGCGAGGGGAAGACCCTTAAGGCCGGCGGCGCCCGCTTCGACCGCGGGGGCAACAAGGGCGCCTTGCGCTCGGTGACCGTGCGCCACACACCGACCGAGCGGGAGCAGAACGCCACGCTGGACGGCTATCCGGACCAGACCGAATACGAGTACTACATCCCGCTCGACCAGGTCGTCAGGCATATCCGCGACTCGGGTGCGAAGCGCGTCGGGCTGCAGTTCCCGAACGGCTTGCGCGACCGGGCGTGGGAGGTCGCGGAGACCGTCGAACGGCACACGGACGCGACCGCAGTGGTGAGCGGTGACCTCTGTTTCGGCGCCTGCGACCTCGCCGACCGCGACCTCGTCGACATGGGCGTGGATCTGCTTGTCCACTTCGGCCACTTCGAGATGCCGCATGTCGCGAACCAGTACAAGGTCCCGGTGCTCTTCGTCCCGGTCCACACGGCGATGCCGCTCCTTCCCGCCGCCGAGGCGGCGCTCGACCATCTGAAGGGCAAGAAGGTGGCCGTCACCACCGTCGCCCAGCACAGCGACAAGCTCGCGGGTGTCCTGGAATACCTGGAAGCGAGCGGGGTCGATTGCCGCACCGCACGCGGTGACGCGCGACTCTTCACGGCCGGCCAGGTGCTCGGCTGCAACTATTCCTCCGCCATGGCGCTCGCGAACGAGGTCGATTGTTTCCTCTATCTCGGCACCGGCGATTTCCATCCGCTCGGCCTCGCCATGTCGTCCGACAAACCGGTCATCGCCGCTGACCCTTTCACCGGCGAGGTGCGGGTCTTCAGCGACATCCGCGACCGCTTCATCCGGAGACGCTGGGCGGCCATCGCCCAGGCCCGGGACGCGGAGACCTTCGGGGTGCTCGTCTCGACCAAGACCGGTCAGATGCGCACCGCCCAGGCGCTCCGCGTCAAGGAGGAGCTCGAGAAGCGTGGCAAACGAGCCCACATCATCGCGCTGAGGGACATCGTGCCGGACAACCTCATCTGGTTCCGGCATCTCGACGCCTTCGTGGTCGCCGCCTGTCCGCGTGTCCCCATCGACGACCAGGCACGGTTCGACAAGCCACTTCTTACCATCCAGGAACTGAAGGCGGTCTTCGACCCCGAAGCAGGCTATATCTTCGACGTCATCGACCCGCACAACTACGTGCAGCCCGAGTTCTAGCCCGCGCCCTTTTGTGCTGCATCGTCCTCGGCCACCCGACCCGATGCACCGGAAGAAGCTCGCCATCGCGCTCTCGCGCATCCCGGACCACCCGTCGCCCAAGTCGCGGCTCGAACAGGTGCGCACCCCCGGCATGCTCGCCGCGGACGTGCTGCTCCTTGCGGCCGAGGAGGGCGATATCGCAGGCCGCAGGGTGCTCGACCCGGGCTGCGGGACCGGTGTGTTCACGATCGGGGCGGCGCTCCTCGACGCGGAGACCGCGGTCGGCTTCGACACCGATAGCGAGGCCCTCGCGGTGGCGCGCGACGCTGCAGCGGACGCCTCGGTCGCCGACCGTGTACATTTCCAGGAGGTGGATGTCGTCGACGCCGACCCTGCGCTCCTCGCCGCCGAAGCGGGTCTTCCAGCGCAAAACGGACGGCCGTTCGACACGGTGGTCATGAACCCACCCTTCGGTGCCGACCTCACGTCCCGAAAAAGCGGCGGCGACCGGGTCTTCCTTTCCTTGGCGTTCCGTGCCGCCGAAGCGGTCTACAGTCTGCATCTGGCGCGCACCGAGGTCTTCCTCGTCGCCTTCGCCCGTGATGCGGGTCGATCGGTGGAACGCATCGCCGTTGTGCCGTTCCCCCTCAAGGCGCGTTTCGCGCACCACAAGGAGGCGGTGCGGGACGCGGAGGTCGGGGTCTACCGCTTCCTGCCGACCGATGGATGAACGGCGTCACCCTGATGAGAAATAGACCGCGGCGACGGACGCCGATGCGTCCGCCGCCCACGGTGGTGTGGTGGTGCGGTGCTTGGAGGTATGTTGAGGATGAGGGGGACCACCGCGCCCGGTGGCGCGGTGGGATGGGGTGGCGGTATTGAAAGGGAAGCCGGACCCGGCGGGGGCCGGGTCCGGCGTGTGGGTGGTGCGGGGTGTGATCCGGAGGCCCGGGTCGGCGCATGGCCGACCCGGGGGGTGCGGTGCGGGGCGGTATTTTGGAGGTTTCGAGTCTCAGCGGTGGGCGAAGGACATGTCACGGAGTTCAGGTGACCAAGGTGGGCTCCTGTCGGGCCGCGGCATGGTGAGCCTCCTCTCTACGACCGGTTCGCCGGTGGCCGCGCGGGCGAGGTCCCGGATGCGGCTCACATACGTGTGGACCTTCGCGAGGTGTTCCACTTCGGTGGCGTTCTGTCGGTCGTAGGGTCGGCCTGCGATGCGCGTGGTTCTCACCGTTTCCTACCAGGGACACCACGATATTTAATGTGTTTGGTGCGATTGTGAAAATCTGTAAGGGAGTCGCAACCGATCGGCTCCAGAACAGTATGAAACGTCTGCGCGGTGAAAAGAAGAAGGCGGAGAAGGAGGGCGAGACGCGCTTACGCGGTGCGCGTGACGGTGGCGATGGAGGAAAGAAGCTGGCGCTTCTCTTCGAGGCGCTCTTCCGGGACGGTGCGCAGGGTACCGACCGCGGTGGCGATCGCCACGCGTTCGATGTCGGTGCCCTTGAGGGCCACCATCTTGCCGAAGTCCTTGTCGTGGACGGCGTGCGCGGCCGCAAGCCCCAGGCGTAGTCCGAGCACGCGGTCGAAGGCGCTCGGCACGCCACCCCGCTGGAGATGCCCGAGGACGACGTGACGCGCCTCTTGGCCGGTCAGCCTTTCGAGCTCCTTGGCGAGCGTCTTGCCGATGCCGCCGAGCCGTACATGACCGAACTCGTCGACCGACTTGTCCTGTGTGACGAAGCTGTCGACGTCGGTCGCCATGGCGCCTTCGGAGACCGCGACGATGGTGTGGTCGGCGCCGGCTGCGCGGCGCGCCTTGCACACCTCGGCGACGGCGCCGAGGTCGAACGGTTCCTCCGGGACGAGGATGACGTGGGCGCCACCGGCCAGGCCGCCGTGCAATGTGATCCAGCCGGCATGGCGGCCCATGATCTCCACCACCAGGATGCGTTCGTGGCTCCCGGCGGTCGTGTGCAGGCGGTCGATGGCCTCGGTGACGATGTTGGTGGCGGTGTCGAACCCGAACGTGACGTCGGTCCCCGAGAGGTCGTTGTCGATGGTCTTGGGGACCCCGACAGCGGGCACGCCGTCCTGGGTGAGCTTGTGGCAGGCGCCGAGGGTGTCGTCGCCGCCGACCGCGATGATGGCGTCGAGCCCGAGCGCCTTGAACGACTCGAGCGCCGCCTTGCGGGTCTCTTCGGTCTTGTAGGGGTTCGTGCGGCTCGTTTTGAGGATGGTCCCGCCGGTGCGTTCGATGCCGTCGACGTCGGCGAGCCCGAGCGGGACGGTCTCCTTGTCGAGGAGCCCTTTCCACCCGTGGCGCAATCCGATCGCACTATGTCCTTGCTGGACGAGGCCGATGACGGCGCCGCGGATCACGGCGTTGAGTCCGGGGCAGTCGCCGCCGCCGGTGAGGATGCCGATCTTCATGGTTCCACCTTAGGCCGTGACCTTCTTGGCGAACAGGCTCTTGCCGTCCGAGCCGCCTTCACGGATCATGTCCTGTGTCCGTTTCGCGATGACGCCGCGGCCGTGCTTGAGCGCGGGCCTGGGGTCGAAGCGTTTCTTGTCGGGGCTCCAGTCGCCACGGCCGGCGAGCGGCGAGGGGCCGCCGTCGGGATGGATCGCGCTGTCGCGGATCTCGTCGTAGTGGCCCACCATGGCCTGGGTCCAGACGAACTGGTATTCTGTGTCCTTGTTGATCTTGACGACCCCCTGCTGGATGCAGAGCTGGATGCGCTCCGGGTCGACGCCGCTGCCGCCATGGAGGACGAAGTAGCATTCGAGCCCGGCCTTCTTCATCGCCTCGTTGCATGCGGTCATGACATCGACACGGAGCGGCATGTCCTTGCCCTTGGAGACGCCGTGGTTGGTGCCGATGCAGACGGCGAGGAGGTCCGCGTCGGTCTGGCGGATGAACTCGACGGCCTGTCGCGGGTCGGTGTAGACGTCGTCACCGGTGTCCTCGGCGACGATGTGGTCCTCCTCTCCGAGCACCTTGCCGAGTTCGGCCTCGACGAGGAGACCGGCGTCATGGGCGAACTTCGTCACTTCCTTGGTCGCCGCGAGGTTGTCCTCGAACGGGAGGTCGGAGGCGTCGATCATGACGCTCGTCGCGAGGCCCTGGTCGGCGGCGTAGCGCAGGAAGTCGGTCTTGTCCTTGCGGGTGTGGTCGAGGTTGAGGGCGACGCCGATGGAATAGGATTCGGCGAGTTCCTGCACCATGTTGCTGCCGATGCGCAGGCCGCGCTTCATGTCGTCACGGCCAAGGAACTTGCAGGCGCCGTTGGACAATTGCACGACGCAATCGGCGTTCACCGCCTCGGCTCCGTCGAGGAAACCCTGGAGGAGGTTGAAATCGGCGAAATTGTTGGCAGGGAACGCGTACTGGTTGCGCTTCGCCTCCTTGTAGACCTTGTCGAGCTCTTCGCCACTGAGGAACGGCATGCGGGGTCTCCTGCGTCTTTTGCGGACGCCGGGACGCGGATTGGGGGGTGGGCCATAATGGTATCCCCCGCGGCGGGACGAGGTGGACGCCCCATGGACCGGGCCCTCACGCCGAGATACCGTTCACTTGGGGTCGAGCGGATGCGCTCCGCGTTCGTCGCGCAGGGCCGCGAGCACCTCGAGGTCCTCGGCGGGCGCCGTGGGGCCATACTTCAGGACGACGGTGCCGTGCGCACCGCAGTGGGGGCAGGCAAGAGCGGCGACAAGCACCTCGTCGTCGGGGTCCGAGGTGCCCTCGAGCCGGTGTGCGCCTTGGAGCGGGATGTCCGCGGCGGGCGCGTCCCTGTGGCATTGGAGGCACTCCACATGGGCGTTGTTCCTGGCGGCGAACTGTCCGGTGTAGCCGTCTCGCTCGAAGGCGCGCAGGGCGTCCAGGATGGTGGCCTCTTCTTCCTGTGGTCGGATGTCGGCGGTATGGCGGGCGGCGCGCATGGTCCCGACCCAGGCTGTGTGGTCGTCGGACGTGAAGATTTCGACCCCGGCGACGTGCTTCGGGGTGTATGTATCAGTGCACGGGAGCGTACACCGGGTTGATAACGACGCGACGTTTGGCACCGCTCGTTACCACTCCTGAGAACCAGGGCCATGTTCCATCACTCCAAGATCCGCGATGAGGCCGTGGAGCGCGCGCTCACGAACCAGGCGGCGAGGCTCATCGTGTCGCACTGCATCCGGGCGCCGCGGTCGGCCAAGGCCCTAAGCGAAGTGACCCGGCTGCCGCTCGCGTCGACCTATCGGCACATCCACAACCTGGTGGGTGACGACATCCTGGTGGTGGAGCGGAGCGCCTTGACGGAGGACGGGAAACCGTTCGACCTGTACCGGTCGCGGGTACGCTTCGCGCGCATCGAACTCATGGCCGAGCGGGTCGTCGTGGGGTGGGAGGCGAACGAGGCCATCGAGGACCGCATCAAGTCGATGTGGGACTTCATCGGAAGGTGAACCATGGAACACGTCTACATCCTGATCCTGACCATCCTGAAGATCATCAGTGTGTCGCTCGGCGCGATCTTCCTGTTCTTCACATACCGCGCCTACCGGAAGCACGCCTCGCGGCCGCTCCTTGTCCTCATGGTCGCCATCCTGCTCATGGTGCTCGCGGCGGTCGCGGAGGGGGCGGCGTTCCAAGTGCTCGGCTTCGCACTCGAACAGGCGCATGTCATCGAGGCGGTCTTCACCTTGGCGGCGTTCGCCGTCCTCGTGTGGTCGATCCTGGTGCCGCACCGCAAGGGCGAGATCGACATCACGGACCTCGAGGAGGAGGACCTCGGGGGGCCGGATCGGTCCGCGGAGGACCGATAGTACCCCGACTCTCCCCTGCGCCGTCGGCCAGGGTCACCTGACCTGCGCAAACGTAAAGACCCTGGGCAGGCGTCCGTCACCTGGGCCTCCGAGGGCCCGGAGGTATCAAATGCGGATCAAGACCCCGCTCGTCATCCTGCTCTTCCTTGTCGGGGCCCTCAGTGGTTGCGTCGATGACGACCCGCTCGACAGCACCGGGACAAGCGAGGGGACGGCAGAGCCCGCCGCTGTCGGCGAAGAGACCGGTTCGGTGACAGGCCGCATCATGGATGACGCCTTCGAGCCGTTGCCTGGCGCGAACGTCACGCTCTTCGACCATGAGGCGCGGTTCTTCGATACGCGTTCGGACAGTAAGGGTCGCTACACGTTGAACGCGGTCCCGCCGGGGCCTTACGTCATGCTCGTCACCGCGCCCGGCCATTTCGAGAAGAAAGCGTCCCTCGATGTGCCGAAGGCGACGGTGGTCGAGCGGGACTTGTTCCTTGAGCGCCTGCCGAGCGACGCACCCTACCGCGAGGGGCCGTTGCAATATGTCGGCTTCATCGATGCGGCGTTGGCCTACCAGGTAGAGCCGGCGGGTGTGGGGTGCATCGTGGAATCGGTGGGGTCGCGCGCCGTCAAGTCGTGCAGTGGTTGGCGGTTCGACTTCGGCAACACCAAGAACGGCGAGATCAAGATCAACGTCACCGAGGATGTGGAGTCCCTCCTGGTCGAGATGCGTTGGGACCCGAAGGGTCCGCTCGGGAAGGACCTGACTCTGGACCTCCTCTGCCCGGAGGTGCCGCGGAGCAGGCAAGGCGCCGTGTTGGACACGGAGCATGACTGTTACTTCGCATCGCCTGGCCGCACGAGCCCGCTCGTCCATCGCGTCGATGCGGACCATTGGCATGAACGCGGTTACAACCACACCGGGTTCTGGGCGGCGCGCGTCTTCGGAAGCCATGGCGCTGTGGGCACCTATGACCTCACCGGGGTCGATGCCGGGGCGGCCTATTCACAGGACTTCGAGGTCTGGGTGACGGTCTTCCACAAGGACCCGGCGCCGGACGGTTTCAGCGGCTTCCCGGACGCCTGAGACGGAAGAGAGGGAAGGAAGAAGAAGAGTTCGGCCGGTCGTCTAGACGAGCCACGGGTTCTTCTGGACCACAGGAAGCCTGCGCCAGGCGCGGCCGAAACCGAGGTGACGACCGGCACCCCCGAGTGCGAGCGCGACCATCGCGATGGCGTAGACGATGTGGTCGTCGAGGAACGGGTTGATCTCGCCCGGGAGCACTGCGCTCCACATGAGCGCCATCAGGACGGCCCCGGAGGCGGCGGCGATGCGCATACCGGTCCCCAGCAAGAAGGCAAGGCCGATGCCGAGAAGGCCGATCATGAAGAGCCAGTCGACGACGGGGTTCCCGGCAAGCGACCGGTAGAACCCAGCGAGGGGGCCGCTCGTTCCGAAATTGAGGAAACCGAAGGTGGGCGAGCCGCCGTGCATCCAAGCGTTCGCGCGTTCGGTGGCATAGCCGAGGCCGAAGGTCTTGTCCAGGAAGGCCCACAGGAAGATCCACCCGAACGCCACGCGCAGGATGCCGATGGCGGTCTGGAACGGGGTCCCGGGCAGCGCGAAGAGCGTCGAGTGGACGCGGCTAGTGCGGGTCTCGGTGCGGGAGTCGGGCATTGATGGTTCACCCATGGCCAGGTTCGGCGCCGTGGTCCATATCCCCAGGGCCTGATTCTCAGGAGTGATTGTCGCCCCTGAGGGAGACTATTAAAAGAAAGCGGCACGCGGGAGACATGTCTGGCCTCTTCATGGCCGTGCGCGGCCTGCAACAGAGTGGCTACCTTAGGGAAAAACACAAGAGCCTCCCACCGTGCATGTACCGTGGCCGGTATGGTCCCGATCCCGGAGAGCAGCAGTTCACCCCATCAGGAGACACACCAGGTCGGCCCCTGGCGTGTCGTCGTCCGAAGTGACGTGGGATTGGCACGGAGCCGGCTCGAGGACGCCTGGAAGGTCGTCAAAGGCCTCACGATGGGTGGCCGACCGGTCGATGCGTTCGCTGTCTTCGATGGCCTGGGGGGTCTTCCCTACGGCCAGGAGGCGGCATGGGCCGCTGCGGACGCCCTTGGTCGTGTCGTCGCCGCGTCGACCGGACCGGATGATGTCCTGCCGGCCCTGAACAAGGTCGTGCGCGAGACCGGCGGTGCCACCACGGCGGTGGTGGCGCTCATGTACGACGATGAGCCGGGACACGGTGTGCTTCTTTGCGTCGGCGACAGTGCGGCCTACATGCGGGACGCGGAGGGCCGTCTCCAGATCCTCAACCCCAAGGATTCGGTCGGTCCGCACGTCCTATCTGATTTTCTGGGCAATCTCAACATGAAGGGCCATCGCCGCCCGATCGAGGTCCCGGTGGATGGCTCGCTCATGCTGTGCACGGACGGCGTCGACGGTGTCGCCGACCCGGCCCGCCTGTCGACTGTGCTCGGTGCGAACGGGACGGCTCCGGTCAAGGCCATCGACGCGCTCTTTTCGGAGATCCATGACCGTGGCGCCCCGGACAACGCCACCGCCGTGGTCGCCTATCGCGCCTGAGCGAAAAGTCGTGCGATACGCGCTCCCACCGTTTCATGGTCGGCGACGACCGTGTCCGCGCCGGCCGCGTCTAGCGCCTCGGTCGGCATCGTGGTGGTGATGCCGATGACATGCCCGTATCCTGCGGCCTTGGCACTCTGCACGCCCCGCACGGCGTTCTCGACGGCGACGCATTCGACGGGCCCGACACCGAGCGCCTCGGCCGCTTTCTGGTACGGCTCCGGGTGTGGCTTGTCCTCACTGTAAGCGTCCTGGGCCAATACGGCGTCGAGACGTG
>JAHWKR010000081.1 GCA_019347805.1 Methanobacteriota archaeon
CCAAGGACGTCTTCGGTGGCGAGGAAGACAACGCGGAAGTGGTCCTTGCCGTAGGTCTTGCCGAAGCCGGAGCCGTGCACGGTGAGCACTTTCTCGGTCTCGAGCAGATCGAGGACGAACGCTTTGTCGCTCTTCCAGGGGCCTTTGCCCTCTTCCATGGCGGCGATCTTGGGGAAGATGTAGAACGCGCCTTCGGGTTTGGCGCTCGTGATACCTGGGATCTCGTTCAACCGCTTGTGAACGAGGTCGCGCCGTTTGATGAGCTTCGCCTTGGTCTCGGCGATGTGGTCCTGGGGACCTTCAAGTGCGGCGATGGCGGCCTTCTGTGCGATGGTGGAGGGGCAGAGGCGGTTGCGGGCGACACGTTCGAAGCCGTCGCGGATGAGTTTGAGACGTCCGTCGGGGTCGCGGAAGATGGCATGGCCGAGTCGCCAACCGGGGACGAGGTAGATCTTGGAGAATCCGTTCAGGGTGACCGTGGGGAGGTCCTTGGCCACCGCCGCGGTGGCGACGTGTTGGGCGTCGAGGGCCATGTCGTCGTAGATCTCGTCCGAGATCAAAAAGATCTGGTCCTGGTGTTCGCCGGCGAGGTCGGCGATCTCCTTGAGCCTTTTTTCGCTGTAGAGCGCCCCGGTGGGGTTGTTGGGGTTGATGAGGGCGATGGCGCGTGTCTTGGGTGTGATCTTCTTGCGCAGGTCGTCGATGTCGGGTTGCCAGCCGTCCGTCTCGTCGGTGCGGTACTCGATGGGTGTGGCGTCGAAATACTTGGTGAGTCCCTCGTAGGGTGGATAGCTGGGACCGGGAAGGAGCAGTTCGTCGCCGGCGGAGAGCGTCGCGCCAAGGAGCAGTTGCAGGACCTCGGTGACGCCGGTGCCGACGTAGACGTCCTTGGGGTCGGTGTCGATGCCGTTGCGTTTCGTCTCCCGTGCGGCGATGGCGCGGCGCAGCCCGGGGTCGCCTTCCGAATCGCCATAGCCGTTCGCGCCCGCTTGTGCGGCGGCGTGGAGGGCGGTCACCATGTGCGGCGGCACGGGGAAATCGTACGGTGCCGGGTCGCCGATGTTGAGCTTGAGGATCTTGTGTCCGGCGGCTTCCAACGTGCGCGCGGGGAGGACGACGTCGCGGATGGCGTACTCCATCTGTGCGGCACGGCGGGCGACCGGGAACGGCGGGAGCTCTTTTTGCATCCGGGGGCGGCGAGGTGGGGTCGGGTTGAAAGGGTTCCGGATGGTTCACCCAGGAACGATGTGCAGGGTGCCTTCGATGCGGTAGGGTTGCGGGACCGGGTCGACCCAGACGGCTCCGCCGGCTTCGGCGTCGGGCATGTTCCAGGCCTGCAGGCTGAGGGTCTGGTCGGCGGTGACGTTGAGTCCTTCGAGCGACAGGGTGGTCCCGCTCGGACCTTCCGCGGTTCCGAGGAGCGTCCAGTCGTCGACGTCGCCGGTGCCCAGGAACATGACGATGCCCTTGAGTTCGGGTGTCGCGGGTGTGAAGGTGACGGTGAGGTCGATACCGACCACGGTGCCGTCGTGCGGGATCGTGTGGTGGAAGCGGCCGGTGTCCTGCCACCAGACGGCGCAGTCGCCCTTCACGGTCGCGATGGCGCAGAGCCAGACGCCTGCCGGGGATTCGCCGTCCGTCGCGAAGGGCACCGCGGCCGGTTCGATCGGTGGCGTCGGCGCTTCGGGCGCGAGTGTGGGACCCCCGGGCGGTCCCTCCGGTGGTGGATCGGGTGCTGCGGGGGGTGCCGTTTCCTCGACGCAGCCGGCGAGGGCGACCACGAGGATGACCAGGGCGGCGAGGACGGGTCGGTGCATCGACCGCAGAGCGATCCGTGCGGGTCTTCCCGGTTGTGGATATGAAGTTCACCGCTCGTCGCCTTCACTGTGGCTCCGCTCTTGCCGGGCGGTACGTGGCGATCTCATTGCGCCCGGATCCGACTACGGTGCCGCCACGAGGTCGTCCAGCGACGCGATCGGATCGAGGCCGTACGCGACACCGCTGAACGTGCTGAAGAAGTCGAGCGCGACGCGGTCCATGACGTAGCGGTGCAGTCCGGGCCCGGTCGTGTCGCGGATGACGACCTCGGCGGGATCGGTCAGATCGTAGGTGACGGTGCCGTCGGGGGTGGTGCGTTCGACCGTACCATAAAGGTGGCCGTTGTCCTGGTACTCCTTCCAGCGCACGTGGCTCTCGACGATGGACGAAGTGAAGGTGTGCTCGGCGGAGTCGCCGATGGAGACGTGTGCGACGAGGCTCTCGAAGGCACCGACACCGCCGTCCATGTTGGCGGGCGAGAACAGGAAGACCTCGTGGCTCGCTTGGACCGGACCGACCGTGATGGGAGCGGCGCAGGTGACGTCGTAGCGGAGGCTGTGGTGGCCGAGCCGGTTCGGGTCTTCGTTGGTGCTGTGGAGGTCCCAGCCACCGACGGTGAAATCGTAGGTACCGGCCGGGAAGGGGCCGGAGGTGGAGCCTGAGGCGCCCCATTCCCGTTCGCCGAAGAGCGTCACGGTGTCGGCGACGCGCTTCGGGCCACGCGTGTCGACGTCACCGACGTGGACCTGGTGCGAGGCGTAGACGGAGACGACCGAGG
>JAHWKR010000061.1:0-3805 GCA_019347805.1 Methanobacteriota archaeon
GCCGCCGCTTTCGCCCCGCCGCCGTTCTCGCGGTAGGTCCAGTCGACGTTGGCCTTGAAGTTGATGAGGAAGCCGGCGACGATGGCGATGAAGGCGGCGAGGAGGTAGTGGACGCCGAGGTAGGCGAGGCCGCCGAGGAGGCCGAGGTAGACGGCGAAGGAGGCGAGGCTGACGACGTTGAACTTGACGAAGCGCATGAACATGCCGTGGCCGGTGGTGTGGCGTTTGTCGTGGAAGGTGAAGACGTCGTTGGCGATGAAGTTCCAGCCGACGGAGAGTTCGCGGGCGACGGCGCCGGAGACGAGGAGCGCAAGGCCGCCGGTGGCGTCGAAGAAGTGGCCGCCGGCCCAGACGAAGGCGAGGTTGACGGCGATGCCGCTTGCGCCGACGAGACCGAACTTGACGAAGCGGCGGTTCTCGCGGTCTTTCCATCCCAACGCGGCGAGGTGGAGGAGGTAGTCGACCATGACGGCGGCGCCGAGCTTGCTGTCGCCGGCCCTGCGTTCTTGGAACGTGTAGGGCACTTCGCGGACGACGAGTTTTCTGCCGCGGGGTCGTGCCTTGGCCATGACCTCGAGGAGGATCTTGTAGCCCCGCGGGTCCATGTCGACGTCCTGGATGGCGTCGCGGTGGACGAGGAAGAGGCCGCTCATCGGGTCGCTCACCTTGCCTTTCCGGACCGGCGGGAGGGCGAGCTTGGCCATCATGGTGGCACCCCAGGAGACGAAGCGGCGCAGGGGGCCGAAGCTGCCGATCGAGCCGCCTTCGCGGTGGCGGGTGCCGACGACGACATCGGCTTGTCCCCGTTCGGCTTTGTGGACCATGCGGGCGACCGCTTCGGCGGGATGTTGCCCGTCGGCGTCCATGACGGCGATGGTGGTGCCTTTTGCTTCATGGAAGCCGCGGACGACAGCGCTCGCGAGGCCGCGTTCGTCGGTGCGCACGATGAGCCGGATGCGGCCGTCGTGTCGGGCGGCGGCGTCCTGGACCTCTTGGTGGGTGCCGTCGGGGGAGTCGTCGTCGACGACGACCGCTTCCCAGTCGATGCCGGCCATTCGCATGGCACGTGCGAGGTCGTCGAGCGTGGCGCCGATGGCGCCTTCTTCCTTGAAAGTGGGGAGGACGACCGTCACTTGGGGGGCCGAGGGCATCCGAGGCGGTTCGAGAGGGTGGGGGTACATAATCGCATGGATAGGGAACAGGAGGCGCGAGACGTTCCCGCAATCCTTAATGACCCGAGACCGTCCCCGCGGCCGTGGCGCTTCCGGCTGCTGCCCGGTCATCTTGGTCCTGGTTCTGGCAGCGCCGCGACCGGGTCTTCGCCTGGTCGGTGCCGATCCTCTTCTTCGTGGTCGGGCTTTTCGTCTATGGGCACGACCTGGGATCGCCGGAGATCAAGGTCTTCGACGAGGTGCATTATCTCAAGGCGTCGCGGGCGTTCTCCAACGGGACGCTCATGAACCCGGATTGGGGTGAGCCGCGTCCGCACAATTTCGAGCATCCGCCGCTCGGCAAGTTCTGGATCGCGTTGTCCATCCATTTCCTGGGGGACGAGCCGTCGTCGTGGCGGCTGCCTGCCGTCATCTATGGCGCCTTGGGTCTGGCAGGGATGGCGGTCTTGGGCCGGCGGCTCTTCGATTCGCATTGGGCGGGGCTCTTCGCGCCGCTGCTACTCTTGCTCGACCCGATGTGGTTCGTCCATTCACGCCTGGCGCTTCTCGAGGTCTATGTCTCGGCGCCGATGATCTGGGCGTTCGCGTTCGCCTTGGGGGAGTGGAGGTGGGACCGCTGGGCGGCGGCCGTCGCGGCGGGCATCGGGTTGGCGGGGAAGTTCAGCGCGGTGTTCTTGTTGCCGGCGCTCTTCATCCTGGTCTTCTGGCGGCTCGTGCGGCATACCTCGATGATGCGCGCGTTCGCGGGCGGTGTGCTCTTCGCGTTCGGCGTGCCCGGCCTCGTCTACTTCGTCTCGCATGGGCCGTTTTTGTGGGAGTGGGCGTGGCAGGAGGGGCCGCTATGGGCGCTGCAGCATTGGGCGTGGCTGTTCAAGGAATCCCTCGTCTGGGGAGCGGGGGGTCCGCAGGAGCATCCCGAGGTGACGGCGCCGCTCTACTGGATCCCCATGGTGCGGCCGACCTGGTACTATGTCTTCTGGGGCGACGGCAAAGGACTGGAGCAGATGGTGGGGCTCATCTATGCCATCGGCAATCCGGTCGTCTGGTGGGGTGGCTTGGCGTTCGCGTTCGTCGTCCTCACCGGCCCGTTCCTCCGCACCTTGACGGGCCTGGCGCGGGCCGATGCGGTCGCGGGTGAGGGGGAGGAGGTGGTGGCGCGCTTCCGGGCCGACGACCGCGCCCGGTGGGGTTCGATGGGGGTCGCCATGCTGATCTTCGTCTTCGGTTATGCGCCCAACTTCTTGTTGGACCGGACGACCTTCCTCTACTACTTCATGCTCGCCACACCCTATCTCGCCTTGATGGCCGGTGGTGGTCTGGCGATGCTGATGGGGCGGGCGCGCAAGGTCGAGCCGGTCGTCGACGTCGAGGAGCGGCCGGTCATCGTCGGTCACCCGCTTTATACCACTGAGGGGCCGGTGGAGGAGGGCTTGTTGTTCTCCGCCGGAACGCCCGCGGATCTCGAGAGGGAGGAGCCGGGATGGGCCGAGACAGCGGCCGAGGCCGAGGCGTGGGACGTGCCGCCGATGGCGGGACCGGTACAGGAGGCGCCTGCCGGACGCCCTGCCGAGTACGCTCCGCCCGGGGAGCCGCCATGGATGTTGACCTTGTTCTGGCGCAGTGCCTGGCCCGAACGCATCGGGGTCATCCTGTTCCTCGCCGCCGCGTTCGGCCTGTTCTGGTACTGGCGACCCTTGTTCACGGGCGACCTCTATGTGCGGGAAGTGGTCGAAGAGGCGTGGCATCTTGTGCCGTGGTTGGAAAGGCTGCTTGGGCCTCCCTAGGATGTAGTAGATTTGCATTAAGCGACTCTACTACATCGGTTAAGTGCGCATCCGCGCGAGAAGAGCCGCTGCTCCACGGATGCTTCGCACAGCAGAAGCGCAGTATGCAAAAGTGTAGAGAGCGAGCGAAGTGATCCTGGATGCCCGATCAGCTCTCGAGGACCCTCAGGATCGGTCTTTCTTCCGGAACGGGTTCCAGGTACGGCGGTCCGGGTCCTTCGAGTACGGGTTCCAGAAACCTGCTTTGAGTAGGTAGGTGCCGCCGATGTCGGGGAACTCCTTCACCTTGACCCTACGTGGTCTCTGGCCTGAAGCCGTCTCGTCGGTCATCGTTCACCACCTCAGGACTTGTCTTTCTTCCGGAACGGGTTCAGGAAGCGGAACGGGTTCTTTTCCCGGTACGGGTTGTAGAACCCGGCTTTGAGGATGGTGGCTTGGCCGAGGTCGACATCGACGACACGGACCTTGCGGAAGCGCCCCCTGTCTTCACTGGTTACGCTCATTGGATTCCTATGCAATTATGGCTCCTCCTAGTATAAAAGCAAGAGTGGTTAAGAGTACGGCGGCCCCGGCGACAAGAGCAGTGATTCCCGTCGCAAGTCGCCGAGTAAGGCGGTCATGCAGTTTGAATTGATGCGATTGAGCATTGGCAAGTCCTACGAAGAGTGCCCACTCGAACGCCAGAAGATCCTGCCAGGTGTTGGTCTCCATTTCTCTTTGGACTCGGTTGAGCGGTGGGCCGATGAACTGGACGACCGGACCTGGGAACCCCGTGAGGACCGACACGAACATCAGGATGGCCCCGAACAGGACCACGATCCCTGTCGTGAATCCAAGGAACCCGAAGAC
>JAHWKR010000061.1:3905-5026 GCA_019347805.1 Methanobacteriota archaeon
GCCGCATGAGGTTCTCGGTGCGGCGGTAGAGGCTCTCGAGCTCACCTCGCTGGACGGCGAGTGAGTCACGGGCATGTTGCAGGCTGGCTTCCATGATCTCCGGTGAGAGTTCGATGTCGTGGTCGGGAGCCGTTCCGGGCCATCCATCGGGGGCTCGGTCAAAAGATCGGCCAGGGGAGTGCACCGTGACTACTCCCTCCGGCTCGGGGGTCGACCGGTCCCGTAGGGACGGTCGGTGTGGATCTTTGGACCGGACGGCTGTCGTGATGGCGGTCGTCCCGGCTCTCCGAACGGCTGGTCAAGAACCCATCGCCTGGCCTTCCTGTCATTTCGGGAAAACAAAATCGGTCTTCGTCCAACTGTCGCGTGGACTCGACCGTCCGATCCGCCCCATTCCGTTTCCCACGGCCGTGCGGCCTGCCCTCACGCGCCATGGATAAGAGACACTGTTCTGTCCAATATGGACCCGGTACGAAACGTCCGTCAACGGGTCCTTTCGCGCCGCGGATCGATTGCTCACAAGGTCGCGATCAAGAACGCGCACATATGGACGAACTTTCCATTAGGTATTAATATCAACGACTGGAACGAGTGTGGAAAGCGAACCGCATCGTGTGTCGGAAAACCTGGGAAAACCGCGGTTTTCGGCCGGTCCCGGGGTCCTCATTGGACCCTGACCAAAAGGACAAGCCGTAAATACGGGGGTTTCATGGGCCGCTCCGACGTTCAAGGTTGACGCGCCGGAAACGGTGTGTCCGCCTGGAGCCCTCCGCGAGGGGGGCCGGATGCGAACGCAAACGGAACGAACCCTTAGGAGGGAAGAAAACACATGAACAAGAACATACTGATGTTCGCGATGCTCATCGTAGCAGGCTTGATTACTGCTATACCGACGGGCTCCGCGCAACTGGACGCCGGGGTTGTCCTTGAGACGGACACCCCTGATATGGTCCCGACGTTGGATGACGCCGAGGCCGATGGTTGGGACGACCTCTGTTTCGCGGATGAGGATTCCGACGGTGCCTACGACTCCGGTGAGGGTGTTTACCTCTCCGTCGGTACGTGCGACAGCGTCGGTGTCAATGACCTCCGCCTGAACGGTGCCGACTCGCTCGCGCCCG
>JAHWKR010000061.1:5126-10541 GCA_019347805.1 Methanobacteriota archaeon
GCTCCTTCGGCTCTGCCACCTCCGGCACGACCGTGAACTCCGGTGACGCTGACATTAACCTCGGCACCACCGGCCTCTACGCCGTCGTCACCACCGGTGATGTCAGCGGCTGGGACGCCTTCTGGTACTGGGACCTTGACGGTGATGGCACCTTCAACAACCAGGACATTATGTACCTGGACACAGATGGCGCCGCGGCTACTGACCCCAGCAACCCCGAGATCAACCACGTTCGTCTCTCGAGCTCGGACGTGAGCGTGATCGGTGGCGGTGGCGTGACCCCGACGCAGACCACGGCGACCACGACCCCGACGGGTACCCAGACGACTCCGACCGAATCCCCCGCGGACACGACGGAGACGACTGAGCCGACCGGCACACAGCCGACTGGTACGCAGCCGACTGGTACCCAGCCGACTGGTACCCAGCCGACCGGGACTGACCCCACGGCCACTGAGACGGACGACAATGGGGCCCCCGGCCTCGGTCTGATCGGTGTGCTCGCGGCTCTCGGTGTCGCGCTCGTACTGCTCCGCCGCCGCAGTTAAGCGGAATGGCGGATTCTCTTCCCTCCTCATTCTTTCTTTACCTCCCTTTTTCGTTCATTTTCAGGCCTCGATTAGTGGGCATGCTCGTCTTTGGACCGCCCCGGCAGTGCAGGTCCCTCTGGACGAAACACAAAGTCCTAAAAGTGCCCCTGGACCATGCCCTTCCAGAAAGAGCGAGGAGCTTCGCCTATGACCCGCCCCCGTGATCATTCCTACCACAAGATCCTGCCCCTGACGATCCTGGCGGCGCTTCTGCTCGCCGTCGTCGGAACCCCTCCGGTGACCGCCGCGATTTCCACTGTGTACGGCAACGTTCTCTCGCCGATGACGCAGTCATCCCAGGAGAACACTGTAGTGTTCCATGCAAACACAATCGCTCTGGACCGGTTGAAACCCACCGATGATGCGGCGGGAAGTCGGGACTGGTACCTGGACATCGACAACAATGACGAGGTGAGCGCTGGTGATGTGCGCTTGAACCAGCCAAATGTCGGAACCAGTTACGCAGCGGGCTCTAAAGTGAAATCCGCCAACACAGACATCGGGCGGGACCTACGCAATGCTGGTGCCACGGAAGGCGTGTTCTGTTACGTACCCACGTATGTTACGTCCCCCTCCGTAAACTTCCGTGGTTCTGACAGATTCAATCCGGACCATCCCAACTCAGACTTCCGACCGGAACAGGAGCCGCTCTACGTCCAAGTTGGGTCGAGCTGTGGCAACGTTGCCGCCGGTGCGGATCAATTCCGAATCACAAGTACACCCGCCTCTAACCCCGATCTTGGGGGGTATCAAGCAGCGACGCGAGTGGCGGCGGGCAACGAGGATGTCGGCAACTCGACGGTTCTACTTACGACCCACCACTCGACTGCTATCTTCCGGTTCGTCGACCTCGACAAGTCGGGGGGAATCTCAAGCGACGATCCAATATACCTCTCACTCAGTGCATCTTCGGTGATTCAACCTCGCGTTGGGGATATTCGGCTCTTCGCAGGTTCGGATTATACATTCGGTTCCTTCACGTTTGGCAGTGTGGTTGAGGCGGACGACTACGACGCGCAACGATTCCTCACTACGATTGCTGCGGCCGAGATCGCTTCAGACGATGCTACGCCAGACTGCAGTTCCGGTACGCTTCAGGACAATATCTGGGTCGACATTGACGGTGACGCGACGGTCGAGGTTGGTGACGTACTCCTTGCCGAGGGCAACACTGTGGAAACGGATGTCGGCAAGCCGGCCCGTCAGGACCACGATTCGATTAACACCGCAGTTACCGATCTGACCACACAACTGGCGTACTATGATGCAAACGCTGATACCGCGTTTAATTATGGTGACGTCCTGTACTTAGACGTGGGTGGCGGATCGGAGGATGATACTATCGGCGTGGGAGACATCCGTCTCTCCGATTCGTCCTTTGGAAACATGGGGACGTGTGTTACGAGCGGCAATACCGACATCGGGTCGGCCTTGGTCGACCTGACGCCAACCCTCTCGTTTTTCTCTGTCTGGAACCACGGTTCATACCAGCCCGGTGACCTCTTGTACGTCGGCTCATCGACGGTCGGAATTGGCCATGTTCGTTGGTTCAGTACCGTGTCGTCCCTGGGCGGATTCGGGGATCAGGTTGACGATGACGATGTGGACCGGCATTTTGCCCTGCAGGATTTCTCTGTGACCCCGTCTTTCTGTTACCTCGGGGGTTCCTCGAATTATCGTCTCGAGGATCCTGTTTATTTGTCGACACGATCTGCGACCTGCGCCGAGAATGTGAAGTCGGGTGATGTGCGTATCTCAGGGACTGGCACATATGCTGCAGGCGCGAATGTGCGGGTTGGGGACAATGATTTCAACGATCCGCTTTCTTCGATGCCCGCGGGTGCCAAACTCCGTTATCTTGAGAGCGGGGATAAGAATTCCGGCGGTTGGGATCACGAGGATGAGGTCTATCTGGATGCGGATGGCTCGGGCGCTTCTGGATCTATCCAAGTCGCAGATGTCCGGATTACCGGTCCGACGGGGGGCGCCGCTGGTACTAAAGTAGAATCTGGACAGACCGACCTCGGAATTACGATTCGCGACTTTCCGACTGTCAACGCGGATGACTTCGCCTTCGACCGTTTCAAGTTCCTGAAGACGGTGCCTTCGACAGGGTCGTACTCGTCATCCTATGTCCATACAGACATCGTTGTCTACGATACGAACGACAATGATCTACTCGACCACGGCGACATCTTCTTCACGGGTACTGGAGGCGCAACCACTCTAGTCGGTTCAGGGGGCAGTGGTACCACCACGAACCCGCAGCCAACTCAGACAGCGACGAACAACCCCACCGCATCGTTCTCAGTGCGGGTCGACCACGATGCTCGCATGGTCACTGTGGACGGAACGGGCTCCACCGCCGTCTCGGGTCGTACGATCTCGAGCTACACGTGGGTCTGGGGCGATGGCTCGGATACGTCGACGGGTCGTCAGGCGACGCACGTCTATTCGGAGGACGGGCGTTATACGATCCGCCTGACGGTGGAAGATTCCGCGGGTGCCACGGACACAGAGCTGCGCACGGTGCGAATCGGTCCGGAACCCACCGAGACACCTACAGAATCCCCGACGGAGACACCCACCGAGTCACCCGTGGAAACACCCACTGAATCTCCGACGGAGAGTCCGACTGACACAGCGACCAACGAGCCGCAACCGACGCCGGCGCCAGGTCTGTTCATCGTCCTGACCCTGCTGGCAGCGATTGCAGTGGCGATCCGTCGTCGTGGAACGGCCTGATCGAGGTACTGATGAGACAGATTCGCAGGGGGGTCGTTACCCTCGTGGTATGCGCCGCGGTCGCGGCCTCCCTGCCGGGTCTCGCCACAGCCTCGCCTGATGATGGACAGGCAGGTCGTCTCCTGTCTCCGGACAGTCCGGACGTGACCCTCCAACTCAGGGTCTTGTCATCGGCGGAATTCTGTCACGTCGATTGGGACGCAGGTGGGTCCTACTCTGCCGGTGAACCTGTGGTTGTGGACGTGATCGGGTCGTGTTCCGGGAGCGTGACAGGCAGAGACCTCCGCTTGACAACCAGCGATGGCCACCGCGGTGGAGAACGCGTCCTGGCGGGTCCGGAGCGAGGCTCCCCGCTCGGAGACCTAGGAGGGGCCGAGGTCTGGTTCCTCGATGCGGACGGGAACGGACAGATGAGTCCGGAGGACACTGTGTATGCCAACGTCAACGCTCCGACCCTCGGAACGGTGAGCGTCGGCGATGTTCGTTTATCGCCTTTCGAGGATTTGCCGGCCTTCAGTGTCGTCAAGAGCGGCGACCCCGACATGTCTCATTCGCTTCTGCTGCTCGGTGAACCCGATGAGGTGATCGCGTTCATCGACAGCGACGGTGACCGCTTGCTGGGCGAGGATGAAGTGGTCTATCTGCGGGCCAAGGCCAGAGTGGAGGATCTCGTCGGGTATGGAGACCTTCGCCTGACGGATGTCGATTCGGCACGGAGCGCTGGGTCCTTCGTGGATATCGGGGATGCGGACGGGGCGCTCCTGCTGCGGTCGTTCTCTGCCCCGATATGTGCGGCGGACGGCTTCAGTCCGGACCGCACTCCGATGTTCTTGACGACGTCAGGGTCTTGTACGGGGAAATCTTCTCGTGGAGACGTTCGGATGGTCACGACGAGCCACGGCCTCGCCGGCACGCGGGTCGATGTCGTCGATGAGGATATCGGTCTTCAGCTATACACAGTCGTCGATTCCTTGGTGGCCTTTGTGGATCTGGACGGGGATGGTGAAACCACTTTTGGCGATGCGGTCTATCTTGATCTGGTGGGCGTCGATGAGGCGGTGGTGAGCATAGGAGATCTGCGGCTGTCTCCGTTCCTGGGCCCAGGAGGCGCTCGCGTCGAGGAAAATGATGCGGACGTAGGCATGACGCTCATGCAGCTTGAGCCCTTCCGGAACCTCTTGGCCTTCTCACCCGGAACCGACTCTGACCTACCGACGCGCCAAGATCCGTACTACCTCGACATCGATGGGGACGACGTGGGACGCGTCGAACCAGGAGATGTCCGCTTGGTCGCTTTCGAAGGGAGGCCGTTCGGTGGTCCTGCCTCATTGCTCTCTGGTGAGGCACTCGTACCGTTGCGCTCGGGGAGCGCGAGCGTGTGCTTTTTGCCAGGGTCTGGCACGGATTATAGCACAGGAGATGAAATCTATCTCCGACTCTCGGGTGGGTGTTCGAAGGTCGCCCCGGGCGACATCAGGTTGGGCGGCGACCCGGATACTGTTTTCGGGTCGGTCGTCCGTGAAGGTGACGCGGAAATAGGGGCGAGTGTCACGGCTCTTTCTGATGCACCGGAATGGCGTTATCTGGATGTGGACGGGGATGGTGTCTGGAGTATCGCGGACACGATGTACCTCGATATCCGTTCACAGTCCTCCTTCAAGGTCAGCATCGGAGACATTCGAGTGTCTCCATATCAAGAGCATGCTGCAGGACTCGTGAGAACCGGACATCCGGATCTCGACCTCACACTTCGCCATCTGGCCTCAGTGACAAGCGTGACGGATTTCAGCGACAGTGATGGCGATGGGAATTTCGATCCGGGAGATGTCGCGTATCTGAATGCTGACGCGGTCGGTTCATATGCGACTGTTCTCGATGTACGACTCACCCCGCTTCCTGTTGCCCCTGTCCTCTACTCGCCGACCGGCGGTGATGACACGCCGTCCTCAACAAAAAACCCAGATGAAGCATCGACCGCTACGATCCCTACCAGGTCCCCTCCCAAGCAGACTTTGAATGATTCTCCGACTGACTCCCCAACCGGTCAGCCATCCCCGACAGGCGCCCCGACTCCCGGAAT
>JAHWKR010000035.1 GCA_019347805.1 Methanobacteriota archaeon
CTCGGACCACATCGCCACCTGGTACAACGACCTCGCGGTGAACAAGACGCTCATCGCGGGCCAATGGGGCCACAGCATGCCGGCCGAAGCGGAGGACGCCTACGGCGATTGGTGGCACTATGTCACCGCCTTCTTCGACACGCACGTCAAGGGCGTCGACACCGGTATGTTCGGGACCGACGTCGCCTGGGTGCAGGACACCGACAAGACCTGGCACCGCTCGGCCGATTGGCCCCTCCAGGGCGAAGACCGCGACGAGATCGTCTTCCGTCTCACCGACAAGGCGACGCTCGACCCGACAGCGGACGACGTCACCGCCACGTTCACCTGGCACGCCTGTCCGCGCGACGAGCACTCCAAGGGCCAGACCTCGAAGCTCGGAAGCACCGGTCTCGCGGTGGACCATTGCGCCCCCGGTGAGCCGACCGCGCTCTACTTCGAATCGGACGCGTTCGTAAACGACACGCTCCTTTCCGGCGTGCCCCTTCTCGACGTGACGCTCCGCTCGACGAGCGACTTCACGCACCTCGTCTGGGTGCTCGAACGGATCGATGCCAAGGGCGAAGTGCGCCGGGAGAACTACGGCTACCTGAACCCGACCTACCGCCACGGCATCGACAATGCCACGCCGGTACCGACGGACACGCCGTACACGGTCACCATCGACGGCTACCCGCAAGAGGACGTCATCAAGAAAGGCGAACGATTGCGCCTCACCATCAGGAGCCACGACGACGGACGCACCATCGAATCGTTCCGAGCGGGCACCAACACGCTCGTCATCGGACCGGACGCGCCCGCCACGTTCACCTTGCCGGTGCGGCCCGACGATCTGAAGGGCGTGCGGCTGGCGATGGAGTCATGAGGTGTTGTCGAGCCAGCGCCTCTACGTGACAGCCTTGGTTCCGCTACCTTTATAGTATGAACCATCCATAACCATCCATAGTGGCTCATACCACCATCCCCATCGACCCGCGCATCCGGGACCGCCTCCGCACCTTCGGCATCGCGGGGGAGACCTACAATGAGATCCTTGAGCGACTCATGGACGAATCCGCCGAGCGAGCGTTCACGGCCGAGCTCTACCGGATCTACAAGGAGACGCCTGAGGACGCCTGGGTCGACCTTGAGGACCTTTGATGGGGCGGCGGCTCAGGCTGCAGCCTGAGTATGCCGCTGATGTGCTCCGGAACGCGCCACCCCAGACGCGCAAGCGTCTCAAGGCGGCCTTGCGCCTCCTCTTGGACGACCCGATGGGCTTGACGGTCGGGCTGGACGTCCGTGCGCTCCGACGCCCGCGCGGCCAACCGCGCATGTTCCGTCTCCGTGTGGGGGAGTGGCGCTGCGCGTTTCTCATCGAGGACGACGTCTTGTTCGTGGTCCGCATCTTCCATCGACGCGAAGGCTACGAATGGTTGGAGTGACCAAGAACGTAGAAGCGCAAGAAAAAAGAACGTGGAGAAGAAGGGGGAAAGAGAACCGGTCTCGACGGCCCGTGAGATCTAAGATCTCAAGACGATATTCGGCTCGCGTGGGCTTTCGCCCCCGCTCGCCTCATGTCGTGCAGGTCTACGACCTGAGCACGATCTCGATGTTCGCCTCGCGCGGTCGCCCTTCGGGCTCCCTCGCTCGGCTCACTTCTCGATCGCCCTGGCGGTCTTACGACCGCAGGACGATCTCGATATTGACACCGTCGGGCACTTGGATGCGCATCAGTTGTCTGAGCGCTCGGTCGTCGGCGTCGAGGTCGATGAGCCGTTTGTGGATCCGCATCTCCCATCGGTCCCAGGTCTCCGAGCCTTCCCCGTCGGGGGACTTCCGGCACGGCACCTTGAGGTGCTTGGTGGGAAGCGGGATGGGTCCGGAGAGTGCTACGCCTGTCCGCTCGGCGATCGTCTTGATCTGGGTACAGACCGAGTCGACCTGCGCGGCTTGGCGCCCTGTGAGGGAGATCCTTGCTTTTTGGCCAGCCATGTTGACGCCTTCCCTTTTGATCGGGTCGCGTCGAGAAGCGTTCTACCGCTTCTCGATGTCGAGACAGACGCCTGCGGCCACGGTCTGACCCATGTCACGGATGGCGAAGCGTCCCAACTGCGGGATCTCCTTGCCCTTCTCGATGACCATGGGGCGGGTGGGCCGGATCTTCACGATGGCCGCGTCGCCGGTCTTGAGGAACTGGGGGTTCTCCTCCTTGACCTGGCCGGTGCGGGGGTCGAGCTTCTTCTGGAGCTCTTCGAAGGTGCACGCGACCTGGGCGGTGTAGGCGTGGAAGACCGGGGTGTAGCCGGGGGCGATGACACTGGGGTGGTTGAGGACCATGACCTGCGCCGTGAAGGTGCGGGCGACGGTCGGGGGGTTGTCCACGGGGCCCATGACGTCACCGCGGCGGATGTCGTTCTTGCCGACACCACGGCAGTTGAACCCGACGTTGTCGCCGGGGGTCGCCTCGGGGATCTCCTCGTGGTGCATCTCGATGGACTTCACTTCGCCCTGCTTGTCGGAGGGCTGGAAGGACACCTTGAGGCCGGGCTTGAGGACGCCGGTCTCGACACGACCGACGGGCACGGTGCCGATGCCGGTGATCGAGTAGACGTCCTGGATGGGGAGCCGGAGCGGGAGGTCGGTGGGCTTCTTGGGCTCGTCGAAGTCGTCGAGGGCCGCAAGGAGCGTCTTGCCCTTGTGCCAGTCGAGCTTGCCGCGCTCCTTGACGCCGTCTCCGATGAAAGCGGAGATGGGGATGACCTCGACCTTGTCGGTGTTGTAGCCGACGCTCTTGAGGAGCTTGTGGACCTCGGCCTTGACGGCGTTGAACTTGGCCTCGTCGTAACCGATGGCGTCCATCTTGTTGACGGCGACGACCAGTTGCTGCACGCCGAGCGTACGGGCAAGGAACACGTGCTCCTTGGTCTGGGCCTGGATGCCGTCCGGACCGGATACCATGAGGATGCCGGCGTCCGCCTGCGAGGCGCCCGTGATCATGTTCTTGACGAAGTCACGGTGGCCGGGGGCGTCGATGATCGTGAAGTAATACTTGTCGGTGTCGAACTTCTTGTGCGCGACGTCGATGGTGATGCCGCGCTCGCGCTCTTCCTTGAGACCATCCATGATCCAGGCGAGCGCGAAGGATCCCTTGCCTTTCGACTCGGCTTCCTTCTTGTATTGTTCGACGACATGGGCCGGGAACTGGCCGGTGTCCAAGAGCAGGCGTCCGACGGTCGTCGACTTTCCGTGGTCGACATGACCGATCACGACGAGGTTCATGTGGGGCTTCTTTGCCATTTTCTTACCTCACGGTTGTCTGGCCCGCATGCGCAAGGCGCCGGAGGACAAGCCACCGGCTGGCCCATGACCACGGACGGCGCGGTCCACGGTTCTCCGCAAGAGGGCTCACGAAAAACCGCGCACGGGCGGACTCGAGCCGAGTATAAGGTTGTGTATTTGAACCTTTCGCACGGTCGGGGGTGTCCCGCCGTGCTTTTTCGTTCGACCCGGGTCCAGTGCGTCCTTTCGGATGCACTGGCCGAGCGCGGCTTGCGGGGTCCAGGTCATCTACTTGTCGCCCGTGGCACCCTCTCCCCTTCTGCGACCCCTGCTCCCGCTGTCTGTCTGTCCCACGGGAAGTTTTTTCTACCCTGTCGTCTGCGTCCGGCCGTCGAAACCCGACGTGGTCTCCGTGTCCCGAACCGCCCCCCTCCTCGTATTGGCCCTCCTCGTCCTGTCGACCGTCCCGCTCGCGCTCCACGCTCAGGAGACGGTTACGCAGTCCGGGAGCGACCTGGAGATCCTCGACCCGAAGGGCGACGTCAGTCCCTATGGGCTCCTCGGGGACGACCCGACCCCCGTCGGTGAGGTCTACGACCATGTCGATGTCGAACGGATCGTCATCGGCGCCGAGACCCCGGACACGTTCACCGTCACCTTCGACCTGGCCGGTCGCAGTGAGCCGAAGGCGATCGCCACCGAGGCGGTCGCCCTCAACGACGTCTCCTGTTACCTCCGCTGGACCTACGACGGCAAGGACGAGGTCGAATACAGGGTCGGCGTCCACGCCGGGAACTTCCTCGACGCCCCCGGCGGGGACCTGTCGCTCTATCCACAGCTCAATCGGATCGACCGCTCCGACGGCGACTACCGCTGGGATTACTGGTATCCGGAGGACGGCGCCTTCACGTTCGAATGGGACGCGGCCGAGCATTCATTCACCTGGGTCGTCGCCAAGGCCTTCACGCCGCTCCGCGCTGACGGCGAACCGCCCGCCAAGGGCGTGACCCTCACCCCCGTCTATGCCGCTTGTGGCACCGACGTCGCGTTCTTCGGCTCCCTCCAGGACCGGGTCATGACCGAGGGCCAGACGTTCCGGTTCACCGACCCCGGTGCCGGGTCCGTGGTCAAGATGCGCTTCGGCGGCCCCGAAACGAAGATCGGCACGACCGGCATCGTCCCCGGCGACGCCGTGGTGCTTCCGCTCTACGTCCTCAACACGGATGACAGCCGCAAGATCGTCACCCTTACGGCGGCCGCCATCGCCCCCGACGGGACGACGCTGCCGTGGGAGCTCACCGTCGCGCCCCGGCTCGACCTCAAGGCGGGTGAATCCCGCGCCCTGAAGCTGGTCGCGAAGGCCCCCGCCGATGTCGCAGCCGGTGCCACGGCACGACTCCAGGTCGACCTCGAGGTCCTCGGCGTGACGGCGCCCGCACGCGCTTCCCTCCCCGCCAAGGTGGTCCCCGTGCTCGGGCCCGACCTGGACACCTATCGTTTCTTCAGCATGAAACGCGACGCCTCGCCGACCGCGGACATCTGGCCCGGTATGTTCGGCCCCAACGATCGAGTGACGATGTCGCTCCTCGATTCGGTCCCCGGTTTCGCACAGGACCCGGTCCTCGTCCGGCCGTTCACCGGCGGGTCTTCCTATGGTATGCTCGACCCGCTCGGCAAGGAGGTCCGGCTCGACCCGGAAGGCTTCGCCGAGCTCACGGTCGACATCCAGAGCGACCATGACGCCAGTGTCGACATGGGGTTCGAGTTCTACATCGACGAGCTCGTCGCCGCCTGGTTCGGCGAGGTCCCGACCGGTGTCTCGACCCTCAAGTTGCCCATCCTCAGCGAGCGCATGTCCTTCCCCGCCGGAACTCAGGTGGAGTTCTACATCTACCGCAGCATGGGCTTCGACGATGGCGTCGAGGCGCGGCTCGACCCGGCCACTTCCTCGTTCCGGCTCCCGCTCCTTCCGATCGCCGAACAGGAACTGCAGCTCACCGACGGTCGGTTCCTTCCCACCTTGGCGCTCGCGCCGGGTGAGGACAAGGAGGCCTATCTCAACGCCGGCAAGATCTATGCCTACGAGTTGGTGCTCGCCAACGAGGGCGTCGAGACGGACGACCTGACCCTTTCGGCGCGCGCGGTGAACGCCACCGGTTGGGACGTCCAGCTGGTCCCGGGTCGTTCCTTCCGTGTGCCCGCCGGCAACGCCACCATGTTCGGTGTCGAGCTCGTTCCGCCCGCGTCCGCGGTCGAGGGCGACAAGGTCGAGATCGTCGTCGAGGCGGTCTCCAAACACGACCCGGCGGCACGCGCCACGATGCGGCTCGGCGCCGTCGTGACCGGTCTCGACCTGCCGGAGAAGCGGTACGGCGTGAAGGAGGGCCAACTGCCGCCCCTCGAGGAGGCCAAGGAGGCGTCGGCGCCCACGCTCGTCGCGTTGACGGGTCTGGCCCTCGTGGCCTTGGCCCTGGCCCGGCGCCGCTGAGCCGCCTTCTTCCTTTTTCTCCCCCTGCAGTCGCGTGGCTGCGGGAGCTTTATCGTCTCCGTCTTCCTGTCGGTCCCATTGCGGAACGCATCGGCTTCGCTCTTGGCCATCATCATGGTGCTCCTCGCGCTCCCGGCCCCGGCCATGGAGACGGCCGATGATGCGCCCGCGCCGCTCGTCGTGGCCGACCCGGCCGGTGACCCGTCGCCGAACGCCCTCGTCGACGCGCCGAACCCGGTCGGGTCGGCTTATCCGAACGTCGACATCGAGCGCTTCCTTGTGCACGAGGAGCGACCGGATTCGTTCCGTCTGACGATCGACCTCGTCGGGCGGCCGGCCACCACCGCGGTGCCCGAGGCGGTCGCGACCAACGACCTCTATTGTTCCATCGATTGGCGCTACGGCGACCGCGGCGACCGCCTCTATCGTCTGTTCGTCGGTGCGTTCAATCCGTTCGATGCCCCGGGTGGTCCGAAGAAATCGTTCTACACGGAACTGGCGCGGATCGGCGACGACGGCCGGGAAGTGGAGGGTCCTGTGTTGGAGGAGGCGGGGGTCTATGAGTTCTCGTGGGACCCGGAGGAGGTGGTCGTGTCGTTCCGCATGAGCAAGGCGGCCGTCCCGGTCGACGCGGAAGGCCGGCTGCCGTCCGCCGGTGACGTCCTCGTCCCGCAGCGTGCCCATTGTGTGACCAACATCGGGTATGGTGTCAACATCGTCGACAGGGTGGACCTCTCCGATGCGGCCTTCGCGTTCACCGACCCGGGGCCGGGGACGACGGTGCGGCTCGGGCTCGGCGGACGCATCGCCCCCTCGGAGGGTCGTTTTCCGGTGACGGGTCTGGGCGCGGGCGAGCAGGCGGTGCTGCCGTTCGAGGTGGAGAACCTCGATGCGGTGCGGAGGATCGTCTCGCTTTCTCCATCGGTCCGTGATGATGCGGGGACGCTGCTCGATTGGCCGCTCGTGATGGCGCCGCGCATCGACCTCGGGCCGCGCGAGTCGCGGACGGTCAATCTTGTCGTGCAGGTCCCGGACGACGCCGCGTTCGCGCTCGCCGCCCTCGTCCAGGTCGACCTCGAGGTGGTCGGGCTCGATGCGCCGGCGCGTGCGGCGGTGGAGGGGCGGGTCCTGCCGGTCTTGGGGCCGGGCAATGACACCTACACGTTCCATGTGCGCACGCAGGACGGGAGCGTCCTCGCCGACCATTATCCGGGTCTGCTCCAGCACGGGACGCGCATCCTGTTGTCGCTTCTTGACGAGGTGGAGGGTTTCGATGACGCGCCGTTCATGTTGCGTCCGTTCGCCCCGCGCGCGCCCTATCTTGTGCTCGACCCGCTCGCGGGACCGGCGCGGCTCGACCCGGACGGCGTGGCGGAGTTGACGTTGGCGCTCGAGGGCGACGCGGGGGCCGATGTGCGGGTCTTGTTCGAGTTCCTCATCGACCGCGTGCCGGTCGCGCATTACACGGGCGATGTCCGGGCGGACGGGACGACGACGTTGCGGCTGCCCATCGTCGCGCCGGTGACATCGTTCCTGCTGGGCTCCGAAGTGGCGTTCGGGCTCAAGGTCGAGGTGCCGCCGGAGCGGGGCAACCTCGGTGTGCGGTTCGACCCGGCGGCCTCTTCGTTCTCGTTGCCGCTCTTGCCGGTGGCGGAGCAGCGGCTCGTGTTGTCTGATGGTCAATATCTGCCGACTCTGGGTCTTGCGCCGGGCCAGGGGAAGGAGGTCTATGTCAATCGGGGGGTGGTGCAGGCGTTCGACCTGATCGTCGCCAACGAGGGCGTCGCGACGGACGACCTTTCCCTTTCGGCACGTGTCGTGAACGCGACCGGTTGGGACGTCGACGTGGTGCCGGGCCGCGCGTTCCGTGTACCGGCGGGCAACGCCACCATGTTCGGTGTCGAGGTCGTCGCGCCGAGAGCGGCGGCCGAGGGCGATCGGGTGGAGGTCGTGGTCGAGGCGGTCTCGGAGCATGACCCGGCGGCACGGGCGTCGTTGCGCCTGTCCGCCGTCGTGACGGAGTTGCCTTTGCCGGAGCGGCGTTATGATGCGGGGGAGGGTCAACTCGCGCCGCTCGAGGAGGCCGAGGAGTCGCCGCCGGTCGGGCTCGCTTTCGTCGCGCTCTTCCTCTTGTTCGCCTTGGCGCGCCTCCGGCGACCGCTCTCCTGACACGGCCACGACGGAAGGGGCCGACCGCTGGGAGGGCGATGCCGGCGCTCCCCGACGACCGGAAGGAGAGCCCCCGCCTCCCGCTCTTCGTCCCGCTCTCGCTCCTCGGACTCGTCGTCCTTGTCGCCCGGCGCAGGTCCAAAGCGTTTTAGGCCGCCGGCGGCTCGCCCCGGAGCGGGGACGATCCGTCTTGACAAGAAAGGACCTGAGGAAAGAAGACCCCTTCGTGAGCGGCAGCACCTACCGGGTACGCTCCGTCGGGACGCGGGACGAGCCGACCGAGACGGAAGGCGAGTTCCTCGGCTTCAGCGCGATCGGTTCCGGCGCCGAGGGCATCGTCATGAAGCTCGGCGACGGCCACGGCGACGTGGCGGGCAAGAAGCGGGTCATCCCGCTCCACATGCTCCTCCACGTCGACGTCATCAAAGAGAACAAGAAGGCCGAGGAAGCGGACAAGGAAGAGGCCGCCCACTACTATTCGTGATAGCCCATCGTTGTGACTTGGAGGGGTCAAAACGGCCACGAGTGGTACGAATACCAAAGGCCTTTTGAGGGTGGGGGTCTCTCGGTGGTCTGCGGGCCGGCGCCGTTTCCGCAAAGCCACCAACACCACCACCAACCCACCACCGCATGCGCAAGCATGCACCCCGCGGCCAACCACCGCGGTTTTTTGCAAGGCGCCGGCCCTGCATCCTTCTGGACGACCTTCGGGTCGTTTTTCGGACGAGCGGAGCGGCCGGACCTGCGGTCGACGATCGGTCTCGTGAAAAGGAGATGCCGGACCCGGGGATGCAGAAGACACCCCCGAGCCCGGAACGTCGCGAGGCGGGCTAGGAGGGATTCGAACCCGCGGCCTGCGGATTAAGAGTCCGCCGCTCTACCTAGCTAAGCTACTAGCCCATGCGTCGCCGGGTCACCCCGGACAAGCGCGGCCAAAAGGGGGCCTCTATTTGAGCGTAACGACGTGAAGCGGAGAAATGGATAGAGAAGCTAGGATGAGAAACGCCAGTCGGTTTACTCTAAAGTGCCTTTGAAGTGATATCGACAGGGGCAATTTAAGGCAGCGACATAGAGTGGATCGATCACCATGTTGTCGTCGTGGTACCAACAGCCGCTAGCGTAAATCGTGCCGGGCCAGGTGAACACCTTGAAGTTCAGATAGACATGGTCATACCACACAGGCAAACAATTGAAGTCCGGACATGACGGTAGGGGGTCACATTCCACATCCCCCCTCATGATGATTGGTCGCTCCGACTCCTGGCGTGTGGTTTCCAACAGTGGTTCATGCATCGAGCTCTGCACGCCGCCGGCGGAACCGGCCAGTATCGCGACGAGCATTAGGCTCGCGATAGTCCCAAGAATGTAGGTTCGTTTCATTTTTGCATACTCCCAATGTGTGGGATCGTGAGGGAAGAGAGGAAGAGAAGGAGTGCCAGGCCGGGCGACCGAAGGTCGCATGCCCTAGCCCAAGTTCGGTTCGACAGAGGCTGACGCCCCTGTCTCACCTCACCTAAGTCTCACTCAGAAGCCTTCGGCTTCTTCGTTCAACTCATATCGACCGTCATGCTGCCTTTCGAGCCGAGGCAGACCGCGCCGGTCGTCTCGTCGAGGTAGATGCCGTAGACGAAGGCGCCGGGTTCGTTGACGCTGCCACCGGAAGGGACGGGCGAGGTGACGCTGGCACTATGGCAGCCAGCGGTGCGGGGGTCCTCGATATCGTCGCATTCGTTCGGATCGAGATCGCATCCACGCGTCTCTCCGCACGTGTTGTCGCGTCCGCCGTCGCGGCCGTCCTGGTAATCCGTGAAGATGCAGAACACGTAGTAGGTGTCGGCGGGCAACGTGTCGGTGACGCTGATGAGGAAGTCGGTATAGCAATCGCCGCACTCTTTCGAGGCGATGGCGAAGATGCCCATGCGGACGAAGCCGTCGTCGGGGCCGCCGTTCAGCGGGTCGAGGATCTCACAGGTCGTCGTGAATGCCGTGGTGAGCGCTTGGTCTTCGGGCGCTTCGCTGCCCCAGTCGCGCCATTCGGGCGCGCACGGTCGGGTGGCGAGCGCAGGTCCGAAGCGTCCCCCGGTGGCGGGGTTCAAGACGTTCACGGGACCGCTCGGGATGTCGTATTCTTCGGTCACGACTTCGCCGGCGTGGGTGGCGGGAAGCGCCACGAGGCTCATGCTGGCGATGATGGCGAGGGCTAGGGTCTTTTTCATGCGGATACCTCCATAGCACCACCTGGTGCTGGGCACGACAAGAGGTGCCATGCTTTTCCTTTTGCTGTCAAAAAAGGAGCATTGGAGGAGATGGGGGGAGGAGAGGGTTCCCGAATCGTACCTAGACTACGACATGTCCACGGTGAAGTCACCGGTGGACCCGAGGCAGACCTGTCCGCTCGTGGAGTCGACGTGGGTGGCGAAGACGAATCCGACGGCGCCGTTCTCCGGCCCGCCTGAGGCGACCGGGGAACTGAGGCTGGCGGTCCCGCACGCTTCTACGCGGGGGTCCTCGATGTCGTCGGGGGTCTGCGAGGCGTCGCGCGGGTCGACGTCACCGCAGAACCGATCGGTGCGCTCGCGACCGTCCTGGTGGTCGGTGATGATGCAGAAGCTGAACATCGTGTCGGCCGGGAGTGTGTCGGTGATGCTCACCAGGAAGTCGAAGTAGCAGTCGCCGCACTCGGAGCCGAGGCCGGTGACGCCGCCGCGCACGACGACTCCATTGCCGTTGTTCGTGCTGCGGGCCGCGGGGCACGCGGTCCCGAACGCGGTGGTGAGGGCTTCGTCCTCTGGTGGGTCGTCCGTGGTGGGGTCACCGTCGGTCCAGTCGTCCCAGCCTTCAGTACAGATGGAAAGGCTCCAACTGATGGCGCATGCGGGGTTGCCGCACGTCGCGTTGTTCGCGCCGCTCGGGACGTTGTAGGTCCGTGTGATGACTTCGCCTGCCTGCGTCGAGGGAAGGGCGACGGCGACCATGAAGAGCACGATGGCCGTGGCTAGTAGTTTTTGCATATGCTGATACCTCCGACCCATTACCACGTGGGTCTGCTAACGCATGACATAGGGTCCTTTTTAGGGTTCCTGTCGAAGAAGGTGCACTGGAGGGCGAGGCGGGAAAGCGGGGATGAGATGTCCACAGGGGTGCCCGATCTCGGGCTTCGCCCTTCGCTCAGGTCAATTGAGCTTCGTTCGCTCCGCTCAGGCTCGGTTCGACAGGGGCCGAGGCCCCTGTCTCACCTCACTTGAACTTCGCTCAGGAGCCTTTCAGTCTCATTCGCTCAACTCATGCTCGGTTCGACAGGGGCTGGCGCCCCTGTCTCACCTCGCTTGAGTCTCACTCAGAAGCCTTCGGCTTCTTCGTTCAACTCAGGCTCGACGCTCTGGGCCCTTCCCGCCCAGAGCGTCGCACTAGAGCTAGGCCAGGCGACCGGAGGTCGCATGCCCTAGCTCAAGTTCCGTTCGCTCGGGCAGCGCCCTTCGCTCAGGTCACTTGAGCTTCGTTCGGAAGACCTGTGGTCTTCCTCACTCAGCTCATTTCCGTCACGAACTCGCCGGACGAACCGAGGCGGACCGCACCGCTGGATTCGTCGATTTGTGCGGTCGGTGCGGCGATCGCCCACGAGTGGGAACGCGATGGCCGCGGCTATCATCTTGTGCATGTCACTGTACCTCCGGCCCTCCACCACCGCTGAAAAAGCAGCCAAAAATGGCAGAGAACATCAAAATGTCGACCCGAGATCGGTCATTGGTGCCGCAGCCGCAAGGCTGGTGAAGAGGTCATGAAAAAAGGAAAGAGGGGAAAGTGAGGGGAAGAGGATCTTTCGGGTGTCGCCGTCTAACTCATGTCGACCGTCAGGCTGCCCTTCGATCCCAAGCAGGTCTGACCGGTGGTCTCGTCAACGTACACGCCGTAGACAAACGTCGCGGGGCGGTTGTCGATGCCGCCGGCCGGAACGGGCGAGGTGAGGCTCGCGATGCTGCAACCCGCAGAGCGGGGGTCCTCGATGTCGTCACATTCGTTCGGATCGACAGAGCAGCCGCGCGTTTCTCCGCAGGTGCTGTCGGTGCCGTCACGGCCGTCCTGATAGTTCGTGATGATGCAGAACGTGTAGTAGGTGTCTGCGGGGAGTGTGTCGGTGACCGACACCAGGAACTCCGTGTAACAGTCACCACAGTCGCTGCGGACGGCGGCGCTGAAGACGCCCATGCGGATGAAACCGTCATCGGGTCCCCCGTTCAGGGGGTCGAGAATCTCACAGGTCGTCGTCATGGCGAGCGTGAGCGCCTGGTCCTCGGGGGCTTCGTTGCCCCAGTCGCGCCATTCGGGGGCACAAGGCCGGGTCGAGATGGCGGGGCCGTAGCGACCATCATTGGTCGGGTGGGGAATGTTGACCGGACCGCTCGGTATGTCGTACTCTGCTGTCTTGACCTCACCGGCGTCGACGGCCGGTACCGCCGCGGCGCTGAACAGCGCCACGATCGCGAGTGCTAGGATCTTTCTCATGTTCAATACCTCCACCATGCCACGCGGGCACAGCTACTGTCGAGAACAGGATGCGGCCTTTTTACTCTTCTGGTGGACCAGGCTGGCGCTCTGGCGTTTTTTGGGCACTACGTTATAAGAGGTGGGGACGAAAATTCGAGGGAACCGGGCCCCCCGGCTCCTGGCAGCTTTTCGAGTCTCAGACCCTGGAGTCTGCCAAACCCTTGTATCCGCCACTGGCGTTCGTCCATTGATGACGGGCGACGTCCTGCAGAGGCGGGGGACGCTGGACGAGGGATCCCGATGATCCCGGCACATAAGATCAAGAAATATTTGCTCCGGCTCCTGGTCGTCGTGGGGATGCTCGTCCTCGGTGTCGTCATCTACGGGACGCTCTTCGGGCCGCTCGCGTGGTGATCGTTGGGACCGGACGAGGGATCCAAGACGTTACACGTCGAGAAGGTCTCCGCGGGTGAAGCCGAGGCGACTCTGATGCGGGATGTATTGTCCGAGCATTGCGCACCACTCCTGGACGCCCTCATGGCCGCTCAGGAGGACCGTAGTGGGATCGTCGAGGATCAGGCCGCGTCCGACGCCAAGGTGTGCCTGCGCGAACGATACGGCTTGGAACTGCCGGCCGTGGTGGCGTTCGAGGACGAGATTTTCTCTATCGAGTGGAGGCAGGGGCACGTCGGTCCCTATTGAGCGATCACCACGACGCTGGCGCTCGAGTTTTCAAGAGTCAGCAAAAAGAAAGTGTGGGGGAAAGGGAGGGAAGAGAGTCGCCTAGACATGACTAAGACATATCGACGACGAAGTCGCCGCTCGAGCCGAGGCAGACGCCACCGGTCGTGGAGTCGACGTGGGTCGCGAAGACGAAGCCGACCGCGGCGTTCTCTTCGCCGCCGGAGGCCACCGGGGCGCTGAGACCGGCGCTGCCGCACGCTTCGACGCGCGGGTCGTCGATGTCGTCCGGGGTCTGGTTGGGGTCGCGCGGGTCGACGTCGCCGCAGAAGTTGTCGCCGTTCGGGTCGTCGCGGCCGTCCTGGTGCTCGGTGATGATGCAGAAGCTGAACATCGTGTCGGCGGGGAGCGTGTCGGCGATGGTGACGAGGAAGTCGAAGTAGCAGTCGCCGCAGGTGGAGACGATGCCGAAGACGCCCATGTTGATGATGCCGTCGTCGCCCTTGCCGAGCGCGCCGCGGGCGGTCTGGAGCGTGGTTCCGATGACGAGGTCGAGGGGCTCCTCACACACGTCGTCGTCCTCGAGGCACCACCATTCGTCGTCCCAGCCGGACGAGCCAATGCTGGTGGAGACGGCGCAGGCGGGGTTGCCACAGGTGGCGTTGTTCGCGCCGCTCGGGATGTCGTAGTGCTTGGTGATGATCTCACCGGCTTGACCGGACGGGAGCGCCATGGCGACGAAGATGGCCGCGATGGCGATGGCTATGGTTCTGTTCATGTTTGCATACCTCCGATCCGCTGCGGACAGCAGACCAAGTCATGGCAGAGCACTGTCGCTTTAAGGACTTTGCCTGTCGCTTCAGCTATATAAAGAAAAACAGGAAAACGGGGCGGACGAAGATCGGAATCGAAAGGTCTCCGAGGGGCTTACCGGCGGGTCTTGCTTCGCCGGGATGGCTTCCACGGGCCGGCCCTTCGCGTCTGTTCGTTGTCACCGATTCCGCGGTCGCCGTTACGCCTCCTCTTCCTCCGGCGTCCTGAGGATGGCGCTGGCGAGGCTCGCCGTGAAGATGCCGACGTAGACGACCCCGGCGACCATGAGGAGCCCGCTCACCAGGTGCCCCCCTTGTGTCTGCGGTTCCGGGACGGCGTAGGCGACGGTCGTGAAAAGGCTGAGGCTCCACCAGAGCGCGTCGGCGTAGCTGCCAAGGCCGACCTTGGCGCCCTCGGTGATGAGCAGTCCGACGCCCCCGAGGCTGATGGTGATCGCGCCGACGACGAAGAGCGTGACAAGCTGTGCGTTCTCGGCGACGAGCCGCAGGCGGCGGAGGCGTCGTGGCAGGCGCGACATGGCGAGCCCGAGCTTGGTGTAGCGGCCGTAGCGGGCGAAGCGCAGGAGGCGCAGGAGGCGGCCACCACGCACGATGTTGCCGCCGCTCGCCTCGGTCGGGAGCAGGGTGAACGGGATGAAGAACAGCAACTCGTAGCTGTGCGTGAGCGCGTAGCGCAGCCGCCCGCCGGACCGGCTGATCCGGTAGACCCAGTCGCCGAGGAACGCGGTCGCGATGGCGACGTCGGTCACTTTCAACCACATCGGTGCGGGAAGCGGGTTCTCGATGCGGCTGATGCCGATGAGGACGCTGATGATGGCGAGGACCGCGAAGAACACCTCGCGCCAGGTCGGGTCTTCGCGTGGCTCCGGGGGGACGGGTCGTTCCTGCGCCATGGGCGGTCGGCCGCGGCATAAGGGCGTCCCCGGAATGGTGCTTCTATCGCGGCGCTTCGGACGGATCGGCGACCGTGGGGAATCAGGTCCGAGAAAACAAAAGGATGAAAGAGAGGGGAAGAGACAGATCGAACGATCGTCCTAAGACATGTCGACCGTGAGACTGCCCTTGGAACCGAGGCAGACCTGACCGCTCGTCTCGTCGACGTGGGATCCGTAGACGAAGGCGGTGACGACGTTCTCCTCGCCGCCGGCGGGCACCGCCGAGGTGAGGCTGGCTTCTCCGCATCCGGCCGCGCGCGGGTCCTCGATGTCGTCGGGTTCACCGGACGGGTCCTCGCCGCACCAGTTGTCGCCGTCGTCGCGGCCATCTTGGTACTCGGTGATGACGCAGAACGTGTAGTACGTGTCGGCGGGGAGCGTGTCGGTGACGCTGACGAGGAAGTCGGTGTAGCAGTCGCCGCAGATCGACTGAAGGGTCGAGCTTGAGACGCCGATGTTGACCGCACCGTGGTTGCCTTCGGCACCGGTCGCGTCGCGGGCGCTGCCGCAGGCGGTGGAGAATCCGGTGGTGAGCGGGCCGCCGAGCGCGTCGTCGTCGGGGCTTGACAGGACGCCGCCTTCCCAGTCGTCCCAGCCGGGGGTACAGATGCTCCAGGTGAGGCCGGGGCCACAGGTCGCGACGCCACAACCGGTCGATGGGCTCAGGCGGATCGCGCCGGAAGGAACATCGTACTGGCCTGTAATGACTTCGCCGGCGTCGGCCGCCGGCACCGAGGCGGTCGCGAAAGCGGCCACCAGCATGATCGTAAAGATTCTCTTCATTTTTCTTACCTCCAACGTGCGCCTCCTTGCCAGGAGGGGGCAGACCCGAAGAGAGCGATTCGGTTTAAGCCGATTTTGGTTGCCTTATATATACCGCCCTCAAGAAGAATGATTTTTGGCAAGTTATCGGTCTATGAATGAAAAAAGTGAACAAAGGATGAAAAGGGGAAGAAGTCGCCTCACGCGGTCGCCCTTCGGGCTCCCTCGTTCGGCTTGCTGGAGCTTAGCGACAGGCACTAGCTCATATCGACCGTCATCGTCCCGCTCGAGCCGAAGCAGACCTGTCCGGTGGTCTCGTCGGTGAAGTGGGCGTAGACGAAGGCCGTGGCGCCGTTGTCCTCGCCGCCGGCGGGGGTCGCGGACGTGAGGGTCTCAGAGCCGCATCCGGCGACGTTCGGGTCCTCGATGTCGTCGGGTTCACCGGACGGGTCCTCGCCGCACCACGAGTCGGTGTCGTCGCGGCCGTCCTGGTATTCGGTGATGACGCAGAACGAGAAGTAGGTCTCGGCGGGCAGCGTGTCGGTGATGGACACGAGGAAGTTGGTGTAGCAGTCGCCACAGTCGGATTTGAGCGCGTCGCTGTAGATGCCGACATTGACGACGCCGGTTCCCTCACGGCCGGTGGCGCCGCGGGCGGCCGGACAGACGATGCCCTCGGCGTCCGAGTCATCGTCCCATTCGGGTCCGCAGGCGCGCGTCGAGACGGCGGCGCCGAAATTGCCGGTCGCACCGGACGGGACGTCATAACTGGCGTTCTTGACCTCGGCGTTGACGGCGGGCACGGCGGCCGCGATGAACGCGACGACGAGCAGTGTTGCGAAGAATCGTTTCATGTTGGTGGTTTCCTCCAAGTCGTCCCGAACGGACGGGACAGGCGGACCACCGTCGCCCGGTCTAAGACCTTTGTCGTCTTCTGTTTCACATCATGTGTGCGAAGCACGAAAACCGTGCGTGACAAAGTCAGGGAACACCGAAAAAAAGAGGGAAGAACAAGGAAAAAGGAACAGCCGGATCAGAGGTCCCGGCGGCGCGACGCCCACAGCGCGGCGACGGACAAAGCACCCAGGACGCCGAACAGCTCGAGACCGGGCGCGAGTCGGCCAAGGGGTCCGGACACGCCGGCGTCGTTCTTCGTGCCACCGCGCGCGAGGTCCTCGAAGTCGCGCAGTTTCGTTTTCGGCGCGAGTTTGCCGTCGAAGCGGGTGCTCGAGAAGTTCTCGAACGAGTAGAGCGAATCGCGGTAGGCGGGGTTCGGTGTCTCGCGCTCGGAGCACTTGTAGTCGGTGAGCGTGATGCGCCAGCGCAGTTCACCGGTCGACTTGTAGGCCTCTTCCTGGACGAAGCGGCACACCTCGGGGGCGTACCACCAGATCTGGTAGCGCTTCTCCTCGGGGCGGTTCGGGTCGTCCCATTGGCGCATGTCGAGGATCTTGATGACGTACGTGTCGAACGTCTGCGTCTCGCCGTTCACGGGGAGGGTCAGCTTCTCTTTCCCCATGACCTCGTAGACGTCGAGGTAGGGGGACTGAACCTTGTCGCAAGCGGGACCGCCCTCGTATGGTTCGCAGTTCTTGATCTTCGAGAGCCGCATCGAGTCGACCTGCCATTTGTCGCCGACCGCGAACGGGTACTGCATCGTGATGCGCGGCGGGAAGTAGTCGACCAGCCGACCGCCCTTCTCGTTCGCCGTCGGGTCCTCGAACTGGTAGTCGTTCCACGATTCCTGGTGCGCCATGGCGAGGTCGTCGGTGCGGTGGTAGTTGTCGGTCTCCTGGCGCAGGACACCGGTGCCGTAGCCGGAGTCGACGGTCTGGTTCAGCCAGGTGGCGACACGGTAGGCCGTATGCTTCTTCATCGCCTCCGAGTGGCCCCAATACGGGCGGTCGGACCATTGCGAGAGCTCGACCTGCTCGACGGCCTGGACGCGGAACTTCCAGGTGCCTTCGGCGTTGGAGCCGTCGCCCGGGCCGGTCGTCTTCTTGTAGTACCAGAAGTCGCCGATGTTCCAGTTCGTGATGTCCACAAGCTCTTCCTCTTCGGTCGCCTCCTGGGCCGCGCCACCAGGCGCGAGGGCGACGGATGAGAGGACGAGCATCGTGATGGACGCGAGGATGACGGGGGTTCGGAGCGTGGCGTGCACCATGTTCACCTCCAGGACAGGAGGTCGGAGTCCGGGTGTGGGCTATATGATGGTTGTGGCCATGGGGTGCCATCACGCGGAGGAAGAGGAGGAGGAGGAGGGGGAAAAATGTAGCCGTCTTTAACTACTTACACACATCCGCATCCTTCATTCTCGCCTTCAATGAGGGCAAATAGAGCCGTGTGACCTCTAACCCACGCCCGGGGTGATTCACAGTAGCCGAAATCTACGATGAACGGGATACCGTTCCAGATTCCCTCGCCAGTCGCGCCGCCGGTCCAAACGATATGAACCTCATCGTCAACGGATTTATCTACGGTAATCCAGCACTCAACCTTGGTGATGCTGCAACTGGAGTCACGTGTCTCTATCCAAATCCAGTTGGCGTGGTAGTAGCCACTGGAGGGATCGCGCCCTTGGGGCGTGGTGTCCCAGTACCAATTGCCGTCATTTTCATGATTTGTCGTTCCATGGCAGGATGCTGAGGATTCCTGTGCGATTGATGGCAAGCCCACAGCGAAGACCGCCAGTGTTGATATCCCAACAGTCAACATCGATGTCCATTTTTTTCGGTAGCTGTTCATTTTTTGTCGCCCCTTTGGCGAGGTCAGCATTGAAGTTCATGTGATAACGACCACTAAACTCCACTTCTATCGTCTACATATGAGCTTTTCATCGCTATAGGCGGATTAACGAGTGACAACGCCAATCTTCTCTCGTTCGCACTATAAGCATTCCGTAAGCTTGACCCGCGAAGTGAGTGGCAGATGGAAATCCTCGACAAAGGGGTGAAGATGGTTCCATGAGGACGAGCGGAAAGGGCTCAACAGAAGGGAGGCCGTCCGACTCTTTACAGTGGTACGCCCAAAAAGCTCTAATAACCCCATGGGTACTTGTGGCGCTGACCATCCCCGAAGAAGGGTACCGTGAAGGGGGGACAAGACGTGTCCGCACGGTGTTCTTGAGTCCCGATGAGGGGGTGGATCGGAGGTCGATATCATGCACAGATCCCTGCTCGTCGCGATCGCCAGTCTCCTCTTCATACCCGCCCTGGCGGGTTGCCTTGGAGGCGATGATGCCCCGGACACCACTGACGACGACGGTCTTTGCGACGACAAGACCTGCGATGTCGAGAACAAGGACATCACCAAGGGCATGGGCCGCGTCGAGGGCTCGGTCAAGAACGCCGATTTCCAGGACCTTGCCGGCGCCAACGTGACGCTCAAGGAACTGGCGCTCACCACGATCACCAACGAGAAGGGCAAGTACGCCTTCAACGACCTCGAACCCGGTCTCTACACGATCCTCGCCGCCGCCCCGGGCCACGCACCGGACGGCCGCCAGGTCGAGGTCAAGCCCGACGAGACCACCACGGTCGACATCGGTCTTGAAGAGCTTCCGCCGACCGCGGAACCCTACCGCTCCTCGCTCGTCGAGAACTCGGGCATGCTCGGTTGCGGTTTCTCGGCCGCCAAGTCGCTGCGCGGCAACCCGTGCGCCGACCTCGGTGACGAGAACGACAAGAACACCTTCACTTTCGCCATGGACGCCGGTGTCACCGCCATCGCCATGCACCTCGAGGCGGACAACCCGCCCGCCAAGTATCCGGACAACCTCGAGTTCTTCTGGAAGTGGGACAACCCGCCCGGCGTCCCCAAACCGATCACCGGTCCGACGCCGCTGTCGGCCATCAAGGAGTTCGAGAAGGACAGCGCCGGATGGCAGGAGAGCCCGCGCGAGGCGAAATATGTCATCCTGCTCAACAAGGACGCGTCCAGTCCCCAGTTCGCGTACCAGATGCGCTTCACCACCTGGGTCGTCGTCTTCTACAACGGCGAGCCGGTGCCGAGCGGCTTCAGCCCCAAACCCGACGCCTAGTCTCTTCCTACGATTCCACTACGAGGTGCTCACCAACATGCGAATCCGTACCGCGAACCTGAGGATGCTCGTCATCCTCGCTGCCGTTCTCATCGCCCCCCTTTCGGGCTGCTTCAGCGACGACAAGGCGAAGCCGAGCGACGATGCCGCCGACGGGGTCACCGTCGATGCGCCCCCTGAAGCCAAGACGGAGGAGACCGGCGAGGTCATCAAGGACCACACCAACTCCGCCGACCCCAAGGCGCACTTCCACCACCTGTGGAACGGGCGTGAAGAGGTCATCCTTTGGAAGGACAGCGAGCCGGTCGAGTTCAAGACCATGGATTTCACCTTCGTCGGTGAGTACCGCTCCATGACCTGGGCCGAGTTCGACCTCGAGGACGACGGTGACGACAACAGCGACCCGCTCGCCGCCGACGCGGCGCCCAAAAACGTCGCCGACGTCGTCTTCGCCGGTACCGACTACATCGAGGCGACCTTCCCGGACCGCTTCTTCGACGGTGTCGGCAAGCTCAGCTTCTTCTGGAAGCCCGCCAACACGAACACCTTCGGCGGCGGCATCACGGTCAATCCGGAGGACGTGGTCCGCATCCACCTCGGTCAGACCGGCATGGCGGACCCGGCCCACCAGAACGCCGTCTCGCGCTGGAAGTTCCGCCTCGTCGCCTTCGAGACGAACGAGGTGTGCGAACTCGGCGGCGACACCACCCGTGCCCTCTGCCCGCCGGCCATGGCCACCGAGGCCCCGACCGACCCGGAGAACCCGACCCTCAAGATGGGCGGCTTCGGGATGATCGCCCACAACGGCGGTACCGAATCACTCGACCCGCCGCACCCCGACTTCTGGGGCAGCGCGAACACCTTGGTCTTCAAGACCATCGAGCGCGAGGTCACCGACCCGGTGGTCCAGACCCCGGTCGTGCGCGAAAAAAGCCCGCTTCTCACCGACATCGCCCCGCTCCCGGGGGACGTCGTCCCGATGGGCACCGAGCGCGTCGAGGTGACGGTCGACTGGGAAGCGTCCCAGGCCCCTGACAACTTCCTCCTCAAGCTCCGCTACCACGGTGCGGACGACATCGACTACATCGACGCCCAGCCGAAGGACGGAACGGAGAAGACCGGCGCGAGCCCTGATGGCGGCAACACCTACGTCATCTACAACGTGGAAGGCGGCAAGGACCTGGGTCTTGTCGACCCGCCCTACGAGGCGCGCAGCTTCTGGCGCTTCGAGGTCGTGCCGTCGCTCATGGACCCGCAGAACAGCGCCGTCGAGAACGCCGGCGTCTTCCAGGGATCGTTCAGCATCTCTGTGAAGGTGTTCAAGCAGGAGGGTTTCGTCCTCACCTAGGAGGTGCTCATCATGACAAACAAGACACTCAGCGTATCCATCGCACTCGTCATGCTCGTGGGCACCGTGCCCTTCTTCCTTCCGGGCGTGGAAGCCCAGGCCCCCGGGGACGTCATCCTCTCCGACGGACCGGGCGACGTCGTACTGACCACCCCCACCTGCACCCCGCCCGACATCTCCTGCCGCAGGGAAGGCAGCACCAACGACCCCACCGCGGCCCCTGCGCCCGACGGCATGAAATCGATCGATCTGACGGAGGTGCGGCTCTACGGTGAGACCCCGACCGAGTTCTGGATCGGGTTCAGCGTGGTCGACTTCGTCCGCCCCAACGCCCCCGCCGGCGCCTACCACACCTTCGTGGTCTGTTTCGACTGGGACGCCACAGGGAGCTGGTACCGGCTCTGGGTCAAGCTGGAGTACCCGGTCGGGAACGGCGAAGGCGCCACCGTCAAGCCAAAGCCGACACCCGACATCCGTTTCGACGAGGTCGCCACGGAGGCGGAATGCGCCCACACCTCCTTCGTCGGCAGCCCCAACAACGGCCGCATGCCGACGTCCTTCCTCGACCCGGTCCTGGACATCGAGGGCAAGACCTTCGACGTGCGCATCCCGCGCCTCGGCATGGAAGAGATGAGGCCGTTGGACCAACCGCCCAAGCCGGTCCCCGGCGCGGGAGACACGTTCAGCTCGCTCACGGCGAAGTCGACGGCGCAGAGCGGGTCGTCGGTCTACCACGCCTATGATGTGGCCGGCCCCGGCTCGGACACTTTCACCTTCCAGACCGACACCGGCAACAGCGTCCTCCGGGTCAACGTCCAGGAGAACGTCAACGGCGCCTCGAACGGCGTCGAATCGACCGGCGGCGTGCCCATCTACGGCGTCGAGGTCGGCTCGTTCCAGACGGTGCCCCTCATCATCGAGAACCACCTGCCGGAACCCCTCAACGTCAACGTCACGGCGACCATCCTGGACGCCACCGACAAGGGCGCCTGGGACCTCAGGGTCATCCCGAACATCCCTGTGAAGGGCAAGGTCGGCGATGTCCCCGGCACCGAGACGGTGACGCTCATCGTCAACACCGACACATCGGTCTCGCACAAGGACCGGGCGCGCCTCTTGATCAGCGCCAAGGACGCCCGTTACCCCGAACTGCTCGGCGCGGGCCTGGTCGACGTCCTCGGTGTGCAACCGCCGAAGGCCGGCGCGAGCAAGGTCTTCTTCCACACCACCGGCCGCACCTGCGTGACGGCCGCGCACTGGGTCAACACGCTCCAGAGCGACGCCAAGGCGACCGCGAACGAGCTTCCGTTCAACTCGTGCGACGTCGCCGGCGGTGGCGAGGCGACCATCGCCGGCGCCTCGGGCATCACGTTCCGACCGGACGTGCCGTTCTCGCGCGACTACACCTTCTCCGTCACGGAGCCCGCGATGGGCCAGGTGGCGTTCAAGGCGGTCGCCAAGCTGCCCGGTCAGGAGCACGAGGCCCCCACCACGATGGTGGCGGACGTCTCCGTGTCGCTGACAAGCGGCGGCCAGTTGCTCGGCGAGACGATCATGACCAACCAGCTCATCGACGCCGACGGGACCGTGCTGCCGTTCGAGATCCACATCGACGCGCCGCTCCTTGGCGCGAAGGGCCGCGAGGTGCCGAACGACCGGCCGCTCGCCATCCGGGTGTCGGTCGACCCGCAGGACCGGACCTTCGTCGTCTGTTCGGACGTCTGCGATCCGCTCCCGGAAGAGGAGCGGACGCTGCCCGACCCGTCGGCGTTGGTCGGGAAGATCTTCATGTTGACCCGCCAGTCCGAGGTGACGCTGCCGATCATCGACAGCCGCAAGTCGGGCGACCTGATCAACATCACCGCCTCGGGTGCGCTCATCTCGCTGCGTCTGTCGCAACTGGACGCCGAGAAAAGCCGCTTCACGAACCCCGGCAAGACCGTCGTCTACAACGTCACGGTCCGCAACGAGGGCGTGAACGTCGACACGGCGACCATCGACGCCTCGATCAACCGCACAGGCTGGAAGGCGGAGATCCTTCCGGTGCGCAGCTACAAGCTGGCGATCGGCGAGGCGCGTTCGTTCAACATCCGCGTCACCGCCCCCGAGGACGCCCGTGAGGGCGAGCAGCTCGGTGTCACCGTCCGGGCGACCAGCAAGGTCGATCCCGAGGCGATGGCGACGCTGCCGCTTGTCATCGAGGCGACGAACGGTGTGCAGTTCGAGGACGATGTGATCGACGAGAACCTGCAGAAGGTCGACAAGGCGGAGGAGAGTCCGTCGCCGGTCTTCCTGCCGGTCCTGGCCCTCATCGGTCTGGCCGCTTGGCTCGGCCGTCGGCGGCGTCTCTGAGGCGCTCCTCATCTCTTCCCTCCATCTCCCCTTTTTTCCCTCCGCGGTGCCCAGGGCGACCGTCACCAGGTAGGATCACATGACCAAGAGGACGCAGAGCGCCACCATCCTGCTCATCCTCCTCCTTGTCGGCGCGGTGCCGGCCCTCTCCCCCGGGGTCGAGGCGCAGGCGCCCGGAGACGTCAAGGTCAGCGACGGTCCCGGCGACGTGGCGCTCATGCCGCCGACCAAGGAGACCCAGGACACCCCCACCCCGGCGACCTATCCCGAGGGCATGAAATCGGTCGACCTCACCGAGGTGCGGCTCTATGGCGAGACCCCGACCGAGTTCTGGCTCGGGTTCAGCGTCCTCGACTTCACCCGGCCGAACGCCCCCGCGGGCACGTTCCACACCTACGTGGTCTGTTTCGACTGGGACACGACGGGCAGCTGGTACCGGCTCTGGGTCAAGCTCGAATACCCGCTCGGCGGCGGCGAAGGCCCCGCCGTGAAACCCAAGGGCACACCGGCCGTCCGCTTCGACCAGATCGCCGACGCATCGGCCTGCACGCACACCGCCTTCGTCGGCAGCGACAACGACGGCCGCATGCCGGTGCAGTACATCGAGCCGGTCCTCGACATCGAGGGCAAGACCTTCGACGTGCGCATCCCGCGCATCGGCATGGAGGAGATGGCCCCCGCGAACGAGCCGCGCAAGCCGGTGCCGATGTCGGGCGGATCGTTCGGGAACCTGCAGGCGCGCTCGACGGCCCACACCGGTTCGTCGATCTACCATGCCTTCGACATGGCCGGCCCCGCGAGCGACCGCTTCACGTTCCAGACCGACACCGGCAACAGTGTGCTCCGTGTCAACGTCGAGGAGAACGTCAACGGCGCCTCGAACGGTGTCGAGGAGACCGGCGGCGTGCCCATCTATGGCGTCGAGACCGGTTCTTTCCAGACCGTGCCGATTGTCATCGAGAACCACCTGCCGGAACCGCTGGACGTCAACATCACGGCGACGGTGCTCGACGCCACCGACAAGGGTGCCTGGGACCTCAGGGTCATCCCGAACATCCCGGTCGCCGGCAAGGTCGGCGACAAGCCGGGTGTCGAGACGGTGACGCTCATCGTCCACACCGATCCCTCCATCTCGCACAAGGACCGCGCGCGGGTCCTGGTCTCGGCCACCGACCCGCGCCATCCGGGGCTCCTCGGTGCCGGTCTTGTCGATGTCCTCGGTGTCCAACCGCCGACAGCGAGCGAGAACCAGGTCCATTTCCATTCGACGGGCCGCACCTGCACCTCCGCGGCGCATTGGATCAACACGTTGGCGGAGGACCCGAAGGCGACCGCCAGCGAGCTGCTCATGCGCTCATGCGACATCGCCGGCGGTGGCGAGGGGACGGTCGCCGGTGCCTCGGGCATCACGTTCCGGCCCGACGTCCCGTTCGCCCGCGACTACACGTTGTCCGTCACGGAACCCGCCAAGGGCCAGGTGGGGTTCAAGGCGGTCGCCAAACTGCCCGGGCAGGACCAGGAGGCGCCGACGTCGATGGTGGCCGATGTCGTCGTGACGCTGACGAGCGGTGGCCAGTTGCTCGGCGAGGCGGTCATGACCAACCAGCACATCGACGCCGCCGGGACGGTGCTGCCCTTCGAGATCCACGTCGACGCGCCGCTTCTGGGCGCGAAGGGACGCGAGGTGCCGAACGACCGACCGCTCGCCATCAGGGTGTCGGTCGACCCGCAGGACCGCACCTTCGTCTTCTGTTCGGAGGCCTGCCAGCCGCTCCCGGAGGAAGAGCGGACGGTGCCCGACCCGTCGGCGGTCGCCGGCCGGTTCTACATGCTGATGGACAAGTCGCATGTCACCTTGCCGATCGTCGACAGCCGAAGGTCGGGCGACCTCATCAACACCACCGCCTCGGGTGCGCTCATCTCGTTGCGCCTGGCGGACCCCGCCGCGGAGAAATCACGGTTCACGAACCCCGGAAAGACGGTCGTCTACAACGTCACGGTGCGCAACGAAGGGGTCAACGTCGACACGGCGACCATCGACGTCTCCTTGAACGCCACAGGGTGGCGAGCGGAGATCCTTCCGGTGCGCAGCTACAAGCTCGCCATCGGTGAGGGGCGCTCGTTCAACATCCGCGTCGTCGCCCCTGAGGAGGCGCGTGAAGGCGAACGCTTGGGCCTGAAGGTCAAGGCGACGAGCAAGGTCGACCCCGAGGCGGTCGCCATCCTGCCGTTCGTCATCGAGATCACGCACGGCGTCGATTTCGCCGACGACGTCATCGATGAGAACCTGCAGAAGGTCGACAAGACGGAGGAGAGCCCGTCGCCGGTCCTCCTGCCGCTTCTCGCCTTGGTCGGCCTGGCCGCGTGGCTCGGCCGAAGACGCAGGCGATAGCGTCCCCACCTGCCTTCTTCCTTCACTTTCTTCTCACCGGGCGGAAGCGGGGCCGACACCCTCCTTTCGCGTCGTGACCACAAACCGTTTTTGCCTCGCCGTGTCCTCCCTTCCGTCGCCTTGCGTCAGGTCCCCGTCACCAGTGTGACGGACGCGGGTGCCAGAGGCATGACCATGGCGTCCCGTCCGACCGTATCCGTAGGCCTGTCCCTGATCCTTGTCGCGCTCGCGCTCTCCGGTTGCACCGACGGCGACCGGCCCACACCCCCGGCCGTCCCGCCGGAGTGTTCGGAGACGGAGCGTTGCCGCATCGAGGGGCCGAACGAACCGGGCAAGGGGCGCATCGTGGGCGCCGTCAAGGACCTCGACTTCCAGCCGGTCGAGGGGGCGAACGTCACCCTCAAGGAACTGGCCATCGTGACCCGCACCGACGCGGAGGGCCTGTTCGCGTTCAACCGGCTCGAGCCGGGCCTCTACACGGTCCTCGTCGCCGCGCCCGGCCATGCTGCGGACGGCCGGCAGGTGGAGGTCAAGGCGGACGAGGAGACCCGCGTCGATGTCCTTCTGGAGGCGCTTCCGGAGACGACGGCGCCCTACCGCACCGACATCCACCAACTCACCGGCTTCATCGGGTGCACGCTCGCCACCAAGGGCAAGACGCGCGGCAACACCTGTGGCAGGGTCTCGGAGGATCCGAACTACAAGAGCGATTTCCGTGTCCCGATGGACGCGGGGCTCACCGCGGTCGGCATGGCCCTCGACGCCGCCGCACCGCCGCCCGGTTCGACGTCCGACCTGGTCTACAGGGTGTGGTGGACCAACCCGCCGAACGTCATCCCGCCGATGATCGGCAAGACCGGGGTCGACGAGGTCAAGATGGTCCCGCCTGGGGGTTGGCAGGAGTCGCCGCGCGGGACGACGGAGGACACAAGCCCCGCGGTCGTCAACGTCGAGCTCGACAACGGCGAGCGTGAGGCGCAGTTCACCTACCAGCACAAGTTCGACCTCTACCTCGTCTTCTTTCACAACGGCGAGCCGGTGCCGGACGGTTTCTCCGCCCGCCCGGATTGAATTTTCGCCACATGACCATAAGCGATTTTTATCCTGCTCTTCTCCCTCCATCCCTTCAGCCCGCCTGTCGTCAGGTCCCCACCCCCACGTGGACGCCAGGCACCACCCGAGGTGCAAGCATACATGGTGTCCACCACCGCTCGACGAGCGCAAGCCATCGGCCTTCTGGCCCTGTTGACCGTATCCCTCCTTCTGGCCGGCTGCATGGGCGACGATCCGCCGAAACAACGTCCGGACGACGACGGGGCCACATACACGCCCGACGCCCAGGTCCAGTCCCCCCAGGAAGAAGGCATCGATCCCATGACGCCCACCGGTGAGCCCGACGACGACGACACCGCCCATCATCACGACCAATGGCTCGGACGGGAAGCGGTCTTCGTCTGGCGGGACGCCCCTGTGCGGTTCCAGCAGTTCGACCTCGCCAAGGTCGGCAGCCATGGCACCTTGACGTGGGCCGGGTTCGGCTTCGAGGACGACGACTCGCAGGTCGACGACCCCAACACGCACGACCCCGCGCCCGAAAACCACGCCGATGTCGTCTTCGGCGGCACCGCCAACATCACGGTGACCTTCCCCGACCGCTTCTTCGACGGCGTCGACCGGCTCCACTTCTACCACCAGGCGGCCGACACGAACGCCTACACCGGCCCCACGCTCGTCCGACCCGGTGACACCCTGGTCATCCCGCTCGACCGGATCGGGATGGCCGACCCGCCGCACCAGAACGCCGTCAGCCGCTGGCGTTTCCTCCTCGTCGTCGCCGAGGACCATGAACAGCACCCGTGCATGCTCGGCGCGCCGACCACGGAACCCGCATGTCCGCCCGCGTTCGCCCGCGAAGCCCCCCAGGACCCGAACGACCCGAAGCTCCTCCTCCACGACCTCGAGATGATCGCCCACAACGGCGGCACCGCGTCGCTCGACCCGCCGCACCCCGACTTCTGGCAGGGCGCCGACACATTGTGGCTCGGCGAGACCGCGGCGCGCGCCGACGAACCGGTCCTCTGGACCCCGCTTTTGCGCCAAGCCGACCATCCGCTCGACGACCTGCGTCTGCCAAGCGGCAGCACCGTCCCGATGGGCACCGGTCACGTCACCGTCGAGGTGGAATGGACGGCCGACCCCGCCACCCCCCTCACACGGCTCCGTCTCTTCTACCATGGCGCCGACACCACGGTCTACCAGGCCGCCACACCCACCACGGAGCCGGGATGCGAAGGAGCGGTCTGCACGCGATCCTATCGCATCGACAACGTAGTGGGTGGCGTCGACCAGGGCCTTGTCGACCCGCCCTACGAGGCGCAGAGTTTCTGGCGCTTCGCCCTCGCACCGAGCGACATCGAGAGCGAGACCCCACGCGGCGAGGCGCGCATCGGCGCCTTCCAGGGCGACGTGTCGCTGAGGGCGACGGCCCACCGCGCCGTGGAGGTGTTCGCATGAACCCCAGACACCCGGCCTTCGTCTTCGTCGCCCTCCTGGTCCTCGTCACCCTCCCGCTCCCCGGGAGCGCCCAACAAGAGCCGGAGGCGGTCGTCCAGGACGCACGCGGCGACCTGCGCCCCGTGGGCCCCGACGACGCCCTGGTCGAAGAAGCGCCCGGCGCCGACCTCTTCCCGCCGGCCGACATCACCGAGGTGCGCCTATATGGCGAGACGGCGACCGAGATCGCCATCGCGCTCACCGTCGCCGACCTCCATCGGCCGGCCGGGCCCGGGCCCACCGGCGCGGCGCATGTCGTCTGCTTCGAATGGAGCGCCACCGGTGACACCTATCGGCTCTTCCTCGAGTTCCTCTACTCCGCCTTCGCGACCGACGTGAGCGCGCCTCCGGATCAGGTGCGCTACGCCTTCGACCGTGTCGTCGGACCCGAGTCGTGTAGACCGAACATCCTGGTCGGCGACGGCGGCGTCGCCCACATGAGCCATATCTTCGTCCTGCCCGAGGTCGACGTCGACGCCGCGCGCGCCGTCGTCACACTGCCCCGGCTCGCGTTCCGCGAACTCGCCCTCGAAGGCGAGGCGCAGGTCGTGCCGTCCGGCGGCGACACCTGGAGCGGCTTGCGTGCCGCGAGTGTCGCCCGCACGGGGCCGCACGTCGACCCGTTCGGCGACACCACGGAAGAGACCGCCACCTTCACGTTCGCGAGCGACACCGGCAACGAGCTGTTGCGCGTCCTCGTCGACGCCGAGGCCGGGCAGGACGGCCGCGACGGCGCCGTGCCGGTGCATGGCGTCGAGACCGGGCGCTACCAGGCCGTGCCGCTGCGCATCGAGAACGACCTCGAGGAGCCGCTCACCCTGCGGCTTTCCGCCGACGTCGTCACCGGGGACCCGACCCGCTGGTTCCTGTTCGTCGTCGACGAGACCACCGTCCCGGGGGCCACGGCGGCCGGTCCGGGTGTGCGCATCGTCACGCTCGTCGTCAACGCCGAGCCGGGCGTCGGCCACAAGGAGACCGCCCGCGTCAACGTGCGCGCCGTCCCCGTAGAACGTCCCGATGTGCTCGGCTCGGGTCTCGTCGACATCCAAGGGGTGCGCCCACCCACCGAGGCGGACCCGCTCGTACGGTTCCACTCGACGGGCGACACCTGCAGTTCCGCCGCCCACTGGATGAACACCCTCGAGCGTGACGCGAAGGGCGCCGCGAAGGAGGTGCGCCTGCGTTCGTGCGACACCGGAGGGGGCGACCTGTTCGCACCGGCCCAGGTCGGTCTGACGTTCCGCGCCGACGTGCCCTGGTCGCGCGACTATTACCTCTCCACCACAGAACCGGCGGCATTGACCTTCGGCTTCCGCACCGCGATCACCCTCCCGGGCCAGGAGACCGAGGCCGGTACACCGGTCATCGCCGACCTTTCCGTGACGCTCGCCTCCGGGGGCACCCTCATCGGCGAGGCCACCGTCCGCAGCGCACGGCTGACGGAGACACCGACACCGTTCACGTTCGAGATCCCCATCGACGCGGCGGTCTTCGGGGAACGCACCCGGGCCGTCCCGGACGACCGGCCGCTCGCGGTGCGGGTCGCCGTCGCCCACCCGCAGCGCACGGTCGTGGTCTGCGAAAAAGACCTCTGCGGCGTCGAGGAGGAGGTGACCCTGTTCGACCCGGCGACGATGGGGAACCGCGTCTTTTTGGTGCTTGACGGTGCCGAGGCCGACCTGCCCATCGTCGAGAGCCGTCCTGCCGGACCCGTCCTCAACATCACGAGAAGCGGTGCGCTCGTCACCATGGGTGTCGAAGGCGAAAAAGAGCGCTTCGTCAACCCCGGCAGGAGCGCCGTCTTCAACGTCACGGTGCGCAACGAAGGGCTGCACGACGACCTCGTGACACTCGCCGCGATCGCCGATTCCGAAAGATGGCGCGTCCGGCTCGACCCGGGCGACAAGCTGCGGCTCGGGCGCGGTGAGGAGGCGACGGTGCGCATCGCGGTGCAGGCGCCGGAGGACGCCGAGGAGAAGGAGCGGCTCGTCGTGCGATTGACGGCGACGAGCGGTGTCGACGACCTGGCGCAGGTGAGCGAGCGCTTCACGGCGACCGTCACGAAGGGCGTCGAGATCGCCGAGCACCCGGACGGCACGTTCAGCGACCCACCGAAGGAGAAGAAGAGCCCCGGCGTCCCGTTCGTCGCCATCGTCGCGCTCCTTGTCGGTGTCGCGGTGTGGCGACGACGCAGGACGTGAGCTCCCAGACATTGCAGGAGGACGTCCACCCGTTCAGGCGGGTGGCGTCTCTTCCTTCGCCTTCTTGCAGATGGCGAGGAAGTTGCGGAACATCGTCACACCATGCTCGGTGTGCTCCACCTCGGGATGGAACTGAGCGCTGAAGATGCGCCGGTCGCGGTCGCGCATCACCTGCACGGGACAACCTTCGCTCTTCGCGAGCACCTCGAAGCCGGGGGGCACCTTGTTGACCTCGTCATGATGGCTCTCCCACACCACCGACCGTTCCGGCACACCGGCCAAAAAATCGGGCTCTTCGTGCGGCAGGACGATGAGCTCCGTGGAACCGAACTCACCCTCGCCGGGCGCGGCGTCGCCGCCGAAGTGGCGCGCGATCAACTGGTGGCCCGCGCAGAGGCCGAGGACCGGATAGGGCGCGTTGTCGAGGATGTCGCCGCAATTGCCGAGCGTACCGGTGACACCGACGCGCGGCGCGCCGCCGGACAGCAGGATGCCGTCGAGGTCCGCCGCCTCGAGCTCAGACCAAGACGTGTCGTTGGGGACCATCTTCGTCTCGACCCCCAGATACTTGAGCACCCGCCATTCGCGATGGGTCCATTGGCCCCCGTTGTCCACGACATAGATCTTCAGGTCGGCTCCGTCCGGCATCCAGGCACCCCGTCCTTTTCAGGTTCGAGCCGGGCCCGTCCCTTAAAGCTATGGAACCGGTGGGTGCTTGGTCATCCATGCCACCATAACTGTTTTAAAGCCCGTTCCGCACTTCACGCCAGTCCGCCCTAGGTTCGAAGTGGTACCATGTTCCGATACGCCGTCCTCCTCGCCTCCCTGATGTTCGTAGCCGCCCTTGCTCCTGGGATCTATGGTCAGGAGGAGGAAGAGAAGTTCTCGCCGGTCACTTTGCCGCTTGGGCCTGACACGGACCGGTTCTACATCTCGGTCCCGATCCAGCAGGGTGCGGAGAACCGGTGCCGTGACGCGATCCGTGACATGCACGGCCTCGGCAGCGACAACTCCTACAAGCTGTTCGCCACCAACAACCCGGACGACCCCTGCCGGTCCAACTCCGAGCCGGCATACAACTCGGGACGGCCGGACATGAGCACCCTGCTCCAACCGACGGGCAACTCGCACCCGGTCTTCGTCATCCCGGTGACCGAATCGCTCCTACTCGACGCTTCGGGATCCATCACCGGAAAGCTCACGATCGAAGCGGACCGGATCAGCGCTTTCCAGCCCTCCGTCCGCCTGTTCGAGACCACCCTGGATGCGGAAGGCGAAGAGGTGCTCAACGAGGTCGCCAACTGGAGTGCTGCCGCGCTCGACACGAAGACGGACGGGGCGAGCAGCCCTACCGACGGGAAGAACCGCCACTCTTGGGATTTCGACCTTGGGGTCGCCCCCGAGACGCTCACCGGGAAGGTGCGGGTGTCGCTCGACCTGACACGCGGCGCCAGCGGTGTGAAGGCGTTCAGTACGATCGGTTACAAGATCATCACCTGGGGCGAGGGTGCGAGCTACATCGACATCCCGATCACCTCCGCCGCCGGCGGCGAGGAAGCGCAGCCCGATCTCATCACCTGCCCGGACGGCAGCGAGGTCGAAAACGGCACCGATTGTCCTGATGTCGTCGAGGAAGAGACCGGCGAGGACAACAACACGACCGATGAGGACCCCGGCACGACCCCTGTCGACACCGGGAACAACACGACGGCTGAGCAGGACGACAACAACACGGCGAGCACCGGCGAGAAGAAGGGTCTGCCGGGCTTCGGCCTCGTGGCGGTCCTGGTCGCCGGCTTCATCGGGGCCGCGGTCGTGCGCAGGCGCGACCTCCAGGTCCGCCGATAGGGCCCCCGACCTGTCTCTTCCCGTCTCTTTCATCCCCCTCTTTTCGACGCTTTCATGGCGTCACCAAACTAGATACATACGGACCTGTCTGTCCCCCAATGAGTCCCATGTGGTGGTCCCCCCGTCTCCTGACCTTGTCCGTCGCCATGCTCTTCGTCCTCGTCTCATCCGTCCCGGCCCTGGCCGAGGAGGACGCCACCAAGGTCCTGTCGACGCTCCCGCTCGGCCCCGACACGGAGACGTTCCATGTCTCGCTCACCAACACGAAGGACGGCGAGTATTGTCGTCAGGCGGTGCGGGACGCGTTCGGCTTCAACAACAAGAGCACCGCAGAACATCTCTATGCCACGAACGACCCGGACGATCCATGCCGGAGCGCGACGCCACCGACGCTGTCACCGCACCAGCAAAGCGTCACCAGCAACACCGACCTGGAACACACGTTCAACATCCATCTCATGCCGGTGGTCGACGAGATCGTCTTCCGCGAGGGCGAGAACATCGTTGGGACGCTCCATCTTTTCACCGAACGCGTCGGCACCATCGAGCCGACGGTCTCGTTGCATGACCGGGAAGGCCAGGTGGGTGTGGACTGGTCGTCGGACGGCCCCGACCCGAAGGCCGACGGCGCGAAGGACCCGACGGACGGCCTGCAATACCACACCTTCGCCTTCGACCTTGGCCCGGCGCCGAAGGGCGCGAAGGGCGCGCTCATGCTCAACATCAGTGTCTATATCGAGGCGAGCGCGGACGGACAGCATGTCGGCTACGCTTCCGCGACCAAGTACGGTGTCGGGTTCACCGGTGACGATGCAGGAACGATCACGCTGCCCGTCAAGGAAGCAGTCGTCCCGACGCCGGAGACGGACGCACCACCGGTCGACAACGTCACCTGCCCGGACGGCTCGGAGGTCGAGAACATCGCGTGTCCGGACGACGAGACGGACGAAGAGCCGGCCTCGGACGACGCGCCGGGCGACTTCACGCAGACGATCGACCCCACGACCGACGGCAGGAACGCCACCGAGCCGTCGGACGACAAAGGTTTGCCCGGCTTCGGTCTCGCCACAGGCATCGCCGCCTTCGGAGCGGTGGCGGTGGGTCTCAGGCGTCGTCGCAGCTAGGGGTGCTCAGACGTCGACCCCGACGCCGGTGCCCTGGGTCCAGGCTTGGCTGTCTCCACCCGGCCCGCTGTAGCTGTCGGGTCCCCCCAGATCGACAAGGAGTCCGGCTCCCGGATGGGGCAGCCCCAGGAGCACGAGAAGGTCGTCCACGGGCTTGAACGCCTTGCCGCCGGTCCCCCAGCCTTGCGCCTGGCCGGAGGCGGTGTAACGGTCGATGCCGGCGCCGTCCACCAGGGCACCGAGACCGCCGAGTCCGGCGCCTTGGCCTTGCAGCCCGTCAAGGTCACCGGGACCGGACAAGGTGTAGTCGTCGTCGCCGATGGAGTCGAGAAGAAGACCCAGGCCGCCACCGTCGCCGAACCCTTGCGACCAGCGCACGGCCGAATAGTCGTCGCGGCCGGAGGTGTCGACGAGCATGCCGACGGCGTCGAAGTCGCCGACCCCCATCGACATCGTGCCGCCGAGATAGCCGTCGTTGCCGAGCGTGTCGATGAGGAGGCCGATGCCGCCGAGGATGCCGAAGCCTTGGCTGTCCCATGCAGTGTCGCCGTTCGCGTCGCGTCCTTCTGCCACCACGTACGCGTCGGAGCCGTCGGCGTCGAACAACACACCGACACCGCCGAGGTTGCCGGCGCCTTGGGTGAAGGTGAAGAAGCGGTCGGTGGCTTCGTAGTGGTCGTCGCCGAGGAGGTCGATGAGCACGCCGGGGGTGGTGGAGCCGACGCCGATCGCCGAGCCGGCCGCGCGGTAGACGTCCGCCCCCGAGAGGTCCAGGGACACGGCGGCGGGGAGCCCGTTCGCGGTCGGCCAGAGGAGGGGCAGTCCGGAGCCGCCGGAGTTGCCGAGGTGGAGGTCGTCACCGCCGAGGTCGACCTGGAGCAGGTGGTCTCCTTCCAACGTGTCGTCGCCGGTCGAGCAGAGGAGCAGGATGAAATCCGCTTGAAGACAGCTGGCTGCGAACGCGACGCCGAGGAACGGTGCTGTCGCCTCATCCACCGCGCGCTCAAGATGTGGCGCGGCCCGCAGGCCGGCGTCGAGGAGCGTCCACGCGGCGGCGGCGACGGCCGTCCGGTCGAGCCCAGGCAGACCGTCGCCCCACGCCGAAAGGAGCCCCTCCCGCATCCCGTCGTGACGCCATGTGCGGTATGCTTCGGCGACCGCTTCGGCCGAAACCAGGTCCATCGCGGCGACGGCCCCCTGTTGCAACGAGACGGCGTGGTGCATCGCGTCCAGGAGGATCACCAGGCCACGCTCCAGATCGCCGTCCAGTCCGTCCCAAACCGGTTCCCTTTCCGCCCCGACGAGTGTCGCCAGTCGGCCGTATGCGCTCTCCAGGTCGACCGAAGGCGGCCCCGGGTCGGCCCGCCCGATGACCCCTTCGAGCGGAAGCCCGGCGGCGACGACCGCCAGGGACAGAGCCTCGTGGGGACCGGTCGGCAAACCCGTCGGAGCTTCCGACGAGACGGAGCCCCCCAGCGAGCCCGCAAGGAGCACCGGTAGCATCAGGAACAGAACGACGACCCGCAAGCGCACGACCAACACCATCAAGCTGACTTGACACAAGTCAAGCGGAGTTACCTATTTCATGGTGGCGGCCTTCCCGAGCCTTCGTGGCCCCCAGCGCCGCCCTGGCAGCCCTGCTGCTCGTCACCCTTCTCGCCGGCTGTGTGGAGATCACGGCCGACGACATCGACCTGAACGTCCAGCCGACGGCGACCCCCACGGAGGCGACCACACCTCGGACGGCCGGGATGAACTCGACCGCGCCCGTCACCGACATCACCCTCACCCTCGAGGACCTGCGACCCGACCCCCTCGCGCCGAACGGGTCCCTCCTCGTGCAGGCGTCGTTCCGGACGCAGACCCCCCTCCCGGAAGGCGCCACGCTCCACATCGCCCACCGGGTCGGCGAAGAAGAGCCGAAGGGAGAAGACCTCCCGTTCAACGCCAGCCAGCCGTCCGGACAGAGGACGTTCCACATCGACGTGACACCCGGCCCGCACCAGCTCCGTGTCGCGATCGGCTGGCGCCCCGCACCTGAAGCCCCCGTCGTTTCCGTCAACGAATCCACCCTCGACCTCGTCGTCATGGACCGCCTCACCGTCGTCCTCGATGCCGAAAAGAGGTGGCATGACGACCAGAAAGCCTTCCACACCACCCTCACCGTCCCGTTCGCGCCGTGGGATGAAGAATCGGCCTACGACATTCTCATGCGCACCGCAGAACGCAGCGGGTTCGCGGTCGAAGCGCATTACGACGAGGCGCTCGACTCCTACTATATCGAAGCCATCAACGGCACCAAGGAGACCTGGGCCACAGGCAACACCTGGAGCTACAGCTGGATGGTCCACCTCGACGGCAAGGAGACCCGCAGCGCGGCCGACGACACCCGTCCAGCCCCCGACCAGACGCTCTCATATCGCTACCTGAAGTGCTACACGACGGGCCGCTGCACGGACGGCGAGGTGTAGCGATGAAGCCGCTCCTCCACCCTGTCCTCTTCGCGCTCCTGGTCACACCGATCGTCGCCGGCTGCGTCGCCCCGGGACAACCCGATCTCCTGGCCTGCGATGAAACCTCGCTCATCCGCGACGCCGTCGCCCACCTCGCCCGTCTCGGTGACGCCACCGGCGGCGGCCTCCCCTACGCACCCGGAAAAGAGCCCGACCCGAAGACCACCGCCTGGGTGCTTCTTGCCACCGCAGTCGCCCGTCGCGCCGGGCACGAAGGCGGCTTCGACCCGGAGCCCCACCTCGACTACCTACACGCGCACCTCGTCGACCTGCCGCGCGAAGCAACACCCATCGACAGTGCCGCCAACAACCTGAGCCTCGCCCGCGCCGCCTTCCAATCATGGGGCAAGCCGCCGCAACACATCCCGTTCGAGGACCCGCACCATCCTGAGGTCAGGACGCTCGCCGACGCCTGGGACGCCCGCTACGACCCCGAGACCGGCCGCTACGGTGGACGGCTGAACGAACATCTCTTCGGCGCCTTCGCCGCCTGGGTCTTCGACCCGCCGGGGGCGCGCATCGACGCCATGGGACGATACGTCGGCGACCCGGACAAGAACCCCGACCTGGCGCGGGAAGGCACCGACGCCTACGGTCGTGACGCCTGGTATGCCGGTCATGCCCGTTCCGCCCTCGGCCCCGCACCTGAAAACCACACCCTGGCAGAAGGGCTCGACCGCATCCTCGATGCGCGCACAGAACAAGGCGCCACGAAGGGCTTCGCCGATGCCAGGAAGCCGGACGCCTCCTCAACGGCCGCAGCCATCCTTGGCCGCATCGCCTCAGGACAACAAGGGCACGAAGCGACCCACCAGGAAGCCGACACCTCCCCGCGCGGCCAGCAGAGAGCGAACGGTACCAACAAGTACGCCGAGTACAGCGATTACGCCGCCACCTAGACGACGA
>JAHWKR010000036.1:0-6471 GCA_019347805.1 Methanobacteriota archaeon
AGCTTCCCCTCTTGGGGGCTCAGCAGGCCTAGGAGAATATCAATGAGGGTCGTTTTACCCGCGCCTGTTTCTCCAACGAACGCCACGGTGGTATTCTTCTGAATTTCAATCGTCATCCTTTTGATGATCGGAGTGGAGTCAGCACCATACCGGAAGGTGGCTTCTTCCAGCCGCAGAGTTCGTTTGAACGGGAGAGTTTGCTCACCTCCCTTCGGTAAACCAGGTGTAGCCAGTTTCGAATCGCCTAGATCAACCTCGAGGAGAGATAGGACACCCTCGCCGAAACGAAATTCTGCAACGGCCGCTAAAATTTGCCGAAATACTGGGAGGAGTCTGTAGCCTGCAAAAATGAAAAGGCCCATAAAAGGTATGATCGTCGCAACAGGATGTCCAACCAGCAGCAGAAGTGCGAGGATTGCGAGGAGGCCTCCCATCGCTAAGGCTTCAATGACGTATTTCGGCATCTCAGCCAAAACAAGTGTCTGCGCTTGACCTCGTGCCCATTGACGGGACGGTGGTTCAAACCGGTCAACGAAAGTACCTTCTCGCCCCAGAACCTTCACCTCCTTAATGCCTCCAAAGGCCTCAGCTGCCGCCTTATGCCGTGCTCCATTGGTGTAGACATACTCGTTGCCGAGAACCCGAAGGCGGCGTTGGATTATCCGGTACGACGCTGCGTACCCGCTGCCAATGATTCCAATAACAATCACCGTAGCGAGAGGATCGGTAAATAGCAGCAGCGCAACTAGAGCTATCGCAACAAAGGTCCCTGAGATGAACGAAAGAACCGCATCTAAGTGGCGGGTACACAGTTGATGGGTCTCGACTACGACGTTTTTCTGCAACTCGGATGAGTTCCGCCTAAGAAAGAAAGAATAGTCTCTGCTAAGATATGTCCTTAGGAGGTTCACGCTCATGGCGTGATTGGCGCTAAACTTAAAGTGAAATTGAAGCCACTTATCCGTCATGATTGCTATGTTCGATGCAACTATGAGAATAAACACAAGAGCGGCCATCGCCCCTAAAAATGACTGGACAGAATGAAAACCGAAATATGAATATATCTTTTGGAGCCAGCCCGATTGGACCAATTCAGGCTGTGTAATCACCGCGAGAAACGGATAGATACTTGCGACGCTAACGGCCTGCAGCACGGCCGCCAAAATCATGAACGCACCCACCCCTACGAAGCGACGCCGATGCGCTGCGTCAAGAAGACGAACGACTCGACCAATATCGTTGGAAATGCCCATTTCATCGACCCAATGTCGCGTGGTTAAACGGCAGGCGTTCACATTCAATCAAAATTCTCAATTCTCCGAAGATAGCCCCTCGGGTTGCACGTCAACAACAGCTTCGCCTCCAGATCTTCATCCACCACGAACCGTTGGTCCTCTTTCAAGAAAGCGTTGATCGCTGTGAGCGGGTTGTCCCCGGGTCCCCAAGAGCGCGGTCGAAGAGGGTTCGGAGGGATCTTCTCGATTACTCCATCGCTACAAACCAGATACTGTCCTGGACGTACCAGTGGCGCATATAGCCGGAGTTCCTTGAGGACATGGTCGTGGGTATGGTCAGAATCGAGTATGACGAGTACATTCGAGCCCTCACCGATCAGGTCCTTCACCTTACCGAGGGTCGATTGCTCCGTAGAGGAACCTTGGACCCATCGGATTCGATCCGATATCCTGCCGTGCCGGCCGATCCTCTCCTTGAGGTCGTCCGGGATGAAGATGTCCACGGCGATGACACCCTTTCCGCCGATGGCCTCCATGATGGTGGAATAGAACAAGAGCGACCCGCCCCATGCTGCACCGATCTCCAGCACATAGTCCGGACGTGTCCGGAACATGATCTCCTGAAGTGCGAACATGTCTTGAGGCAAGTTGAGGATCGGCTCTCCGAACCAGTTGGTCTGGTGAACCCAGTATTTTTCGTCCGCCCGGGCGAATAACTCAAACGCGTCCTTCTGAAGGGACTCGTCGGCTTTCATCTCACGGGCTTTACGGATGCGTAGCTCCTCGAACTCTTCACGGGTGTAGATCTTCTTGTTCTGGGTCTGCGCTGACGCATCGGTCATTAGACAGCCTCCTGTTTGAGACGGAGTTGAGTGAAGAATCAGATGATCGCTTTCTGTGTGGAGGTCGTACGGACGCCCTTCAGCAACTCGAGTGTGCGGTGGATGCCCGCTCGCGGGTCGCCCTGGGGGTAGAAACCCCGTCCACTGATACGCACGGCCGATACGGAGTATGAATGCTGGTTCATGATCTCCGTGTCCACGTAGCCGACTTCGGTATCCGGAATCGAGGTGCGAATCATTTCTACGATATCGCGGACGGTCAGATTAGCGGTTACGACGTTGTACACAGAATTATCGAAAAGGTCCCCTTCTATGGCGAACGCGATCGCCCGCACGCCATCCTCAAGATCAAGGTAAGGACGTCTTTGTTCATAGGCGGTGCGCCAGACGGTCAACGGTTTTCCGAGAGACGCGAGCCAGCAGAACTTGTTGACGGCCGTGTGGAATCGCATCCCAGGTGAGACGCCAAAGATCGTCCCGAACCGGAATATGACGTAGCGCAGCCCGTCTTCTTCGGCGATCTTGGCAAGACGACGCTCCGCACGGAGCTTGGCTTGCGCATAAGGGCTCTGGGGTGCGAGCTCGCTCTCGTCGCACTCTTCATCGACCTCGTCTCCTTGCGGACCATAGACGCTCGTCGTGGACAGGAACAGCATGGCGACGTCGTTCGCGGCACAGGCACGCGCCACGCGTTCTGCACCGGTGAGGTTCACTGCTTCGACCTCTTCGGGGCGGTCGAAGCTGGAGGTCGCATCCGTGATGGCCGCGAGATGGACACATACGTCCGCCCCTTCCAGCCAGTCGGCAGGGTCATCCGTGAGGACATCAGCCTCGACGAAGCGGTAATCGACCCCGGTCGGGAGGTCGAAAAGAGAGCAGTATCGTTGTGCAGACATGTTGTCGACAAGGACGAACGTCGCTCCTGGGAACCGCTCCGGCAGGGTCCGGATCAACCGGCTGCCGATGTGGCCAAGCGCACCTGTTATCACTATTTTCATGCGGTCACCAGGTATTGGTCGATTCGAGGACGGAAAAACGCGGCTGTCGCCTGGAGGCCTTCATCCAATCCGGTTCGGGGACTCCAGCCGAGGCGTTCGTGCGCTTTGGTCACGGAAAAAACGGCGTCCCCGATCTCTGTTCGAACCCGGTCCTCGGGGTATGGGATGTTCCTGACACGTCCGCCGATGTTCCGTGTGATCGCTTCGGCGAGTGCCTGGACAGTGATACTCTCTGGATCCGCGACCTGGAACACCTCTCCTGCGACACCGGTCGTCGTCGCAGCGGACAGGAGCGCGTCCACCGCATCATCCACATAGAGTATGCTCCGTCGTTGCTGTCCCTCACCGTAGACGGTGAGATCGGCGGCCTTCAGGCCCAAGCCGATGAAATAATTGACGAACCCCAATGCTGGAGAATGGATGGCCGCTCTAGGACCGTATAGATTGGAGAGCCGGACACTCACTCCGTCCAACCCAAATGAGTGGGCGTAGACGAGCAGATACTTTTCTTGCAATGATTTGTGAACCGAGTAGATGTCGCGTGGCGTTTCAGGGTGAAGTTCATCGATCGGGTCGCGCACCATGGGTCCGGTCTGACTGGTGGTGGCCGGAAGCACGACCCGCGCATCGGAATCGAGGGTCCGCAATCGGTCGAGCAAGAACAACGTCCCTCGGCCGTTGTTCTCCAGATCGGCGAGTGGTTCGTTCATCGACCCGGGATGTGATGTGCGGGCGGCGCAGTGAAAGACATGGGTGGCATCCTGAAGCGCTGCACGGACCGGACCTTCATACGTCGCCACATCGGCAAGATCCCTTTCGATGAGAGAGACCGAGCTGTCGATGCCGTCAAGATTATCACGATTGCCTCCCGAGTGTGGCGTCAAGGCATCGATAATGACCACCTCATTTTCGGCGGCAAGACGATGGGCGAGGTTGCTCCCGAGGAACCCCAGACCTCCGGTGATGACGATCCTGCCATCGACGATCTGGTCTTGAACGGGGAAGATCAAATGGTCACCTCGGTATCTGCCATGCTTCGAATCGCGCGGACCGTGCGTGCGATCCCTTCTCCGAGCGTGACCTTCGGTTCCCATTTCGTGCGCGCGATGAGACGTCCAGGGTCGGCAACAAAATCCCGAGTATCGATGGCATCAAGGGCTGCCGGAGGTTCCACATGGGACACGACCGCGCGTCGTCCTGTCTCCGCCTCGACCGCGGCTACGACCATCCCGAAGGCGTCCTTCAGCGAGGTCCCTGTGCCTGTCGCGACAAGATATGGGTCTCCTCCCTGCACGGCATCGGGTGTGGCGGCGAGGGCGGCGAACGCGCGGACCACATCATCGATGTAGACGTAATCACGAAGGAAAGCGCCGTCTCCATAGACCGTAAGGTCCTCTCCGGCAAGCGCCCGCCGTACCATCATACCGAGTATTCCCCGGTCCGCCGTGGAGCTGGTCGGGCCCGGTCCATACACATTGGCAAGCCGAAGGGTAGCCCCGCGAACGGTCCCTTGTCGGGTGTAATGACGCAAGTACCGTTCGTTGGTCAACTTGTGAAGGTCGTAGATCGTGACCGGATCTTCACGAACCGTCTCATCAACAGCCGTGGGCGGTGTCATTCCGACTTCGGTCGCAGTGCCGGCCAGAAGGATCGTAGGAGACGTTTCGTGTTCAGCGCAAGTCGCCAACAGTGTCAAGAACGGCGCGACGCTGTTGTGCCAATCACGGACAGGATCAGCGGCCGCCGTCTTGACGCTGGTCTGGGCCGCAAGGTGGATGACCGTGTCGACGCCTTGGTCGAGCGCCCCCCGCCACGTCGCCGGATCATGACAGTCGCCTCGAATACCGCCAGTCCCGTCTTCGTCCGGTTCGGTGCTCTCAGGACGAAGGAGTCGAACGATGTCCGCCCCGGCAGTTTGAAAAGCGGGCACGAGACGGCTGGCGATGTATCCGGTACTGCCCGTAACGAGGATCCGTCTACCCGAGAGAAGTTCGGTCCAGGGATCAAGGTCGACCGGGGGGTCCATATCGGGCATAGATTCAAGCCACCGGTGGGGTGCGGTTCGAAAGCACCGATCCGAGCAGATCGCATGTCTGAATGATCTCGTCGGTTCCCAAAACAGGATGCATGGGCAACGTCAGGATATCTTTGGCCGCCTGCTCCGTCTCGGGCAAACGAACGGGGGAACGGCCCGCGAAAGCAGGCTGGAGGTGGATCGGGACCGGGTAATGGATGCCGCATCCCACGCCGGCCTTCTGCAGTTCCTCCATGACCCGATCCCGTTCGGGGGGCTGCACGACGAAGAGGTGGTAGACGTGGTCCCGGTCGGGTCCCGTGGTGGGCGTCTCGACCCCTGTGTCCACCAAACGGTCAAGATAATGCGACGCCAACTCTCGGCGCTTCAGAATGCGGGAGTCAAGGTGGGGCAGCTTCACGCGCAGGATGGCCGCCTGCATCTCGTCGAGCCGACTGTTCCACCCGTCGCTGCTGCTCACGTACCGCTCTTTCCAGCCATACTCACGCAGAAGGCGGCAGCGTTCGGCGAGCTCGGGGTCCGCTGTCGCGACCAGTCCGCCGTCGCCGATGGCGCCAAGGTTTTTCGTGGGATAGAAACTGAAACAGGAGAGGGCACCGAAGGAGCCGACCCTGCGTCCGTCATAGTGGGCACCATGCGCCTGGGCGCAGTCTTCTACCAACGGCAAACCGTGGGCCTCTGCGGTCTCCAGAAGCGGCGCGAGGTCCGCTGCCTGTCCGTACAGATGGACCGGGAGGAGCGCCTTCGTCCGCGCTGTGACCGCAGCAGCGGCTGCGTCGGGATCCATCGTGTAGGTCTGCGGGTCGATGTCGACGAAGACCGGAGACGCACCTGTCCGTCGGATCGCAGTGGCGGTCGCGACCGCCGTATGCGATACAGTGATGACCTCGTCACCGGGGCCGATGCCGAGAGCCCGCAGAGCGACCTCGATGGCGTCTGTGCCGTTGCCGACGCCGATGCCATGTTTCGTGCCCAGATAGGAAGCGAACTCTGCCTCGAAAGCCTCTACCTCAGGTCCCAGGATGTACCGCCCCCCTTCGATGACACGTCGGCAGGCGGCCTCGATCTCGTCCTGGATGAGAAGGTTCTCTGCACGCGGATCGGCAAGGGCGATCATGGGGTCACGCTTCTTTCGGTGTCGTCGCAAGGACAGTGTCGGCACCGACATACCGCACCTGCGGTACGTAGACCAGGAACCGCCCACCCGCTTCGAGCCAGGCTCTCTCCTTCGCGACGATCTCCGCCTCATGGTTCCAGGCGAACAGCAGGGCGACCGCTGGCGGGTCGGCCACGAACACGTCGTACGGGACGATCGGGATGTGGGCGCCGGGGCTCAGTTTCCCTTGTTTGATCGGGGTGGT
>JAHWKR010000036.1:6571-26181 GCA_019347805.1 Methanobacteriota archaeon
GCGTGTTCGTCATAGATCTGGTCATATGACGTCTTCTGGATGATGTCCCCCAGATACGGGTCCTCGAAGACAAGGACACCATCGGGTTTGAGCAGGTGGGCGATCCCGCCGAAGACCCCGTTGAGGTCCGGGATGTGGCACATCACGTTCGTGGCGAGGACCAGGTCGGCATGGCCGTGCGCATCGACGATCTCTTTCGCCGCATCAAGGCCGAAGAACCGGATGTCGGTGGCGACGCCGCGCTCCCGGGCGACCGCTGCGACGTTCGCAGAGGGTTCGATGCCAAGGTGCCGCATCCCGCGCTCGGCGAAATTGAGCAACATGCTACCATCGTTGCTGCCGATCTCGACGATGAACGGATCTTCCCGGTCCGAAAGCCATCGACCCACTTGGGTCTCGGCCAGGCTGGCGAAATGCCTGCACATCCAAGCGCTGGACGAGGTGAAGAAGGCGTAGTTCTCATGGAACATCTGCTCAGGTTCGACAAGCTCGGTCAGCTGGACCATCTTGCACGCTGCGCAGAAACCGACGCGCAGGGGGGCACGCGGCTCTGCAGCGAGCTGGTCCTCGGTGAGGAAGCCGTTCGCGATCGGCATGGGGCCGAAATCAATGAACGGTTCGATGGATTCGTCGCAGACGAAGCACGATGACATGATGGGTCGCCTTGAATGATGTCGAAAGAGAACGGGGTGTCACCCGTTTGTCGGCTGCCAGAACGCCTCACCACGGGAGTCCCAGGGCAATCTCAGTTCGTCAGTGTCCTCGGCCGAGAACTGTTCACTGAGGAGGTAGAGCATGTAGGCGGGATGCGTGTAGGGATTGGACGCCCCATGCGCCACCCCGCGGGGGATGAAGAGCAACTGTGCGCGGCCATCGCCCATGACGATCCTCTGGGTGACGCCTTGGCTCGGGCTGTCGTCACGGACGTCCCAAAGGCCGACAATGAGTCGCTGTCCGGGCGGGATGAACCAAAGGTCGTCCTGCAAGCGATGGACGTGCCATGCCTTGATGACGCCCGGTTGGACCTCGCTGAACGTGATCTGTCGCACCTCGAAGCCAGGCATGTCCTTGGGTCGCCCTGCTTCCATGCGGGCGATTTCCATGAGCGAGCCCCCGTCTTCCACGAACCGGGGAAGCTCGAGAACACGGACGCCATCGATCTTGGGCCGGGGCGTGTAGTCCTGAGCAGTGAGCTTCTCCTCGGCCTCAGGAGCGAGACGTGCTGGTCCTTCTCCGGTCGCTCGGGTGGTTTGTTCCATGGCGGGTCCCTTCTCGGTCATATGCGTTCCTCGCCCCATGTTGTGAGTGGTCGCTCGCTCCGGCGTTTCTCGATCTCGGCCTCCTGGACGATCTTGCGCAGATAATCCCGCTGGTCACGACCGGGGGCATCCGTAGCGCATTGTTTCAGGGCGTCCAGGTCGATGAAGCCCATGCGGAACGCCACTTCCTCGAGGCAAGCGACCTTGAGCCCTTGCCGTCGTTCGATGGTGGCCATGAAGCTCGATGCTTCGACCATGGCGTCATGGGTGCCGGTGTCGAGCCACGCGATGCCACGGCCGAGCTTGGCGAGCCGCAGGCGGTTCTCGCTGATGAACCGGTTGTTGAGGTCGGTGATCTCCAGTTCGCCACGGGCGCTGGGGGCGAGTGCGGCGGCCTTCTCGACCACGTCGTTCGAGTAGATGTACAGGCCGACGATGGCGTGGTGCGACGGCGGCTCTGCCGGTTTTTCGTGCAAGGCGACCACCCTGCCGCTGTCATCGAACTCGGCGACTCCGTAAGCACTTGGGTCGCTGACATAATAGCCGAATACGGTCGCGCCGTCGTTCGTCTTGAGCGCGGTTTCGACCGTCGTGGAAAGGTCGTGGCCGTAGAACACGTTGTCCCCGAGGATCAGAGTGACATCGTCGTCACCGACGAAGTTACGACCGATGATGAACGCCTGTGCCAACCCGTCCGGGCTCGGTTGTTCTGCATACTCGATGCTGAGACCGTAGCGGGAGCCGTCGCCGAGGAGTTCCTTGTACATCGGAACGTCCCGCGGCGTGCTGATGAGCAGGATCTCGCGGATTCCACCCAACATGAGGGTACTGAGCGGATAGTAGACCATCGGCTTGTCGTAGATCGGGAGCAGGTGTTTGCTCACGACCTGGGTGACCGGGTGGAGGCGGGTTCCGCTGCCTCCAGCGAGTATGATGCCTTTCATGCGCGGGTCTCCGTGATGGGTGGATTCGACCGGGTGTACCAAGCGATCGTCTCCGCGAGGCCGGTCGCAAGCTCGGTGCGCGGTTCCCAGCCGGTCGACCGCAAGCGCGAATCGTCGAGACTGTAGCGGCGGTCGTGCCCCAGGCGATCGGTGACGAACTCGACCAGTCCACGTGGCCGGCCGATGAGGTCGAGGACCTCTTCGATGAGCCGGATGTTCGGGACCTCGGTCCGGCCGGCGATGTTGTAGACCGATCCATCGAATGGTAGGTCGAACACGTGTTCGATGGCTTGGCAATGGTCCTTGACATAGAGCCAGTCGCGCACGTTCATGCCATCACCATAGACCGGGATCTTTTTTCCCGCCTGTGCCCGCAGGATCGTCTTGGGGAGGAGTTTCTCCGCGTTCTGCCGAGGGCCGTAGTTGTTCGTGCAGCGTGTCACGGTGACCGGGAGACCGTATGTGCGGTGATGGGCGCGGACGAGGAGGTCGCTTCCCGCCTTGCTTGCCGAGTAAGGACTGCTCGGGTCGTAGGGATGATTTTCAGTGAACGAGCCATCATCGATGCTTCCGTAGACCTCGTCCGTGCTGACATGGAGGAAGCGCGCGACGTCGTACCGACGCGCCGCGTCCAGAAGGACCTGCGTGCCGACGACGTTCGTGGTGACAAAGTCGAGCCCGGATTCGATGCTCCGGTCGACATGGGATTCGGCCGCGAAATGGACGACCGCGTCCGGTTCCGTCTCCCGCAGGACCTGGTCGACGACTTCTGGGTCTCGTATGTCGCCGTGGACGAAACGATGTACGGCATGCTCGTCAAGCGGAGCCAATTGGTCGCGGTCACCGGCGTAAGTGAGGGCGTCCAACGTCACTACCTCAACGTCGTCCCAGCTCGGGTCGCCGGCATACCGGGGGTGGTCCGGGCAGCACGTGTCAGCCGGCACGCTCCCGTGGCGGTGGAGGAGATGGTGTACGAAGTTGGCGCCGATGAAGCCGGCGCCGCCGGTTACGAGGATCCGCATGATGTCGCCTAAGGGTTAGATGGAGTGTGGGCCGGACGCTGTGAGAAGAAGATGCAGTAACGGTCCCGCCTGGCTCCCGCTCTCCGGCTCCATCTCTCCCTTCATGACCCGGTGCGGATTCGTGTCAAGAATGGTGCCGTGCGTCGGGATGGCCGTCGACCGTGGCTAAGGCGGCATCGGAGGGACCGCGACGACAACGCGCCGCGTTCACAGGTCCCCTTCCAGTGCTTCCTTTGGAGCCGGTGGCCGGACCGCCTCTGAATGGCTCCGTCCACTCCTGGAGAGTTCTTAAACGCTCCGGGTCGCCACAAGGGCTCATCCAGAAGAGAACAGTGCCCTCGCGGTGTCCTTGTCCACCACCCACCCACCAGCCGGAAGCGGCTCGTACCACTCCCCCGGTGGCGCAGGTTGTTGGAAGATGACAGCAAGGTCGCGCTCGAAGAGCCACACAGGGTCGGCATGTTTCTCGCGCTGATACTCGATCCACGCCGCTTGATTGTTCGGAGGGTAACCCGGATCCAACCAGGAATAGGGTCGCATCCCCGTCAGTGCGTTATAAACGGGAGCCTTCCATGGATGCGACAGGAACACCTCGTACTCCGGCCCCAAATCCCGCGCCCCCCAGAACATCACCCAATCCTCGTCGTCAAGAATCCGGTAATATGGCTCGTTCAGGTGCCGTTCGACCCCGTCGGTGACCACGGCCACCGCCAAAAGAGGCGTCAGGACGACCCCCCAGAAGACGAGCACGCTCTTCAGGCGGTCCGCCGGCATGGCCCACCGTTTCTCCTGATAGAGATCTCGCAGGAACAGCACGAAGGCCCCCACCAGGCTCAACCCGCCGAGGATCCCATAGGCGACCGGCACGGCCGACATCAAGGCGAAGGGCTGGTGCCACCGATCGTAGAGCGCGTAACGGTCGAGGTCGAAGACCAAGTTGGAGACGATGAAGGCCATCATCACCACCGACGTCAACGTGGCACCGATCAAGGGCGTCCGCGCGGCGTTCCGCACCGGCAACAAGAACACCAGCGAACAACCGATGACCCAGAGCACCAGGTAGGGGACCCCCAGCTGGTCGAAGACAGTGAAATCGATGGGCAGGAAGTTGACCACCTCGGCCTCCGCCTCGATATCGGGCGCGAACCCGTCATAGAGAACCAGGAACGGGACCAACAGACCGCCGAGCAACAAAGGCACCTGGGCGCGCCCTTCCCGCACCCCCGGTAGCATGACCATGATGAGCGCCAACAGGAACGCGAAGCCGATGATGAGGTGGATGAAGAACGCCCACACCCCCAAGAGCGACGCCAAGAGCAGGGTCTTCCCGTCCCGTCGGACATGCGGGGCGACCACCAAAGCCACGGCCAGCCAGGCCAATCCAATGCCGATGGGGACGAAGAAACCCGGCCCCAAGAAACGAGGGGTCGTCGGCACGAGAGCGACAAAAGCAGCAGCCAATGGCGCCCCCGGCCACGGCCGCAAGGCCGCCCAGACGAGCCAAGCGGAAAGCGCAGCAAAAAGCGCCGGCGCGAAGCGGATCAACTGCAGGAACGGCACGCCGGTGATCTCCTGGAACTGGGCGAAAGCGATGTGGAAGCCCGATTCGTGGATCTGCCCCTTGAGGCTGAGCGTCAGCTCTCCACGTTCCTGCCACGAATAGGGGTCCCGGTACTGCAACGTGTCCTCCCGCTGCAACGCCGCCATCCGGGTCCAATGCACATTGGAGTCGACATGCATCGGATACTCGTAATCGTCCCGCGTGCCGTTCGCCCACCCGGCATAGGCGCCGTAGAAGCGCGACCACGGTTCCTCGGTGGAGGGGTTCTCGATGGCCCCGGAGAAGTTGACCCGCCCCTCGGATGTGTCCATATGGGGCAGATAGGTGACCAGGACGACGAACGACAAAGCGATGCCCAGAAGAAGCGCCGACCCGGCGCGCTTGCCCCAGAGGACCAAGAGCGCCTTCCGAGACATCTCGACCACCTCAGAGCTTCTCCATATGGGAGACCACGATGTCCTTGGGGATGCCGGTGTAGTCGCCGAAGACCTGCACGAAGACGGCGAGCTGGCTGGCGCGTGTGTAGGCGAAGGTGTCCTCGACTTGGAGGGCGGTGAGCTTCTTGTTGATGAGCCGCCGCTGCGCCTCGGTGACCTTGCGCCCGGTGGCGGTGAAGCGCTCGGAGAGGGCGGCGACGAGGTTCACGATGCCACCCCGCTTGAGGGGGCGCTCGCTGCCGATGGCCTTGATGAGGCCGCACACCTCGCAATAGGGATGCTGGAGCATGGGGCCGCCCTTGCGGGTGGGGAGCCAGGGCCAGGTGGCGGGGGCGGCGATGCGGTGGACGTGCAGGGTCGGCGCGCCCACGAACACCCCTTGATGAGTGGCCGATTCTGATACGACTCGGGTGCCATCCATCGATATGCCTCCGCAGGGCCTGCCACAGAGAGACCGGATATAAGGGCTTGGAAGGGAAACCAGGAGGAAAGACCAGCTTTCAGCCACAACTTCCAAAACCCCTTATCCCCGACCCCCGTCGCCAGCATCGTGGCGACGACGGGCTTCGAGATCCCCTGGCTCCAGTTCCTCGTCGGGGGGCTCCTCTTCTGGTTCCCGGGCCTCACCTGGACCTGGGCCCTCGCCCCGACCCTGTCGTGGCCCCAACGCCTCCCCGTCTCCATCGTCGCCGCGTTCACCATCGAACCCGGATTCATGATGGCCATCAACCTCCTCTTCGGGGTCCCCATCCGGCTCGACACCACCGCCTATCTCGCCGCCGCCTTGGGGATGGCCGGGATCACACTCTGGTTGTTCCGGGCGAGGGAGCGGTTCGAGCCGGCGCACACATGAGAATGCGCTACGGCACCCGGACCCGCACCGTCTCCCCCGTCTTCGCCATCGCGGGCCGCTCTTCACCCACATGCCCGGAGTGGATGGCCAACCGCCGGTCGGCATAGCCGAGGGCGAGCGGGTCGTGCGTGGCGACCAAGACCAAACGGTCTTCGGTGGCGACCTCGCGCAACATGCGCAACACGGTGCGGGCGTTGTCGTCATCGAGGTTGGCGGTCGGCTCGTCGGCGAGGACGATCTTCGGGTCGTTGGCCAGAGCACGGGCGATCGCGACCCTTTGCATCTCGCCCCCGGACAAGGTCTCCGGAAAAGCCGACAGGTGCTGTCCCAAGCCGAGTTCCTTCAGCAGCCGTTCCGCCTTCTCCTTGGCGTTCTTGGCGCCGGCGAGCTTCAACGGCAACCGCACGTTCTCCTCGGCGGTGAGGTCGGCGATGAGCTGGAAGCTCTGGAAAACGATGCCGACCTGATGCAACCGGTACCAGGTGCGCGTCGTCTCGTCCATGTCGGTGTAGGAGAGCTCTCCGAGCCGCACCTCGCCCGATGTCGGCGTGTCGAGCCCGGCCAGGATGTTCATGAGCGTCGACTTGCCCGAGCCCGAGCGGCCCGAGAGGACCGTGAGCTGGCCGGGGCGCAACGTGAAGGAGACCTCCTTCAAGACGGTGCGCGTGCCATAGCGCTTGGACAACCGGTCGACGGTCAGGGTCGGCAACAAGCCTTCGAGGGGGGCGGACCATTATAGGGTTGGCGGAGCGCACCACCAGAACAGACCCTTGGCACCTCCCATCCGACAATCTTTTCCCACCCCCCGATGTCCAGTCTCCGATGGCGCGGGGTCCGGATGTCTTCATGGCCATGCCACGAGCCGGACAAGGCGGCGTCACCGCCGTCCATGCCCCCCGAGGCAGCGACCCGTCGGTGGTCATCGAGACGTTGCGCCTGAACAAGTTCTACGGCAAGGTGCACGCCCTTCGCGACCTCGACCTCCAGGTCCACGAGGGTGACGTCTTCGGCTTCCTCGGCCCGAACGGCGCCGGCAAGACCACCTTCACCAAGATCCTCCTCGGCTTCGTCAAGCCGACCACCGGCTGGAGCTACCTGTTCGGCCAGGACGTCCACGCCGGCGGCCGCCAGGTGCTGTCGCGGGTCGGCATCGTCCCCGACCAGTTCGGCTTCTACCCCAACCTCACCGGCCGCGCCCACCTCGACTTCTACGGCCGCCTCTACGGCCTCGCCGCCCGCGACCGCGAATCACGCATCGAGGAGCTCACCAAGCTCGTGCGGCTCGAACACCGCATGGAGACCAAGGTGGGCGGCTATTCGCACGGCATGCGGCAACGCCTCGTCATCGCCCACGCCTTGTTGAACGACCCCGACCTCATCATCTTCGACGAACCGACCACCGGGCTCGACCCGAAAGGCGCCTACGAGGTGCGTCAGCTCCTGCGCCAACTGGCGAGCCGCGGCGTCACCACCTTCCTCTCATCGCACATCCTCTTCGAGGTCGAAGAGATCTGCACCAAGGTGGCCATCCTGAACCGTGGCGTCCTCCTCAAGCTGGCCACCGTGCGCGAGCTCAAGAAAGAGTTCAGCGCCGTCTCGGGCGAACAACTGGAGATCGTGGTCGACAACCCCGGCACCCGCATCCTCGACGCCGTGCGCGGCACCAAAGGCGTCGTCGACCTCAAAGCGGAGGCACAGCGCCTCACCGCCACCATCGACGACCCTGACCAGGTGCCCAAGGTCGTGGAAGCAGTCGTCGGGGCCGGTGGCCGCATCCGCCGCGTCGTCGAACGCCAGGTCTCGCTGGAAGACCTCTTTCTGCACTACACCGACGACGGCCTCGGACCCGGTGCCCCCCAGAAGCCCGTCGTCCCCCCCGGCGTCCACCAGGCCGCCTCCACCACACGCGCGTCCCGCTGGAAGGAGGGGAAGAGATGAGCACCCAAGGCCGCGGGCTCGGCTTCTGGGACGGTGCCTGGCAGATCGCCCGCAAGGACACCCTCGTCCACCTGCGCACGAGACGCCTGCTGATCATCGGCGGCTTCTACGTCATCAGCTTCCTCGGCCTCGCCCTCCTCTTCGCCGTGTTCTTCCGCGAGTTCTTCTCCGGCTTCTACGACCGGCTCTCCGGCGAGGCGTTCTACATCTCCAAGGCCAACGCCGTCATGGCGATCTACCTCTTCATGCCCCTCATCGGCGCCTCCAGCCTCCTGCAACTCCTCGGCATCATCTTCGGCTACGACGCCGTCGTGCGCGAACACGAAGACAAGTCGCTCTTCCTCATCCTCTCCAAACCGGTCTCGCGCGAATCGTTCATCGCCGGCAAGTTCCTCGGCAGCATCCTCTCGATCGGTGCCATCTTCATCGTCCTCGGCGCCGCCACCTACCTCCTCGTCGCCCTCGTCGTCGGCGAGATGCCGAGTCCGGGTGATGCCATCCGCTATTTCCTCGGCCTCGGTTTCATCCTGATGGGGCTCTTCGCGCTCTCCGCCATGGCCCTCTTCTTCTCCTCGTGGGTCAAGACCACCGGCATGAGCCTCACGGTCAGTCTCCTCGTCTGGATCCTCGTCCTCTTCGCCATCTCCACCGGCGGCGACATCTACCGCGGTGTCAACGAGGAGGTCGGCGCCGACGATCCGGTCTACCTTCTTACCCAATACATCAACCCGACCATCGCCGCCAAATCCGGGATGCACTTCATCCTCAACCTTGACGCCCTCGCCGAAGCCGGCGTGCCCCTCGGCGCCATCGCGCTCGCCTCCAGCGGCATCAACCTCGACCCCCTCGTCGGGTTCCTCTGGCTCGTCGCCTGGGTCGTCGTCTTCCTCGGCGGCACCATCGTCGTCGTCCGGAACCGCAACTTCGAATGAGGGGCCAGAGCGCAGGAACGACTATCAACCCTAAGCGGTCTCCCGCACCCATGGCGGTACGGTGGCCCCACCTCGGACTCGTCCTGGCGCTCCTTGCGCCCGCGCTCCTCGCCGCACCCTTCGGGGAGGGCAGCGACGCAGGAAACGACCCGGACGACGACACGCTCCCGACCGGCGTACTGCAAGCGACCGTCCGCAAGATCGGCGCGGCCGGCGCCATGCGCACGTGGGCCGTCACCGACCACGCCGGCGCCCCGCTCGGCACACGGGACTGGAAAGCCTTCACCGTCGGTGGCAACTGCTGCGAACACTACCTCGCCACAACGCCCGACGGACGCATCCTCAACCTCGGCGGTGCCCACCCCACCTGGAGCGCGGACGGTGGCGACACCTGGTGGCGCGCCACCCCCCAGATGGTCCTCCTGGGTGCCGAAGGCGGCATCGTCGCGGCACCGGGCGGTGACGTCGTCGGCATGACCTGGGACCCCTACACCGGCGACCAGGTGGTGAGCTACCGTTATCACGCCGCGACCGACACCTGGCACTGGAACCTCGTCAACCTCAAGACGCCGTTCTTCGACCGGCCCTGGATCTCCGTCGCCCCCGGCCCCTTCGAGGTCGGCGGCGTCACCATCCCGTATGTCAGCTTCATCAAAGGCGGCGTCATCAAGACCCCGCTCTACATGAGCCTCGACGGACTCCACTACAGCGCCGTCGACCCGGGCAACATCGCAGCCGCGAACGACGACATCCGCACAACGCTCCCCGACCTCGGCGTCTCCGCCCCCGTCGACCACCTCCAAGGCAACCGCGAAGCGACCGGCATCCCGCTCCCCCGGGGCGGCTGGCTCGGCCCCCTCCTCCACATGCACGCGGAAGGCCCCCACGCCGCGCTGCTCACCGAGAACCTCACCTGGGCCGCCTACGACGGACCCATCCCCAACAAGGACGTCTACATCGACTCCTCCGGCGCCATCCACCAGGTCTCCGACCTCGGCGGACGCCTGCGCCACCGCCTCAGCCTCGACGGCGGCGAGACCTGGCGCACCCAGATCTACGAACGCACCGGCGCGATCGCCGAAGAATGGGATTTCAAAGCGAACGGGAACCTCGGCCTCGCCGCCCTCCTCGTCCGCTGGGGCTCGTCGCAGATCCCCGACCAGGACATCGTCTACAAGGTGTGGGACTACGCCACCGACCTCACCCCCGACGAAGTGCTCTGGGTCGGCGACGGAGACATCGACACCACGTCCGGACTCGGCAACAGCCCCCGCTACGACTTCGCCACATTGGCCATCCTCCCCGACGGACGCGTCGTCGCCTCGTTCGCCGACCGCTCCTACTCACCCGGGTTCGCCATCGAATCCGCCGATGGCGGGTTGCTTTCGAGCCTGCCGGCGATCCTCGAGTGAGCCTGACCACACGGCATCCGAATGGTCGTCTTCATCGACATCGTGTGATGACGACGCTACCGTTTCCGCCGTGACGCCTTCTTCATCTGCGCCTCCTGCAACTCGATGAGGAAGCGGCTCTGCGGCCAGAGGTCCTTGCGGAAGCCCGTATAGACGAGCGCGGCACCGGCGACGAGAAGCGACCAGGTACCCGGCCCCGGTGAGAGGACGGGACGCGACGTGGCGTCGGCGAAATAGACCGCCCCGACGACGATGGCGACGATGGCGAGCGCCACGACCAGGTTGCGCGTCACCTGGACATCCGGCTCGTGGGGCCGCGTCACCGACCAGGCGGCAAGGAACGCGGCGACGATGAAAACGACATCATGCACCGGACTGCACTGCACCGTGCAACCGACCCAACCATCATGCCCACCATCGGGCCGGCCGACCAAGGTATCCCCGAGGACAGCCGCGCCGAGGAAGCCGAGCGCGCCGATGATCCCGCCGACGATGCGATGGTCGTGCTCCGGACCGGTCTCCGGGAACAGGATGTTCGCCATCTAACCATGCACCTTGAGGTGGGTGTAATAGGTGTCCCGCTGGGCGGCGATGCGTCCCGTCTGCTCGATGTAGGAGACGATCTCGCCGATGGAGAGCTCCGGCTTGAGCCCGGTCGCGGAGACCACCTGCTCCTCCATCAGGATGCCACCGAAATCGTTGGCGCCGAAATCGAGCGCCAGTTGCGCGAGCTTCGGACCGTTCGTGAGCCAGCCTGCCTGCAGGTTGTCGACATTGTCGAGGAACAGCCGGCAGATGGCCTGCGTGCGCAGATACTCCTGACCCGTCGCCACCTCGATCCGGCCCTCGAGCTTGGTCCCCGACGGCGCCATGGACCACGGGATCATCGCCGTGAACGAACCGCCCGTATCGGCCTCGATGGCCTTGTCCTGCATGTCGCGTACGATGCGCAAGTGCTCGATGCGCTCCGCGTTCGTCTCCATGTGCCCATAGGTCATGGTGGCGGTGGTGCGGATGCCGAGCGAATGGCAGAGCGAATGGACGTCCTGCCAGACCTGGCCCGTGTTCTTGAGCGGCGACACCTTCTTGCGCACCCGCTCGACGAGGATCTCCGCGCCGCCACCCGGAAGCGAATCCCAGCCGGCCTTGCGCAGCGCCTCGATGATCGCACGATGCGATGTGTCCTCCTGACGGGCGAGGAAATCGACCTCGGTGGCCGTCAAGGAATGGAGCGCGACGTGGGGATGGCGGTCCTTGATGGCCCGGAAGACCGTCTCGTAGTAGTCGAGTCGCAGGTCCGGGTTCAAGCCCCCCTGCAGCATGACCTGTGTGCCGCCGATCTCCACCAGTTCGTCGACCTTCTTCAGGATCGTATCGATATCCCAGACCCAGACGTCCTTGTCGCCCGGCGGCCGATAGAAGGCACAGAACGTACAATAGGCGTTGCAGGCGTTGGTGTAAGAGACGTTGCGGTCGATGACATAGGTGGCATACCGGTCGTCCTTGACCACCGCCTTCCGCTTCGTCGCCGCGCGCCCCAAAAGATGCAGGTCGGCCTGCTCGTAGAGCGCCAACGCCTCCTCCGGCGTGAGCCGCTTGCCGTTCGCCGCCGACACAGCGAGTTCGTACACCTCCTCCTCGGTGCGGTCCTCGCTCTCTTGTTCGCGGTTCAGGCGGCCACGCGGCGGGAGCAATGTGGTGGATGTCATGCGGGCGCCTCCTCTGATGCTGGACGGGTCTGGACATCTTGCCGCTGGTCGTTCTGGGCGTCCAGGTACCGACCATGGGCGACGGCGAAGAGCACAGACGCGACCAAGAGGCCCAAAACGAGCGTGATCAGTCCCACGTCCCGTCGGTAGAGCACCGCGAAGATGAACGGCATCGTCGGCACGAACCCGAAGGTGATGACCAAGGCCGCCGTCTGCCACGCCGTCGCTTTGGCCAAGAGGAGCGCGCGCTCGTCCGCTGAGGAACGGCGGGTCGGTCCGTCATTCATGCGGGCGCCTCCAGAGTGGGAAAGACGGTGATGGGGATGGGGACACCTGCGTCGAGCCTGGCCGCCTCGGCAAGGAATCGTTCCAGACCGCTCCGCTCGGCCGGTCCGAGCCGATAGGTCAGACGGGAATAGTAGCGCTCCAGCACGGTCTCGGAGACACCGGTGCGGCGACTTGCCACCGCGACGATCTCCTCCCGGTTCGCGCTCGCCCACTCCTGCGAAGCGAGGATCGCCGACCGTAGCGCGTCGACACCCGAGGGATCATCCTTGACGGTGGCCGAGCGCGCCGCCCAGACGGCATAGACCATCGGGAGGCCGGTGTAGGTGCGCCACGCCTCGCCGAGGTCAAGGACCTGCAATCCTTGCGGCGCGTCAATGGAGTGCGGTTCGACGAGCGCACGGTCGCCGATGAGGAGCGCCGCGTCCGCCTCGGTGAGCATGTCGACGAGCGAGGCGTCGCTCTGGACGTATTCCGGCCGAACACCGCGACCGGTCTCAAGCAGGATGCGCAAGAGCAAGGCACCGGTCGCCGACTCCGAGGTCACCGCAATGGCGGCGCCATCGAGCTCGTCGACGGGCAAATTGGACAAGAGCAGGACCGAATCGACCTCGGCATGGCTCGCGATGGCGGCCTCGGGAAGCAGCGTCGCCTCAGGGCCGTCCAACAAACAGGCCGCGGAGACCGCGGAGACCTCCACATCGCCAGCCGCGAAGGCGCGGTTCAGTTCGGCCGGGTTGCCTTCGACGATGGTGAGCCCGTCCGGCCGCTCGGTGTGACCTTTGACGAGGCCATGGTCGACCGGGAGGTTGTTGACATACCGGATGGAACCGTAACGCATGGTCATCTCACCGCCGCGGCAGGTCCTTCGGCGCGCGGCCGGGCGAGGGAACGTTCCGGCTCCCAGCGCGTGCCCCAGTAACCTGAATTGGTCAAGACCGGATTGCGTCCCGCCTTCTCGATGATCTCCACCAGTTCGTCCTTCGGGAGTCCCCGCACCGTCTTGTTGCCGGCGGCATGGATGATGAGCTCGTCATAGTTGGACCCGCCGACATCATCGACGCCCCAGCTGAGGGCCACCGAGGTGAGCTTCTTGCCGTGGTAGGTCCAGAGCATCTTGATGTGGGGGAAGTTGTCGATCATGAGGCGGCCGACGGCGTGGACGAGGAGCGAATCGTGCCCCGTGGGCCCCTTGAGGACGCCTTCGTAGGCGGTGTTCTTGGGATGGAACGCCAGACCGATGAACGCCTTGAAACCCCCCGTGCGGTCCTGCAGGTCGCGGAGCTTGAGCATGTGGTCGACGCGCTCCTCGGCGGTCTCCATGTGGCCATAGAGCATCGTCGCGTTCGTCTTCATGCCGAGCCCGTGCGCCTCCTCATGGATGCGCAACCAGTCACGCCAGCCGGTCTTGTGGTCGCACATCTCCTTGTGGATGCGGTCGTTCAGCACCTCGGCGCCGCCGCCGGGGAGCGCGTGCAGGCCGGCCGCTCGTAATTCCTTGAGGATGGTGATCGTGTCGGTCTTCTCGCGCTGTGCGATGTAGTCGATCTCGACCGAGGTGAAGCCCTGGACATAGGCCTGCGGGTGCTCCTCGCGGATGATGTCGAGGAACGTGGTGAAATAATCGAGCTTGAGAAGCGGGTTGAGACCCCCGACGACGTGGCATTCCTGGATGCCGTGCGCCGCGGCGTATCGCGCCTTCTCGCGCACCTGATCGTGGGTGAGCGTGAAGGTCCCCTCGGTCCCGAACGGCACACCGAACGCGCACAGCTTGCAGCGCGCGACACAGATGTTGGTCGGGTTCATGTTGATGTTGTTGGTGAAGTAGACGTCGTCGCCGACCACCTGGCGGCGTTTCCAGTCCGCAAGGGCGCCCACGGTGAGGACATCGCGGGTGGACATGAGGGCGACGCCGTCTTCGAAGGAGAGCCGCTCGCCGGCGACCACTTTCTGACCGATCTCGACGAGCGCGGGGTCGGTCGCGAGTTCCAGGAAACGCATGTTGGAGGAGGCCCCCGCTGGGCGTCGTCGCGTACGGGGCGGGCGTTCTTAAATGGACCCGAGGAGAAGCGCCGGACGGATTGACAGGAAGGCGCACGATGACGTGTCACAGGACGGGGATCGCCTTGCCATCGCGGCGCGGCGGCGGTGACGTTCTCCGTGGGGACGCTGGTCGGGCTCGCCGCGCGTCCCCGTCACTCCTCGACGACCCCGGCGAGATAAGGATCCACCACGACCTCGATGAGCGCCCTCTCCAGGAGGTCGAAATCCATGGGCTTCTCGATGAAACCGTGGACCGCCGCCTTCTCCCGCGCCTCATGTTGAAGGCTCGGATCGCCGAAGCCCGTCATCATGATGCGGATCATGTCGGGATACCGGGTGCGGCAGAGCGCCAGCACCTCGATGCCGCTCATGCCGCTCATGCGTTGGTCACAAAGGATGAGGTCGAAGGGACCCCGGCGCAACATCGCCACCGCTTCTTCGCCGCCCGTCGCCTCGGATATGTCCACCATCCCGATGCCAGCCGCGTCCTCGAGGACGGTCCGGCACATGAAACGCATGGCTTCGTCGTCGTCCACGATCAGGACCCGCACACGGCGGGAGGTCGGACTCTCCTTCGTCACGATGAATCCCTGAACGCGGCACCTCAGGTTGGTTAAAATAGTTGAGGTACTTCCTTCCGACTCGACGGCGGGCCTATGCGCCGACTGTATGTGCGGAAGCGTTCACCTAGAAAATGTCGATGGAGTGGCCGGATGGAAAGTGACCACGGGGCGTCGGAACGGGAGCCGAAGGGAACCAAAAGCGCCACTGCCGACGGCACACGAGCGGCTGCTGACAGCGAAGAGCGGGAGCTGCAGGACGTCGCGGACGACCTCGACGAGGCCCGGCGGCTCCTGAAGAGGTCGAACGAAGCCCTCGACTCCTTCTCGTACGTCCTCGGTCATGACCTCAGGGAACCGGTCCGGGCGGTGGAGATCCAACTCGCCATGCTCGAGAGAAGACATGGCGACACGCTCCCGCCGGACGCGCTTGCCCTCGTGCAGAGCGCCCGGTCCGCGAACCACCGGCTCGTGGGCCTGTTGTCCGGCCTCCTGGAGTTCAGCCAGGCCGCACACACCGACCTGACGCGACGCGAGTCCATCAGCATCGACACCGTGCTGCACAGCGAGGCCTGCACCGCCCGCTTCGGTGTCCTCGCAGCTGAGCGGGGCGCCCGATTGGAGCATCCCGAACCGGGCGCGCAGGCCTATGCGACGCTGCCGGCGCTCGCCGCCATCCTGGGGAACCTCGTTCTGAATGCGATCCAGCACAATCCCAAGGACGCTCCCCTCGTGCGCGTACGCACGGTCCGCGCATCGAAGAACACGGTCGACATCATCATCGAGGACGACGGACCGGGGTTCCCCGACCACGTGATCGCGGCCCTCACCGGAGAAGGCAGCACCCCGACCCAGGGGTTCGGCCTCGCCATCACCCGCCGGACGGTGGAGCGTCTCGGGGGACGGATGCGGCTCGGGCGGTCCCCCGAGGGCGGCGCCGCCGTCCACGTCACGCTCCCGTCCCCACCCCGGGACCTCAGGTGGCGGGCATCGGTCACCAGCCATGACCACGCCGCCTGCGTCTACGACACCCGCGACGAACTCGCCCAGGCGTTGGCGCACTTCGTGGACGAGGGCATCCACCGGCGGGAGCTCATCGTGTTCGTCCACAGTTTCGCGAGCGACGAGGAGGCGTGGCGGTTCTTGGAACGGTCCCGCTCGGACGCACCGAAGCTGAGGAAGTCTTCGGTCCTGCTCGTGAGCCTCTACCGCGAGGTCTTCCAAGGCGACAGCGACCGCATCGACTACGAGCATGTGGCGGCCGTGGTGGGGACACAACTGGAGACCGCGAGCGCCCGTGGTCACGAAGGGGTGCGGATCTTCGTGGACGCGAGCCGCATCTACCTCAACGCCGGCCGCGCCGACGAGTGGTTCGCTTTCGAGTCATGGCTCGGCCGCCGACTCTCCGCCGGCGCCGGACTCGTGTGTGCCTACCGCGCGAGTGACTTGGTCGACGCCGATCAGCTGTCGCGCATGATCGACGCCCACGCCTACCGGTTCACGCCGGCTGCGTCGGTGTCCTGAAGGCGCCGGTCATCAAAAACGAGAGAAAAAGGAGAAGGTAGAGGGGGAGAGAAAGGAAGAGCGGAGCGACGCCTATTCCTCGTCTTCCTCGTCACGGCGTTCCCGCCGCAGGCCGATATAGAGCGCGAGCGCACCGATGGCGGTCGCGACCGCGAACCCGAAGGTGGGCGATTCCTTGCTCTCGCCGCCCTGCCCGAAGGTGTCGCTCTTGCGGTCCGGGTCGTAGGGCGGGAGACCCCCGGCGCCGCCTTCCACCTGCGTTCCGTCGGATGGACCGCCGGCGGCCATGTCGCGCGCTTCCATCTGCTCGCCGGAGGGCGACTTCCTCATCGCGTCGTCGCCTTCGCCCACCGAGTCATGGGAGACCGCGGTGGACTCCATCGTGCAGGGTCCGTCGTCGTAGCAACCGTGGTGGCCGTAGCCGTCAGGGTCCCACCAGCCCACCTGGCCGTGGCGGCCCGCTGTGACCTCGAGGTCGACCCGTTCCGAGCCCGACGCGGGCACCTGGACGTCGATGACGTGGGGAAGGAAGCCGTCGGCCCAGACATGGAGCGTGGTGTAGCCGCCGCGCACGAGGAACTTGTACGAGCCGTTCGTGTCGGTCGTGGCGCTGCCCCAGTCGCCGGTCGCCTGGTTGTAGATCGAGATCTGCGCCCCGGCGACGCCGCTCTTGTTCTCGCTGTCGACGACATAGCCGATGAGCGTGGTGGACGGTTCCGGTTTCGGTTGCAGCTTGATGTCGAGCGTGCGCGTCTCGTCCGCCTTCGTGGTGAGGACCTGGTTGCGCGTGAAATACTCCTTGTCCGGGCCCTCGACAGGCTGCGTCGGTGAAGGCGAGGGGGCCACGCAATCGGCGTCCGGAGGACAGTCGTACTCCTCGACCATGTGGTAGTAGCGGTCCTTGTGGTAGGAGACCGAGACGATGGAATGGCCGGGACGGAGTTGGAGCGTGTATTGGCCGGCGCTGTCGGTGCTGGTCCACTCATGGTCGCCGTAGAGAGGGACCTGGACCGTGACCTGGGCGTTCGGGACGGCTTCTCCGGCCTTGGCGTCGACCACTTTTCCGCTCAATGTGACGCTCTTTGCGGGGAGCGCCTTCAAGGTGAAGGTGCGCTCATAGGTCTGGTTCTCCTCGAGCGTGAGCCGTTCCTCGGCGATCATGTGGTCGCGGCGGTCGGCGCGGATGACGACATGCCCCGGATAGGCTTTCATGGTGAAGGTGCCGTCCTTTTCGGTGATCGTGCTGTTCCAGTTCTCCTCGTAGCAGCAGGCGATGGACATGCGGGCGGGTTCCGCCTTGGCGGTGGAACCTTCGGTCCCGCCGTCGGAGTCACTGTGAGAGGTCGTCCCCGCCTCGCGCTTCTGCCAGTCGACCATCATCTGGATCTGCGCCTGCACCGGGTTCCCGTCGCCGTCGACGACGCGACCTTTCACGGTGACGCTCTGGATGGGGACCGATTGGAGGTGGGGACTCAGTTCCTGGTCTTCCTGTCCGCCCCACGCCTCGGCGTACCAGGTGCGGTAGCCGCTTCTCGTGAAATGGACCGAATTGTGCTCCATGAAGAGCTCGATGTGATAGGTGCCGTTGGCGTCGCTCTTGGTCTCGCGGGTCGCCTCGGAGCCGGTCTGGCGGTTCCAGGCGCGCAGTTCGACGAGGACACCGGCGACCGGTTCTCCGGTCTCACCGTCGAGCACCGTCCCGGAAAGGAAGGTGCCCGAAGCGGTCCATTTGGGGTGGAGGAGGACCTCGAGCTGGTGGGTCTCGCCGCTTTTCACCTCGACGACCGTGGAGTCGGTGGCGAAGCCGTCGGCCCGGAACGTCAGGTTCCACGTTCCGGGCGTGAGCTCAGGGAACGCGAAGGCGCCCTCGTCGTCGGTCTTCGTCTCCTTCGTCTGGGTGATGTCCCCGGCGACCAGCTTCACCGCGGTCACCTCGACACCGCCGAGCGGTCCGCGGCCTTCGGTAAGGACGATCCCTTCGATGTGGCCGTTCACCACCTGACCGACGACCGGTTGGGCGGACGCCAAGGTGGCGCCGAGCATGAAAACGACGATGATGCCGAGGCCGATACGGCCGGCGAGGGTGGTGGTCGAGCGCGTGCGGGAGGTTCTGTGAAGGTGCATGGAGATCGCTTCCGGGTGAATCTCAGGTAGGCCCAGGAGGTCTATATCGGGTGGCAGATCGTTGGGGGGAGGCCGAACGGGACCGGACGCAGGGTCTGGAACAGCTCGGGACGACATTCGGTCGTTTATAAGGATAATGGAGGTTTCATCGGACGGTCGTGGTGCCGCGGGGCGGGCGGTGGCAACAGAGAGGAGCCCCCGTCGGATGCTGGAGGGCGGGGAGGGCCGCGACCACGGGCCGATGTGGGAGACAGGGAGGCTTGGACGCTGCGGGCCGGTGCCGATGGCGCTGTGGGTGGCGAGGACCGACAGGACCATGACCGTCACCCGACTCCTCCACGGTGGCGCGCTGCGCCAGGACCCAGCATGGGAGTCGACCTCGGCCAACTCGTCCCGCACAAAGAGACGGAACTCAAGGAGCTCGCCGGCAAGACCATCGCCATCGACGCCTACAACACGCTCTATCAGTTCGTCTCCATCATCCGCCAACCCGACGGCACACCCCTCAAAGACAGCCGCGGCCGCATCACCAGCCACCTCGCCGGGCTGCTCTACCGCACCGCGAACCTGGTGGAAGCGCGCATCCGGCCGGTCTTCGTCTTCGACGGCCCCCCGCACCCCCTGAAACGGGAGACCCTCGTCGAGCGCGGCGCGCGCAAGGAGAAAGCGGAGAAAGAATACAAGGAAGCGCTCGCCGAGGGCGACATCGAACGTGCCCGCACCAAGGCGACCCAGACGAGCCGGCTCACCCCCGAGATGGTCGACCAGGCGAAAGCGCTCGTCAGCGCCCTCGGCCTCACCTACGTCGACGCCCCAGGAGAAGGCGAAGCGCAAGCGGTACGGCTCGTAGAGCTCGGCCGCGCCGACGTCGTGGGCAGCCAGGATTACGACGCCCTCCTCTTCGGCGCCCCCCGACTTGTGCGCAACCTCACCGTCACCGGCCGCCGAAAACTCCCGCGCAAACAGGTCTGGGTCGATGTCATCCCCGAAGCGATCCGCCTCGACGC
>JAHWKR010000036.1:26281-36879 GCA_019347805.1 Methanobacteriota archaeon
CAGAAACAGAAGAGCCTCGACGCGTTCTTCTCATGATGCGGCGACCCACACCACGTAGGGTGGACAGGTCAGCCCGTTCCGGACCGCTCGATGCACGTTCGAGAAAGGTATTCATGCAAGGAGGACTCCCGGAGCCTGATGCAGAGGACGCTCATCGCACTCATCACGACCTCCCTCCTCCTTGCCGGTTGCATGCACGGTGACGACGATGGCACGGACGACGACGGTGCCGGCATGGGAAACGGCGGTGACGGCTTCACTCCTCAGGACGACAACGTCACCCTCACCTTCGATGTCAGCCTCGAGAGCCCCGCCGCCAACATCACGGCCGGTGAGAACACGACCATCTCCTGGACCGTAGACGTCAACGGCACGAACGACACCGTCTCCCTCGACGAGACCGGCATCGCCTGGTCCGCCACCGGCATCGAAAACGACACCGACCCCACGAGCCTCGAGAGCAAGGTCACCGTCGGTGGCAACGTCAGCGCCCCCTCCGGCTTCAGCGTCGACGTGGCTTTCGAGACCGAAGGCAACCTCACCCTGCGCGCCTACAGCATCCACGAAGGCAACGTCACCTGGAGCGACACCATCGACATCCTGGTCGAACGCGCCGGAGAGACCCACACCGTCACCATCGAAGCGGCCGCGGTCGCCAACGCCGCCTCCATCGATCCCGACGAGATCACCATCACCGTCGGCGACTCCGTCGTCTGGCAGAACGATGACGACGAGGCGCACCGGCTCAAGAGCGACGCCGATGGCGGCTCCTTCGACACGGGCGATATCGCGGGCGGCGAGAGCTCCGACCCGGTCACGTTCGACGTCGCCGGGACCTACGAGTACGTCTGCACGATGCACCAGGACGTCGGACTCGGCCACAAGGGCACGATCATCGTCGAAGAGGCATAGTCGACCGCTCACGTCCCTCCAGGCGCGCGCCGCGCAAGCCGCGCCTCGACCCACTCCAACCGGTCGTTGCCCCAATAGCCCGCGCCCTCGAAGACGGTGAACGGGACACCGGGCGCCCCGGCCAGGTAGGCGGCATCGGTGTTCGCCACGAGCCGCGCCTTCAACTCCGGCCGGTCGGCGTCGGCGGCCTGCACCGAGGAACCGACGCTGTCGAGGAGTCCGTCCAAGACCGAGCGGTCGCTGATGTCCGCACCGTCGCGGAAATAGGCCATGAAGACCGCCTCCATCCAGGCCCGCTCCATCTTCTCCCCCTCGTCCGCGACCGCGATGTGCAAGCGGAGCGCATCGACCGAATAGACCGGCATCTCGCCCGGTGTCCCATCGGCGGGCGGTGCAAAGGGGATGCCGTAGTGCTCGGCCCACCGGCCGACATCGTCGACAAGGTGGCGCTTCTGGTTCGGCATCATGACGTTCGAACGCGACCCGTCGCGCTTGAACAGATGGCCGGCGCTCGCGGCGATCCACTCCACTTCCGCGTGCTTGTACCGCTCGGGACGGATGCGGGTGACGCGCTGCCAGCCCAGGTAGGCGTACGGGCTGCCGTAATCGAAGTAGACCTGGAGCTTCGCCACGGCCCCGGATACTGCGCACCTTTTCAAGGCTCTGTCGGCCCAAGAAGCGCACTTGGATGTCATGCCGACCCGGACATCGCATGCGACGCTACTTGCGCAGACGAGCGGATGGGCACAGCGCGTCGCGCTACTTGCGCAATCGGGACATGTCGAGGAACGCGTTCGGGACCTCGTCGATGACCGGCGCCGGCACCGCGGTCTCGGACGCGACATGCTCACCCACCATCGGGATGCCCTGGGCCTCACGGTTCTTCGGCTTGAACGGGTCGAGCCGCGCCACCGGGAAGTCCTCGGGCTTGAGCCGTGGGTCCTTCAGGGTGCGGGTGAGAAGCGCCACACGGCTCGCCGGGTTGTCCGCGCGGTAATGATAACCGAGCGTCTCGGCAAGGTCGCGCGAGAACGACGTCACCTCGTCATGGGACGGCATATGGCCGATGGTGAGCCGGTTGCGCGAATCCCCGACGAAGACGTAGCCCTTCGCCTCGACGAAGTCAGGCTCCGCGATGCGGTCCTGCTTGGCATAATCCTCGACATACTGCAACGAGTGGCCCTTGACGAGCGTGTGGCGACAGACGATCCGTGTGTCGAGCGACGGCAGGACCTCGAGCGTCTCCTGGAGCTTCTCCCACGCCTTCGGGACCGTCGGCACACAGATCTCTTTGAACACCGCCTCGTTCGGCGCATCGACCGACACATAGAGTTGCGTCGGAAGCGGGTCGAGCTCGCGCAGGACCTCCGGATAGGAACCGTTCGTGACGAGGAACGTCGTCATGCCGTACTTGTGGCACTCCGCGATGAGCTCCCCCAGATGCGGATACATCGTCGGCTCGCCGGTGAGCGAGATGGCGACATGCTTCGGCCGCTGCGCCTGTTCCCATTTGGCCCGGTCGACGGTCGGATGGCCCTTGTAGCCGGTCAAAAGCATGCGCTGGGCGTCGAGCGCCTCGGCGAGGATGTCCGACGGCTGGTCGACATGCTCCATGTCCATCGAGGTGAAGCCGTGATGGCGCCAACAATAGGTACAGCGGAAATTGCAATGGTCCACCGTCGGGGTCATCTGGAGGCATTGATTGGATTCGATGCCGTAGAAATCGCCCTTGTAACAATGGCGGCCCGCCTTCAGGTCCTCCTTGGTCCAATGACAGAGCTTGACGCCGCTGTGTTGGGACGGACCCACGATCCTGTAGTGCTGCTTCTCCAGTTTGGCGCGCACGGTCGGTTTCACGGTCGGACCTCCCGCAAGGCGGGACGCGCGGCCATCCGGGCGCCCTCTATATGAGACTAGCCCCGAGATCGCGGCACCACGGCTGGAAGGTACGGAGGTCACCAGGAGGGGCGCCAGGTGGTGGACCCGGACGCCCCTCCAGGTGGAGGTACAAGCGAAGCACAAGGGACGAGCGCGGCCGAAGCCATGGAAGGTGCCGCGTCCCTGGAGCCTCGACATGGAAGGCCGTCCGAGCGCCTAAATGGTTTGTGGTGGTCGTTTCGACACCACGCGCGTGACCCGTGAGGGTCACATCGGCGGTGACATGTGCGATGCACGACGCCGGTCAACCGGGGAAGTGCATGCATGGGCACAAACCGTTTTGGCGTCCGACGAAGAGAACGACGTGCGATGCCGATGGCGCGGAACACCAAGAACCTGATCGTCGTCCTGCTCTTGGCCGCGACGGCCGTCGCCGGTTGCACAGCGGAGGACGTCGACCGGGAGACGACAGAGGAGCGCGACGTCGAGCTTGACGGCGAGGCGCGCATCGGCGACATCAACATCGACACGACACTCCCCAACGGCACCGTCGACGAGACGAGCATCGTGTGCTGGACCGTCAACGGCTCCGGACGGGTCGCGCACGTCGACGTGCACATCGGCCCGATGCCACGCGCCCTCGAAAGCGGCCCGCGCCTCCACGATGGCTTCGCCTACTATCCGGACAATGAGACCACCGAACGTGAAGACGGCTACAGGCTGCCCGACACGTTCTGCACCGGAATCACCGTGGACCAGCCCGGAGATTGGTGGGTCCAAGGACATGCGAGCCGCGGCATCGGCGACCCCGGACGCCTCTCCAGCGCGACGCGGTGGAACGTGACGGACGGAGCGACCACCCCGACCACCGACGGGACCAGGGACCAAGATGGCACCCGGGGCGAGAACATGACCGCGGAAGAGACCCCGCTCCAGACCCGCCTGCCGTAGGCACACTCCTCATACCGGGTCCTGCGACGGTCTCGCTCCGAAAGGGGCTCGAGCACGCCAAGGCCTCGCGACATACTCGGCTCCGTCGTTCCTTCGGACGGCGTCACCTCGTCGTGTCACCCCGGCCTGCGTCGGTCTCGCTCCTAAAGGAGCTCGAGCACGTCGAGGCCGCGTGACATACTCGGCTCGTCGCTGTGCGACTCGCCTCATGTGCCGCTCGGACCGGGTCGTCCTCTCACAGCAGTTCGAGGACGTCCAGTCCTCGCGCCATGTCCCCCGTCACGAGCACACCACGGTGGAACTTGACGTCCCAGGTGTCGGTGCCGTCGTTGAACTGGGCGATCTGCTTCGGGTCGGTGGGATCGCTGAGGTCGATGAGGACGACACCGGCGAGATACCAGCCCATCGCGAGCACCGGCTTGTCGCCGATGAACTCGCCGAAGTGGGCCGTGCACGAGGTGGTCGGCTGGGGAGCTCCGGTCGGGTTGGCAAGGAGCCGCTCATGGTAATCGCCGTTCGCCGCCAGCGTGCGCTCGAGCGGGAGGGTCGGTGAGAAGCTTCCGAGCTCCTTGGGTGCCTTCTCATTGTCGCCCTTGATGTCGAAGAACCAGAGTGCCCCGAGCGGGGTCGAACCGGCCGAGGTGTCGGCCTGGCAACCGGGTCCGCTGCCGCCGCGGAACTCGTCACCTATGATGAGGATGGAAGCGGTCTGGTCGACCATGGCGAGGTGGTGCAGGCCGCCGCCGTTGTCGACGACCGGGTGGTTGAGCGAGGTGAGGAGCACCGGTGCGGTCGGGTCGGCGATGTCCCAGATCTCGGTCACATCCCGACCGGCGCAATAGGCACGCGACCTGTTCTCTTCCTCGGAGACATAGAACGTGGTGTCGTGGCAACCATGCTCCCCCCAGTTGCCGATGACCTTCGGTTCGTCGGGGACCGAGGCGTCGATGATGTGGTTGGTCCTCCCGAGTCCGCCGGAGGGTGAATTGTAGACCAGGGTGGTGCCGGGGACGGCGGCGACGTTGTGCGTCGGCATCTCCCGCGCCTCGCCCTCGTAGGTGTAGGGCATCTGCGGTGTGGCGATGGTGGCAAGGAGGACCGGGTCCGTCGGGACGGTGACGTCGACGAAGTACATGCCCAGCGATTGACCGGCCAAGACGGCGACCTTGGTCCCATCCGCATAGGTGATGAGGTCGACATCGCGGGCGTAGACGCCAGACTCCTTGTCTTCGCCGGTGCCGTTCAGGTGGCCCACGACGACCGGTTCGGCGGGGTCGGAGATGTCGACGACATGGAAGCCGGTCGCGCGTCCACCGACATAGGCGTGGTCGCCGTCGACCCAGATGCCTGAGCCGGACGGGGTGTCGCTCGCGCCAAGAAGCCCGATGTCGGTGATCGTCTCCGGCAAGGTCTTGAGGTCCTCGAAGACGGGTTCGGTCCATTCGGAGGTCGAACCATCGGAGGCGGTCTCGTCACCGATACAGCCGGAGAAGGAGACGGCCAGGAGGGCCAGGAAGATCACGGTCGGGCGCCACATATTTAGTCCTGGAGCCGAGGGGCGTATTTCAGCTTTGAGGAGGTCTGCTTGAACAGAAAGGAGTCCACTTATCTGAAGGCACCGGCGCGGCGCCGTGCCTTGAGGCCGGTCACGAGCCCCACGACCGGATGGAACAGGACGATGAAGACGGCGGCGAGGAGGGGCACCGAATAGAGGGCTGCGGCCATACCGCCGAAGGGTGTGGCGTCGATGAAGAACCAGACAGCGAGCCCGGAGACGGTGATCCCCAAAAGAGCGGTAAGGACGAACGCCGCCAAGTGGTCCTGGGGCCGGCCGCGCGGGCGGAAGCGCAACCCACATGTGCGGCAGGAACGGTTCGGCGCGGACCACCTGCGGAACATCGTCGCGTCATCGCAACGAGGACAATGGCCGATGAGGCCGCGGCCCGCCGCCTGGAGAACACCGGGCTTCTCCTTCTCCCGTCTCACGTGAGGATCCGCCATGCCTTCGTCTTTGGTCGTTCGTGGGACTCGTAGTTCACGATGGCGTCCGGTCTTGCCGGAGCCTCGACATGTCAAGACCTGCAGGTCTCATCACAAGTCCACCCCACCGCCATGTCGAACGAAGATCCTCTTGCAGGGATCGGGCTCGCCTTGCCATCACATCTGTTCGAGCGCCTTGATGCCCAGGAGATGGTGGGCCGCGGCGAGCGCGGACCGCGCCGCCTCGACGAGCGCCAAGCGCGCCGACACCAACTCGGGCGTCTCCGCGTCGACGACCCGGCAATCACGATAGAAGGCGTTGAACGCCTGGGCGACCTCATAGGCGTAATCGGCGATGCCGTGGGTGCGGTGCTTGGCGGCGGCGTCCGCGACGACCACCGGCAGGCGGGCGATGGCCTTGGCGAGGGCGGCCTCGGAGTCATGCACAAGCAGATGCGCCCGGTCCGGGTCCGGCAGATGACCATGCGCCTTCGCCTTGTCGAGGATGCCGGCGACACGGGCGTGGGAATATTGGATGAAGGGAGCGGCGAAACCGTCGAACGACAACGCCTCCTCCCACTTGAACGTGATCGATTTCTCGGCCTGCACCTTGGCGATGGTGAAACGCACCGCGCCGACACCGACATGTTCCGCGATCGTGCGCATCTCGGATTCGGACAGTTCGTCGCCGCGCCGCTTCTTGACCTCGACATAGGCACGCTCGACCGCCTCGTCCAAGAGGTCGTCCAGGAAGACGACACGGCCGCGGCGCGTGCTCATCTTGCCCTCCGGGAGCGAGACGAAGGAATAGAAGACCACCTGGGGAAGGGTCGGCGCCTTGAGCATTTCGAGCGAGACGCGCACCTGGGTCGCCTGGAGCTTGTGGTCCTCACCGAGGACGTTGACCAGGCGGTCCGCCTGCCCTGCTTTCCACAAGTGGTAGGCGACGTCGCGCGTGGCGTAGAGGCTCGTGCCGTCGGAGCGGCGGAAGAAGAAGCGCGTGCTGCGGCCGGTCACTCCTTTGAGGGCGAGGTCGAGATAGAGCGCCTCTCCCTCGGCACCGACCGGCACCTCGGTCTGCGCCTGGAGCCCTTCGATGACCTTCTGGGTGTCGCCGTTCTTGACGAAGGTCGACTCCTTGATGAAGCGGTCGAACGTGACGTCCATGCGGGCGAGCGAATCGCGCATGCCCTGGAAGACATCGGCATAGCCCTCCTCGACACGTTCGAGTGCCGCGTCGTCGCCGGTCTCGGTGGCGTGGATGAGCGCCTGGATCTCCCGTCCCACCTCGGCGTCCTCCTCCATGAGGCGGTTGGCGGCCTGATAGTAGCGCACCTGCACATGGTCGACCTTGTCGCGCGCCGCGGGACCGATGAGCTTGCCGACCTGCGCCTCGTCGAGATGCGCCCGCGCCCAGGCGAGGATGGCGACCTGCTTCCCCATGTCGTCGACGTAGTATTGCGCCTCGGTGTCGTACCCCGCCATGCGGTAGGCCCGCACCAGGGTGTCGCCGATGATCGGGTTGCGCGCGCGTCCGACATGGAGCGGACCGTTCGGGTTGGCCGAGGTGTGCTCCAGGATGACCTTCTCGGCGCGCTCCGGGAGACGTCCATAGGCATCGCCGTGCGTATGCGTCGCCTGCAGGGTCGCGGCGATAAGACGCGGGACGTCGATGCGGAAGTTGACGTATGGCCCCATGGCGGCGACGCCGGCGACCCAAGAGTCGGTGGCCCCCTCGAGTCCCTTGGCGACACGTTCGGCGAGGGTGGTCGCGATGTCGGCCGGTTTTGCTGACAAAGTCTTCGCGAGCGGGAAGCAGCCGGCCGCGAACTCACCCTGTCCCTCGGGCGGCACACCGTGGACGAAACGGGGCTCCGTACCCGGCGCGTGGGCCTCGAGGGCGTCACGCAGGCGCGACCCGGCCTCGGCCTCGAAGGCAGCAAGAGGATGGCGCGTGTTCTCGGCGGGCACGTGCGGCGCGACCCAAGGACCGCTTTTCAGGGTTGTGGCGACGGGCCCTGCCGGTCGGCCGGTGAAGCGCCACACCGAGCGCACTCAGGAGAGGACAGCGGCACCGATCGGCGACGAAACGCTTACTGCATATCTTGTGACGAAAAAATGCCGGGAACGCATCGCCCGACACGCCGTGAAAAATCGTTCCGCCCCCCATTCCATTTATATAGTCGTCCAGCGGGTGCCCATCCGGATGCACCGGCCTGTTCCCGGCCCATCCGGCCCCTTTCATGACACGTCCATAAAGGATTTATACCCAATTCTGCGTTTTGGACCCTGGAAGGTGTCAGGCGAACCATGAAAGGACTCTCGATCGCATTCGGTCTGCTTGTTATTGTCTCTCTCGGAGCCCCCGTCCTTGCCGGCGGTGGACCCAATGCCGAAGAGACCGCCAAGCAGACCCATGACGAAGTCGAGCGCCGCATCGCCGACCTCGAGCGCAGCCTTGAGCGACGTGCCCCCGCCATGGACGGAGGCTCCGGCCCGGCGACACCTTCCGACCCCATGCCGGCCAACCCGCTCCCGAGCGGTGGCGGCTCGGACCCTACCGACCCGAAGAACGACCCGGCACCGGAAGAGGATCCCCCTGCGCCCGAAGCCCCTGAGCGTCCCGAACCGGAAGTCCCGGAGACCCCCACTGTCACACCCGCGGACATCGAGGACGAAGCGCGCGCCGCGCCCGGCAAGGCGACCGGCATCCTGACGCCGATCACCGACACCGCGGACGCCATCGGTGACGCCGCCGCCTGGCTCATCTCGGGCGGACTTGATTCCGGACAACGGGTCATCGCCCTCGTCGGAGGCGCCTCCGACCGCATCGGAGGCCAGACCACCACCACCGTGAACGGCGTGCTCGCGTTGCTGTTGCACGGCACCGGCGACGACGACGGCGCCGGAAGCGGTTCCGACGGCTTCGGCCTGACCACGGCGAGCACGTCGACCGGACTCGTGCAGGACGCCAACCGCGTCTCCGCGGTCGCCCTCTTCGCCGTCGGCTCCATGGGTGTCGCCCTCTTCGGCTTCGCCGTCCTGCGCCGCCTCATCGGACTCGGAGGCATCGCGCTCCTGTCGCGCATCCCCTCCAAGGACATCATGAAGAACGAGACGCGCGCGGGCGTCTTCGAGATCGTGGAGAACGACCCCGGCGTCTCCCTCAACGAGATCGTCGACCGGCTCGGCATCTCCCGCAACGCCGTCGCCTACCACCTGGCGGTCTTCGAACAGGAGAAATCGATCGTCTCCATCAAGGACGGCAAGTACCGCCGCTACTTCATCAACGGCGGCAAGTTCGCGAACGGCGCCAAGGTGGTCGTGTCGGCCATCCGCAACGACATCACGCGCAACGTCGCCCGCTACATCCTCACCAACCCCGGCGTCATCCAGAAGGACGTCTGCTCCGCCGTCGGCACGAGCCCGAGCGCCACCAACTGGCACATCGGCCGCCTCGAGAAGGTCGGCCTGGTGGAGAAGCAGAAGGTCGCCAACACGGTGCAGTACCAACCGGGCCCGAGCCTGACCAAGTACGACCTCAGCGACTTCGGTCTCGAGGCACCCGCCATCGCGAGCGCGTGAGGCTCACGCGCTTCCGATCTGGCCGACCATCTTGTCGACGTCCGCCTTGTAGCGCATGATGCCTGCGACCCCGCCGAAGGCGCGCAGGAGCATCTCGCCCTCCTCGGAATCGGACCCGATCAGCTCGACCGTGCCGCCCGCCTCCTCGGCCATCGTACTGAGCTCCTCGACCACATCCTGCGTCGAAAGGAACACCCGGTCGTTCGAACCGCACTCCGGACAAGTCGTCGTCTCGGGCGTCACGCCGGCCTCGGACTTGATGGTCCGGACGTCCTCGTGAGCGCATGAATTGCACTTTTCGTGCAACCGGGTGCGGCGCATGTCCTCCGAGATGAGGAGCACGTCAAGGGCGCCGAGCATGATGGCCGCCCGCACATGGTCCTCTCCATAGACCGAGAGCCCGCCCTCCGATTTGGTGATCTCGCGCATGAGCCGCTGCATAAGCTTCTTCTCACGCCCGAGCGACAGCTGGCTCTGCGTCTCGGCCGCCATCTCGGCCAGTTCCTTGAGCCCGTGCTCGTCGGTGTAGCCCGTGTCGAAATAGGGCTCGACGATTTTCTTCTCGAGCTCATGGTGGAGATGCTTGCCATCGATGAAATCGCGCTTCGAAGGACCCGGACCGCCGAGGAAGACACCGAGAAGCCCCTCCTGCTGCAGGAAGATCTCCGACGCCTTCTCGCCGCACTCCTTGTACCAATGCTGCGCCGCCTCCTCGGTGGCGCGCTCGAACCGGCGCTGGGACTGACCGCCCCGACCATGCTTGCCGGGCACCTGGGAGGTGCGGTAGGTGACCGGCGTCACCTGTTTGCCCTTGAGGATCCCGACCGTGAACTCGCGCCGGTCGATGAGGATGAGACCATAGATCTCCTTCTCGGTCATCATCCCCTCGAGCGGGTCGAGGAAGAACTTGTTGTCACACCGATAATAGAAGGTCGGCACCGGTTGCGGTGGTTCGAAGAGATGCGCCACCATGTCCGTCTGGTTGTTGCCGACGATGACCTCGCCGACGAAACAGGCGAGCCCGTTCGGCGGCGTCTCCTTGAAGTTCTTGAGCCGCGAGATCATCGACTCGATGGCCCCCATGACGTTCTTGCGGGTGGACTTCGACTTGATGTTGGCGGATTCGCCCAACTCGTTGCGCAGGTAATTGGTGATGTCCGAGATCAAGCGCTCGGGCGGCACGTAGACGGTGACGAGTTCGGTGCCGCTGCCCTTGTAGGCGGCGATCTGCTCGAGCTCGCGTCGGAAATGATACTTCTGCGCTTGGGTGAGTTCAGACATAGGGGGGTGGG
>JAHWKR010000062.1 GCA_019347805.1 Methanobacteriota archaeon
GCTCGCGCGCCGGGCGGACCCATTCTTCAGAACATGAGCGGAGCGACCGGAGGGTGCGAGGCGAAGGTCACGTTTTTACCGAACCTGCCTCATGCCTCTCGGGTCTCTTCCGCGTCGTCATTGCCGGCGACGACATCGCCCTTCGAGAACAACCCGCTCCCGATGGCGATCCCGGCGAGCACCAGGAGACCGGCGACGAGGAGCACGATGAGCGAGTTGTCGACGAGCCACCCGGAGCCGGTCTTCAGGTCGGGCATGAGCCCGAGCAGGATGACGCCCATCAGCACGGTGAACCCGATGGCGACGACCCCATGCAAGACGGCCAGTTCGATGAGTTGGCGCAAGGCCGGCCTGAGGGTGCGTCGGTCCAATCCCTTCTCCTCGTAGCGCGCCAGGATGCCACGGATCTGCAGGACGATCGGCACGAGGAGCAGCAACACGACCGGCAAGAGGCCGAGCACCCATTCGGCGACACCCGGGTCACGGGATTGGAACCGCATGAACGGCAGGACCTCGTGCCAGCGGATGTGGGAATAGGGATATCCCGCGAAAAGGAGGACGCTCGCCGTCATCCCCGCGATGCCGACCACGGGGTGGCGCATGAGCAGGAGGAAGACGAACGTGGCGACCGCGAGGACCACGAAGGCGAGGGCGGTGTTGGGAGATCCGGGCAACGCGCGGAACAGTGCGGAGTATGTCGATCCCAGGAGCGCGCTCACGTCCGGGAGATGCTTCCAGATCGGGCTCGTCGACAGGACCAAGGAGAGCGCGAAGGCCATCACGGCCGAATAGACCGCCCGCTCGGTGAGACTGAACTCGCGCTTCATCGTGTCGCCGCCCTCCGCACCAGGACGTTCTGGAACCGTGTCTTGCGCGGGTCCCACGTCAACACCTCGACCCCGACACGACGCACCTCGCGTACGCGCTCCTGGTCAAGGAAACGCCGGATCGTCCGCGCCGCCTCGCTGCCTTCGTTCGTGTCCGGAAGAAGACCGTACGGGTCCGGTGAGAGCACCATGACCGGTACCCGGCGCCGTCTGCGTCGACCGGTCGACGAGATGCCCCGCAAGGTGCGCAGACCGGAGAGCATCGGCCCATCGGCGGCATCGGCACGGGTCAAGACGACGACCAGGCTGCGGCCGCGCATCAGGAACCGTTTCGTCTGCTGGACGACGAGCGGGAAGTCGCCGGTCGTGTCTGTGGCGTCGACCTGCGCCAAGGTCTCATGGATCTTCAACATCTGCTTCTGGCCGACATCCGGATAGAGCGAGAACGGATCGGGGCGGTTGAAGAGCGAGAACCCCACCTGGTAGCCGCGGTCGATGAAGAACTGCGCCACCCCCGCCGCCGCCTCGAGCGCCACCTCGAAGGCGTTCTCGGCGCTCGTCCCGACGCGCATATGCGGTCCGCAATCGAGGTAGACCCAGACCGACTTCTTGCCCTCGAACTCGTATTGGTTGACAAGCGGCACGACACGCCGCGCGGACGCCCTGCGCGCCTCTTTCGTCCCCGCACCGGGCCCGCCCGCCGAACGGGCGAGCACCCGTGCCGTCGCCTTCCAGTTGATGGTCCGTGGCGGGTCGCCTTTGACGTATTCGCGGATGTCGCGGAACTCCGTCGTCTGTATGCCCATCCGCGCCTCGTCGTTCTCCGGAAAGAAGCTCTGCGCCCGTGCCTTGGTGTTGACCATCCGCTTGAACGACGTGAGCGCGGGCCGCACCTCGATGGCTTGCTCTGTGCCCGAGCGCCCGGTGGCGCTCTTGGCGAAGCCGAGCGACGGCACGAGCTCCCAGTCTGTCCGGCCGAGGACGAAGCGGCCACGGCGCGGCACACGGACGGTGAAACGCACTTCGCCAGACATGCTGCCGGGGCGTTTGGGAAGCAGATGGATGTTGCTCCCCGCAGTGAGCCGGAAAAGGCCGGGAAGCGGTTGGTGCAATTCCAAGAGGCCCGTACCGCCCTTGACCTCGTAGCGCAACCGGAGCGTCACTTCGTCGCCGACACGCACGGCGCGCTCCGGCAGGATGAGCTGGGTGCGCACCGACCTGGGGGTCGTTCCGACCGCCGCGAGGAGGAAGAAGGCGAGCGGAAGGAGCGCGAGCGTGATGACATAGAGGTTGCCGGTCGGCAGTCCTGCGACGAACAGGATCGTGCTCGCAGAGAGCAAGGCATAACCGGCACGTGTCAGCATCTAGGCGCCCCTCTTGAACCGGAACGGGGGCCGCACCTTGTTCAGGACATCGGCGACCGCATCCTCGGAACGGAAGCCTTCGAGCGCCTGCTCCATCTCGACGATGCTGCGATGGGCGAGACAATCGATGGCGATCATCCTCACATCGTCCGGTGTCACGAAATCCCGGCCGTGGAGGAGTGCAAGGGCCCTCGATGCGCGCAGGAGCGCCAAGGCGCCACGGGGCGACGGACCGATCTCGAGGCGCGGGTGCGACCGCAGCTCACGAACGAGAGTCGAGATGTAGTCGAGCACATCATCATGGACGAAGATGCGCGTCTCGCACAGCATCTGGTACTTGCGGAACGACTCGATGTCCATCGCCGGCTGGATGTCGGCCGTCGGGTCCTCCTTCTGCCATGCGATGCGGCGCTTGAGGATCTCACGCTCCGCCGCCAGATTGGGCGGATAACCGGTCGAGAGTTTCATCAGGAAGCGATCCATCTGCGCCTCCGGAAGCGGATAGGTACCCTCCTGTTCGATGGGGTTCTGCGTGGCGAGGACGAAGAAAGGCGGCGGCAGGATGTGCGTGTCCCCCTCGATCGTCACCTGCCTCTCCTCCATCGCCTCCAGAAGCGCCGATTGGGTCTTCGGCGGGGCGCGGTTGATCTCGTCGGCCAAGAGCACGTTCGTGAAGACCGGGCCCTTTTCTAGGCGGAAACGCCCCTCGTCCGTGTCCCACACCTTCGTCCCCGTGATGTCGGCCGGTAGGATGTCGGGCGTGAACTGGACCCGACGCGCATCGGCACCGAGCACCCGCGACACCACCTTGACAAGGAGCGTCTTCCCCAATCCGGGATAATCCTCGAAGAGCACGTGTCCATTGGCGAGCGCCGCCGCCAAGACCTTGCGGAGAAGCGTCGGGTCGCCGACGAAGGAACCTCCGATGCGCTCGAGCACACCGTCGAAAACGACGCGCGGGTTCTGTACCTGGGTCTCGGTCATTTCACTAGTCTCCTGGTCCTATGGACGATACGTGGGGGTCTTGTGGGCGGCCTCCGAAGGACGGAAACCGGTGAGCGGAACGGTCGGCGGAACCGATGGAACGGGGGGCATGGCGTAGGGTGTCGGGCGGCCGTCGGGTCCGAGCCGGGGAGCGGTGGTGATGCGCTGTCGTTCGTCCGCCGCCGGCGGATGGCGCATCTCGGCGAAGAGGACGCCAAGGTCGCGTATGGCGGCCGTGTAACGCTGCTTTCGGCGTGTCCGTTCGGCGCGGTCCTGCCGGGCGACATGCTCCTTGCCGAGGCGCAAGCCCGCGACGAGCAAGACAGGATGGACGAGGAACGCCAGGGCCAGGACGAGATAGGTGTTGACGATGAAGCCCGTGTCCGCACCCGTCGCCGAAGCGATCTGTCCGACCACGACGAAGAAGATGAGACCCATCACCGACAGCCACAGGAAGCGCTTGACCAGCGCTCGTTCTGTCTCGTGACGCAACTGTTCGATGGTCGCGACCGGGTCGCGTTGCCGCACCGCGTAGTGGGGCTTCTTGGTGCGGTCGCGCGAGAGGAGATGACCCAGCGGAAGAAGCGCGAGCACGATGAGGACGATCCCACCCGTGGGGCCGGGCAACGTACTGACGAGACTTGCACGTCCGGTGAGCGTCCCGAGGCGGTCGTCGGCGAGGAAGAGGAAGAGATACCCGGCATATCCGATCATCATGCGGCCCCACCAGGGTCCGCCGAAGCTGTTGGCCTGCGACAGGTAGAGTCCGAGGCCGAAGACGAGAAGGAAGAATGCCGAGGCGGCCGATTCGAGCGCTGCGGGCGTTTCGTCGCCACCCAGGTCGCCGAGGAAGAGCGCGAGAGCGAGCGCGATGAGGAACAGGACGGCGACACGGGCGCCGTACAGCCAGGCGGGATGGACGAGCGTGATGTGGTCCGGCGCTTTGTAGGAAAGGATCGGTTCCAGGTGGCGCGACGCCGGCACGCCACGGTCCTCAAGGTCGTCGGAAAGCGCCTGCATCGGCGTCGTGTCGCCACGGTCGAGGAACGCCGCGACCGACCGGTCGAGATGGTCATAGGAAGGGTCGCCCTGCCGTTCGATGACCTCCTCGTGGCGCCGGTGGGGACTGGCGAGCGGATGCTCCGACAGCCGCTTGCGCAGGTAAGATCTCAGTGAGAGGAAGACGAGCGAGAGGAGCGTGACGCCGATCGCGTATTCGACGGGGACGAAGAACGATCCGATGAAGCCACGCAACGGGTCGCGGAGGAAGAAGTAGGCCACGACCGCGGCGAGGATGAGCATGTGGCGGAAGAAGTGCTCCTGGAACCAGGCGTTCCAGCCGATGACATCCGTTTTTTTCGTCTTCTTTTCGCTATGAAGGAGCCTCTTGCTGGTGGTGAGGGCGACCGCGACGCCGACGACGAGAACGAGCCCTGGGAGGAGGACCCCGGCCGGGCCGTCCAATGCGCCTGAGAGCGCGAGCGGCAAGCCGACGGCAGCGGCGAACGCGCCGGCCGTGCCCTCTCCGATACCGAGTCGTCGCGAGAGCTCCATGGCCCGCTTGTGGTGCCCGTAGAGGTTCAGGCCGCCGAGTGCCAGTCCGGCGCCGACCATCCAGGGCGCGAGGGCCCACGGGTCGTCGTTCGCCAAGAGGGCGATGAGACCGACCCCTCCTACACTCCACGAGACCGCCCGCATGGCTCCCTCGATGCCCACCGCGAAGGGGTTCCTTGGTGCCGCGACGCCGGGGATGTCACCGACGAGGCGCAGGAGGAGCGCAAGGGCCAGGACGTCGAAGAGCCGTGGGGACCCCGGAGCTCTTGAGATGGCAAGCGCTATGAGGGTGGCGATGCCGACGACGACCACGCTGGCGACCTGCGCGGTCGGGGCCCGGTTCGCGGAGAAACTCGGTGCATCCTCCTCCTCGGTGACGGGAGTCGGGATGGCCGCAGCTCGGGTGGGTGATCCAGGGGAATGGCTCGGCGACGGCTGGATGGCCGGTGCGTCCGGCACTTGTTGCCAGTCCGGGCGTCTGCTCATGCGACCGCTCCTTGACCAGCCGTCGTCGCATCATCGATCGCCTTCCGGACCGCATCATTGGTCTCTCTGTCCCACGCGCGACCGATGCGCGCTTCGAGCCGCTTCGTGATGCGCATCGCGATCGTCGCGAAGCGGACCCACTCCTTTTCGTCGACCGGATGCGTGCTGTAGGTCGCGGTCTCGTAGGTCGTGATGAGGTCCTCGACGGCGCGGCGCGGAAGGTCGGGGAACGCACGCTTGAGTCCGTCCTCGAGAAGCCGTGGTGTGTTCGGCAGGTCGGGGAGGACAAGCGCTGCGGCGATGCGCAACGTCTCGTAATCGTGGATGACCTGCTCGGGCCAACGCGCGACACGCAACGTGGCCTCGATGGTGACCGGCCGGTGGCGCTTGTCCGTGCGCACGTGGAAGCGGACCGGGTGGTCACCGGCGTCGAAAGCTGGGAGGGCCGCTTGTCCTTCTCCTCGTGCGAGCGGGACGTGGATGTCCGTGCCGTCGACCTGGAGCGTCACGGAGGCGGCCAGCGTTGACCGCGTGCCCCGGGTCGGCGTGTCGTTCGCCTTGGTGCGTGTGGGATTCGCTTCGTCTTCCATGGCTTGTGCGTCGCGCGCCGTCGGCGCGACCCGTACGCGGAGGGAGAGCGCTTGACCGGGTGCGGCGGCGAGCGGTAACTCTTCGGGACGGCCTTCGATATGGTAGACGACATCGGGCGCAGGTCGGGGGTCCTGGTCGCGGAGGGCGGCACGCAATCCGCCGGAGCGACGTGAGAGGCGCCAGGTGGCATAGGCTCCGCCGGCAAGGAGCAGGACGCCGAGCGCAAGCAGGGTCGGCACGAGGAACGAGGTCGGCGTCGTGAGGGTTCGGGTGACGCTCGCCGGCGCATAGGTCGGGCCTTCGGGACTCTTCACCTCCAAGCGGAGGTCGTCACCCGAGAGCAGGTCGCCAGGGACGTTGAACCTGGCGACGCCGGTGCCGTCCGTCTCGCTCTTGAGTTCGTGCGTCTCTTTTCCAAGTGTGAGGACGACGGTGAGCGTGTTCTTCGCAAGCGGGGTGCCGTCGTCCAGGACCGCGGTGACGTTGAAGCCGAACCCTTCGCCTTTCTCGTATTGCCTCGGGAGTCCCGCGAGGGACAACGCGACGTGCGCGACCACCTCGACGGTGACGTCGGTCTGGTGGCCGGGGAGGTCCGTGGTGAGGACCGCCGTGTAGGTGCCGGGGATCAGGTCGGAAGGGAGTTTGAGCGGGAAGCGCAACTCGTCGGAGACCCACGAGGTCTTGATCGTGCGGCCGCCGATCGCTAGGTGCGCCTCCTTGAGGCCATGGACCTGCCCTGCCGCGACATTCTCGAGGGTACGCCCGTCGGGGGTCGTGGCGGAAAGCCGCAGGACCGCCTCGGTCTGGATGCCGCGCTCGATGCGGCCGATCGGCCGCGCCTCAAGATGGACGGGAACAGCCTCGAGGTACGCGGAGGCGGCGGTGTTGCGGTCGGTCTCTGGGACGGTCAGTGTGATGCGGTCCCCCTTCTCGATTCCCACGGGGAGAGCGATGCGGGCGATGCCGTCTTTTCCTGTGACCGCACTCGTCACGTCCCCGGTCGCCGTGTTGCGGGCGGTGATCCGGAGGCCGTCCATCCCGGTGCGCGCGTCGGCGACCATGGTCTCACGATCGAACCACAACACCCGTCCACCGGAATGGACGAAGACCTCGATGCGCGGCACGCTCCCATCGGCGTAGTGGCCTGGAAACGCGTGAGAGATCGAGATCGCTTCCTGCACGAGTACATCGACACTGCCGACCACGAAGCCGTCACGCTCAGTCGCGATGGTGACGGTATGGCGCCCGCGGTCGACATCGAACGGGATCGTGGTCTCGATCCGGACCCGGCCCTCGAAATCGGTGGTGTCGCGCAGATCAGAGCCCCACCCGGTCGCCACCCGCAGCCGTTCGCCCCACACGGTGCGGTCGCCGTCGTAGAGGACACCGGTGATGACGAGCGGATCCCCAGGACGAGCGCGCATCGGTAGGTCACCATCAGGATGGAACCCGAGGTCGACGACATCGACGTTCCCGCTCGATCTCGCCGCGCCGAGATGGTCGTTGCCGTCGAAATAGGCGTCGACGTCGACGGTGGTGCGGCTGAGCTGGAAGACATGGACGAAGTGGACGCGCCCATCGTGGTCGGTCGTTAGGGTGTCGACGACGCGCGGTGAATCGCGGATGTCGAGGCGGACGGTGGCCCCCTCGATGGGTGCCCCATGGCTGTCGGTGAGGCGGGCACGGACCGGGGTAGGGCTTCCGACCCCGGTACGGTCTGGGAGTTCAAGGGAAAGGGCCGCGTCGTCGATGACCGCGATGGGCGGGTCGCTCCAACTGGCGTTCCAACGGATCTCGTTCCTGAGCATCCCCGGGTGCTGCCCGACCAGCTGATAGTCACGCGGCGGCAGGTCGGGGGGGATGGTGGTCTCGATGTGGTAGGTGCCGTCGGGGTCTGTGCGTCCGGAGCCGATCTCCGTCCCCGGTGTGGTCTTGGTCTCGTTGAGGTAGATGCGCACCAGAGCGTCGGCGAGGCCTGCTCCGCCTTTTTCGTTGACGTAGCCTTCCACGGTGAAACTCTCGCCCTTCCGGACGACCGGGTCGGAACCGGTGATGTCGGTCTCCGTCTCGCGCCACTCCTTCGGGGGTTTCGCTGGCTCGCTGCCGGTGCCGCCGGTCCCGCCTGTTCCTCCCGTTCCACCGGTCCCGCCGGTCTTTCCTGGGAAGGTGACCGTTGTCCCTTCCGGGACCGTATAGGGCGTGTCCTTGTCGAGGTGTCCGTCCGGGAATCCTGTTCCTCCAGGAAGTGTCAGTTTGGTGCCCTTGGGGAGGGTGATGGGCCAGGCGCTCGGCGTCTCGATGACCGGCGCGGCGAGCGTCGTGCCTGGCGTGATCGTGACCTTGCCGTCGGCGATGTCGCGCTCAAGGTCTGCCTTGGTGCGACCGGGGAAGGTCATCGTGCCGCCCTGCGGGAGCGGGATCTTGGTGCCGTCCGGAAGCTCAAGGATCGTGCCGGGGGGGAAGACGAGCGTGTCATCGTTGACGATGGTGCCCTCGGGCACCTTCATCTCACCGCCGCGCGGCAGCTCCATCTCGAAATCATGGATGCGGGTGCCGGGCGGGACGGTGATGCGCATGTCGTCGCCGAGGGTGATCGTGTTCCCGTCGATGGTCGTGCCTTCGGGGAGCGTCAGGTCCATGTCCTCGGGGATCTCGACGTCCGACAGGTCGATGTCCTTGTCCGCAAGGTCCGGGAGGTCCTTCGGGTCGATCTTGGAAAGGTCGAGCTTGTCGGCGTTCTCGGCGGCCTTCTCCGCGGCCCATTTGTCAAGATTGCTGATGCGCGGGTCCTCCACCTCGCCCTGCACGTCGGCAAAGAGGGCCGAGAGTAGGACGAGGGCGACGCCGATGGTGGCGAGGCCCAGGAGGGGGTGGTTCACCGGTCAAGGGGATGGAGGCCTGCGGGTTATCCGTTTTGCCTTGGGAGTGGGGGGAGACCGAACGTGAGCCCTCTGTGGGAGGGGGTCTCGGCTGAGGGGGATCGGGGGGTCGGTTCAGAGCAAAGCCCCTTCGATGCCCAACAAGTGCCCGGCGACGCTACCTGCGGCGAGGCCCATGAGGGCTGCCCCCATGCCGACGAGGAGCATCTCGAGGCCGCTCTTGGCCCTCGAGGTCCCGACGATGGCACCTTTGCCAAAGCCGAGTGCGAAGAGGCCGACGGCGGTCGCCGCGACGGAGATCGGGATGGCGGCGGGTGGCAGGATGACGAGGTAGGGGACGAGGGGCACGATGCCGCCGGCGGCGTAAGCGCCGTACATGATGGCCGCCTTCTTGCCGGGGGCTTCGCTATGGCCGAAGACGATGCCGAGTTCCTTGTGCGCCATCTCCTCAAGAAGCAGGTCCTCGTCGGACATGAGCCGCTCGATGAGGATCTTCTGTTCCGCCGGCGGGAAACCGCGCTGGGTGTAGAACTCCTTGAGCTCCCTGCGTTCCTTCTCCGGGTGGTGCCGGATCTCGTGCAGCTCTTCGGCCAAGAGCTTGCGCTCCAGTTCCTCTTCGGATTTGTTGGACAGGAACGAACCGGCCGCCATGGAGAGCGCCTCCACTAGGATGACGACGAGACCCGAGAGGAGGATGAGGAGCCTGGAGCCGGTGCCGGCGGCGATACCGGTGATGACGCCCATCGTGGAGACCATGCCGTCCTCGAGGCCGAAGACGAGTTCGCGCAGCTTGCCGCGCCGCTTGCCGATATGGTGAGGCGGCTCACGCGGGTGGGGATGGGGATGCGCCAACGGTGGCGGAGGCCCTGTGGTGGTTGAAAAAACGGTGGGAAGGGTTCCCTAAAAGAGGTGGGGACGAGAGAAGAAGACGGAGGGGAGAAGAGACGGATGGAAGGGCCTATTCGTAGATGGCGGCTTCGTGGATGAGCTGCACATGGCCCATGATCATACGACGACAGCAGACGCGGTCGACGCCGAGGTCGTCCATGACGGCCTTCGCGTCCTCACCGGCGTCCGTGCGCTGCACGAAGCGTTGGTAGTCACTACCGATCACGCGGCCACATGTGAAGCATCGGACGGGGATCATCATGGTATCACGAA
>JAHWKR010000063.1 GCA_019347805.1 Methanobacteriota archaeon
CTCGGCGCCGACGCCGTGTTGCACTCGGCGACCAAATACATCGGCGGCCACAGCGACGTCGTCGGCGGTGCGCTCGTCGTTTCCGACGAGGCGCTCGGCGAGAAGCTCCACTGGCTCCAGAACGCCATCGGTGGCGTCATGGACCCCTGGAGCGCCTACCTCGCCCACCGTGGACTCAAGACGCTGCACGTGCGCATGGACCGCCAGGCGGAGAACGCGCGATACATCGCCGAACACCTCGAGACCCATGGCAAGATCGAGGCGGTGTGGTACCCCGGCCTCACCTCCAACGACCAGTACCCACTCGCCAAGCGCCAGATGCGCACGCCGGGGGCGATGGTGAGCTTCGAGGTGCGCGGCGGACTCAAGGCGGGTCTCCGCTTCATGAAGAGCGTACGGTTGTGGACCCTCGCCGAAAGCCTCGGCGCCGTCGAAAGCCTGGTGGACCATCCCGCCTCGATGACCCACGGAGGCATCCCGAAGGCGGAACGGGAAGCGAGCGGTCTCACCGACGGTCTCATCCGCCTCTCGGTCGGTCTGGAGTCGATCGACGACCTCGTCGAGGACCTCGAGCAGGCGCTCGGCAAGACCTGACCGGTCCACGCCCCGCACCCTCCCGTTCACCAAACGTTCATGAGCCCGAGCCAGGATCACACGGGCGCCCATGTCCCCGTCCCGATGCCCTGAATGCGGTGGTCCGATGGCCGCCGGGCGCGCCGGCAAGCACGTACAGGTCGCTCCGTCCCTTCCTGAGACGGAGAACGTCGAAGACACCGCCGTACCCGGACCAGGCAGGAGGTCGTCACAGGCGGGACGGCTGATGTGCGTCGCGTGCGGGACGGTCGTCGAGACGCCGTCCCCCTGAGCCGGGGTCGATGACCGGACCTACGGTTCCGGGTCGATGACGAGCGTGTGGCTCATCTTGTCGCGCTTGGTGACGAGATAGGCACGGTTCTCGTCGTTCGGCGGGATCTCGTGGGGTTCACGCGCCACCACCTCGATGCCCTTCTTGCGCAGCTTCTCGACCTTGTCCGGATTGTTGGTCATGAGCCGGACGCACTGGACACCGAGCGCGTCGAGGATCTCCGCGGCGACCGTATAGCAGCGGGCGTCCGCCGGGAAACCAAGGTGCAGGTTGGCCTGGATCGTGTCCATGCCCTGGTCCTGCAGGTGGTAGGCACGCACCTTGTTCGCGAGCCCGATGCCGCGGCCTTCCTGGCGCAGGTAGAGGACGACGCCGCCCTCGTCGGCGATGCGGCTGAGGGCGAGGTCGAGTTGGGCACCACAGTCGCAGCGCTTCGAGCCGAGGACGTCGCCGGTCAGGCACTCGCTGTGCAGACGCACGAGGACCCCATGTCGGCCCTCGGTCTCGCCGGCGACGATGGCGAGATGCTCCTTCCCGGTCGCCTCCTCGGTGAAGGCGACGATACGGAAATTGCCATGCTCGGTCGGAAGGCGCGCTTCGTCGGAGCGGACCAGACGGATCGGGGGTCTTGTCGACCCGTTTACGGGTACTGCCTCGGCCATGGGTTCACCAGGAGGGGGCTGGGCGGACGACCGGTGCGGCACATAAACCGCTTTCGCAGCCGACCCAGCTTCGAGTAGGTCCTGGGGACCTTCTCATGGATGAGTGAACGTTGGAGACGTATCAACCTTGCCCATCGCGGCAATGCGACTACACCTTGCCGAACGGTACGAGATAAAGCGCCACCTCGTCGACCCCGTCGAGCCCCAGGTCGTCATGGATCTTGTCGTCGAAGAAACCGCCGACGGGGGTCACGGACACCCCCTCGACCTCGGCGCGCAGGAGCAGGTTCTGCACCGCATGACCCGATTCCTGGAGCGCGAAGCGGTACCCACGGGCGCCATACTTGATGCGCAGGCGTGGCAGGACCGCGGTGACGACGAAGTGCCCGGCGGCGATCCCGAACGTCCCATCGGCCAGGTACCATGCGGAAACGTCCGGCACCCGGTCCGACACCTGTTCGAGTCGATGGCCGTACGGATCGTAATGCCAGATCCCGTCACCGAGACCGCGCAACCCGGCCGCGACGAGGTAGACCTCGAGCGGGTAGAGCCCGCCCGCGCCCGGCGCCGGACGACGCCCCTCGCCATCGGCACGGAACCCGGCCGCAAGCAGCGCCGCCGTCTCACGCAGGTCCGGCGCCACCGGCCCCGCCATCCGCGACCGCCGCTCGCGGAGCACCCACGACAAGGAGCGACGCGCCTTGCCCGGGTCCGGAAGCGCCACCTGGACGCCATCCGGATAGCGCTTGGTCGGCACGAGCTCGAACGGCTGTGCTTCCGCCCATGCCGGATAGGCACGGTAGGCGCGCAACGTGCGCGGCAGGTTGTAGGGCGCGTACTTCGTCGCCTCGTGGAACAGCTCCGCCGGGTCGGTCGCCTCGGCGTGCTCGACGCGATGGTCGACAAGGAGCGCCTCGGCGTCCGGCTCGGCGCGCCCCTCGAGCCCTTCATCCTTCACGCGAAGGGGTGCGGCCATGGATTCACCTCCGTCTCGGTCTTCACGGTCTCCAGATAGGGAAGATGCCGATCGGCCGCGCGGAACCGCGCACCGCCAAGGTGCGGCGCCTGGTAGAGGCCGTGGAGCGGCTGCGCCCCCGGCACCACGACACGCGCGACACGGTAACCCGCCGCCGCGACATCCGGCATCGTGAGATCGGCCCACCACGCCGCCAGTCCGAACTCGTCAAGCCGTCCGGCGACATCCTTCACGCGACCGAGGCTGTCGGCCGGTGCGTCTTCGAGCCGGGTCGGCTCTACCTCGGACCAGGGCCCGCGCAGGTAGTGGGCGAGGCCGAGCTCATGCTCCGGGTGGACCGTGTAGAACCGTGCATGGTCGCGGAAATCATGCAGCTTCTCAAAGAAGCGCCCCGCCCGCCACGACGGTTCCGCCCGCACCAGGTCCCGCACATAGGGGACCGTCTGGAACGCCTCGACGACCGCCTTCTCCATCGCCGTGTCCGCATCGTGGCGCGTCGCGGCACCGACCACGCGCACCGCGCCCACCGTGCTCGCTTTTTCGAGGACACAGAGGAACGTCGGTAATCCTATGTCGGAGGTGATGTCGAAGATGCCGAAGGTGCCGTATGACGTAAGGGCGCGGACCCGCGGTGGCAGATGTTCTTCTCGGACACGCGGCGGCCGCGCATCGTGCAACCACGCCAACGTGAAGGCGTCCCGCTCGACCACCTCGTAGAGTCCGGCGAGGACCGCCGATGCGAGATCGGGACCCGCAGCGAGACCGGTCGAGAGACAAGGCGCCAGCATCCGCTCGGGCGCGTCGGGAAGGAACGGCAGGTGCACCATCTGCGCCGGCGCCAATTCCGGCCGCTTCGGAACGAACCGGCGAAGCCGTGACCACCTGTCGCCATCTTCGCGCGCATCCGGGAACGGCCCGCGAAGCGGCGTCAATCGTTCCACCGGGACCCAGGTCAGAAGCGTGTCGTCCGCCCACGGCACGAACGGGAAGCCGTCACGTCCGTACTGACGCTCGGTGAACAGACTCCATCCTTCGACCGCGTCCTTGGTGTCGCCGACGGTCGCCTGCTTCGCGTCCTCGTGCAGGAACGCCGCGGCATAACGCTCGCACGCCTCACCAAGAGCCGCCTGCTCGGCCGTCGCCCGGTCGAACCCGGCCGCGCCCGATGCGCTCACCCCGCCGAGGCCACCCAGGAGGTCCGGGTCGCGCACCTCGGAACCGACGACGACAAGCGGTGGATCGCCCGCCTCGGGCGCATAGGGGACGAGCCTGCGCACGATGCCGGTGCGTGGCGAGACGAGGCCGGCGTGCATCTACGCCCCCCGCGGCAAGGCGGTCCACGGTTCCCGCGCCGGTGTACGCCTCAGACGCGAACAGACAGGGCAGCGAGGTGCGCGCAGGACCGTGTCGTGCGCGGTGCCGAAGCCGTCGAGGCCAAGGCTCCAGGACGATTCCAATGTCGCCGGCACGACGCCGCCGAGGAAGCGTGCCGCCTCCAATGCCGCGAAATGGCCCGCTGTGGATACGAGCGTCGACGGCACGTTCGTCGCCTTCGGCCGTGAACCGTTCATGCGCCACAGATGGTCGAAGACCTGACGGTCGCGCGTGTTCGTGCGCCTGCGCACCGTGAAACAGGACCAACAGGCGGTCTGGCCCGGAACGACGAGCGGACCGACGTTCAAGCGACGCGGCTCGAACGGCCCCGCCGGCAACCAAGGTGTCCCCGTCTCGACCGCCCAAGTGTTCACCGACTCCAATGTCGTCGGTTCCAGGCGATCCAAGGCAAGAAGGACGAAGTCCCCGTCGGTGTCGATGCGCTCCAGGTCGGTGCCGGAGACGATGCGGGCGCGCGAGGTGCCGAGCTCGACAAGTGTGCGCCACGCCGCTTTCGCCACGACCCCGTCACCGAGGACGCAGACGCGGCCGTCGCGCACCGGAAGACCTTCGGCGAGGCCACCGGTGAGAAAGAGCCGTTCCACCGGCGTGTCGTGCGGCACGAGAAGACCCCGCTCCTCGAGGCGTCGCATGACCTCCGGACAGACCTCCCATCCCTTGTCCGCCGTGCGCAGGGCGAGCGCGGTCTCCACCGCCTTCCCGTGGACCGGGAACGCCAATGCGGCGCCCGACGGGAGCACGACCTTGACCTGGTCCGGGTAATCCACGAGCACCTGGGCATCGGGCCGCAAGCGGGCACGGGGACGGCTCATCGGAGCGGGGGACGGGGGAGACGTTGAAGTGGGTATCGCAACGGTCGCGGCTGGAGCCGCGATGGAGGGGCCCTTCATTCCTCTTCGTCGGTCGCCACAGGCCCTGCCCGCCTTCGCGCCGCCGCGATCCGGTCTTTCGCCGCGTCGCCCCGCCGCACGAGCCATATCGCGAACACGACCCCGAGGAGGCCGGGCGGGATGATGAGGATCCCCGCCGAAAAGATCCCCAGGACGAGGTAGATCTCCGCCACGACGACGAGCACCATGGCCACCACGTTCCCGAGCGCGAGAAGCGAAGCCATGAGCCAGCTACCGTCCAGCTCGTACTCGATGCCACACCGGACGGACAGGAAGACGGTGCCGACCACGAGGATGAGGCCGCCGACCGCCGTCGCGAGAATGAGGATCTCCCCCAAAAGCACGAACAGCAGCAACATGAACAGCAAGCCATACAGGTTCCCCCGCGCCAAGCCGCCAAGCAGCACCGCATGCGCATCCACCAGCTCCGGCCAGTCACCAGCATCCGTCGCCGCGGTGTCGAACGCGGCCAGACGGCGGTGGGCCACGACGATTTCCGGCACACCCAGTGTGCAGCAGCAGCAAGAGCAGCAACAGCAAGTGGGCGGAGCCAGGACGACGTCACGCGAAAGGGCGTCCTCGTGGTCGCCAGCCAGATACCGCTCCACAGGTCCCGACCAGCAAGCCCCTTTTTATGCACCCCGGCACGCCCCTCCTGGTACCCCGCTGGGATTCCTCTGGTTCACCATCGAAGCCGTTATCACCGACCCCCCGGTCCCCCGCCCTGGCATGAGCATGAGCACCGTCCTCGACCCGATCGCCCAGGAAGGGATCCACCGCATCGAATGGGCCCGTCGCCACATGGGCGTCATGGAAGCGATCCGCGCCGAGTTCGAGAAGGACAAGCCGTTTTCCGGCATCAAGGTCGGCATGGCCCTCCACGTCGAAGCGAAGACCGCCGCACTGGCCCTTGCCATCCAGGCGGGCGGCGCCGAGGTGCGCCTCGCTTCGTGCAACCCCGACTCCACCGACGACCGGGTCGCCGCGGCGTTGAACCTGCACTACGGCCTCGAGACCTTCGCCAAGAAGGGCGAGACGACGGAAGAATACTACCGCAACCTCAACAACGTCCTCGACCTCGGCCCCGACTATGTCATCGACGATGGCTGCGACCTCGTCTTCCTCGCCCACCAGGACCGCAAGGACGCGCTCCCCAACATCAAGGGTGGCTGCGAGGAGACCACCACCGGCATCGTGCGCCTCAAGGCGATGAGCGCCGACGGCGCCCTGACGTTCCCCATGATGGACGTCAACGACGCCAAGATGAAGCACCTCTTCGACAACCGCTACGGCACCGGTCAGAGCACCTTCGACGGGCTCATGCATGCGACCAACCTGCTCATCGCCGGCAAGAACGTCGTCGTCGCCGGCTACGGCTGGTGCGGCCGCGGCATCGCCATGCGCGCGAACGGCCTCGGCGCCAACGTCATCGTCACCGAGGTCGACCCCGTGAAGGCCATCGAGGCGCGCCTCGACGGCTATCAGGTCATGCCCATGGAGGAGGCGGTCTCCATCGCCGACTTCGTCCTCACCGCGACCGGGATGACCAAGATCCTCGACGCCCGTCAGATCCCCCGCCTCAAGGACGGCGCCGTCTTGGCGAACGCCGGCCACTTCGACAACGAGATCTGGAAACCCGACCTCGAAGCGGCCGCCACCAAGGTGGAACCCGTGCGCGAAGGCGTCACCGGCTACACCCTCAAGGACGGTCGGACGGTCTACCTGGTCGCGAGCGGACGGCTCGTCAACCTGGCAAGCGGCCAAGGCCACCCGGTCGAGATCATGGACATGAGCTTCGCCATCCAGGCGCTCTCGCTGCGCTGGCTCGTCGAAAAAGGCGGCAAGGCGTCCGTGGAGGCGGGCGTCATCACGGTGCCCGACGAGATCGACGAACGGGTCGCCCGCATCAAGCTCCAGACGCTTGGCATCACCATCGATTCGCTGAGCGCCGAACAGGTCTCCTACGGCTCCGAATGGCGCCACGGCACATAGGTGGAACATGGGACGGCTCGTCGTCTACGGCCACGTCAACGTCGACCACATCGTCCACGTGGCGGACATCCCCAAGACCGACCACACGGTCGCCATCAAATCGACAGAGATGCTGTGGGGGGGGACCGCCGGCAACATCGTCGCCTGCGCGGCGAGCCTCGGCACCCCGGTGTCGGTCGCCGCCTACATCGGACGCGGCTTCCCCGACGCCTATCGCAGACACCTCGAAACTTTGGGGGTCGGTCTCGACCACCTCGTCCAGACGGACGACCACGACACGCCCGCGTGGTGGGGCTACATCGCCCCGAACGGGGACACCATCGGTTTCGTCGAACAAGGACCAATGGGCCGCATGACCGAATACCCGCCGCTCCTTGCGCCGCTCGACGACGCCGACGTCGTCCATTTCGCGACCGGCCACCCGAAAGCATGGATCCCGGTCGCCAAAGAAGCGAAGAAGCGCGGCAAGACCGTCGTCACCGACCCGGGCCAAGAACTGTCCCAACTCTACGACGCCACGACGCTCGAAGCGATGCTGGAAGCGGCCGACATCGCGTTTTTCAACCGCGTCGAGATGGAGCACGCACTCGACCTCCTGAAATACGGCGCCCCCGAACAGCTCTTCGACCACGACCTCGAGCTCGTCGTCGAGACGCGCGGCGCGGACGGCGCGCTCCTGCACACCGAAGCCGGCACCATCGAGGTGCCGGCCGTCCTCGTGCCCCGCGCCGAAGTGGTCGACCCGACCGGCGCCGGGGACGCCTTCCGCGCCGGGTTCCACAGCGCCCGCCTCGACGGCATGGACGCCGAACAGGCCGCACGCTTCGGAAGCGCCTGCGCGGCCCTCGTCATCCGCACCAAAGGCGGACAAGGCACATTGCCGAAGCGCCCGGACGTCGAACGGCTCCTTTCCAAGCCTGCGAGGGCATAGGATGGTGCATGGCACCCATCCCGACCGGCCGGACATCATCGACCTGCGCAGCGACACCTTCACCCAGCCGACCGAGGCGATGCGCGAGGCGATGGCGCAGGCCGAGGTCGGCGACGATCTTTTCGGCGAAGACCCGACCATGGCGCGCCTCGAAGCACGCGCCGCAGCACTCCTTGGCAAGGAAGCCGGCCTCTTCGTCCCCACCGGCACCATGGGCAACCTGGTGGCGCTCCTCACCCACAGCCGCGGCGGCGCCGAGGTGGTGTGCGAACGCCGCGCCCACATCATCCACTACGAATCAGGCGCCATGGGCCGCCTCGCTGGCTGCCAACCCTACCCCATCGACGCACCCGGTGGCGTCTACACCGCTGAACAACTCCAGGCCGCCCTGCGCGCGCCGTTCTTCGTCCATCCCCGCCAAGGCCTCGTCGCCATCGAGAACAGCGCCCAAGGATGGATGGGCAACATCTGGACCCCGGACGAGACCCGCGCGGTCGGCGACATCGCCCACGACGCCGGGCTCCCGATGCATCTCGACGGTGCACGTGTCTGGAACAGCGCCGTCGCCCAACGGGTCGCCCCCGCCCGCTTGACGGAAGGCTGCGACACGGTGATGGCCTGCTTCTCGAAAGGCCTCAGCGCACCGGTCGGCAGCATCCTCGCCGGCGACGAGGAGACGATGGAGACGGCCCGGCACTACCGCAAGATGACCGGCGGAGCCATGCGCCAATCGGGCGTCCTCGCCGCCGCGGCCTTGGTCTCGCTCGACCACATCGACCGGCTCGCCGACGACCACGTCAACGCCAAGCGGCTCGCCGAAGGATTGCGCGACCAAGGCCTCGCGATCGACCCGGACGCGGTCCGGACCAACATCGTCATGGCCGACCCCGGACCTCGCGGTCTCACCCCCACCCAGTATGCCGCCGCGGCGAAGAAAAAAGGCGTGCTGTGCCTGCCAGGTGACGGCGGCGCCGTCCGCTTCGTCACCCACCGTCACATCGACAAGGACGACATCGAGAAGACGCTCGGTGCGCTCCGTGACCTGCAGGCGTGATCAAGAGGGCCGCGCCGGCAGATGCGCCTGCATGAGCTCCTCGACGCGCGCGTGCGTCTTGCGGCGCAACCCGATGGCGAAGAAGAACTCGGTGGCAAGGAACAGCGGCGCCACGAAGACCTGGAAAAGGTTGTCCGCCAAGGCCGGCTTGCGCTTCTCCCACACGCCATGACCCAGAAGCTGCAGGATCCAACCCCCGACGAAGAGTCCGACGTGGACCCAGGCGACGACGGTGGTCGACGCGAGCGCGTCACGCAACGCGACCACGCCGAAGAGCATCGCCCCGAAGAGGACGGTCATGAAGAGCGCGAGCGGCACGTCCAGCAGGTAGTAGTAGACGAGCACCAGGACGGTGACGACGAGCGCAAGGGAGAGCGGATAGACCCAGAGCGTGATGTCGGTGAAGCGCGCGAGGTCCAACAGGCCCATGATCGAGAAGACGATGACGGGCACGCCGACGAAATGGGACGCCCGGTTCATGGGATGCCGGTGATAGGCGGCATAGAACGCCATCTGCTCCTCCAACGACTTCATGTGCCTCGGTAGCGGCATCGGCTGGAGGTCTTTAAAGACGTCGTGGCGGCTCGATGACGAGCGAATAAGGCAAGGTCAACCGGAAGCGCGCCCCGCCCTCGGGCCGGTTCATGGCGATGAGGTCACCCCCATAGTGGCGGGCGACCTTGCGGGCGATGGCGAGACCGACACCGGTCCCCGACTGCTCGCGCCCCGGCCTGTCTGGGGCACGCTCGAACGGCCGGAAGATGCGCTCCTCGTACCCCTCGGGGATTCCCGGGCCGTCGTCGTCGACATCGATGACCCACCAGACCGGCCGTCCCGTCTGCGGCATCGGACGGCTCGTCACACGCACATGGGCCGGAGCCTCACCTTCACCGCGGCCGTACTTGACCGCGTTGCCGAACAGGTTCATGAAG
>JAHWKR010000064.1 GCA_019347805.1 Methanobacteriota archaeon
CGTGTTGATGACCGGTGCGTCGACCTGGAACCAGGTGGGGGCGTCCCTCGTCAGGGCCGACCATGACCCGGGGAGTCTCTCATCCATGAGCTCCTGGTCCACCCCCAAGCCCGCGAGGAACGTGGCGGCGGCACCTTCGAAGTCGCCCGCCTGGGCCTTCGCGATCGCGGGCTTGGCCAGATCCGCGAGCATCCCGGCGGCCGGTACCTGGGTGAGGATGCAGTCGAAGAACGCAGCCGACAAGAGGCGGTCGGGCGCCTCGATGGCCAATGCCAATGCGAATACCCCGCCCGCGGAATGGCCGACGACGTGGGCTTTGTCGATCCCGAGCGCATCGAGGATCTTGACGACGTCTTGTGCCTGCACCGGAACAGGGGCGGGCGCGGTCGGCTTCCCGTTGTACCCGCGCCGGCGGTACCAGATCGCCTGGTATCCCTCTTGTGCGGCCACCTGTTCGGCGAGCGGCTTCAGCAAGGAGCCGAAGAACGCGCCGTGGATCAGTACGACCGGGACGCCTTCTCCGACGACCCAGACATCGAGTTCGTCTTTGTCGGACACCTTGACCGAGAGCGTAGGGGCGGGCGTTCTCTCGGCTGTCGCGACTTCGGTCTCTGTTTTTTTCATGGTTGTCTCCCCTTTGTCGAGCAAGCCGCACCGTTGGTGCGCTCACGCCGGGCCGGTCTGAGTGACCACCGAATCCAAAGGATCGAGCCGGTTAAAAGTTTCGAACGGCTCGTTCTTTGCTATGTACACCTTGTCGACCGTGGATGACGGTCACATGCACCGGCTCCAGCCGCTCCCGGACGTGACCTACCCCTTCTTCGCCTCCGCCTCCACCTTCTTCTTCCCCTTGGCGCCGCCGGCGGGACTCTGTTTTTCGCCTTGATGTCCCCATGCGTCCTCGGTCGCCTTGTCTTCGCTCATGAGCATGGCGCGGATCCGTTTGATGTGCACCATCGAATCCTTGGCCCGCTCCGCCGCCGAAGGCACTGTCCCCCGACCATCCTTCTTATTCGCCATCGTCATGAGCAGATTGCGGCGCTCCTCGAACATCCGCAGCGCGACCCACATGGTCTCCTCGATCCTGGCGGTCTGCGCCGCAAGAAGCACCGGCGCGGTGAAGGAATGTCCGGTGTGACACCGGTAGCGCATGTCTTCGGCATGGATCTGCCAGAGCACGCCCCCGCAGTCCGGACAGTTGAACGGCACCTGGCCCCCCAGCTCGCCCACCGATTCCAGGTCACTGAGCACCCGCTCGGCGATGCGCGCCTCGGTGACGATGTCCTCGGGCGGGGCGAACCCATCCCCCATCTCACCATCCACCAGTCGGGTGAGCAAGGCACCCATCTCTGCCAGCGGGACGACATGGTCCACCTCGGCGTTCTGGATCGCGTTCATGGGCATGTCCGGATGGTCCGCCTCCTCAGGATCCTGCACCACGGTGGTCCCGCCGCAGCGTTTCACCGCGATGGTCCCCGCGGTCCCGTCGTCGAGGTGGCCGGTGAGGAGCACGCTGACCACCCGGTTCCCGCACGCCACCGCCGCCGAGCGGAACAAGGGATCGATGGCCGGACGCCACCGGTTCTCCCGCGCCCCCTTCGTCACCATGATCTTCTCATTCTTGCCGACCAACAGGTGATGGTCGGTCGGCGCGAGATAGACATGGCCCTCCTTGAACCGCTCGCCATCGCTCGCCCGGATGCAGGGCAGGCTCCCCGCCCGCCCCAGTGCATCCAACCAGACATCGATGGAGACCTCCGCGGCGAGGTGCTGGACGACGAACACCGCAGCAGGGAAGTCGGGCGGAAATTGCGCGACAAGCCGTTTCAGGGCACTCAAGCCCCCCGCTGAGGTACCGACAACGACGACCCTAGGTTCGGTCATGCCGGCAGGGATGCGGTCCATGAAGAAAAGGGGGCCGCCCGCGGCACGGACGGGAGCGTCCCTCCGTGTCCGTCCAACAAACGCGAAGCCTGGCTCGGATCGCCACCGGTGTCGGCGACGGCACACCCGGCTTCTACGCTCCACGAGCGGCCGCGTACGTCCTAAAGGGCGTCCAGCCCGGCCTGGTAGATCCCCTCGATGAGCGCGACCGCTTCCGGATCGCTGATCCCTGCAGCACTGAACGTCCCCTCCCATTCCACCATGCTGCCCGCTTCGTCCGGTCGCACGCGGATCGTCGCGCGGTAGTCTTTTACCGGCAATGGCGCTTCGACAAAGGCGTACGAGTATGAGTGCTCGTCCTGCCCCATGAGTCTCTCGACGAGCGTCGCGCCGTCGGCCAGGGTGAGCGTCCGAAGCGAGCCGTCCGCTGATACTTCCGTGGATGCGACCGCGGGATGCCAATCGTGGATGGTGCCCCACCCGCCCATCCGCTTCCAGAGTTCTGTGGGAGACTGCGTGAACCTCTTCGACCTTCTTGCTGTGACCATACCACTCAATCCTTTTGTTTCTCGGGAGTCTTTCCCGCCTAACGTGAACCTCCCTCCATGGAAAAAATTTGCGATTTGAAGAGAAAGAGCTGGGATTTTAGCAGGGCTCACCCGCCTTTCCTGGATGCGGAACCACCCTAGCCCCCGGCCGACCTCTTGTGGCCTCGGGCTATGCTGCGCGCGGCGAACGCCATCCCGACCACGATGAGACCAAGCTCAGCCTGAGGGCGCATCGGCGGATCCGTCGACGACGACATGCGCCAGGTCGATGCCCTTGTCGCGCGTCCACGCGATGGCGCCGCCGCCATCCCAGAATGCGGGGATGTAGTAGTCGTCACGGCCGAAGGGTGCGGCCATGGTCGGCGGGACGCGCGGGTCCTCTTCGATGGAGGTGGGCAATCGCTGCGTATGGAGCGCATTGCCGTCCGCGTCGATGACGACGTGGAACACGCCTCGCTCACCTGTCGTGTAGCGCTTCCTGTTCTCGTCCACCTGGTCTGGCCCGACCATCGCGTCTGTGAGGAGGAGATGGACCGCACCCCAAGCGTCGAACTTCATGCCGTACAGATGCAGCGCGCCCGTTTCCGGCTGGCACGCGCACAACTTGGTGAACAACAGCGGTTCCGACCAGCCCGCGCCGCTGTCGCGCGAGAACACCACGAACCCGTGCGGGCTGTCGGTGCGCGCCCCGAGGGCGAGGACGGCGCCGTCGGGAGACACGTCCCACTGTGCGTGGTTGTAGGTCGGGTCGCCTTCGGGGACGGGGATCTGGGAGACGGGCTCGAACCGCCGGGTCGCGGGCTCGAAGCGGTTCACCTGGACCTTGCTTTCCTCCTCCGCCAATGCACATGGCATGAGCACGGCATCACCATGCACGATGGCGCGGCCGGTGTCCGTGCATCCAGGCGGCGCGGGATGGATCTCCCACGTCGTGCCGCCATCCTGGCTCCACGTGAGGCTCGGCGGCTTTGCCTCGACCATGTTGTTCCGCCAGGTCGCGAAGAGATGGTCGTCACGGCCGATGGTGAGCCACGGTCGGTCGTTGTCGCCGTCATCGGCGATGAGCACGTTCTTGGACCACGAAGCGCCTAGGTCCTCCGACCGGGCGTACTGGATGTCGAGGTACGGGAAAGCGGGACCGCCGACATCGTCGAAAGCGACGCTCGTCTGGAAGTAGTGGAGAACCCCACGCGAGTCGAACGCCAGCGTCGGGTCGCCCGAATAGGAGGTCTTCCCGACCCGGTCCGTCCCGTAGAGGATGGGCGGCGATTGCACGCGTGTCCATGTCGCGCCACCGTCCTCCGTGACGAAGAGGGCCACGCGACCCAGTTCCATCGACGGGAAGCCGCCGATGAGCGTGGGCCGCGGCTCCGCGTGCCACGAGTTCATGCCCACCACCATGGTTTCCGGGCGGTCTGGACGCACGGCGATGTAAGGCTCCTCGAACGTCTCACGCGCGTCTTGGAAGGTCGTGACGCAGAGGCCGTTCGAGAGCGTGAGCGTGTCGCCAGGAGGGCAAGTGTAGCCGAAGCTGAGCGTCTCTTCGATCAGGCCCGTCGGGTCCGACGCCGGCGGCTCTTTGGGTGCGACGCAGCCGGCGAGAAGGGTCACGACCAGGAGGGCGATCGGGAATACAGGCTTGAACGGGGGATTCACTCGGGCCATCTCCTCACTCACTCGTGTGCTGTTGTGACGCCGAGCCGTTGCCGTCATTTCTTCTCATGCCAAGCACGCACTTGTGATTGTTGCATCTTTATATATGGTCTCCCATTCCGCTGGTATGTCGGGGCGCCTTGGCTTCCGGTTGCTCGCGGACCTGAGCCGGTCACCGTTCGCGTCGCACGCCGAACTGGGTCGTCGCCTCGGCGTGACCGGTGAAGCGGTCCGCCAGCGCTTGGACCGCTTCAAGGAAGATGGGGTGTTGCGCGGGTTCAGCGCGATCCCCGCCGCGAGCGTCTTCGGCCGTCGAGCCTGCGACGTGGTGTTCCAGAGCTCCGTCGACCTGGGCCTTGTTCTCCGGCAGTCCGATGTCGTCTTCGCGGTCACCAGCGCCGACGGAGGATGTGGCGTCAAGGGATACGTGCACGATGTGCTTGATTTCACGAGCCGGATGAGCGATCTCGTGGGTGGACCGCCCCGGCAGGTCATCAGCGGACCAGCTCCAAGACCGACGAACGCCTTGGGCACGATCGACCTGCGCGTCCTGCGCGCGCTCGTCGTCGAACCCCGATCCTCGTTCCGTCACCTCCAGGCCGCTACAGGTCTCTCCTACCGCACCGTCCGCTCCCGACGGGAACGCCTACTCGAATCTCGAGCGGTCGACGTCCAACCCATCCTGCGACCCTCACGGAACGGCGACCTCTATCACAACCTGTGGATCGAAGGGCCCTTGTGCGCGAACGAACAAGAGGTTCTCGATCTCCTCCATGACCACGTCGTCCTGGACCGATGGGACACACCGCCCTCCATCTACCTCTTCTGTCACGAGGACGGCATCAAAGCGCACATCGCCATGATCGAGAAGTTACGCCGAACACCCGGCATCGACCAAGTGGAGGTGGTCCTCAGTGAAGAATACCGAATGGCCAAGGATCGCGTGCTCGGATGGATCGATGAGCTGATGGCTGCGTGGCGCGGAAAAGAGCCGTCGGGTACCGGACAGGATTGAACGGAGGAAAGAGGTCCCATCCGAGCAACCCCGGTTGACGGGGGGGCCTCGTCAGCGATGCTCCGGCCGGGCGATGAGGGTTCCGCAAGATCGGCATTCATGTGCCCTCATCCGCCGGCGAGCCCGCAGAACGCGCTTGTTCTGCCCGTTCTCGACCTCGAAATAGAGGTGGTACGCACCGAATCCGAAGAGCGCGAAACCCATGATGCTTTTCTTGAGTTCGAGCCACCCTTCGTTCGTCTCGTCAGATCCGCATTCGGGGCAGTCCATGATCGCTCCTCGATACCTTCGTCGGGTTCACGCGTCGCGAGGTCCGCGGAGCCCCTGCGGTCGGTCATGTCCGACGATGCCCTCAACCGGTTCTGCATGTCGCCCGCCCATGAAGACCGGTGCGAGCTGCAGAGCAAGCCCGACGAGCGTCAAGGCGCTGCCGATCCAAACATTGCCCGGGCTGTCCGCTTGACCGTCCCCGCCCGCCAAGCTGGGGTCAGGCTCCCCCGTCGTGGGATCGATGCCCATGCCGCCGCGTCCGCCCGCTTGCGTCCCGTCGGCGATGTAAGAAAGCCCGGCGACCGCGATCGCCATGCCCACGAACAGGATGCAAGCCTTGACCACGATGCCCCGTCGACCTCCAGACCCCTTGGCCTTCCAGCTCGACGCCGTCAATGCCACGGCTGGCCACGCCTGTAGCAGGATCCCCACCGAAAGGAGCACGGCACCGATCCTCGTGTCCATCCGGTGCGCGTCCGTCGTGGGGCCACCGTGCTGGACACCTGCAAAAAGATAGACCATCCCGGCGAGGGCGACGGCGATACCGAGGACGACAAGGAGCGCATGCATTGACGGCGAGAGGCGGTCCATGGAAATCCAACGAGCAAAGTGGGACGCATATCTAGCTTTTTTGGAAACGGGAAGTCGATCCATGACGCTGATCGCGGTTCTGCACGCCTTTGGAACGATTTGGCTCAGCCGCAGTTCCGGGAGGGTCAGGTGCAACTACGTATCAGGGTGCGACCTCTTCCAACGACCCGGTGTCGACGTCATAGATGAAACCGCGGACCTGGACGCTGTCGGGGATCCATGGATGCGCGTGCACTTTTCGCATCTGTTCCCGTACGTTCTCCTCCAGATCGGTGAACGCGAGGAACCGGGCCGGGACCTTGGGCCGTTCGCCTGTTTCGCGCAGCAGGCGCTCCTCCAGTTCTTCGTCCTTGAATGTGAGCATGCCGCACTTCGTGTTGTTGATGATCATCACCTCGCGTGTCCCCCCGATGTGGTGGGAGATGATGAGCGACCGCAGGACGTCACCGGTGACGATGCCCCCCGCGTTCCGGATGATGTGGGCTTCCCCGAGACTCAGGTCAAGGAGCTTCGAGACATGCACGCGACAGTCCAGGCAGGTGATGACGGTCAATCGAAGGGCCGGAGGTCGGCCGGGGAGACCGCCCTCTGTGAACCCTGCCGCGAACCTGCGGTTTGCTTCGAGCACATGGTCGATCGCGGACACGGGACCCTCCTGTCGGGTGGCATGAGGGGAGCGGGCAAAGCCCTTGCGGTGCCTGGCGCCCGAAACAGTCCCGATAGAGGCTCCCGCCAAGGAGCCCACGGTCTCCTATCTCTGACGATGGGCGAAGCCTAAGCACTATCAAGCAGAAGTTCCATAAAATCGGTCGATGGTCCGAGACTCGACGGTCCTGTTTGCGGTCTTTGGCGTGATGCTCGCCGTTTTCGCCGCCTTGTGGAGGAACGAGATCAGGTTCTACACGGAACTGTCTATCTTTCTGCTCGGCTTCGCCACGCTCGCGTTCCTGATCGGCGCCATGATGGAGCGGGCGGCCGAACGGGAGAAGGAATCCTCCACGTGATGGTGCCGTACGGTCGCCGACAGGATGTCGCTCTGCGGCATGCCGGACGGGCCTCAGCCGAGCTCCTGGGCCAGACCGATGAGGATCCCCTCGGGTCCCCGGATGTAGCACAGCCGATACATGTCCTCGTACTGGGCCACTTCGCCGACGAGTTCCGCGCCGCGTTCGCGGAGCCGGGCGAGCGTATCATCGATGTCCTCCACGGTGAACATGACGCGTAGGTAACCGAGCGCGTTCACCGGCGCTGTGCGGTGGTCGGCTGCGACAGGCGGCGCGAGGAACCGGGACAACTCGAGCCGGCTGTGGCCGTCCGGCGTCCGCATCATGGCGATCTCGACGCGCATGTCCGTGAGCCCGGTGACGCTGTCCGCCCAGTCCCCTTCGATGGGGGCGCGTCCCTCAAGGTCGAGTCCCAACTCGGTGAAGAACCCGATGGCGGCATCGAGGTCCTCCACCACGATGCCGACGTTGTCCATCCGCTTGACCGTCATCGAGTTCGGCCAGAGGTCGCCCGCTCATAAGCGCGTAGGCGACGGCCCTACCCGCGCTGGCGGGGCACACCGGAGCGGATGCCCGGCCAATGTTTCGATCCCGCGCAAGCGTTGTGACCCGAGAACGGCGCAGAGGAGTCACGTCATTCCAGCGTGAACACATGGAACCCGCCGTCGATGTCCCCCGCGAACAGGAAACCGTTGTTGTACCAGACATCGAGGATCTGCCCGTCGGGGTTCCATTGGTCCACGATGAACGGGACCTTCGGGTCTGTGAAGTCCACCAGCAGCGTCCCGGCGGCATAATGGCCGAGGGACAGAAGGTCCCGGGACGGGTCCGGCACCATGGTGCCTTCATGCGCCGCGCAGGATCCTGTGGGGGTGTGATTGTGCGGCGGAGGGTTCTCGATCAGTGCGTTGTTCGGGGAAAGCCAGGACTGGAGCACCGGCCTTTTTTCGTCGCGGATGTCGTAAAACCAGAGGTTGCCGAGGGGACCCGAGACCGTGTGTCCGGCTTCATGGAAGTAGACGTCGCATGCGGGAAGGATCCCGAAGAACGTCTCGTCTCCGATGACGAGGACCGAGGTGTCGCGGTTCACGAACGCCGTGTGGCCGGAGTTCACCGGGGCGGGGATACCAGGAAGCGGCTGGATGCCATGGCCCATGGGGAACGTGGCGAGGATCTTGGGGGCAGCGGGGTCCGAGATGTCCCAGATCTGGTTGTAGTCCACTCCGGCACAATAGGCGCGCTGTTTTTCGGCGGTGATGTGGAACGAGATGGCGTGGCATCCCAACCCGTTCTCCCAGACCTGGACGAGCACGGGCTCCTCCGGGTCGCTGAGGTCGTAGATCTCGGTCTGCGGACTTGACCGCGCGCCGTTGAGTTCATGGAACGGGAAGACAAGGGAACCGACGGTGTTGGCGTTGTAGACGATGGGCGTCCCGGGTACCACGGCGACCGTGTGGCCACCGCTCGGCAGGTCGATCACCGCAAGTTCCTCGGGAGTGGTCGGGTCGGTGATCTCATAGACCGGGATGACGCCCGCATCGGAGGCGAACACTGCGACGAGTCGTCCGTCCGGATAGGCGATGAGGTCCACTTGGCGCCGTGGGATCTCCGGCTCGAACGAGGAAAGCAGGACGGGGTCGTCGGGGTCGCTGAGGTCGAAGATCTCTGCGGGCATGAGCAGATCGGCCCCAGGTCCAGGTGGGGGACCTCCCGCGATGACAAGGAGGCGCCCGAAGGCGACCATTCCGTCGGCTGCGATCGATTCGCCGGCGCTTGTCAGATACTGGAGCCCCTTGATGTCGGTGGGGTGGGGCCGCTCAGGGATCGGCTGCCACCAATGAGGCGCATCGGCGGGCACGTGGGTGATGGTGGCCCAGCCGTAGGCGGGATGGGGAAAGTGTTGCGGGTCGTCCCAGAGGGCGTCCTCCAGGGGCGGGGCATAGAGCGGGACCTCGGCGCTTCCCGACCCGGGCAGAGGATCCGTCCCGGCGGTGGAGACACAACCGGCGAGCGCCGGCAGAAGGAGGAGGATGGGAATGAGGCCGAGGGTCGTCGGTGGCTTCTTTTGCGTGTCCATGCCTCAGAGACGCCTCAAGAAGGAGTTAAGGGCGGGCAAACAATTGTTTGCCTTGTGGGGACCGCTATGGAGTGCCGTTCCTGCAAGACTAAGACCCCCAGGGCGATCGCCCGTGTGATGGACACGCGGGTCGATTATGAGAGCCTCGCGGCGAACCTGGGGGCGCTCGCCTATGCGATCCGGTTGGAGATCCTCGACAAGGTGCGCCTTCCGC
>JAHWKR010000037.1:0-17745 GCA_019347805.1 Methanobacteriota archaeon
GCGGCAAGGGTGATCACCCCGCGGCCCTCGATCGTCCCCTTGTCGCCGCTCCCGACCCGTGGTCATGGAATACGGCCTGCTCGCCGAGACCTACGCCCGTGCTGAGGCGACCGCGAAACGACTGGAGTTGGCGGACCTCGTCAAGGGGCTCCTGGAGGAGACCCCGGTCGACCTGGTGCGGCCGGTCATCTATCTCAGCCAGGGCCGCATCGCGCCCGATTTCCAGGGCATCGAACTCGGGTTGTCGGAAAAGCTCACCATCGGGGCCATCGCCGGTGTCGCCGGCGTACAGGAAAAAGAGGTGGTCACCAAGCGCAACGAGTTGGGGGACCTCGGCTCGGCGGCGGAGCGGCTCTTGTCCAAGAAATCACAGGCGACGTTGTTCCGTTCCCCGCTCACCGTGGAATCGGTCTTCGCGAAACTGCAGGACATCGCGCGCACAGCGGGCACCGGTTCACAGGACAAGAAACTGAAGATCCTGCGGCTCATGCTCTCGGAGTCGGAGCCGTACGAGGCAAAATACCTGGTGCGTACCGTAATGGGCAAGCTCCGTCTCGGCATCCAGGACGCCACTGTTCTCGACGCGCTCGCTGCAATGATCACCTACGGCAAGGTCGAGACGGTCACCGAGATGGACGAGGAGACCCGCCGGAGAAGGGAGGAGGCGAAGGCGGCGCTCGAGTACGCCAATGACGTCTCCTCGGACCTGGGCCTCGTCGCCGAGACCGCGCTGAAAGCCATCAAGGAGGCCGAGCGGAGGCTGTCCGGCGAAACAGAAGAAGCGCTCACCGGCAAAGCGCTCGAGGCGGTGAAGCAAATCCGTCTCACGGTCGGGGTCCCGCTTCGCGCCATGCTCGCCGAGCGCCTGTCGAGCGCCGAGGAGATCGTCGACAAGCTCGGCGGCAAGGCGGCGCTCGAATACAAGTATGACGGCCTGCGCATCCAGGCGCATCTTGACGACAAGGGCACAGTAAAGCTCTTTTCGCGTCGCTTGGAGGACCTCACGCCCCAGTTCCCGGACGTCGCCGAGGCGCTTCGCGGAGCGTTCGAGGGCAAAGAGGCGGTCGTGGAGGGCGAGGCAGTGGCGGTCGACGCCGAATCGGGCCGCATGTTGCCGTTCCAGGCGGTGTCGCAACGGCGCGGCCGCAAGTATGGCATCACCGAGCGGGCCGAGGCGTCGCAGTCGCAGGTCTTCGGTGTCCAGGAGGGGGTGGCGCGGCGGGGTGCGGAGAAGATCACCGAGATCCCCATCGCGACCTATCTCTTCGATGTCCTCTATCTCGATGGCGAGGAACTGATCCGCACCCCATACGAAGAGCGCCGTAAGCGGCTCGCCGCTGCCTTCGACGAAACGGCGCGCGTCAAGCATGCGCGGCTCGAGGTGGTCGAGGACCCGGCCGCGTTGGAGTCGTTCATGCAGGACGCTCTCGCCCATGGCGCGGAGGGCATCATGGCGAAGAGTCTCTCCGGGGTCTACAAGGCGGGCAACCGGGAGTGGCAGTGGATCAAGTACAAGGCCGATTATGTCGAGGGCATCGCCGACACGTTGGACCTCGTCGTGGTCGGCGCCTTCCACGGTCAGGGCCGACGCAAGGGCTGGTACGGGGCGTTCCTGCTCGCGTCCTGGAACCCGGACGATGCGCGCTTCGAGACGGTGTGCCGTGTCGCGACCGGGTTTGACGACCAGCAGTTGCAGGAGCTGCGCGAGCGGCTCGAGCCGAAGGCGATCGATGTGCCGCCGAAGGATCTCTTCCTCAAGCTCGTCGAGAAGCCGGACGTCTGGTTGGAGCCGGAGCTCGTCATGGAGGTGTCGGGGGCGGAGATCACGCTCTCGCCGGTCCACTCGTGCGCCTGGGGCATGGTGCGCCCCGACGCGGGACTCGCCGTGCGCTTCCCGCGTTTCACCGACCGTTTGCGCGAGGACAAAGGACCGACCGATACGACGACGCCGGACGAGATCGTGGCGCTCTACCAGCGCCAGGTCAAGGTGACCGGTCAGGCCACCGCCGAATGAGCCACCGGTGTGGTTTCCCCTTGATTGTGTGACCGGGTCATCGACCCGCCACGACAAGGCTTATGGGTCGCATCCTGGAGTCACCTGTGTGGACCTTGTCCTGGCATCAGACTACGACGGCCATGGCCTGCTCGCCATCGGTGCGGCGCTCGCTCTTGTCGGCATCGGGCTCGGTGCGACCTTCGTCGCCGTCGCGCTCCTTGCCCAGCGCCACCCGCGGGTCCGCATGGTCCTCCATCCCCTCAATCTCGCCATCCTCGTCCTGCAGCTCCTCGACGGCGCGACCACGTGGGTCGGGGTGGGGAACCCGTTCGACCTGCACATCCCGCCCTACGAGGAGCAGGTGTTGTTGTCGCGGATCCTCATCGACCTCTTCGGCGGCGGGGTCTATTTCGTCTTCAAGGGTGTGCTCGCGATCATCGTCATCGGGGCGCTCGACATGGCGCGGCGGGCGGCCCGGACGGCGATGGAGCGGAACATGACGCATGTGGTCCATCTCGGCATCATCGTGGTGGGGGTCATCCCGGTGGTCAACAACATGTCCAACTTCATCGCGGTGGCCTAGGGTCCCGGGACCGGCGGGCTTACGTCGGGGAGGGCCATCTCCCGGTCGTGACCGAGGTCGAGATGTACGCGGCCGATTGGTGCGGATACTGCCTGCGCGCCCGGCGGCTCCTGGATGAGAAGGGGGTCGGATACAGCTACATCGACGTGGACGAGGTGCCGGGGGCGCGGAAAGAGATGATGGCGCGCGGCGGCGGCGTGACAATCCCGCAGATCTTCTTCGATGGCCGCCCCATCGGCGGTTGCGACGAACTCCATGCCCTTGAGCGGATGGGCGAGCTGGACACGCTTCTCGGCCTGGCTTGACGCCATCGCCACGTTTACAAGCCGGCGCAGGCTCGCCCCCTCGATGTCCAAGGTCGAGGTGTACGGCTCTGCAGAGTGTGAATACACGAAGAAGGCGCGGACGCTCCTCGATGAGAAGGGGGTCTTCTATGTCTATCATGACGTCGACCGCATGAGGGACGGCCGCAAGGAGATGGTGGCGCGCGGCGGGAAGAACAAGACGCCGCAGGTCTTCATCAACGACCGGCCCATCGGCGCCTGGGACGACCTGTTGGAGCTGGAGCGCAAGGGCGACCTGTGGGAATGGCTCGCGGGTGAGCGCTTCGAGGGCCACGGCAGACCGCCGACCTCGCCGGCACGTGTCGTTTCCGGTTCCACAGAATAGCGGGTGCTGCAACGGTCCGCTCTCTCCACCGCCTGCGCCGTTCCATTCCTGCCGTTTCGTTCAGCGCACGGCCTGTCGTGTCGTCGGCATGAAGACGTCCCGCCACCGTGGCCTTCCGAGGTCGGGGTCTTCCTGGAACCGTCTGCGGATGCGCATGGACGCGCCATCGATGACGAGGACGGTGGCGTACATGACAAGGAGTATCATCAAGACGGCGTCGTATTGCAGGAACCTCAGGTAGTTGTTCAACGCGAAACCGATGCCGCCGGCCCCGACGACGCCGATGATGGTCGACGCGCGCACGTTGTACTCGAACATGAAGAGCAGGTGCGACACCAGGTGATTGCCCGATTCGGGAAGGACCACGTAGCGCACCTGCTCCCATTTCGGGAGGCCCATGGTCTGGGCGGTCTCGAGCGTGATGCGCGGCAGGCCTTCGATGGCCTCGTACTGGAACTTGCCGAGGAAGCCGATGGTGTAGAAGGCGATGGCGAGGACACCGGCCGGGGCGCCGGGTCCCATGATGATGACGAAGAGGATGGCCCAGAGGATGCTGGGGATGACGCGGACGGCGGCAAATAGCGCACGCACCGGGCCGGAGACGCCGACCCAGAAGAGATTGCGCGCAGCAAGCACGGCAAGGGGCAACGACACGACGGTGCCGATGAGGGTGCCGAGGAAAGCGATCTCCAGTGTCGCCACCAATCCTTCCATCGCCACACCCAGGACATCCCAGGAGGGCGGCCAGGCGTCATGGAAGAAGACGACCGCGTTGTGAAGACCTTCGCCGACCACCCCGAGACTCATGCCGAGGTGGCGCCACGCGGCATAGGCGAGGACAAGGACGATGGCGATGACGCCGAGGCCGCGGCCGCGGCGCATCAGGCCACCTCGAGGTCGGGTCGGCGTTCAAGCAGGGCGTCGTCGTGGATCTCGAGGTCGACCCGCGCCGGGTCGGTGATGTCGCGCAACCGTCCACCGTCCACTTCATGGACGCGGTCGGCCATGGTGTGCGCTTTGGTCAGGTGGTGTTCGACGAGGAGGATGGCGGTGCCGTGCGTCTCGGCAAGATGCAGGACCGCCGCCTGTACGGTCTCGGCGGTCTGGCGGTCGAGTTCGCCGAGGAACTCGTCGGCAAGGAGCAGCCGGGGCCGTTGCAAAAGGGCGCGTGCGATGGCGGTCCGGCGCTGTTGTCCACCGGAGAGTTCCTTGACCGGGGCGTCGGCCTTGTCGAGGAGTCCGACGGCGTCCAGCGCGGCTTCGGCCTCGGTGATGAGCCGGGAGGTGGGCAGGCGCAAGAGGTTGCGGTAGGCGGGTTCGCGGTGCAGGCCGCCCATGGCGACGTTCTCGAGCGTCGTGGCGTGGTGCACGAGGCCGAGCCGTTGCGGGATGTAGCCGATCGTGCCGCGCGGGGCGCGCTCGGGCCACCTCCGGCCGAGCACCGTGACGGTGCCGGCATACGGCCGGAGGAGTCCGGCGGCGGTGCGAAGGAGGGTGGTCTTGCCGGCCCCGGAGGGACCGACAAGGGCCACCACTTCTCCGGGTCGGACCACCAGGTCGACGCCTTCCACGACAGGGCGCGCGCTCGGATATCCGGCGGACACGTGGTCGAGGTGGAGGGCGGGTCGCTGGTCGTCCATGGAGGCCTAGGCGGTCGAGATCTTGTGCTTCGCCATGAAGTGGGCCTTCACGCCGGGGACATGCTCCAGGTTCTCGGACCAGGTCCCGAGGTGTTCTTCGGTGGTGACGCCGGTGATGCCGGGCGTCTCGAGCACTTCCTCAAGGATGCTCTGGCCTTCGGGGGAGTCGTTCAGGGCGAGCAGGGCGCCACGCAAGAGGTCACGGCTCGTCGCGTCGAGGTGCGGGCTCACCATGACGGGGTGGCTGGGCACCTGGCCGAAGGCGGGCAGTTGACGGTAGGCGCTCTTGTCGAGGCACCAGTCGGGGGCGTCGGTCTTGCCGCAGTAGTCGTCCCAAGTGGAGTCGCGGATGAAGGCGACGTCGCCGTGGCCGACGGAGATGCATTTGAGCGCGCCGTCGTAGCCAGCGAACTCTTGGCCTTTCTCGGGAATGGTGGGCGTGCCGAAGAAGGCGTCGACGGTGCCGACGAGGGAGTTGATGTCGTCCGGGTCGCCGACCACCTCGGCGTGGCCTTCCTTGATGAGGTAGCCCATGGGCATGAACATCCCGGCGCTCTTGAGGAGCCCGGTGTGGCAGGAGTCGGTTCCCTTGAGGTCGGCGAAATCCTGGATGGGGGAGTCGGCACGGATCCAGGCCTGGGCGTTGTAATAGGTGCGGCCGTCGCCTTTCTGGTCGGCGGCGATGGCCTCGAGGCCGTAGCTCTTCCAGCCGATCCAGGCGGCGGCGCCGTCGAAGAAGGCGGCGTGGGCACGGTCGAAGCGGAGGGCCTCGATGGCGGCGCCGTCGGAGTCGATGGGGTAGATCTCGGTCTTGATGCCGGTCTGCTCCTCGATCCAGGCGGCGAGGCGCTGCGGGTCCTTCTCCGGGTCCTGGTCGGTGTCCTTGGGCAGGAAGGCGAGCTTGATGACGCCGGTGTCCGCGAGGTTGATGTCGTCCTCGGCGCCGTGGCAGCCGGCGAAGGCGAGGGTGGCGAGCAGGATCGGTGCGAGTAGGGTGGTCTTCTGCATGGGCATCACCAAGTTTCGGCTCCCCGAAACGCCTCCTGTTGATAACCTTTAGGGGAGCCAAAAAAGCCGCGCGAAGGAGGCTTCCACACCAGGCCACCCCGAGGCCACGCGAAGAGACGCCGATAACGCTTAAGAGGCGGCCGCCTCCTCCCGCATCCATGCAGCGTGGCGCCCGCGCCCTTGGTCTCCTGGCGACCCTGGCCGTCCTCTTGACCGCCCTTCCCGGTCCCCAGGCCGCGAGCGCCGCGGACGACATCGTCACCGACTCCGGCGTCACACTGGAGGCGATCCAGGTACCCACTCCGGACGGTGCCGTGCATGGCCGTCTCGGCTACATCGCCGACACCACCCCGACACGGCTCGTCGTCTTCGCCCACGGCTACGGCTGGACCATCGACGCCGGCTGGCTGCACCACATGGAACGCACGGTCCGGAACGATACCGCCGTCGTCGCCACCGACTTCCGCGACAACCTCGGCTTCCCCGTCCTGCGCGGCGCCGAGGACCTCATCCAGGCCACGCTCCTCGCCAAGGAGCGCTTCCCCACCATCGAGACCGTCTACCTCTTCGGCGTCTCCATGGGAGGCGCCATCTCCGGCACCGCCATCGTCGAAGCGCCGCGCTTCAACGCCGGCCAAAGCCTCTTCGACGTCTGGCTCGATGTCGAAGGCGTCTCCATGCTGCACGAGACCTACTATGAGGCGCGCGCCGTCGGCCATGCCGCCGCGGACGGCATCGAGCGCGATGCCGGAGGCGCATTCGAGGAGGTCCCCGGGGAATACCTGCGCCGCTCCCCCGCGCTCCGCGCCGACGAGATGGCGGCGCTTGGCATCGAGCACACCTTCCTCGTCCATGCCCTGAATGACGGCCTCGTTCCGTACGACCAGGGTCGTGAGATGGCGGCAGCGCTCGTCGCAGCCGGTGTGCCGACCAAGTTCGTCACCGTGACCCGTGACAGCCCCGACCAGACGAGCGGCACCACAGGGACGAACGCCCTCTTCGGCGCCGCGCTCGGCGAAGACCCCAACGACACGTTCGGTCTCGACCTCGCCGGCCACGCCTCCGAAGCGGACGAACACCACCCGGTCATGCGCACCGCGTTCGACGCGCTCGAGGCGATGCTCGACGGCGATTACACGCCCTTCACCTACACGGAAGCGGTCGTCGACGACAAGCTCTGACGCACCGGCGAGGCGAACCCTCAAGTCGGATGCGGCCCTATGCGCCACCATGCAGGAGACCGGGCCGGTAGAGGCCGCCATCCGCCAGGACGACGACCCGCGACGTGAGGCCGTGCGCCGCCTCCTGGATGCGCACGAAGCGAGCGACGAGAAGGAGCAGACAGACCTCGTCGTCATGCGGCGCGCCATCGCGCTCGACCCGGACCCGTTCTCCCGCCACACGTTCCCCGACCATTTCACCGCGAGCGCCGTCGTCGTCGATCCTGCACGGGAACGCGTGCTCCTTGTCCACCACCGCAGGCTCGACCGCTGGTTGCAGCCTGGTGGGCATTTCGAGGCCGAGGACAAGGACGCCCTTGCGGCGGCCCTGCGCGAAGCACGCGAAGAGACCGGACTCCTCGTGCGCGCTCATCCGGGAAGCGACGGCCTCCTCGACGTCGACGCGCACAGGATCCCCACGAACGGCGAGGAGCCCGACCATGTGCATCTCGACATGCGTTTCCTCGTCGAGGCCGATCCCGGGACCAGCGTCACCGCCCAAGTCGAAGAGACGAAGGAAGCGCGTTGGTTCACCTGGGAAGAGGTCGGCGCCATGGGTCTTGAGGGAGAACTCGCGCGACTGTTGGCGAAAGCGCGCGGGACGTCGCCGAGCTAGGGCCGGCGTGCGGTCCTGAGACCGAACGTCCTCATCGTTTCACGCTTGCTCGTCGACACCCGGTGCGAACCGCAACACGTGGATGCCGGTGTTCACATCGGCGGCATAGACATAGCCGTCCTGCACTTCCACATCGAAAGTGAACGGAACGGAATCCATGAGGATGTCGAGGCTGCCGCGACTCGGGCCTTCGCCGGGCAGATAGTCCGGCGGCGGTACGCGGTGGTGCCCATCGAGGAGCAGTCCGCACGCTTTGGCCATGACCGGTTCGCCGTCGGGCTTCGCCGCCTCGCCGACCGGCCCGTGGGGCAGGTAGTAGGCGCGCGGCTCGGGTGCCGCCCAGCTGGTGTTGTCGTTCAGGTCGAACTGCCAGACGCCCGCGTGGTAGTAGCTGAAGGTCAGGATGCCGGCCTCGATGCGCGGGTTGTGCAGGCTGAATGTGAGGTCGCCGCTCGGGACGTCGTCGGGTGTCGTCCACTGCGACAACACCTCGGGCACCGCGGGGTCGGTGATGTCGAGCACCCAGAACGCCGACGGGTCCTGGCGGAAGTCCTCCGAGTTGACGATGGCGATGTTGCGGCCGCCGATGTGGTCCGCGACCGCGGTGTGCACATAATAGGTCTCGGGGCGGGGGACGTCCCACGTCCCCACGGCCTTGGGCGTCGCGGGGTCGTTGAGGTCGTAGATCGTCAGCCGTGACACGTCGGCGGAGAGAAGGAGCGTCGTGTTGGTGAGCGGGTCGGTGAAAGTCGTCGAGTCGTGGCCGCTCGAGAACCCGCCCATGGGGACGAGCTTCTTCTCGGTGCGGTCGATCTTGTAGAGCCGTGAGTCCCCGCTGCCATGATAGACGTAGTCGCCGCTTTCGTCGCTGTGGATGGTGATGCTGTGCTGCTCGGCCGCCGATGTCTCGCCCGGTGTGATGGCGACATAGTCCACCTCGACCGGGGCCGTCGGGTCGGAGACGTCGAGGAGGTGCATGCCGGCGTTCTCGGGACCCACATTGCCGGCGCAATCCTGCGCCTCGTAGCTCACGACGACGAACTTCCCGTCCGCGGTCGCCTCCATGTTGCGGTCGCCGCCTCCGGGCCCGCGCACTTTCCACGCGCCAAGAAGCGGCGGGTCGGCCGGGTCGGCCGCGATGTCGAAGATGTAGACGCCCGCCACCTCGTCACCGGTGGCGGAGTAGGCGGAGACGAAGAGCTTGTCCGCCTTGATGTCGAGCGCGTGCGGGGCGGCATATCCCCGTGCCCCTTTCGAAAGGAGCGTACCGCCGGTCCGTTCCATGTTCCACGCGAGCTGGTGGAGCGAACTGTCGGTGTGGTCGTGGTCCAACAGGATGGGAGTGACGAACGTGCCGAGGTCGGGCCCATCTTCGGCGACATCGCGCGCGCTGTCGTCGTCACCGATACATCCGGCGATGAGGGTCGCTGCGAGGGTCAGGGCGAGGAAGACGGACGAGGCACGCGACGACATGGGACAGGTCGGCGTCGGCCTCCGGCCTTTTAAGCGTTGTCGAAGACCGGGCATAGGGCCACAAAAGGCGACGGAGCGGCGCGAGACGTGTGCATGGCCGGCTCCGACAGGTTCGTGGCCCCTGACGAAGGAACCCCCTAACATGGCCGAGGAGCGTCTCACCGACCGGATGGCCCGGCTTCTGTGGCAAGAGGCCGAGCCGGGGCTTGACGAGAGACCTCGGACGGACGGGGCTGTCCTGGTGATGACGGCCGGCGTCCCGCTTTCGGGAAAATCCCGCTTCGCCCGTTCGCTCGTCGATGCGTCCGCACAGGCGGTGTTCTTCGTCGAGAACGATGCCGTGCGGACACGGCTTGCCGACGCCATGGGGCGGGAGCGGCCGGAGCATGACAAGACGGAGAATTTCCTCACTTACCGTACGGCTTGGAACTTGATCCGCATCGGACTCGAAAACGGCGTTCATGTCGTGCATGATGCCACGAACCTCACCGAGCGCGGGCGTGAGGACGCCTACCATGAGGCGTTGCGCCAAGACGCCTCGGTGGTCGTGGTCTTCGTCGTGGCCGACCGCGATGTGCTCGGGTCACGCTATGAAGCGGTCTCCGAGGATCGCCAGGAAGCGTACGACAAACTGGGACGGAAGGAGGTGGACCCGGATGCCTGCACGATGCCGTTCCTCGTCGTCGACGGAGCCGATGAGGCGGACGAACAAGTGGCCAAGGCCCGCCGTCATGTCGTGCTCCGTCGGCTCTTCGTCCCGAGCGACCACACCGGAGGCCGGACCCTGGTCGAGGCACGGGAGGACGATGAGGTCGCCAGGGCCGCCGCCCGGAACCCATAAATCCGTCGGGTCGGCATCCGAACCCGTGGCGCGGCCTCCCTCGCTCGTCCTGGCCAGTGGCTCACCCAGGCGTGCCGAACTCCTGGAACGCCTCGGGCTGCGTTTTCGCGTCATCGCACCCGACATCGAAGAGACGCCGCCGCCGGACGCAGAGACCGCTGAAGAGGTGGTCTTGTCGCTCGCCCGCGAGAAGGCGTTGAAGGTCGCTGCGGGTCTCAAGGACGGCTGGGTGCTCGCCGCCGACACCCTCGGTGAGTTCGACGGCGAGATCCTCGGCAAGCCCCGGGACGCCGACGACGCCGTCGAGATGCTCGGCCGCCTCGCCGGCAACACGCACCGCGTGCTCACCGGCATGGCCATCCTGCATGTCGGCAAGACCGAGGTGAAGGGGAAGAAGGCGGAACTGAATTGGGACCTGCAGGAGGGCGTGTCGACGACGCGTGTCTCGTTCGACCCGATCCCGCGCGCCACCATCGAAGCCTACGTCGCGACCGGCGAACCGCTCGACAAGGCCGGCGCGTACGCCATCCAGGGCGGAGCCGAGCCCTATATCGGCCGCATCGACGGCTCCTGGTCCAACGTCGTCGGGTTGCCCACCGGTCTCACACTTCGTCTTCTTGCCAGATCAGGATATCGACTGCCGCCGCACCTGCGGCTCGGAAAAGACGGGGTAGCGGAATGACCGACCTGCTCCGGCCGCTCGCGATCGGCGACGTCAAGCTCGCCAACAACCTCGTGCTCTCGCCGATGGCGGGCTTCAGCGACATCGCCCATCGCGCGCTCTGCCGTGCCTACGGCGCGGGCCTGGTCTGCACCGAGATGGTCGCCGCGCCTTCCATCAAGGGTGGTTCTCGGGAGGCGGAACAACGGATGACCACCGCGCCCGAGGAACGGCCGGTCTCCATCCAGGTCTTCGGATCGGACCCTGATGAGGTCGCGGAGTCGGCCCGCCTCGTCGCCCCCCGCTGTGACATCATCGGCTTCAATCTCGGCTGCCCCGCCTTCCAGGTGCAGAAGATGGGCTGCGGTGCGGCGCTCCTGGACCGGCCCGAGGTCGCCGCCGAGCTGGTGCGGGCCCTTGCCGATGCGACGCCGCGCCCGGTCCTCGCGAAGATGCGGCTCGGCAACCTGCGGCGCATCGACCTCGCCCGCTTCGGCCGCGCGCTCGAGGAGGCGGGGGCGGACGCCATCATCGTCCATGGCCGTACGGCCGCGGAGGCCTACATGGGGCAGGCGGACTGGACGAGCATCAGGAGCGTCAAGGAGGCGGTCTCCATCCCGGTCATCGCGAACGGCGACATCGTCGACGGCCCGAGCGCCGAGCGCGCCCTCGTGACCTCCGGCGCCGATGGTGTGGCGATCGGTCGCGCCAGCCTGGGCGACCCCGGCGTCTTTCGGGACATCCATCACTACCTTGCATCAGGCGAGCTGCCGCCACCGCGCACCACCGAAGAGCGGTTGATCGATTTCGTCGCGTACGCCGTGCGCGCCGAACAGATGCACCTGCCGATCGCCCAGGCGCGCAACCAGGCGCAGAAGTTCGCGCGCGGCTTCCCCGGAGCGCGTGTCGTGCGCACAGGTCTCAAGGCGGTCTCGAGCTATTCCGGTCTTGTCGAGACGATCCTCGAGGCGGGCTCGAGGTCACGACCCCAACCCTCAAGTGACAGGACGGCGAGTATCGTCCCGTCGTCATGATCTCGCGCCAAGAGGCCCGTGGGGCCCTGGAGCAATATGCGAGCACCTGGGTGTTCCGTCAGCGTCTGCAAGGTGAGGGCACAGGGCCGCTCATCTTCCTCGGTGACGAAGATTCACCGTTCGCCCACGTCGGGGTCCTGAAGGATCCGGAGGACGGCAAGAGCGCCTACCACATCGCCCATGCCCTGCACCCGACCATCGAGGCGATGGACGCCACCTGCGTCACGGTCTGCATGCTCGCCTACAAGGTCATCCAGGGCGTCAAGTATCACGGTTTCATCCTCTACCACGTCGACGACGAGGGCTACACCCACACCCGTATCCTCGACCCGACCCGTGGCCACCACTGGATCCTCGACGGCTCCCCCTATTGGCGCTCGTTCCCCTACACGTTCGGCCAGGGACCGCACGACATGCCGGCCATCCTCGGACACCACGAGGAGCCGACGGTGAAGGGCGGCTTCGACGAGCTCCTGCGGCCGTAGGCGACCCCCTCCAGAGGCCGTTTCGCGGCGTCACGACAACAACGTTTATCCGCTCCGGAACGGCCCTTCTTCTGTCCCTGAGCCGACCGGACCCTGGATGTGAAGGATGCATCCAATCAGGTTTTGGTCCCGCTCCGGAAGTGGTGACCGCGTGACGGACCGTCGAACCCTTCTCCCCCTCCTCGTCCTGGGGGCGCTCCTGGCATCTGTCCTGGCCGCGGCGGCCGACCATGCCGAGTGGCAGGCGGCGTCCGAGACGGTCTCCTTGCCGCCGTTCCGGACCGGTGACCTGTTCCGTTACGATGTCGCCGTCGTCGACCCTGTCGCAGGCCTTGATGCGTCGGCTGCCGGGCAGGTGACGATCGCGGTCGGTCCCGTCGTCGAGAAGGAGAAAGGGGACGAGAGGACCGCCCTCTTCGACCTGCGGGTCACCCGCGCCAACGCACCCTGGGACCGTTCGGAGCGGGAGCCGGTCGAGCCGGGTCGGACACCCGCATCGGTGCGCATCTCCAGCGTCGACACCTATTGGTTGCGCACTTCGGACGGCGCGGTGGTCTGGCATGACCAGGACCGCGAGGAGACGGAATGGTACGGCGGTGACGAACCGCGTCTTCACCATATGGCCTCGGACCGCTTCTCCACGGTCGTCCGTGAGGACGGCTTCGTGCGCGCGCTCGGGGACCTCCATCGAGGACCGCTCCAGGTCACCCCTGCCTCGCTCTTGCCCTGGGGCGATGAGCGTTCCGGACCCGTGGCCACGCCGAGTGTCGAGAGCGGCGTCTACATCGTACGCGAACGTATCGCCCATGACGGTCCGGGATGCCCGCTCGTCGTGCCGCCGGTCGGCTACAGCGCCACGAACGGCCGAAGCGAGGAGATCGCACGCACCCTCTGGTTCGACCGGGAACATCCGGTGCCGCTCTTCGCCGCCTGCGAACGCGAGACCGCCGACGGTGTCCTGCGGGTCGCCGCCGTTCTCATCGACACGGAGCGTGGGACCACGGTCATCCAGCCGGACTGGTCCGCTGCGGAGTCCCACCTGACCCAGGCGAAGGGTTTCCCGGTGCCGCTCCGTCATCCCGGTTGGCCGATCCTGGACGACCCGTTCCGGTTCCCGCTGGAGGACGTGTGGTCCGAACTCCGTGCCGATCCGCACCTTGCCGGTTTCTTCGATGACGGACCCGTTCCCGCCATCCCGCTCGACCTGCAATATCGGCCCTCGACCAAGGGCCCTTCCTGCGGCACCGACGGGGTCGCGCGCCTTGCCGCGTGCCGTTCTATGATCGAGGAGACGAGCGGCCAGGAGACCGGTCCGGTCACGGTCGCCCTGTGGTCGGTCTTGATGATGAACGCGGCCGGTGACTTGCGCTATGTGGTCCTGCAACGGACGTTCGTGGGGGACCATCCGGCGGAGACGACCGTCCATGTCGTCACGCCGTCCGACGACCTGGCGCCCGTCGTTCCGGTCGATGTCGGTGCTTTGCCGACGGCACTCGTCCCGCCCAAGGTCGTCGTCAAGGATTTCCTACACCATGTCCAGGTCGACCAGGCGACATGGCGCGACAGACCGGGTTCGACGTTCCATGTCCATTACGATCTGGGTGGGGTGCGTGAGGACGGCGCCTATCCGGTCACCTACATGCTCACCGTGGGCGCCGCGCCGTCCGGGTCGGAACCGCTACCTGCCGCTCAGACCGACGTGTTTTTGCGCGGCGGCGGCCCGCCACCGTCCGCGTATGCAGGCGACCCCGAGACCTGTCACCTGATGGGGGACGAGAAGGAGGGGCCCGCGGCCGATGGTACGGGTCCACTTCTTTTTGGCACGTCGACGTCGACATCCCCGTCGCAAGCGGACGGAGAATCCTGGTTGGTCTGCTGGCAACGGGACCATGTCTACCGAGCCGGTGACGGCGCGCTTCTCGAAAAGGGCGAGCACCGCTACGAGGGCTGTCATGACCGACCGCACGCCCACGCCATCGTCCCGGCCTCGACGATGCGTTTCCCGCTCGCCGAGGATGCCCGGCCGCTCGCGGCGGCCGTAGTGGCGGTCGGCCTCTCGTTCACCGCCTTGGGCGCAGCACTGGCCGGCTGGCTGCGCCGCGTCGGTCCCTATGTCCTTCTCGCACCGCTTTTCACCAAGCTCGACCGGGACCGGCTCCTCAAGCACGGCACACGCGAGGAGATCGTGTCGTTCGTGCGCGAGAACCCGGGCGTCGCCACCGAGGAGGTGCGCAAGCACACCGGCATCGGCTGGGGCACGGTGGTCTACCACCTTTCGGCGCTCGAACAGCATGGCGTCATCGTCTCGACGAAGGTCGGTCGCCATCGCTCCTGGTTCCTGCCCGGGTCCGGCAACGAACTGCGCCGGCAGGCCATGGCGGTGCTGCAGAGCCAGGCGACGCGGCGCGTCTATGAGACCATCCTCGCCGCACCCGGTTCGACCCAGCAGGAGGTCGCCGGCGAGATCGGCGTGACCCACGGTTCGGTCATCTTCCAGGTCGGCCGCCTGCAACGGGTCGGGCTGATCCGCAAGGAGCGGGAGGGGCGATTCGTGCGCTATTGGCCGGAAGGGCAGGACCCGCCGGCCTGAACGCCGCCCGCGTGTGCGGTCGCGCTGCGACCCGTCCCGAACCCTTTAAGAAGAACGCGGTGTGAGGCCCTCTCGCCCCCATGCACACACTGCGCTTCGACGGGTGGAAACTCAACATCCACTTCTCGGCGGCCCATTGTATCCCGTTCCACTCCAAGTGCGAGCGCCTTCACGGTCACCACTATGCGGTGCACTGCGAGATCGAGGGTGAACTCGACACGACCGGGTGGGTCATGGATTTCGGTCCGGTGAAGAAGGCGCTCAAGCGCATCGCGGACCGTCTGGACCATCGTGTCATCATCCCGACCGCTCCCGGCGAGTTCTCGCACGAGGTCAAGGACGGGCAGGTGCACATGACGGTCGTCGACAAGCACTATGTCTTCCCGGAGGAGGATTGTGTGCTCGTCGCCGTCCCGACATCGACCGCGGAGCATCTTGCCGCCCTCGTCCTTGAGGAGTTGGTCGGCGAGATCGATTTCCCGGCCAACGTCAGGACGGTGCGCGTCGGTGTGGACGAGGGGTATGGACAAGGAGCCTGGACCGAATGGTACGGCGGAACAAACGCGCGGTCATCCTCGTAAGCGGCGGTCTCGACTCGTGTGTCGCGGGTACGATCGCGAAATGCGAGGGATACGAGATCTATGCCCTCACCATCGACTACGGTCAACGCCATGCCAAGGAGATCGAGGCGGCGGCGAACGTCGCCAAGGCGTTGCGTGCCAAGGAGCACAAGACCGTCCAGGTCGACCTGTCGGCGCTCGGCGGCTCGGCCCTCACCGACCCGGACATCGAGGTGCCGACGGACCGCGAGGCGGGCGAGATGGAGGGGGAGATCCCGGTCACCTATGTCCCGGCGCGCAACACCGTGTTCCTCTCCATCGCGCTCGGCTATGCGGAGACGATCGAGGCGCAGGCGGTCTTCATCGGCGCCAACGCCGTCGATTATTCCGGTTATCCCGATTGCCGGCCCGAATACATCGAGAAGTTCGACGAGCTCGCGGCGCTCGCCACCAAGCAGGGCGTCGAGGGCAAGCCGACCAAGGTGCACGCGCCGCTCATCGAGTGGACCAAGGGCCGGATCGTCCAAGAGGGTCTCAACCTCAAGGCGCCCATCAAGTTCACCTGGTCGTGCTATCTGGGCGGCGACAAGCAGTGCGGGCGCTGTGATTCCTGCAGGCTCCGCCTGAAGGGCTTCCAGGAGGCCGGTGTCGAGGACCCGGTGCCGTACGAATAGCGCGGCAGCGACCGGGGGTGCGACCGACACCCCTCCACCGACACCCTTACACCGCCGCCGTGCCTCCGGCGCTCGTGGCCTACCATGCCGATGCCGGTGCCGTGACGCTCACGCTCCTGGGCGTCGCGCTCGCCATCCTGGTCTTCTATTACGTCATCGGCTGGGTGCGCAAGAACCTCGGCAAGCTCGGCCTGACACAGGGCGAGATCGCGTTCATCCTGTGGGGGACCTTCCTCGGGGGCTTCATCAACATCCCGCTCGTGCCGTTCGGTGAGGGATGGCTCGCCATCAATGTCGGGGGGGCTGTGGTCCCCATCCTGTTGTCGTTGTATCTCATCCAGAAGAAACGGTTGCCGATGAACGAGCTCTTGGTCGGGATCGTCCTCGTCACGGTGGTGTCCTACCTTGTCACCGATTATGTGCCCGGTGTCGGTGTCCTGTCGCCGTTCCCGTTGTGGCTGCTTCCCGCGGTCGCGGCCTTCGCGGTGGCGGCCTCGGCCTATTGGCATGAGCGGGACGACGCCGCTTCGCTCGCCTATGTGTCGGGGACGTTGGGGACGCTCATCGGAGCGGACATCCTGCGCCTCCCGGAGATCCTATCAGGTCCCAAGCCGGAGGCGGGCCAGGTCCTTTCCATCGGGGGTGGCGCGATCTTCGACATGGTCTTCCTGACCGGCATCATCGCCATCGCCCTTGAGACGGGACTCCTCACCAAGCGGCGCCAGCGGCTCAGCCGGGGGGGACGGGGCAACCCCATCGATGACGAGTTCGACGCCTGGTTGCGGGCCAAGGAGGCGGACGCGGCGCGCATCGAGCGGCGTCATGAGCGCCATCCGAAGGCGGCGGGCCGCATCGAGCAGGGCCGTTCTCCTGCGGGCCGGTCACCGACGCAGCCCCGGCGCTAGACCCGAGGGGGGCTTGTGGGGCTTATCGCCGGCTTTTTCAGAGCGACCCGTGTGGGGCCCGTGATGGGAACCGGTCTGGTGCTCTCTGCCTGGTGGTTCGACCCCGAGACGGTGGTCGCCCAGACGGCACCCGGCTCGATGACCTTGCGGTTCCTCATCGGCTCCTTCATCCTGCTCTACGCGATCTGGACCGATCTCCTGGCGCGTCGGGTCTCGAACCGGGTCTGGCTCGTGACGCTCGCCATCGCCGCTCTCTTCGGCGTCTATGACCTCTTCTGGGGCACGCCGAACCTGCTCTACTGGTACCTCGCACCTGGGGTCATGGCACTGGCGTACATCCTGTGGCGACTTCGGCTGCTCTTCGGTGGGGCGGACGCCAAATGCGTGATGGCCTTCGCCTTGCTCGTACCGTATCCTCCGGCCATCATCGGGGGCGGGGCGGTCTATCCGCATCTTCCGGCATGGTTGCCGCTCGCCTTGTCGATGCTCATGAACGCGGTCGTCTTCACGCTCGCCATCCCGATCACGTTCGCGCTCTACAACCTCCTGACCGGTCGCGTGCATCCCGTGGCGATGTTCCTCGGCACGCGCGTGCCGTTCGACCGTGTCCTGGAGCGTCCGGTCTGGGTGATGGATTGGGTCGTGCCGGTCGAGGGGAAAGAGACGGACGACGTGGTCCATGACGAAGAGGAGGACGCGGACGGGGAGGAGCCGCTCGACGAGGAAGGCCTCCTTGTCGTCGACCCGGCCACCCTCGAAGGGGCACGGGTGCGGTTGCGCTATATGCCGA
>JAHWKR010000037.1:17845-26636 GCA_019347805.1 Methanobacteriota archaeon
GTCGTCGACCCGGCCACCCTCGAAGGGGCACGGGTGCGGTTGCGCTATATGCCGACCCGTGGCGACTACGCGCTCAACCTGGCGCGCCTCAAGGCGCTCGGCGTCGAAGAGGTGTGGGCGACACCGAAGATCCCGTTCATGATCCCGCTCTTTCTGGGGTTCCTGACCGCGTTCCTGGTGGGTGACCTGATCCTGTCGGGGACGCTCTGGTTCAGCGGCCGGCTCTAGGCGCTCTTGCGTCGCTTGACAGCGACCGTGCGTTCCGGCGCCAGCACCGAGGTCTCGCCCTCGCTCTCCATCTCGAGCGGTTCTTCCTCGGGTCTCCTCGGGGTGGCGCCGTCACCGATGACCCGGGTGCGCAACTCGATGGTCGCCTGGTCGCCGCCGCTTCCCGTGCTCGTGGCGGTGACGCGGATGGGCACCTCTTGTCCGGGTGCGGCCGTCTCGGCGGCGCGTACGGAGAGCCACACCGTCTGTTCTTCGCGCGGGTCGAGCGCGAGGTCGGCAAGGGGCAGGAAGAGGTCCCATTCGGCGGGGAGGCTCGAGGTGGTGAGGTTGACGAGGTCGCGCTCGGAGCCGTCGTTGCGCACGCGCACCGGGAACGAGGTGCCACGACCGCTCTGCACTTCCTTGACCGCTTCGCGGCACGAGATGGTGATGGCGTTGCGCTGCTTGCGGCGGGTCAGGATGACGATGACGATCAGAACGCCGATGCCGCCGAGGATGAAGAAGAGGTAGGTGTCGGGCACGTCGACGCCGAAGAGCGATTCTTCGTGGGCCACCGCCTCGACCGTGGTCGTGGAACGGGCCGGCGGGTCGCCGAAGTCGTTCGTCACCGTGGCGGTGATGGTGACGGTGGCCGATTCGGTGCGCGTGATCTCCGCGGGGGCGCACAGGCCGAGCGGACGGGTCGTCCGTTCGCCAGGAGGCAGATCGACGCTCGCCGGGAGCGCCGGGTCGAAGGTCCAACCGGACGGCGGCTGTGTGATGCTGAGGGCGATGGTGTGGGCCTGGCTGGAGACCGGGTGCTGTCCGGTGTTCTCGACGGTCACTGTATAGTCGACACAGCCGCCGGGTGCGATGGTCTCCTCGACCGTTTGGGCCGTCACCCGCACGCCGTAGAATCCGGTCGTGGGGACATCCTGCGCATGCGTCGGGACCGCGATGAGCCCGAGAAGGAGGAGGGTGGCGATGAGGGCGAGCACACGGGCTCGGGGCCTGGTCGACACGTCAGCGCGGAAGAATGGTCGCTTTATATAGGTGCGGAGTGGCGGGAAAACGGCCCCCATCCCTTCGCCCTTGTTTCTCACGGGCTTTGAGGCTTTGCAGCCTGCACCCCTGTCGCAAGCCGCATGAACCGGGCACGGATGGCGGCCTCGTGCTCTGGACCGATCGTCCGCAGCCGGACGTCGTCCGGTTCCGCATGGCGCGGACGCTCTTAGGCAGGCCGGTCTACAAGACGGCGTGCTATCTCGTCGGGGACACGCTCATCGATACGGGCTGTCCGAACCAGGGCAAGCGCCTTCTGGCCGCCCTCGCGGACCCGATCCGCACGGGGCGGCTGCGCCAGGTCGTGGTCACGCATCATCATGAGGACCACACCGGGAACGCGTTCGAGCTGGCACGCGCGATGGGACGCGGACCGCACGCCTCCGCCTTCTGTGCCGATGTGATGGCCGACCGGCGGCGCATCCCCTTCTATCGCCGCTTCGTCTGGGGCCGACCGAAAGATCAGGAAGCCCTCGAGTTGGGTGACAAGGTCGAGACGAGCCTCGGTCCGTTCAAGGTGGTGCCGACGCCGGGTCATACGCCGGGCGACGTGGCGTTCCATGATGAGGAACGCGGACGGCTTTTTACCGGCGACCTCGTGCAGGGGGCGACCCAGACGGTCGTGCGACCGGGGGAGGACATCGCCGAGATGACGCGGTCGACGGCGCGGGTCGCCGCGCTCGACGCGGTCGATCTTTTCGGTGCGCATCGCACCGAGATCGGGACCGGGGCGGAGCATCTTCATCGCCGCGTCGCGTTCCTCACCGAGGCGCGGGAGCGCGTCCTGGAGGCCGTCGCGGACGAGCCGGGGCTGGCGGAACGACCCCGGTCGCTGGCCCGCCGGATGTTCGGTTCCGAGCCGTGGTTGCACTATGTCTCGCTCGGCGATTTTTCGCGCACCAATTTCGTGCGCAGCATCCTGCGCTCGGAAAGGATGTCCGGCTCTGACAAGGCGACGACCACGGACGAAGGGTCCTGAGTCGATGGGCGCGTCTCAGGTCATGGACCGGCACGAGTCGGCGCACGTGCGGCAAGCCTCGGCGCAGCGCTGCATCTGCTTGTCGCCCTCGAACGAGGCGCACGAGTCGGCGCATTTCCGACAGATCTCAGCGCACGCCTTGCAGGTGACCATGTGGTTCGCGCTCTTGCGGTCGCAAGCAGACGCGCAGGTGTCGCAGATGTTGATGCAGTCGAGAAGCAGGTTGATGTGTTCCGACCCGACATGTTTTCCGCCCTTGTCCAGGCAGTAGGCGAGGGTCTGTTCACAGACGCTCTTGCAGTCGTTGCAGTGCGTCGCGCATTGTTCGACGGTGACCGATTCGGCGGGCATGGGCCGAGTCGAAGGCGAGTGGCGCGGTTAGGCGTTGTCCGTGGATTCCACGGGTCGCGTCAGAGCCGCCCGGCGATCTTCTTGAGCGTCTCTTCCTTGGTCCACTTCTTCTCGATGAGGACGCGGCCTTCCGGTTTCCACCAGTGGGTCGGATGGGCGGCCTCGCGTTCGAGTTCCACTTCCAGCCCGAGCGTCTTCGCGGCTTCGGCGATGATGCCGGCCTTCGGCTCGCGCACGGCCAGGTCCTTCGGGACTCGGCGGCCTTCCTTGCGCGTCCGCTCGACGTCGAAGTAGCGGGGCCACACCACGATCTTGCCGTCACGCTTGGAGACCATAGGGAACACCCGGACAAAAGTGGGAGGAGGGGGAGAGGGGTACCGGTAGGGGCCTATTCGGTCTTGACGGCGTTGATGCAGCCGTCTTGACCGGGGCGCGAGGTGACGCGGGCCGGGCCGGCGGACGTATCGATGACGGCGCCCTTGGTGAGGATGTTCCGGCGCACGTAGTGGATGTTGGCCGGGTTGGCGGTCACACCGTTGATGGTCGCCTTGGTCGTCTTGCCCGTCTTGGGGTCGGTGACGTTGACGGTCTGGGTGCGGTAGATGCGGGTCTTCTGGTTCCCGCCGCGCGTCCGCTGGACGACGTGGCGCTCCGGGCCGAGTTCGGTGAGGACGACCTCGGAGCCGATCTCGCGGCGCTTCTTGCCACGGTTGAGGCGGCGGCGGCCGCCGGTCTTCTTGCGGACGGATTCTCCTTGCCAGATGGCCATGTCGGGTACCCCTGTGGTGGCCCGGGAGTGTGGACACTCCTGGGGAATTCGAGCGTAGATGGGTCTTGTATATAAGCTTGACCGGGGCGACGAAGGGGGGTGACGTCCGTCGGGCCAGGTGGCGGCTTCCTCCGCTGCGTTCCCACCTGCTGATGTGTGCCGCCGCGACCTCCGTTGCATTTTTCCACCAGATTCGTTTAATAACCATAGGCGGCGTTCAGGCCCGATGTCCTCCATGCGCCGTACCCCCGTCTTCTTCCTCGCCTGCCTCATGACCGCCGGGTTCGTCTCCGCCGCCCCGGCCGTGGCCGATCCGCTCGACGACCTCGCCTGCTCGCTCGGTCCGGTCGGTGGTGCGGCCTGTGCAGAATGGCTGATGCGCCATCCCGGTGCAGGCCTGGACGAACTCCTTCCCGTCTCGTTGCTCTCGGCGGACGGCTCGGTCCTCTACCAGGGCAGTGGTGACCACTTCGGTGGCTGCACGCTCGCCGCGGTCGACACGTCGGCCGGGCTCCTGGCCTGGTCGACGGGACTCGGAGGCGTGGACGATTGTGTCTGGTTATTGGACCTCACCGAATCCCCTGATGGCGCGACGGTCTATGCGACGGGTCTCGTCGATGGCGCCCACAATGACCAGGCGGTCATCTTCGCTGTCGATGCCGACGACGGGAGCCTCATCTGGTCCGGCACCCACGGCACTGCGAACGGGTTCTCGATCGCCATCGGTGCCGCGGTCTCCACCGACGGTGCGCGTCTCTATCTCGCTGGCGCGACCGCGACCGCTCCCGACGACGATGCGGTCGATGGACTTGTCGTCGCCCTGGATGCGACGGACGGCACGCTCCTTTGGGACGCGGTCTACGCCCACCCGGCCGGTTCGTTCGACCTGTTCCTCGATATCGCGGTCTCGGCGGACGGCACGACCGTCTATGCCGGCGGTTCCGCCACAGACGTCCACGACACCACCAGCGGCGACAATGAGATGGCCTATGCCGCCGCCGCGTACGATGCGCTCACAGGCACGGAGTTGTGGAACACGACGGGCGGCGCGACCGACGCCGATTTCGGACGACGCCTCGCGGTCACACCCGATGGAGACTCGGTCCTCGTCGGCGGCAACAAGGGCGTCTCGGCTTTCTCCTCCGCCGACGGTTCCTCGCTCTGGGACACGATCGTTCCGGGTGCTTCCGATTGGGACGACCTCGCCCTCTTCGTCGACCTTGCCCTCTCACCGGATGCCACGACGGCCTATCTGGCGACGACCCGGGAGACCGCTTACTATGATGCGGTCCTCGCCGCCTTCGACACCTCGAGCGGTCTTCTGGAGTGGACCGCATCCGAGGGGACGCCGAACGAGGACACGCTCGCGACGGGGGTCGCCGTGTCGCCGGACGGCACATCGGTCTATCTTGCGTCGACCGGCCTCCGTGGTGGCTCCACCTATGTGCCGTTCTTGGGCTGGGTCGGGCTTCCCGGTGGTTCGGAGGCGACCGTCACGGTCCATGATGTCGCGACGGGCGTCTCCTCGCGTACGGTCTCCTATACTGACCCGCTCGCCGAATACACGGTCGCGACCGATGTCCATGCCGACGGCTCGGCGTTCTACATGGCCGGTGTGGTGACCGTGGAGTCGGACCAAGGCGATTTCATCGCCGCCAAGTTCACCGCCTAGTGGACATTTCTCTCCATCCTCCTCCCCTCTTCGCCCAAAGCCTTGTCAATCCCCACCGTTCTCCTCCGCCTCCTGGAGGCCGGCCGAGTGCGTGCACGTGGGATCCTGAACCTGACGGTCGTGGTGTCGGCCCTCGGCTATTTTGTCGACATCTACGACCTGGTGCTGTTCTCCATCGTCCGGGTGCCGTCATTGCGCGGCATCGGTGTGGCGGACGCCGACCTGCTCGATGTCGGCGCGCTCCTTCTGAACTGGCAGATGATCGGGCTGCTCATCGGCGGCGTCCTGTGGGGCGTCCTGGGGGACAAGAAGGGCCGCGTGTCGGTCCTCTTCGGCTCCATTCTCTTGTACAGCCTGGCGAACATCGCGAACGCGTTCGTGGTGCCCATCGCGTCGGTCCTGCCGTGGGACACCATCACCGTCTATGCGGGATTGCGGTTCATCGCCGGTGTGGGTCTCGCCGGTGAGTTGGGGGCGGCCATCACGCTCGTCAGTGAGGTGTTGCCGAAGGAGACGCGCGGCTACGGTGCGGCCATCGTCGCGGCGATCGGCATCCTGGGCGGCATCGTCGCATTCTTCGTCACCCGGCTCTTCGATTGGCAGTGGGCCTACATCGTCGGCGGTGTGCTCGGATTGACCCTCCTTGTGGGCCGCATCAGCCTGAAGGATTCGGGTCTCTATCAAGCGCTTTCGCGCTCATCGGCGAAGCGGGGCGACATGCGCATCCTCTTCACAGACGGCCTCAGGTTCCGCAAGTACGCCTATTCGCTCCTGGTCGGCCTGCCCATCTGGTATGTCGTCGGGATCCTCATCACCTTCTCGCCCGAGATCGCCATCGAGCTCGGTGTCACCGAGGCGGTCGATGCAGGGGCGGCCATCGCGATCTGTTATGTCGGGCTCGCCTCGGGCGACCTCGCCTCGGGTTTCCTGTCCGGTTATGTCAAAAGCCGCAAGTGGGTGTTCATCGGTTTCCTCACGTTCACGTCGGCGTTGGTCTATGCCTATCTCTTCCTGCCCGGGATGACGCGGACCATGCTCTACACCCTCTGTGGCCTCTTGGGTTTCGGCATCGGCTACTGGGCGGTCTTCCTGACCAACGCGAGCGAGCAGTTCGGCACCGACATCCGGGCCACCGTCACCACAACGGCGCCCAACTTCGTGCGCGGGGCGCTCGTCCCGGTGCTCTTGGCGTTCCAATGGTTGCGGGGTGAGATCGGGGTGGTCCTCTCAGCCATGGTGGTGGGGCAGGCGACCATCCTCATCGCGCTGTTTGCGGTGACGCGGCTGGAGGAGACCTACGGGAAGGAGCTGGATTACACGGAGACCGTGGACGAGGTGCCGGTCGGAGAGGATGTGCCCGTACCCGAAGATCGTCCGGTCGGTGTCTGATCCGCCCGCGAAGGGGGATAAAGCTCTATATAGGATACAGAAGGATACCCCCTGTGTGTCCCCCGCGAGTGTGGATGTGACCCTCTCCACCGTCGAGGCGGTGCAATCCGTCCTCGAGAAGGCCAAGGTCCCGGTGAGCCGCAACTGGATCCTGGAAGAGCTCAAGAAGAAAGGCCGCGGCACCGTTCGTCAGCGCTTGAACCGTGTGCTGGAATACTTTTTCCGCCTGGGTCTTGCGGTCGAAGGATCGAAAGGGGTGCAGTGGACCCACAACGAGAGCCCGAGCCTTCGTCGTGCCTCATCGATGGGTCGCGAGTTGTGAGGATCCGTGCCGTTCCGTCCTACGCGGATCGTCATCCATCCGGATGTCGACGCGACCTATCGGGAACTGGAGCGTCAGGCCGACGCGAAGCGACAGCCAGCGGTGGCGATCTGGAAGGGCTTCCAGACCGCGCTCAAGCGGATCAAGCGGGACGGACAGTGGGGCGAGGCGATCCCCCGGATCCCCAAGACGTTCCGGTCCCGCTATGGTGTCATGAACCTCTACTGCGTCGACCTGGCTTCGTTCCATCGTTGTTTCTACACGATCCGGTGCCGTGAGGTGATCTTCCTTGACCTTGTGGACCACGCGGAGTACGACCGTCTGTTCGGGCGGAAGAAACGTTGATGGAACACCTCAACCTTTCACGCCTTTCGGCCACAAGGTCAGGATGTAGGTGTCGCCCTTCGTCTTCGGTGTGTGTCGGCTGCCGGGTTCCATCCAGACAAGGCTGCCTTCGGGATATTCTCCCTCTTCGTCGTAGACGGTGCCTTTGAGGACGAGATACATCTCGCCGCCGGTGTGCGTGTGCGGCTGGAAGGCGTCTTCGGGGGCGTCGGCGCGCACATGGTAGAGGACGAGTCCGGTGTCGCCGTCGCGGGCGAGCTTGCCCATCCGGGAGCCGTTGCCGAAGTCCTTCCACGACACCTGCGACTCCAGGCGTTCAAGGTCGAGGTCGAAGCGGAGCCAATCGGCGAGTCCGGCTTGGAAGGGCATCACCGGGGGGACCGGGCGGGGCCTTATGGACCTGACGCGTCGGACGAGAAAGGGGAAGGATTCGCGGTCCGGACGCCCTTGCTTATCCTTCTGCCGGCGTTTTTTCGACGCCCGCCCGATAACCTTTAAGACAGGATGGCCCCCGTCCCCGGAACCAGATGTTCGAGACGATCCGCCGTGGCTGGGGCTTGACCAAGCTTTCGTTCAGCGTCATCAAGCAGGACAAGGAGCTCATGCTCTTCCCGGTCTTCTCGGGGATCGTCATGGTCGTCCTCATGGCTTCCTTCGGTGGTTTCGGCTGGTGGATGGACCACACGACCGGCCTCAACGACCAGGCGGCCTTGGCGCTCGGTCTTGTCTTCTACTTCCTTTCCTACCTCGTTGTCATCTACTTCAACACGGGTGTGGTCTTTGCGGCGCGCATCCGGCTCGATGGTGGCGACCCGACGCTCAAGGACGGCTTCCGTGGCGCCAACAGTCGGTTGCCCCAGATCTTCGGCTGGGCGCTCATCGCGGCCACCGTCGGGCTCATTCTGCAGATCCTGCAGCGCATGGCACGCGACCGCAACAACCTCATCGGCCAGATCCTCGCCGGCCTCGCCGGGATGGCGTGGAACCTGATGACCTATTTCGTGCTCCCCATCATCGCCGCCGAAGGTCTGGGTCCCATCGACTCGATCAAAAAAAGCGCGAGCGTCTTCAAGCGCACGTGGGGCGAATCCATCGTCGGAGGTCTCGGCATCGGGCTGATCTTCTTCCTCCTCGGCGTCCTCGGGGTCATTCCGCTCTTCATCGCCTATTCGATAGGCAATGCGACCCTCCTGATCGCGGTCTTCGCGCTCGTCGTCCTCTACTGGGTCTTCCTCGCCATCCTGAACTCGACGGCGAGCCAGGTCCTCGTCGCCACCCTTTACCGGTACGCCACTAAGGGGGAGACCGGTGGCGTCATGCCTCCGGATGCGGCGCAGCACATCTTCGACCGGCAACAGAACTGGGACAGGTACACCGAGCCCTCCGGCCGCATCCGGAACGCATGAGGGTCCCCCCACCGATATAGAGGCTCCGCATGGCATTGACGCTGTCCACCGTGCTTGTGATCGCCGCGGTCGCACTCGGGCCGCCCATCCTGTTCGCGGGCTTGGTGGCAGGGGCCAAGCGCTATCGCAAGGAACCGGTGTGGTCGCTCATCGTCGTCTTCCTGTGGGGGATGATCTTCGCGGCGGGCATCTCCGCCATCCTCAACCTGACGCTCACCGATGGATTGGCGAGCCGTTATCTCACCAGTGACGCCGGACGGTTCATGCTCCTGGCGCTCGTCATCGCACC
>JAHWKR010000037.1:26736-32888 GCA_019347805.1 Methanobacteriota archaeon
GGCTACGGCATCGGGCGCGCCCTTTCCGGTCGTGGTTCCTGGTTCGGGGTCGTTCCATGGTTCCTCGCCGCGGTGCTGCTCCACAGCGCGTTCAACTTCCTCGCCACGCTCGGCGCGTTCTTCGGCCTCATCGGGGTCATCCCGCTCATCATCCTCGCCATCTGGGGCTTCACCCAGGTGCGCAAGCAGATCTTCGCCCTCTCGCTCGTCCCCCCGGACCCGGTCTGGCACCGGGTCGGCGACAAGCGGGACCTGCCGACGTGGGAGCGTGTCGAGCGGCCCAAATGGCGGCCAGGGGAGGAGCGGCCGCCGCCTGCTCGTTCCAGCGCCCCACCGGAACGGACACGGACAGGTGAACCGCGGGAGCGCCGTCCTTCACATGCCCCGTCCTGGTCCGAGAAGTGACGCCGCGCGCCATGGCCGGGGTATCACCCGGGCTACTGCTCGTTTCTGTCCATCGCTGTGGACAAAGGTCTTGAACCGGTCGTCCCACTCGCGAACCCGCCGAGGTGCATCGCGTGACCCGTCCCTTCATGACCATCCTGACCCTTCTCTCGCTCTTCGCGTTCGTCTCCGGCTGTGTCGCGGACGACGAGCCGACGCCTGTCCTTGAGCCCGTTGAGCCCGATCTTGTGCCGGAGATGGCCACCACGGCGTTCGATTCCCTGGTCCTGCCGGACCTCGACGCCCTCCCCGACATGGGCAAGGAGGCGCGGCTCTGGATCAAGCACTATGCCCAGGTCTACGCGAACCGCATCAGCTTCACCCCCATCAACGACGGCGCCAACCACTATCTCTACGACGAATTGGACAAGCTCGGTTACGAGACGCGCCTCATCGAGTACGGCCCGGAGGCCATCGGCTCCTCTTCGCCGCTCACCTACAAGGTCATCGAAGGCCGGCGGGCTGGAGCGGTCGAGCCCGAGAAGCACATCGGTCTCATCGCGCACCACGATGCCCGTTACTCGTCCAACGAGGCGGCCTATGACGACGCCTCAGGCACCGCAGTGGTGCTCGCACTCGCCAAATATTTCGCCGAGGTGGACACCCGCAAGTCGGTCGTGGCGCTCTTCTTCGACGGCGAGGAGCTCGGCCTCAAGAGCTCGTGCTATTACGTCAACGACCTCGCTCGAAACGGCGGTTATGATTACGACATCGCCTTCGGTTACGACATGGTCGGCATCAACTGGCCCGGCCACGAGTGGGGGATGCACCTCATGATGGGCGACGAGGACGACATCCCGACGCTGTTGCCGATGGCGGAGCATGTCTTCCGCACCACGTACGACCTCCCGGAGGACGGCGTCGTCATCCTCGACGAGCACGATCGCAATTCGGACGAGCGTCGCTTCCGCGAAGCCGGCTTCCCCATCTTCCGCTGGGCCGGTGGCCGCCACGCCGCCGACTATCCGCACTACCACCAGCCCACCGACACCTACGACACGATGATCGATTACGCGGGGGGCGAGGAGAACTTCGAACAGGGCATCAACGCGGTCATCCAGACCTCGATCGCCATGTTCCACGCCGCGGACCAGTGGGACTTCCCCGATTATACGCCGGTCGAGCAGGAATGCTCCTTCTACGGGCCGGACGAGGGGCCCATCTAGGGACCGGCAGCGTCGACGACCTTGACGACGCCTGCGAAGGCCGCATCGAACGTGGCGACCGCATCGAGTCCGTCCCGCTCCACGACGTGGAGGCTCGTGCAATCCGTAAAGCGGAGTCCACGGTCCCAATGGCGCTCCTGGATGCGTGTGGCCGCGGCCACGTCTTCCAGGCCGATGTCGAGAAGGGTGATGAACGGCGCCAGGCCGACATCCGGGCGAAGGCCGACCATCCCGAGAAGGTGCTCGGCGGTGGTGTAGGGCTCCCGCCGGGCGCGTGCGAGGCTGAGGGCCTCGTCGAGGATGAAGGTCGTCGTGAACACCGTGCCATAGCGGCCCTCGAGGGCGGCCTCCACGATGCGTTTCGCATCCTCATGTCGCGCGTCCCTCGTGTTGAGGAAGCCGTGCAGGACGGCGGTGTCGAAAAGGATGCTCATCGCTCATCCGTTCCATAGAGTTCTTCGTCGATGGTCTGCGGTGTGGTCTCGACGCCGAAGTCGTAGGGCAAGGAGAGGATGCGACGCTTCTCGGCCACGGTGAGGGGCCGGCCGGGGTCGGAGAGGATCACCTCGTCCTCATGGCGGGAAGCCACCTCGATCATCCGGTGGAGCACGGCATCGAGCGCCAGACGCTTGCCGGTCTTCAGGAGATAGCGCGCCTGGAGCCGGTCGAGCCGCGCCTTGTCCTCGGGCCGGATCCGTACTGTTGTAGACAACATATGCAATGTTGCGTTGTTGCTATTTTTGTCTTCTGGTCTCGGGAGGGGCACGGCAGCCCGGCGGCGGTGGGCCATTCTCTCAGGTGGACGCCCTCCAGGACATCGTCCCGGGCCGTCCATTTATAAGCCCGGCCAGGTCTCGGCGGCCCCGAGGCGCATGGCCCGGACGGACGTGCAGGGCGGCATCCGGTGGAGTGCGGCGGCCGTCTTGCCGCTCTTCATCGGCTTGGTCCTCCTCAGCTCTCCCGTCGACGCCCAAAGCACCCCGGATCGCCTCGTCTATGTCTTCGCTTCGGACGACGGCCGCGCGGCGACCGTCTTCGACCGCATCCCCGTCAATTCGGCGGCCGGCTCCGTCCTCTTGCCGGTCCCGGAGGGCGCCGATGTGCGCACGATCCAAGACGAGAACGGCACGGACCTGACCTGGGCGCGTCGTTCGGCGGGCACCCTCGACGTCGCAGCGAGCGGGAGTTCTCCGATCACGATCGTCACCGAGGTCGGCAGCACGCGACCCGGTGCGCTCGAGATCCGCTTCGGGCGCGGATACGAAGGGTCGGCGCGCGTCATCGCCGCCCTGCCCGTTGATCTGGTGCCGGACGACGAGCGCTTCAGCATCGACCAGGCGGGGGTCGATGCGCTCTTCGCCGCCCGTTGGCCGATCGCGGAGGATCGCACGCTCTGGGTCTCGGACGCCTCGGCGGTCGAGGTGCTGCGCTTCTCGCCTCCGGTCGAGCACGCGCCGCTTTCGCTTGCCATCGTGATCGGCCTGTTCGTCATCCTTGCCGGCGCGACGGTCTGGTTGTTCGCGCGCATCCACCGTGGTCTGGAGGACCCGACCGTGCGGGGGCGGACGATGGGGTTCCTGGACCATCTGGACGAGTTGCGGGGTCGCGTGCTCGTCGTCGTGGTCGTGGTCCTCGTGGCGACGACGTTCTTCTTCACGTTCCGGTTCCGTTGGATGGAGTTGTACGGCTTCCTTGTGCCGGTCCCGTGGCCCGACATGTTCCACAACACCGCGGCGCAGGTCTATGGGCTCCTGGCGCGTCTCGTCGTCCCGGACGGCGTGCAGGTCGTGGTGACCCGTCCGCTCGATGCCGCCGCGCTTCAGGTCGGCATCTCGGTCGCCCTTGCGCTTCTTGTCACGTTCCCGGTGATCCTCTACCAGCTCTACGCGTTCCTTGCGCCGGGGCTCTATCCGCGCGAAAGGCGCGCCGTCTTCACGACGGTACCGTTCATCCTGGTGCTCTTCGTCGCCGGGGCGGTCTTCGGGGTGTGGGGCATCGCGCCGTTCATCGTCGCCGTCCTGTATCGCTATGCGGAGGGCATCGATGCGGTGACGTTCCTCAATGCGCAGGAACTGGTCTCCTTCACGGTGCTCTTCGCGGTGCTCTTCGGCATCGCGTTCCAGTTGCCGGCGGTGATGACCCTCCTCGTGCGCATCGGTGTGACGCGCACCTACACCTACATCAAGTATTGGCGCCACGCGGTCCTCGGCATCGCCATCGTCGCGGGCCTTGTCACCGACCCGACCGTCATGTCGCAGCTCATCGTCGGCGCGGTGCTGCTCTTGCTCTACGGACTCGGGCTCGCCACTTCCTATGTGGTCGAGCGGCGGCGCTTGAACCGCATGGCGATCGAGGCGGCCGAGCGGGAACGTCGGGTTTGAGGCTCGGGGCCGGTGTGTGGACGGTCGGCGGGACGGTTGAGCTAAGCCGGCCTGAGCGGAGCGAGGGGTCGAGTGGAGCGATTTGTTCGACGCAGGTCGCAGTAACCCAAGCGGGCATGTCTGTCCTACGCGTCACCGTCAGCTTTCAGTGCATTGATTGCTTCCAGCAGCTTGATTGTGGCGGGTCCATCGAGGTTGTCGCCCGAGTACCGAACTTCGTACAGGCCTTGGAGGTTGGAAGGGAGCTTTACGCCCTCTTTTACCAAGAGGATGAACCGCCGTCCGTAGAGACCCATCGCCGCACCAATCTCAATCAGGACATTCGGGTTCAGGACGACGCGTTCGTTAGCTTCGGAATCGAGTAATCGTTCCTCGTCTTCGACATGGATGATTGCTGCATCACACGATCGCATTTCGCTTAGAACTTTGTCGGGTACAGGCTTGGAGACTGATTGCTTTTCGACCGACACGACGGCTTCAAGCTCACCGAAGGCCAAGAGCTTCTTGATTGGCGCAATGAATGCCTGGTTCTTGCCATGCGTGATGAAAACTCGGCGGGGGCGTCGTTGCGCATCATTACGGACGACTGCTGGACTCTTGTGGGTTCCCAGCGGGACAGCCCCATCCAGAGTTCCCGCTTGCGCCGCCTGCGTCTCCTGCGCCTCGTCCTCGGGTTGCTCTGAATCTTGAGAAGAACGGGCGGCAGGCTGATTTGCCGAGCCGAGGCTTATGTAGCGGGTCCCCTTGATCTCCCTTACCAACCCAAGATCATCGGCACTTCTCACAACTAGTCCGAAGACGGATGCAGCCCTCTCTCGCGGTACTCCCATCTCGTTCAAGACGTGGCATGCGATTTGCTCTTTCGGTAATGGGCTACCATCATACTTCCGAAGAAACTCGCCAACCACTCGTGGCTTGAGGATTGCTTGGCGCTTTGCGGCGAGGTCGGCTCCTTCCTCCAAGGGGCGCACGATGGCCAATCCAAGCGGCGTGATTGCAATTTCTTTCGCGTTCCGGGCACCGTCCGTAAGGCCGTAGGCAATCGCGGCGCCACAGATCATCTTGAATCTCGTTGACTGCGGCGGAAGGTCCATAGCGGCCGCGACATCGAACGGCTTGGTTGGATCGCCGCCGTAGTTCTCATAGATGGCACGTGGCACATCAATGGCTTCGTCTAGCGTGTGTGCCGGAACGTCTGATTGGCTGATTCGTGTTCGTTTCTTTGGGCCCGCACCGTTCTTGGACCCGACCGATGTTTGCTTCGCCTGAGGCATTCTTGGCCATCCCCTACTGTGTGTGAGCTGCGCGGCCAATTGGCGTGCCCAGCCCGAGTGCGAATCACACAGGTCATGGTTCACTAATAAGAGTTCGGGACGCCGCCGGAAATACTCCAGATGCTCCACAGGAAGCACTGGTTCCATGTGTTTGGAGGGGTACCGGTTGAGCTCAGCCGCCCCGAAGCGAAGCGAAGGGGTCGGCTGGAGCGATTTGTTAGCGCGTGGACTGCCGCGCTGCGAAACTAGTTCCCCGTCACGCATCCATTATGGGCCAGATGTTGTGGTTCTTCATTATCTTGATGAACATGTGCATGGAAATCCAAACGACATTTGACCGGGTCTTGAAATCCAGCTCGGTGGCGAGCTCCTGCGTGTTGAGGGTGACTTCAGCCAGGACGATGGGGTAGCTGACCACGTGCTTCCAACCGTAGCGTAGAACCGGCCGCGCAAATTGGTAGACGTACGCCTCCTTCAACTTGGCAGACGATTTTCCCTTTGCCTCCGCAAAAGATTTGACGGGCATGGCGACCATATAGGTAGTTCCGGCAGCGTTGATTTTCGTCGCGAAATCTGCAATCTCGGCACCGCCGTGAGCCTTGTCACGCTCCATCTCAAGAGATCCCATGGCATCTGCGGGCACGGCCTCGTGGTTCAGGAAGAACTCACACAACATGGCCTGAATATCGGGGTCGTTCATCCCCTGCGCGTATTCGATGTCTGCCTCGGTTACGGGAAGCTTGCCAACCTCTTTGGTCCATCCCCAGACAATCGGCAACAGATCTGCGGCCGCACTCTTCGAGTTGTAGAATGGCTGCCCGACGGGGATGGAACCAGTTTCGTCTAATTCCTTCATGGCACGGACCACCCATTCCAACGGGGAGCGC
>JAHWKR010000038.1 GCA_019347805.1 Methanobacteriota archaeon
AAGACGTTTTACTGAATGCGATGATGACACCTCTCCTCTTCTATGTGAGTTTCCATCTTCCTATTTTCCTCTCTGTCGCATTATGAATACGCCCGTGGAATCGGCCACTCAAGGATCAGGGGCATCTCCCGGACACCTCCCTCACCGCTTCTTCGAACCCATCCCCGCCCGCACCAATGCGTTCATCCCGACCAGCGCCAGGATGATAAAAAGCGGCATCTCGATGAAGAAGAACTGTGCCAGTCGTGCGTCACGGGTCGGTGGGTCGGGTCCCCATGCCATGAACGCGCCAACCGCGAGCGCTGCGGCCATGAAGATGATGGCGATGGTGTATTGGAACCGTTTGTGCCGGTCGGGCCCGCCGCGGACCGCCATCTAATCCCCCCTCGGTCGTGGGTCGACGGGCCGAACGTTGCTGAACCCAGGCAGCCGACCGTCTTGTGGCACAGCGCGCTCCAGGCAGAGCACCTTCACATCCTCTCCCATTCCGCCCGGCAGGAGGATCTCCTTGAGAGCGGCGAGCGATGCCATTCCCGCTTCGTCCTGGACCGTGGCGGCGAGACCGGCCGCGGTCTGCAAAAGACCGAGGTCCCTGAGGAACGCCGATTGTGTCGCGAAACCGTGGACCTTCCAGCCGAGCCGTTCGGCGGCGCGGGCGGCCGCGGTCCATGAGACGTGGGTGGTGATGTCGCGCGAGCCGGGGTATTCGAGTACCGGGAGGTCTTTCCTGTGTCCGCTGTAGGTGCGCAGTGTGCCCTCCGGTCGCGGCTCGCCGAGGAGGTCGCGCGCCACCTCGCCATAATCGACGAGCAAGAGGAAGGTGGGGGGTTCGGTTTTGTCGGTGATCTCTTGTAGCCAGGCTTCGGCGCCGACCGGTACCTCGACCAGTTGACCGTCGGGGACCGGGATGCCGAAGCTTTCGACCTGGTCGATGAGATCCTGGGGAGCGGGGGCTTCGTGCCAGACGAATCGGACATCCTGTTCTTTGCTGTCATCCAGGGCCACCAGACGCTCCCACCATGCCTCGGCGCGACGACGAAGAAGCCGCACGGGAAGATTGTCAAGCAGTTCGTTGGCGAGGACCAACGTTGGGCCGACGCTTTTTGGGAGTGTCTCGACGACCTCCACATGGCCCGCTTCTATGTGCGTCTGCAAGCCGCGTCTTGCGGCATCGCGGTGCGCCGGGTCGACGTCGACCAACGTGTATCTCAGCGCGCCGTACGCCGCCGGAGCCTCTTCGCGCAGGCGTTCCAGGAGCGGGATCGCCAGCGCACCGGTCCCGGCCGCGGCTTCGACGATATGCCACGCGTCCGGCTTCCCGAGTCGTTCCCATACCGCGCTCGCGAAGCGGGCCACCGTGGCGCCGAACCAGGGGGTGAGCGTGGGTGCGGTGACAAAATCGCCCTCCGTCCCGGCGCGCGTCCCTGCCCCGCCACCATAGTAGCCCTCCGCCTCGTCGTAGAGCGCGAGGGCCATGAAGCGGTCGAAGCGCATCGGACCTTCTTCGCGGATCTCCGTCCGGATGCGCTCAAGCAGCGGTACGGTCATCGACACGTCGGCAGCGGGGCGGGTCCTATAGCTGGTTTTCTTCACCGGCCGTTCATCCCTTGCGTCGTCGGCCGGTACGCACCGTCCGTTCCTTGTCGCCGTCCTTGAGGCCGTCCCCGCCGAACCGTCCGAGCGTCGCCTGCCCTGCGGCCCGCGGCGCATCGAGGTGTTGCAAGAGGTCGTCCCAATCGATCGCCACGTGTTCCAGGCCGTGGTCGGAAAGCATTTTCTGCGCCTTGTCCGAGATGCCGGGGCAGGCGAGGATACCGCGCACCTTCGGGGAGGTCTTGCCGTTCTGGCCGTTCGCTCCCGTCTTGCCGGACCCGTTCTTCCCGGAGCGGGTCGCGACCGCCACGTTCGCCGTCCCCTCCATCACGTCCCCTTCGACCGCATAGCGGCCGTTGCGTTCCATCTCGACATAGCGCCACAACTGCGTCGCCTCCGATATGCCGCCCTTGGAACGCTTCACCTCGACGAGCACGCGATGCCCCTCTTTGTCGGTCCCCCACAGGTCGACCGGTCCCCGCCGCGTGTCCTTCTCGCCGCGATGGAAGACGAGCCCCGGCTCGATGAGCTCCGGGTGTGCGTAGAAGAGCGCGTGCAGGTCCCCTTCTGTCCGCCTCAGCACCAGTTCCTGGGCGTCGCGCATCGGCACCGACAAGAGCAGGCGCACGTCGTGCAGGAAGATCCGCACAACCTCCTCGTGCGGCTTGCGGCGGAGCGCTGTGAGTTCGATGCGGCCGTCCTTTTCGGCGACCGAGAACCGGTTCTCCCCCGGCGGCATCCAGTTGACCGGCTTCGACTTCTCCCCGGTGTGGACAAGGAGCGTCCCGTCGGGCTTGAGCATGATGAGCCGCTCCCCCTGGTCGAGCGTGGAAGCGGCACGGCCCTGATAGTCCACCGTGCAGTTGGCGAAGACCTGGACGAGCCGTCCCCTGTGCTCCTTGAGGCCGGCGAGGGCGCTCTGGAGGAACGCGAGGGCCGCCTCGGGCTCAGGCTCGCGGAGGATGTGCATCCAGGCGTCGACCTCGTGGGGGCGATAAAGGGGTTGGGGGTGGGTTTCAGGTGCAATCCCTCGGAGGGAACGGGGTCGGGGAAGGCCTCAGCAGCCCATTCGGGGCCTTCTGCGGCCTTTCGTGCTCTTCAAGAAGGAGGACGGCCGTCGCCGCCACCAGGAGCGAGCCCATGTTCCATGCAGACCTGAACCTCAACTGGCTGGCCATCATCGCCGCCGGCGCCGTCTATTTCGTCCTCGGGGCCGTCTGGTATTCGCCTGCGGTCTTCGGCAAGAAATGGATGGAGCTCGTCGGCATGACCGAGGAGAAGGCGAAGGAAGGAGGGCAGGCGGGACCACTCGTCGGCATGTTCCTCCTCAACCTCATCGCCGCGCTCGCCCTCGCTGCGCTCCTGGCGTGGTCCGACACGACAGGGCTCACCGAGTCGCTCATCTTCTCGCTCTTCATCGCCATCGGTTTCGTCATCACCACCGAACTGACCCACGTGCTCTTCGAGAAGACGGAGACGGAACTCTTCATGATCAACGCCGGTTACCACGTCGTCGGCATCGTGCTCATGGGCCTCGTCATCGGCGCCTGGTCATGATCTCACGGATGGTCGCACGACGGCAGCCTCAAGAGCGACGGCGTCCTCCGGGCGGATGACACGATGGTCGAGATCGCCCCGTTCCTCGCCTACGATTTCCCCTCCACCACGGTCTACGCCCTCTGGTTCCTCCTTGGCTCGTTCGCAGTCTCGGGGCTGTCCGATCTTCGGCGCATGTCCGCGCAACGCGAGTTCATGGAAGTGTGGATCCTCTTCACCGCCGCGGTCTTCGTGCTCGACGCGTGGCGGGTCTACAACGGCGCCGATCTCATCGTGCATGGTGTGAAGTGGGCGCTCATCCTCCTTGCGGGCTTGTTCTCCTGGCGCGGCGTCGGCGGCCTGTTCCGCCTTGCGCGCGGGGACGTGTGGGCCATCGTCGCCGTCTGCTCGTTGTTCAATCCGCTCTTCGTCGTCCTCTACATGGCCGTCTTGAAGGTGACCGACATCATCACTGCGCCGCTCTTCCGCCGGTTCGGCTCCGGTGGGGCGTATCCGTTCATCCCGGCGGTCTTGATCGCGACGCTCATCACGGTCGCGGTCATCCTCGCCGATGTCGTGGGGCGGGCCATCGGGCGGCTCTGAGGCGCCGCGTGCGGGCCGTGCCGTCAGGATCGAGGCCATACCGGCCGTTGGAGTCGACCATGGTTCGGCTGTGGAGCCGACATCCGCCGCCCCAACGCTTATCAACCATCCCACATGAGCCCGCGTCCGTGAGCAAAAGCTGGCAGCGTGAGCGAAAGAAGGATCCCTTCTACCGGTCGGCCAAGAAGGTCGGCTATCGCGCCCGTTCTGCCTACAAGCTGAAACAGATCCACGAACGCTTCCGCGTCTTCAAGAAAGGTCAGGTCGTCGTCGACCTCGGTGCGGCGCCGGGCGGCTGGACGCAGGTGGCGGTGGAAGAGGTCGGGGAGGGAGGCCTTGTCGTCGGCGTCGACCTCGACACCATCCAGCCCGTCTTGGGCGCCACCTTCGTGCGCGGCGACGTGACGAAGGAGAACACCGTCCGCAAGGTCGTGGAACGGGTCGAGGAGCGCAGCGGACGCACGGGTCGCACGGTCGACGTCATCATCTCGGACATGTCCCCCAACATCTCGGGCAACTATTCCCTTGATCAGGCACAATCCTACTGGTTGTGCCACAACGCGCTCAAGTTCGCCGAACAGACGCTCATGCACGGCGGTATATTCGTCGCCAAGATCTTCGAGGGCGAGGACTTCGTCACCTTCCGCGACGAGATGAAGGAACGCTTCTCCACGGTGCGCAGCTACAGTCCCCCCGCGAGCCGCAAGGAATCCTCCGAGGTCTACCTCGTCGGCAAGGGCTACTATGCGCCCGGCACGGAGCCGGGACCGCGCGACGAAGAGGAATAGGCCCTCGCATACGAGAACGACCTGTTCGACAGGAGCCAGAGCCCCTCATCCTGCCGTTGGGACACACGGCAAAAGGTTAAGCGTGCCAGTCGATGGCCCGGGTCCGTGGAGCAGGGAAACCCTAGCGCTGAGCCGGTCGAGCCGATGGCCGCCCCACCCGGTGCGAGACAGCGCACGATCGGGGCCCTCCTCGTCTTCGTCGGCACCCTCCTGGCGCTTTCCGGGACCGGCCTGGCCCTGTCCGCCTCGTTCGTGGACGGTGCGGGTTCCGACAAGCCGCTCATCGGTGTGGCCGGGATCGAGCTGCCGCTGCAGATCCTCATCGGCGGCGCTGCAGGTCTCCTCGGCCTTCTCATGCTCTTTTTCGGTCTCGTCCTGCGCGAACTCGGGTCCCGTCGTGCCGCCATCCCGGTCGACACCGACCCCGCGGTCCGTCTCGTGCGCGTCGACCCCGTACACGAACGGCATGTCCGCTGGGGTGTCATGGGTGCGCTCTTCGGTGTGTTCGTGATGGCGATCTTCGCCGCGGTCGCGCTCAGCCCCGACCCGCTTGTCGTGATCGGCGCCGGTGAAGAGAACGCGGCCCATGGTTCGCCTCTCGATCACGATGTATGGGAAGGCGAGGCCGCCGCCTCTCCGACCGCGCACCTCGAAGAGCATCTCAGTGCCCGGGCGGAACGGATCTGGACCGTCCCCGATGGTGGCGAACGTGTCTTCGTCAACCTGAGTTGGGAAGTGGTCGACCCGACCACCGAACGGCTACGCGTCGTGCTGCAAGAAGCCCAAGGCGACGGGTGGACGGTCCTGGAGAGCGCTGAAGGCGTGTCTCCCGTGAAGTTCAACGTCGACGTCGAAGAAGGGACGCGACTCCGCGCCGTCGTCGAGCGTGTGCAGGAATCCGACCAGACGCAGCCGTTCCTGCTCTACCTCTCCTTCTGGGCGTCCTGAGCCGCCGCACGGTATGCCTCGGTGAGCTGCGGTCCGGTGGCGTCGGTCTTGAACGCGTCGCGTCCGAACTGGGTGCGCGTGGCCGTGTGGCCGTGCGCCCGGAGCGCCGCGAACAACCCTTCGCGCGACGGCGGGTTGCTGCCGAGCCGGCGGCCCCATTCTCCCACCTCGTAGTGGAGCGGCGGGGCGCCCGCCTCTTCCATGGCGAGCGAAAGGAGCGCCGACAAGGGCTTGTGGTGGAGCGCAGCGTGGTCGCCGAGGCGCGCGACCAGGTCCGAAAGGAGCGCCTTGTCGTGCAAGGCTCCGCCCCACAGCGGACCGGCGGCGCGCACCACATCGGCCGGTACAAGTGCGTCACGGTCCTGGACGTGCCGCGTGCCGTCGGCCTCTTCCACGGCACGCCCGAGGCGGGCGACGGCGGCGTCGGCGCGCTTCGCCCCGTTGCGGACGGCGAGGTAGGTGCGCACGTAGTGGTCGGTGGCGTGCGACAGCACCGGGGTGAGGGCGACGTCGTGGCGCGCCGCCGCGCGCACCGCAGCGCCGATGAGGATGCGCACCGCGCACTCGTGCATGCCAGGACCGTGCCACGGCTCGGCGTCGTAACGGCGTCGGCACGGTTCGGGGAAGACGCCGCAGAGCGCGGTCATGTCGGTCGCGGTGAGGGCAAGGAGCCCGCGGTCCCTGACGAGACGGATCGCCGTGTCGAGGAAGGGCGCCGGCGAGCCGAACGGGTCGACGTCGACGAGGTCGGCCCGGCCACCGGCGAGTCCGAACGCGAAATCGCCCTGCACCGCCACGACGCGTCCCTCGACATCGTTCGTCCTCGCGTTCTCCCTGATGAGGGCGACAGCGTCCGGGTCGCGGTCGTTCGCGACCACTTCGACCGGCGCGCGCACCTCCTTGGCGAGGCGCACGGCGCGGGCGCCTGTCGCCGCGAGGCCGTCATAGACGCGGAACGGGCGTCCATCGGTGCGCCGTGCGGCATGCCGCTCGGCCCAGGCCTCGGTGACGAGGACGGAGAGGTCGCGGTTGAGCCGCATGGCCGGGTTGTAGAACACCCCCTCGACCTTCCCTGGACCCTTGTCGCGCCGCTCGGCGTCCGGCCGGCCGGCCGGCATGAGGAGGCGCACCTGGCCCTCTTCGACGATGGATGAGCGACCGGCGGAAGGCTGGACAGACGGCTCGTCCACAGCCGGTCGAGCCTGCGCTTTTTACATGAGCCTATCGTGCTGCAAGCGGTCCGACCGTTCCGTTCGAAGCATCATTGGTCGCGCGGCACGACCGGGTAGTCGGCCTTCGTACCGGGCGGCGGGAGCGCCAGGACGGCGTCCACGAGGACACGCAGGTGGACGTGCCGATAGACCTCCGCATAGCCGCCGAGACGGGCGCGCATCTTGTCGGTCTGCAGGCGGAAGCCTTCCGGGTTGCCTTTGGCGTGATGGACGAGCGCCGCGGCGACGTGGATGAGCCCCTGGAAGAACGCCTGTTCGGCCGGTGGTGCGCCGCGCCATGCCTCTTCCCACGCTTCGTGGGCGTGCCAGTGGCGGCCGGAGTCGAAGAGGGCGATGCCCCGGTCGAGAAGGGTGGCGAGCGTCTGCTCCGGCAGGACCTCGGCGCTCTCGAGGGGGGCTCCTTCACGATGCGGCTCGAAACCTTCGGCCATGGGATCCCTGTGATGGGTCGTCGCTATTTGGTGCCTTGGCGCGCGGCAAGCCGGTCGCGCACCACCCGCACGCCGATGAGGAGGACGAGGACCCCGACAGCGGCACCGATGATGAAGCGGAGGGGGCCGGTGCTGATGAGGGCGCCGCCGACCATGCTGATCGCGAGCGCGGAGACGAGCGCGATGGCGAAGATGACGAGTGTCCAGGCGAGGATGGTCGACAGGGGCCGCTCTCCGGTGCCTGAGGGGCGCATGGCCGCGAGGTATCGCGTCCCGACCATTAGGACCCTTCCCCCGAAGGTGCGCCGCAGGGTGGACAAGTAGCGCACGCCAGGGCTTCGACTAGTAATAATACGAGTCGAGCTTGTCCTTGAGGAGCTTCTCGATCTTGTAGGGCAGGAGGTTCTTGTTGACCGGGGTGACCTCGAGGATGCGCACGTCGTCGCGGCGGCGGATGTCCTGCAGGAGCGGATTGCGGGACTTCTTGTGCAGGGTCATGATGACCGGCTTATCGCAATCGAGGGCCTCCTTGACCGCGTCGCAGAAGGTCTCGGAGTGCATCTCCATCTTGCCGACCTCGTCGATGATGATGATGTCGACCTCTTCGGCGGCGATGGCCTCGCGGATGGCCTTGACGCCGATGGCCTCGATGACGTCGGTCTTGACGTGGAAGACGCCCTCGTCGGTCTCGACCTTGAACTTGGTGTCGAAGTCGAGCGCGGCGAAGATCTCTTCCTCCCCACTGCGCCAGTCCTTGATCTTGAAGCCTGTCCGCTTGTCGTCGACACGGATGGCCGTGGTGACCATTCCGCCGACCGTGAACTGGTCCGCTTGCAGCTTCTCGACGATCTTGATGAGGGTACTGGTCTTGCCGACGTTGGGAAGGCCGGTGATCCCGATTTTTGGGGTGTCGTCCATCATGGATGCCTGACCTGTTCCGGCCCGAGGTGGCCTGGAGGGGCCCGGGTCGGGCCCGGGGCCGGAATCCGGTCGTCGTTTAAATAGGCAGGGGGAATGGCATGAGGTTGTGGGTCATGGCCGATGTCGCCGAGGATCGTCGTCATCGGCGGTCGTGGAGCGTCGGTCCTGTCGTAGGGTTGCCGCGGCGCAGCAACCCCCCGTGCGGGAGCGTGGAGGGCGTCTCGCCGGGTTCGACAGCGTCGTCCGGCAGTGCGCTGCGTGCCCATGACCAGTATGTCTCGCTACAGCATAATCACGCGAAGAATGTGCGAATTTGGGATAATCTGGAGGGTCTTCGAAGGAAACCTTCAAGAACAAGTGCGTCAGGTCGGGAGCCGCATGCGTCGCAGTCTGTCCGCCATCGAGGAACTCCACAAGGAGATCGAGAAGCAGTACAAGGCTGGGATGAACATCATCAAGGGCGACAACAATTCCCGGCGCCTCTTCGACAACCTCGTCAAAGAGTGCCCCAACGTCCCCGAGCATGATATCGTCCGCGCCTTCGCCACGCCGAACATCGGCACCAAGAACGTCGAGGCCGCGACGGTCGCCATGATCCGCAGGAAGGAGTACAACTTCCGGCGCGAGAACGGCGTCCCCATGAGCTACGAAGAGTAGCCCCGACCGCGGCCTGCGGGCCGCGCCTCTTTTTTCCTTTGTTCACGCCGCGACGAAGCGGTGGACCGAGCCCCGTGGTCGACCAGGTAGAGCTCGCCTCCTTCGTCGGCCCGAACGACGAGACCTCGGTCCGCGCCTGTCCCTGAGTCGGCGTCTCCAGCGGTTGAAGGACCCGATTTTAAGCGGACCTAGGGGCCGAGGAAAGAAGCACGCGGCGCTACAACCGAACCCCTCGCAACCGCAACGCATTGGCGATCACGCTCACGCTGCTGAAGCTCATGGCCGCCGCCGCGATGATCGGGCTCAGGAGGAGCCCGAAGAACGGGTACAGCACTCCCGCCGCGATGGGGACACCTGTGGCGTTGTAGACGAAGGCGAAGAAGAGGTTCTGCTTGATGTTGCGCATGGTCGCCTGGCTCAACCTGCGGCTGCGCACGATGCCACGCAGGTCGCCCTTGACGAGCGTGATCCCAGCGGATTCCATGGCGACGTCGGTGCCCGTTCCCATGGCGATCCCCACCTGGGCCTGCGCCAGCGCGGGGGCGTCATTGACCCCGTCCCCTGCCATGGCTACGACACGCCCCGCCTCCTGGTACTCCTTGACGATGCGCGCCTTGTCCTGGGGCAGCACGTCAGCGACGACCTCGTCGATGCCCAGCTTTTCGGCCACTGCGTGTGCCGTGGTGGTGTTGTCGCCCGTGAGCATCACCACGCGGATGCCCTGTTCGTGCAGTCGGTCGATGGCCTCCTTGGAGGTCTCCTTGATGGGATCGGCGACGCCCAGCAGCCCCGCCAGCCTCCCGTCGACGGTGAGGAACATGACCGTCTGTCCCTCGCGCCGCAGCGCCTCGGGCTCGGCAGCGCCTACATCGACGCCGAGGTCTTCCATGAGGCGCAGATTGCCCAGCGCCGCGTTCCGCTCGCCGACCGTCCCGCGGACGCCCTTGCCCGTCACGGACTCGAAGTCCGAGGTCTTGCCCGGCTCGATGTCCCGCGCTTTGGCACCGGCCACGATGGCGGCCGCCAGGGGGTGCTCGCTGCCGGCTTCGAGGCTGGCGGCGATGCGCACGACCTCCTCCTCTGACATTCCATGTGCGGTGACGGAGACGAGCTTCGGCTTGCCCTCGGTGAGGGTTCCTGTCTTGTCCACGACGAGCGTGTCGACGTCGCGCATCACCTCGATGGCCTCGGCGTCCTTGAACAGGACGCCTGAGCTGGCGCCCTTGCCGGCGGCGACCATGATGCTCATGGGCGTCGCGAGGCCCAAGGCGCAAGGGCAGGCGATGATCAGCACCGCCACGGCGTTCACGATGGCGAAGGCCATAGCAGGCGCCGGCCCCCAGATGGACCACACGATGAACGTCAGGGCGGCCACGGCGACCACCGCAGGGACGAAGTAAGCGGCCACTCTGTCCGCGAGGCGTTGGATGGGCGCGCGGCTGCGCTGCGCCTCGGCCACCATGTGGACGATCTGCGACAGCAGTGACTCGGCGCCGACCTTCTCAGCGCGCACCATGAGCGTGCCGGTGCCGTTGATGGTGGCGCCGATCACGCTGTCCCCCTCGGCCTTCTCCACGGGGATCGACTCCCCGGTCACCATGGACTCGTCGATGCTCGTGTGGCCCTCCACCACGACGCCGTCCACGGGCACCTTCTCACCGGGCCGTACGCGCAGCAGGTCCCCGCGCTGCACCGCCTCCAACGGAACGTCCTCTTCCTCGCCGTCGCGGATGCGGCGGGCGGTCTTGGGCGCCAGACCCAGCAGGGCCTTGATCGCGGCACCTGTTCGGCTGCGGGCCCGCAGTTCCATGACCTGCCCCAGGAGCACCAGTGTCGTGATGATGGCGGCCACCTCATAGTAGACACCCACCGCATCGTTTTCGTCACGGAAGCCCGCAGGAAAGATCCCTGGGGCCACTGTGGCCACGACGCTGAAGAGATATGCCACACTCACGCCGAGGCCGATGAGCGTGAACATGTTGAGGTTGCCATGGCGCACGCTCCGCACGGCGCGGACATAGAACGGCCACGCCGCCCAGGTGCAGATGGGCGTGGCCAAGAGGAACTGCAGCCACACCAGCCCGCGCGCCGACAGGAGTCCTCCCAGCGGGTCACCCACCAGATGCCCCATCGCCACGACCAGCAGAGGAACGCTGAGCACAGCGGAGAACCAGAAGCGCCGGGTCATGCTGCGCAACTCCGGGTTCTCCTCCTCGCCAGGCTCCACTCTCCGGGGCTCCAGCGCCATGCCGCACTCGGGGCAGTCACCCGGCTTGTCCTGCTGGACTTCGGGGTGCATGGGGCAGGTCCATTCCTGCACTGCCATCGGCGTTGCGGGTTCCAGCGCCATACCGCACTCGGGGCAGTCACCGGACTTGTCCTGCTGGACTCCGGGGTGCATGGGGCAGGTCCAGCTCTGTTCGGCGGGCGCGCTCAGCACCTGCTCGAGGGCCATGCCGCACTTGGGGCAGTCACCCGGCTTGTCCTGCTGCACCTCGGGGTGCATGGGGCACGTGTACGCCACGACTGCACCATGGCGGCGCCGCTTTGACCAAGTTGCGCTTGGCGAATGTAAAGCCATCCTCCGCTTTGGGAGTCGATGTGCTCGCCCTGCTGCGCGGGCCGCCCGCATTTTTCCCTTGTTCACGCCGCCACGAAACGATGGATCGAGCCGCCGTGGTCGACCAGGTAGAGCTCGCCTGCCTCATCGGTCCCGAACGACGAGACCTGGTGATCCGTGTCCATGAGGAGGAACGCCCGGCGGCCCTCTTCGCGCCAAGTCCAGACCCGGCCCGAGCAATAGTCGGCGAAGACATAGGCTCCCTCCAGAGCCGGTACATCCGACCCGCGATAGACGTAGCCCCCGGTCACCGCACAGTTGCCGTCGACCCGGTCGTAGGTCACGACAGGGAACGTCAGGCCCGCTCGCGCGTTCCGCCCCTCGAAGTGGCGGTTGCCCTCGAACCGGTCCCAGCCCAGGTTGGCACCTCCATTGTCCGGCCCGATGCGATCGATCTCCTCGACCGCGCCTTGGCCGACGTCCCCGATCCAGAGCGCGCCATTGGCGTCGTCGAACGAGAACCGCCATGGGTTCCTGAGGCCATAGAGCCAGATCTCCGGCCGCGCATCGTCCTGGCCGACGAACGGGTTGTCACCCGGAACGCCGTAACCGTCGGTGCCGACGACCGCGATGCGCAGGATCGACCCGAGGAGCGTCGACAGGTCCTGCGCGTTCCCCTTTGGATCGCCGCCCGAACCACCGTCGCCGAGGCCATAATAGAGCATGCCGTCCGGGCCGAAGACGATATGGCCGCCGTTGTGGTTGCTGTACGGCTGCGCCTGCGTGAGGATGATGGTCTGCGAATCGGTAATCAGTCGGTCACGGTCATCCGGGTCGACCTCGAAGCGCGCCAGCACCGAATCCCCCTCCCGGTCCGTGTAGCTCACGAAGACCGCGCGCTCGTCCACCACCTCCGGCTGGAACGCCAGGCCAAGGAGTCCCCGTTCGCCACCTGATGAGACCTGGTCACGGATGTCCAAGAACGGCCGCTCCTGAACGACGCCCTCCTTGATGACGCGGATGACGCCGACCTGCTCGACGATGAAGAGACGACCGGAACCATCGCCCGCGTGCGTGACGAGAATCGGACGCTCGAAACCGGAGGCGACCTCCTCCAAGGCGACACCCTCGGCCTGCGGGTCGTCCTCGCGCGGCATGTCGCCATGGCAACCCGACAGAAGCAACGACAGGAAGAGGAAGACGACGAGGATCGCACTGCGCACGGCATCGGACATGAAGGGTGCGCCGAAGGCCTTTCGCATCCGGCCGCTCGTCCACCCGAAGACCCGTCACCCCTCGGACCGAAACCCGTATCAACCCGCGGCCGGCATCGCCCCTTCATGCACCGGCTCGGGAGCGACGTCAAGTTCGAACACGCCTGCAGCCGGCTCACCGGTCAGTCTCCCTTGGACACCCTGAGCGCGGTCGCGAACCTCAACCAGCTCATCGTCGACCACCTCGTCCGCGAGAACCCGCACGTCACCGACGGCGAGACGCTCGACTACGACCTCCTCCGCACCCTATGGCGTCGACATGAACGCATTGATCCAGTTGATTAACACGGTGTCGCGCCATCTCAAGGAACACGCCGTCCCCCACGCGCTCGTCGGCGGGATCACCGTGGCCATCTGGGGGCGGCCCCGCGCGACCGAGGACGTCGACCTCCTCCTTGACATCCGTGAGGACGACCTTCCGGCCTTGAAGGCCTACTGCGACGACCACGACCTCAAACTCGACCTCGACGCCGCGAAGGGCGCCATCAAGGCGGGCCGCTCGTTCCCCGTCTACGACATGTGGAGCATCCACTGGATCGACGCCCGCGTCCCGGTGCGCGTGCACGACACCAAGACCCTCGAACGCGCCACGCTCGTCGAGATCGGCAAAGAGAAGGTGCCGGTCGCCACCCCCGAGGACGCCATCCTCGGCAAACTCATCACCGGACGGCAACAGGACCTCGTCGACGCCCGCAGCATCGTCTTGCGTAAAGAGACCGAGCTCGACCTCGAGTACATCACCGAGAAGGTGCACGCGTACGAGGTCGTCCCCGCATGGGAGAAGATCCGACCGCAGATCGTGTAGGCGTCACAGGCGGCGGGACGCCCACAAGACGACCATCAGCACGCCGAGCGGAAGCCATCCGAGGGGCGATTCTCCGAAAGCACCGTCGGTGTCGATGTAGAGATTGAAATCCACCGACCCTTCCCACACCGACCGGCCTGGTTCGCCCGCCATCCATGCCTGGACAGCGAGCGTGATCGGATACGTGTCGTGCGGTCCCTCGCGGAGCGCCTTGTCGACCTGCACCGGGAAGAAGAACTCGACGCTGTCGTTGTCGCTGAAGGACGCTCCAAGGGGGCCGAACGGGACCGGTTCGAACGAGATGCCCTCCGGAGAGCCTTCGCCCAGCGAGACGATCCCTTCGACAGGTACGTTGAGCCAGTTCTTCAGGTCGAGCGTCACTTCATCGGTGTACAGACCGGGCCCTTTCCGGATACTCAGATCCCCGCGCAACGGTGACACCGCCGACCACTCGGCCCTTGCCTGAGGGCGAGCCGCATCCTCGCCGCTCTCTGCCACCGTGAGGGTGATGTCCATCGGCACCAGGCCCGGTTGGAAGATCGGGCCGCGGACGCTCACATTGAAGCCATATTCCATCGGGGTGTTGTGCACACAATCCTCGGTCTTGAAAGTCAGTACCTCGAAGGACATCAGCGCGTCCGCTTCGAACGGCTTGTCCGGACGGGTATGCTGGACGACCGACGCATGGTGGTCGATCCACATCGTGTATTCCAGGAACGGCGCCGGGTCCGTGCAGACCACCGTGACCCATACAGGCGTCCAATCCTTCCAGCCCTCTGCCTCGGGCGGGTCCACATCCATGGAGATCTCGAAAACAGGCCGTGTCTGCGCGGCCGCACCCGTCGGCACGACCACCGCCGCGATCAAGACAAGCGCAAGACAGCCGCGAACCACTCTTCCCGCCACGCCGGGGAGGAGCCCCTCGGCCCCATCTATCTTTGCCTCGCCAATATAAGGACGGGGGCATGGCCAAGACCATGTACCACCGTGCGGTCGAGGGGGAACAGGCGGCGTGCAGCCGTCAATGGGCCCCTTTCTTCGCCTCGCCCCGCGCCCGGCGGAGGTTCCCGTGAACGGTGGAGACGGCGCCGTGAAGGTGGCGTGCCTTCGCCTCGAGGCCGCGGATGGCGCTCATCGCCTTGCCGCGGGTGATGCGGCCTTCGTCCTGCCTGGCACGCAGGTCGGCGATGCGGGTCTCGATGCGCTCGAGCTTACGCTCGCAGGAGCGGAGCCGACGTTCGAGAAGCCAGATGGTGAAACCCATGGTCCTTCGCCTCTTCATGTGTCAAGGGGGATAAGGAGCTTTGCTTGGCGGGAGGGCTCCTGTCGCTCCTCGAAGGCCTCTGTCTTCAGTACGCACGAGCCCATGCCGGATGCTTCGCTTCCTCTTGACGGTCGTCCGACCCGTCCCGCCGGCCGTCGGCGACAAGAGGCCGGTCCGGCAGGTGGCCACATCGACGACGCCGGGTCAGGCGCGTCACGCCATCATCCCATCCCGGGCTGGGCCTGTTGTTGATTCCCGACCGGCGGGACGCCGGCCTGATAGCGGGCGATCTCCTCGTCGGTGTAGTCACCATAGGTGACGAGCATGCGCTGGCCGTCCCGCAACTGGTGGCCGAGGAGCTTCGGATACTCTTCCCAAGTCCAGTTGCCTCCGACCTCGTGGTAGAGGAAGAAGCGGAGTGTCAGGTTCCCCTCGTCCTTGAGGACCTTATCGTCGTGGAGCACGGTGTCCAGTTGGAGATGACCCGGGCGGATCTTCATGTCCATGATCCCGAAGAACTCCTGTACCGTCGCACAGCCGCCTTCGAGATGGACCTTCGAGTCGTCCGGTTGATGCAAGTGGGCTCGCATCTCCATGTGTTTCATGTCGAAGCGGGAATGCTGGAAGCGCAATACCTCGCCTTGGTCGACGATCTGGAAGGTCGCGTGCTCATGGAAACTGCAGCCACTTTCCTCGAGCATGTCGGTCGCCTTGAAGTATCCCCAGGCGGCCCCTGCGAACACCAGGAGGCCGGCCAGGACGAACGCCGTCGTCTTGGCGGACCGGGCGACGGTCTCCTTCCGTTCGAGCCGCTTGACCCGCGCCTCCTTCTCCATGCTTTGACGTAGCCGTTCGACCTTCGCTTCGCGCTCGCGGATGCGGCGTTCGATCTCATCGGGCGTCGGGCCTTCCTGATCCATCCTGGTCCCTCACTGGCGCATCTGGATCGAGGGGAACGAGCTGGGTTCCCTGACATGTCCAGTGAGCCGCGTTCGGGATGAGCGGACGATGTATTACAACGATTTCTGGTTACGGATGTAACTTCCCCCTGTCCACGAGCGGACCGTTCTTTAGGGCGAGGTCGCATCGACCTGCGATGAGAACGCTGTACATCGTGCTCCTCGTCGCGATCGCCTTCCTGTTGGGCGTCGCCGCCGTGAACACGATCGCCATGGGTGGCATGATGTCCGGGATGGGCACAGAGGGGATGCTCGACCACTGCGAGCGGATGATGGAGCAGTATCACAGCGAATGAAGGGGCGAAAGCGTTATCCGCGCACCGTTCTGACCGCCTCGCATGTCTTCCGCGGCGAAGCGGCTTACGCCCGCTCTCCTGTCGTTCTTCCTGGTCCTCCTCGTGGTCCCGAATGCATCGGCGCATGGCGAGGCCACGCACATCCCCCACGTCAACCCCTTGTTCTTCGAACTCGAGCCGGGCGAGCGTGAGACCCAGGACCTCGCTTTCGACGAAGGCGAGTTCCAGAAAGGTTGGGTCTTCCTGGTGAACGCCGTCGTGACGAACGGGGCCGGCCCGATCCAGGTCGACCTGGTGTCCGAATCCGACGAGACGGTCTTGACGTGGACCCTTCCCGCGGACGGGACGCTGCAGACCCTCTCCGGCTCGCTTCCCGAGACCGGCTTCTTCCTCCTCTCGCTCATGAACGAAGGCGACGACATCGCCCGTGTCTCCCTCTATTACGACCAATCGTGCAACTGTGCACAAAAGCCTGTTCCCGCCGAGATCCCGGGCGGGCTCGTCGTGTTCCAGGTCGATCCGCACGAAGGGGACGACTGGGAAGCCGTGATCCTGGAACCGCCCGCCTACGACCTGAAGGTCCACTTGGCCCTCCGCGTCGACCATGAGCGAGGTGTGTGGCCGGACGATTTCGAGATCCTTGAGACGAGCGACACGACGACCTCCGATCCCTCGGGACGTGACGCGCACCATTTCGCGTTCACGGCCGACCGGGCGGCCCGCTTCTATTTCTTCGCCGAGGTGGTCGGTTTCCATCCTGAAGGGGTCGATCGCACCACCCAAGGCTCGTTCTTCGCCTCGGTCACCATCGTCCCCTTGTTCGAGCTGACGGGGTCGACGAAAGAGGCCTCCGGCATGGCCTTGTTGTGGCCGCTCGTGTCGACGGTCGGGCTGCTCGCCGTCCTCCGGCGCTCACGGCGATGGTGACGCAGGAATAGGTCAGGTCCGGCGGCCACCGGCCGCCCGCTTCACCTGTTTCCGGTGGGCGTAGAAGCGCTCTTGGTGTCGCTTCGGCAGCCGATGGACACGGCGCCGGATCTCGGGCTCGCGGTCCAGGGCGAGCCCCGGGTCTTCAAGGTGGATCCACCGGATCAAGTGGACACGGTCCGAGACGCCACGGTACAAGCCACTCCAGCCCACCCCGGCAAGGACGAGCCCGACGACCCAGACGAACGTGTTGTGGTGCAATGGCTCTATGGAGATCTGGTGCAGGAACAAGGCGGTACCGGCCACACCGGAGGCCGCCATGACGAGGGGCCGCACCGTGAGGTAAGCCTCCTGAAACGTCCTGCCGATCTTGCGGAGGGGTTCTCTACGGGCGGCGGTGTTCTTCACAGCGTGGAGGTGACGGGTGGACATCTCGATGTTCGAAGGTGGTGCTCATTGGTTTCATAGGTGCTCCTTTACGTTCGTCAGGTCGCTTCGGACGATCTCTCGATGGCGCAACATTCATTTGCTCTCTCCCCACCCGGGTCCTGTGGACCCGAGGGAGATGCCGGACGAGGTGGATCTCGAGATCCTTCGGGAACTCGCCAAGGACGCACGCCTCTCGATGCGGGAGATCGCGAGACGTCTGGACAAGAGCACGCCCACGGTCTCAAGACGTGTGAAACGGATGGAGGAGGCAGGGCTCATCCAGGGATACAGCGTCGTGACGGCGGGACTTGAGGCCCTGCCCGAACCCGATCGGGAGCCATGGCGGTGCAGCCACTGCGCGGGTCGGATCCGCGGGGTCGCGACCGTGCGCTCGGTCGGGGACGTGGAAAGGCCGTTCTGCTGTCCGGTCTGTGCTGAACTGTTCAAGGACCGTTACGTCCGCCTCGATGAAGGGATCGAGTAGCGACCCTCCTCCGTCCCCTTCTCATGATCGGTTCGTCAGGCCCGCCGCAGGGCCGCCGTCAGGACCGCGGCGCTCACCAGTGCCCCGAGCACCGATACGACCGACACCGCTGGCACGGTGGCCGTCTCGCGACGGGGCGCCTCTTCCACGATGATCGTGACACCCAGGCGGCCTTCTGCGGGCTCCGTGCCGAGGTTCCATGTGAGGCGGATCGGTGCATCTGCCTCGACCTTCAGGATCGTGTGCGGTTCGAGGGTTCCACGTGCCACCAGTCTGTGGACCCGCTCGTTGTGCTGAACAGGGTCTTCCCAGAGGACGGGTGTGACAACAAGGGGGCCCGCCAGGGACGAGGACGACGTCACCGTGATCGCCAGTCCTTGCTCTGAAGACGGCCCGACCTCCGTCAGGGCTGTTAGGTCGCGCGGTACGTCGTTCGCCCAACCGAGCATGTTCTGCAGGCTCTGGTAGAACACTTCCTCGAGGCCTTCACTGACGTCCATCGGGCGCGTCGCTGCGGAATCCTTCCACATGCCGTCGACCCAGATCGTCGGGAACGCCACCGCCCCGAAGCGTTCTGTCATGCGCGCGTCGCCCTCGGCAAAACCCAGCGGGTCGCTGCGATCTGGCCACGGGTGGTACGCCAGGAGTGTCATGGAGTCCTGTGCGTCGATCGACTCATTGAACAACCGGTCAAGCGCACGCTCCGCTTCGGCGCAAACAGGGCACCATGAGGCGGTGTAGATTTCGACGAGGCGGGTTCCACCTTCCGGGTGGCTGATCCTGTCCTGGTCCAAAGGATGCACGAACGCCGCGAGGACCCGTTGTGCGTCCGCTGGGACGTCCGGGGCCGGCTTCGCGTCGACCGGATGGAGCAAGGCGATGAACACCAGAGGGACGATCCACACGTACTTCGTGTTCTGTTCCGCGATCAAGGAGGTCGTCAGACCTCGGCAATCGGTCCGTCTTATTTCGCTTGCGGAGGCATCGCTTCTTCTTGTTACACCTGGAACATACGGTACTCAAAGCCTGGAAGTCGAGCTACGCCTTCCGGTGCTCCGCCTGGATCTCGCCCATCCTCCCCGCTTGGAAATCGACGACGGCCTGCCGGATCTCCTCGGTCGTGTTCATGACGAACGGCCCGTAGCGGGCGACCGGTTCACGGAGCGGTGCGCCACTGATGAGGAGGACCGACATGCCGTCGGGGCCCGCCTTGAGCGCGAGGTCGATGTCGTCGGGAAGCAGCACGACATGATGCGCCTCCGCCGCCGTCTCGCCGATGTGGCCGCCGCCGAGCGCGACGAGCGCGAACCCATGGTGGCCTTTCGGCACGCGGAAGAGGATCGCCTTTCCGGGCGCGACGATGGCGTGCAGGTACTGGATCGCGACGCGCATGTCGATGACCGCCTCCATGTCGCCGTAGCGACCGGCGATGACGCGCACCTTGCCGCCGCCGGTCTCGACCTCGGGGATGGTGTCGCTGCGGATGTCCTGGTAGCGCGGGGCCATCATCTTGTCTTTCTTCGGCAGGTTGACCCAGAGCTGGAAACCATGGAAGCGGCCGCCCGTTGCGAGCGTATCGGGGTGCGGCATCTCGCTGTGCACGACTCCCGATCCTGCGGTCATCCATTGCACGTCGCCCGGTCTCAACTCACCACGGTTGCCGTTGGAGTCCTCGTGCACCATGGCGCCGTCGAGCAGGTAGGTCACCGTCTCGAAGCCGCGGTGAGGATGGTCGGGTGCGCCTTTCGCCTCGCCCGGGGCGTAATCGACGGGTCCCATCTGGTCGAGGAGCAGGAACGGGTCGACCATCGGGAGGTCCGGCGTCGGGAACGCGCGGTGGACGAGGAAGCCGCCGCCTTCGTATGTGGCGTGGGCGGGGAGGACGCGCAGGCGGTCGGTGCGGGCGACGGGGGTCATGCGGGGGCTCCGTACGGCGTCATGTCGCGGGTGGGCATGAAGTGTGGGGTGGCGGGCATCAGAACGCGAGGGCGTAGGGCCAGGGGCGGGTCACGACAGCGAGGGCGAGGACGGCGCCGAGGAGCGCGGTGTTCTTCATGAAGTTCACCTGCTCGCCCATCTTCGCCATGGGGTCGGTCTCCTTCCAGTAGGCGTGCATCTTCGGTGTGGTGCCGACGAGGAAGAGGGCGAGGGCGCCGAGGCCGACGAGAGGGTAGAGACCGAGAAGGAGGCTGAGGCCACCGGCGGCGAGGAGGACCCCGGTGCCGAAGACGGCGAGGGCGGGGGCGGGGACCCCTTTCGCGGCTGCGTAGGGGGCGAGGCCCTTGACGTTGGTCAGGTGGCTCCAGGCGCTCATGAGGAAGAAGCTTCCGAGGAGCAGGCGTCCGAGGAGGAAGAGAATGTCGGTGATGTCTGTCATCAGCCTATACTATACACGCTATAGCTATATACTATCAAGTTCGTATCATTGGAGTGCCTACAGAGGTCGGAAGACGCTACGCAGCGCCGTAGCGACCCCTTCAAGACCCGTGGCGCCCATCACGATACAAGAACAGGAGCGACCCGATGCCCAAAGCGCGCGTCAAGAAAGAGACACCCTGCGCGACCGTCCCCGGCGGCTGCGAGATCACCGAGCTCTTCCGCCTCCTCGGCAAGGCGCACATGCTCGACCTCCTGCACCTCTTCATCCGCGAAGAGCCCAGGCCGAAGCGCTTCGTCGACCTCCAGGCGCGGCTCGGATTGTCGCCGAACACCCTTTCCGGCCGGCTCAAGGAGCTGGTCGCCGCCGGGCTCTTGTCGCGCACCGTCTACAACGAGATCCCGCCACGGGTCGACTACGAGGCCACCGACAAGGCGCGTACCCTCTGCCCCGTCTTCGAGGCGTTGCACGGCTGGGCGGCGGAGAACACGCTGCGGAACGACGTGGTCGTGGAGAGCGTGGGCGAAGTCGTCGCGTGAGACCTCTGTCACATGGCGAGTGCCGGATGTGTGACATGACACCCGACATCGGATGAGCCGGTGCAGCCGGCACGAAGGCATCGCACGTCTGGCGCCGCAGCATGATTCCACACGAAACCGCGGTGTCCACTGCGATACCGCACTCACCCGACCGACCGCACGCGAAAATCCCCTGGAAAATGCCCCTCGTCCACGCGGCCGCAATTGAACCCGCAAAGGATAAATGGACCCCCCGGAGTCCCGCCACGTCGTCCCATGGCAGACCTAAAAATGGTCGTCCTCGTCAAGGGCGTGCCCGATTTCCGTGAGGGACAGGTGCAGTTCAAGGAAGACAACACCTTGAACCGCGGCGCCACCCCCACCGTGCTGAACCCGAACGACCACCTTGCGCTCGAAGCCGCGCGCGAGGTCCAGGTCAAACACGGCGGCACCGTGCACGTCATGACGATGGGCCCCCCCAATTACAAGAAGATCCTCGGCGAGGCGATGGAGATCTGTGGCGACCACGGATACCTCGTCTCCGACGTCAAGTTCGCCGCCGCCGACACCTGGGCCACCGCGCATGCGCTCATGTACGCCATCAAGAAGATCGGCGGCATCGACCTTGTCTTCGCCGGCTATAAGTCCGCCGACGGCGAGACCGGCCAGACCGGCCCCCAGACCGCGCTCCTTCTCGACATGCCGATCATCACCCACACCACGAGCCTCGAGATCGACCCCGGTGCGGGCATCATGCGCGCCACGCGCATCGCCTACGACGAGATCGAGCACTGCGAAGGCCCTGTGCCCGGCTTCATCGTCACCGACCCCGCGTTCCTCCCCTCATACCGGAAAGCGAGCGAACGGCTGCGCCTCATCGACCACATCGAGACGCAGAAAGGGCTCAAGGAAGAGTACGAAGACCACATCACGTCGTGGACCGCCGAGGATGTCGAGGCCGACATGAAGAAGATCGGCCTCTCCGGTTCGCCCACCATCGTGCGCGCGGTCGACCCCATCCCCACCGCCCCGCGCGAACGCACGGCCAAGGTGCTGCACGGCGCCGACGACGCGACCGTGCAAGAGGTCGCCAAGATGATCCTCGAACGCATGGAGGCCGCCTGATGAAGGACGGCGTCTATCGCGACATGTGGGTGTTCGCCGAATCGCGCGGTGGCGAGCTCATCCCCGTCGCCAAGGAGATGGTCTCCGAAGCGCGGCGGCTCATGGACAAGCACAACAAGGACTACAAGGCCGACGAGAAGGTCGTCGCCGTCGTCCTCGGGCCGAAAGCCAAAGAGCTGGGTGAAGAATGCATCCGGCTCGGGGCCGACATCGCCTACATCGCCGACCACCCCGAACTCGAGGTGTTCCGGCTCATGCCCGCGACCAAGGTGGTCGCCGCGGCCGCGCAGCAGAAGGACGTGAACGGCTACGACAAGCCGCGCTACTTCCTCTTCCCGGCCACCAACAACGGCCGCGACCTCTCCGCCACCGTGGCCGGGGTCCTCGACACCGGACTCGCGTCCGACTGCAACCTCCTCTACATCGAGGACGTCGAGATCAAGCACAAGATCAAGTCGGGGGGCGAACCGAAGGTCTTCGAGCGCATCCTCCACATGAAGCGCCCTGACTTCTCGGGTTTCGAATGGTCGACCATCCTCTGCATCGACAACGTCGACCACGACTACCACCCGCAATGCTGTTCCGTCATCCCCGGCTCCTTCAAGGCCGCCGACCCCGACAACGGCCGCACCGGCGACATCCGTGAGATGCCCGTCTCGCTCGACGCCAACGACCTCAGGGTGCGCGTCACCAAGCGCCAAGCGATGGAGAAAGGCGTCGACCTCACCAAGTACGGCTCGATCGTCGCCGTCGGCCGCGGCATCGGCGAGGACCCCACCAAAGGCCTCCTTGTCGGCGTCGACCTCGCCAAGGCGCTCCGTGGCGACCTCGGCCTGTCGCGCGGCGTCGTCACCGCCAGCTACCAGGTGGACCCCTCTGTGGAACAATACGTCGACGAAGAACGCCAGATCGGCGAGACCGGACAGTTCATCGAACCCGAGGTCTACGTGGCGCTCGGCATATCGGGTGCCATCCAGCACAAGAAGGGCATGGACAAGAGCAAGTTCATCGTCTCGGTCAACACGGCGGAAGAGACCCCCATCAAGGAGTTCTCCGACGTCTATGTGGTGGCGGACCTCTTCGAGTTCGGACCCAAGCTCAAGGCCGCGCTGGAAAAGCTCGCCGGGAAGAACGGAGGCGGGTCCTGATGGCGGAAGCGGAACGCTTCGAAGCGGTCGTCGTCGGCGGCGGCCCCGCGGGTCTCGCCGCAGCGTACCGTCTGGCCGACAAGGGCGTACAGACGCTCCTTCTCGAGCGCGGCAAGCATCCGGGGGCGAAGAACGTCACCGGCGGCATCCTCTACGGCCAGACCAACACCGACACCAACCTCGACGACCTCCTGCCGAACTTCAAGGAGGCGCCCGTCGAGCGGCCCATCGACGACTACATCATGCACTGCCTCGGGGACGGCAAGGTCAAGACGCTCGACATCTCCCGGCTGCACAAGCACGAACACAAATGGTCCTACTCGGTGCTGCGCGCGCCGTTCGACAAATGGTTCGGCGAACAGGTGCACAAGAAGGCCAAGGAGAACGGCGGTGGGATCCTCTCCAACGTCCGCGTCAAGGGCCCCCTCATCGAGGACGGCCGCATCGTCGGTGTCGAGACCGACGAACTGGACCCCATCTACGCCGACTACGTCGTCGCCGCCGACGGCGCCACCTCCGAGATGGTGCGCAAAGCCGGCCTGCGCGACTGGGGCGAACCGGAGAACTGGTTCCAAGGAGCCAAGATCGTCATCAAGATGCCGTCCGAGAAAGCGGTGGAGGAGCGCTTCGGTCTTGGATCCGGACGCGGCACCGCCCACCTCTTCGCAGGCGACCTGTTCTCGGGCGTCCGCGGTGGCGGCTTCATGTACACGAACAAGGACACCCTTTCCATCGGGACGGTGTTCCACCTCGACTCGCTCGCCGACTCGAAAGTGTCCCCGCATGCGCTCATGGACCGCCTGGTCGAGCACCCCATGGTGCAAGGCTGGATCGGTGACGAGGCCGAGGAGATCGAGTACAGCGCCAAGCTCGTCCCGGACGGCAAGAAGATGGCCCTCAAGACGCCGTACCGCGACAACATGGTCGCCATCGGCGACGCCGCCGGCCAGTTGCAGGCGATGGGCCCGGTCATCAAGGGCATGAATCTCGGCGTCTCGGCCGGTATGTACGCCGCCGACGCGTTCATCGACGCCAAGGCGGCCGGCAAGGCCGGTACGGCCGCGAAGCGTTTCGCCGCGACGCTCAAGAAGTCGTACGTGCAGCGGTCGCTCCGGCCGATGCGCTATCGGGTCGCCGCCTACTTCGGTGAGAACGAGTTCGCCAACGACCTCCTCAAATGGTCGATCACGAACGCGCTCGGCCGCCGCATCCTCAAGAGCCAGTGGGGCCTCAAGCGCGTGCAGAACGCCATGGCGAGCCCCCGCCTCGCGATGATGAACCCCGACATCGACTTCGGCTATGTGTCGCTCCCGGCGGCCGTGGCGGCCGGGTCGGGCGAAACGGTCGACGACAAAGGGCAGGTGTTCCACCCGCGGAGCCTCGCCGATCGCATCGCGGCGCTCTCATACGACACGGACATCGGAAAGCCGCACATCATCCTGCAGGACGCCGCACCCTCCGCGTCGGGGAAGGCTGTGCACACCTGCCCGGTCTCCGCGCGCGGCTTCACCAACGGCTGCTACCGCATCGAGGAGGTCAAGACGCCCGACGGCGGCAGCAAGGAAGTGGTCGCGTTCGACGTCCAGCCCTGCATCGAGTGCGGCACCTGCGCCATCATGGCTGTGACCTCGTGGGAGCACCCTCGTGGCGGAAAAGGCGTGCAATACAAGCAAGGCTGAAAGCCGTCTCGTCCCTCTTCCCCTTCTCACTCCATTCTTTCTGATGAACAAGTCGTTCTTCTGTCCATCAGATAACTTCTTAAGGGGTCGGTCCGCCTCGGCCCATTATGCGTGTCCCGACGGTCCTGACGTTCATCGCTCTGTTCTCCTCACTCGTCCTTGCCGGCTGCATCACCGCCGAGACCGGTGCGGATGACGACGAGCCCATCGAACCGACCTACGAAGACATCGTGCACGAAGAGACGGTTTCCATGACCATCTCGGTCGAGACCGGCGTCCACCCGGAAGAGACCGATCTTCCCGGCGAAGCGACGCTCACCATCCCCGACCGCTCATCCAACCTCACGTTCACCCCCTCCTGGGAGATCGACACCAACTCGTTCCGCCTCGTCTTCGACCGCCCCGACGGCAAGAGCGACACCGTCGACACCGGCGCGGACGGCGACCCGATCGCCTACGCCGACCCCGCCATCGGCACCTACACGCTCCACCTGCGCACCCAAGGGATCGTGCGCGAAGACACCGTCACCATCCAGGCGACCTACGAGTGGATCGAACGCGTGTATGACGAGAACGCGCCGTCCGCCATGGAACTCGGCGGCATCAGCGTCGTCCAGGACGGCGACATGTGGAAAGCCACACTGACCACCCAGACCCAGGGCGCTGCCGACGCGTTCGATATCGGCACCTCCTCCGGCGACATCGCTATCACCTCCGCCGACGGCGACACCGCTTCCTCGGTCATCACCCTCACCGCCCAGGCTTCGGACAAGGAGCGGGCACGGGCCGCGGTCCGCGAAGCCAAGATCGAGAACTCCATCCGCGACGGCATCCTCACCACCAAGGCCACCTGGCAGCCCAACACCGGTGGCGACGACGGGATCCGAAGGAACATCCAGATCGATGTCGTCCTCCCCGACGGCCTCGGTGGCAGCGTCGGCGCATCGAGCGGCGACATCACCATCGACGGCGTCACCTTCGGGGCGCTGGATGTGGATGTGTCGAGCGGCGTCATCGCGTTCGGGGACGGCGTCGCAGTGGACCGGCTCGTCCTCGAGACCTCGAGCGGCGACGCCACCGGGACCGTGAGGCTCTCCGGCGACACCCAGATGGACACCTCGAGCGGCGACCTCCGCCTCACCCTCATCCCCACCAAATCGTTCCGCTTGACCGCCGAGACATCCAGTGGAGAGGTCGCGCTCAAGCTCCGTGAGTCGTCCGACATCGCCTACGACCTAGAACTCACCACCTCCTCCGGAGACCTCAGCGCCTCCATGGACGAGGCCGAGCTCGAGCACCCCGACCCAGAGGACGACGAACGCGCCTTCCTCAGGACCGCTGATGGGAACGGTCGCGCCATCCAAGTGACCGGAAGCGTCGCCACCTCGAGCGGGGACCAGGCCTATACAGGCGCCTGAACGCCACATCTCTTCCATTCTCCACCCGACCCCACCTTTTTTCAGCGACCCCCCTTTCCGAACGCCATGGACGAGGAGACCGCACCGGTCGCCGAAGAGCTGGAGCTCGCCCGCGTCCTCGACGCCCTCTCCCATCCCGTCCGTTTGTCGTTGTTGCGCATCCTCCAGGAGCCGAAGCCCATCGGCGGCATCGTCGTGCGCGTGCCCGTCAAAGGGGACGTCGAACGGACGCGGCCCATCTCGCGCCAAGGCGTACGCGACCATCTCGACCGGCTCCTCTACGCCCGCCTCGTCCAGACCATCGGCGACGGCGACCGCGGCACCCGCTACATCGTCAATCCGCAGAGCCTCTACGCGCTCGCCGAATCGTTCCGCCAGATGTCGCGCTTGCGCCCCGAGGCCGAACTGGAGAACGAGACCCACTCAGGCGTGGCGCCCGGGACGCCGTTCGAACTCGCCTCTTCGTCCCTGATCCAGGTCAAAGGACCGCAAGAGGGACGCGTCTATCCTTTGACCCCCCCTGAGACGGGGCGAAGGGAATGGGTCATCGGCCGCCGACGCGGACTCGACGTCGTCCTCGACCACGACCTCCGCGTCTCCAGCGAGAACAGCCTCGTCGTCTGGGAAGGCGGCGTCTACAGCATCCAGGACCTCTACGAATCGAGGAACGGCACCTGGGTCAACTTCACCCAGTTGCCACCCCTCGAAAGACGGCCGCTCCGCACCGGAGACCTCGTGCAGGTGGGACAGACCGTGCTCCTGTTCCGGGCGTAAGAAGGCAAGTGCTTCCTTGCCGAACGATAAATAGCAGGAAAATGCGCGCTGGTCGGCGATTGCTTCGGGTCTTATTCTTGGATGCGTCTTGAGAGCCTGCGTCTGGTGGCCAGGGGATCGACGGGTGGTTCCGTCCGTTCCTGCTTCACCTCCAAGAGCTCGACCAAGACGCCGGGGGGACCGAAGGCAGTTGGTGGCTTCGGTCCTCTCCATCCTCTTCACGTGCCGAGAGGGTCCTCTGCCTGGGCCGGGATGCCGGCGAGCGACGTGCCAGAGGTGAGGGTGCCTGTTTTTACTTGGCGTAATGCGAGCCGCATTTCCTCTGCAGAGGCCCAACGATCCGACGGACGGATGGCACGCGCTTTCTCGATGATGCGACGCCACTCCGGCGGGGCTTTGCCGTCCATGCAGCGTTCCATCATCACACCGACCGAGAAGAGGTCCCCACGATGCGAGACCTGTTCCCCACGCATCTGTTCCGGGGCCATGTAGTCCGGCGTGCCCCAGAGCTTCCCGTCACCGGCGATGGTGGCCGCGGCGCGGGCGGTGGCCACGCCGAAATCGCCGATCTTCGGCGTGCCTCTTCTTGTCAGAAGGATGTTCGCCGGTTTGAGGTCACGATGGACAACGCCGCGCTCGTGCACGGCTTCGAGGCCTGCGAGGATTCCGTCGAAGACGCGAGCCGCTTTGTCCTTCGTGAGGGGGCCGTTGCGCTGGATGTGTTCGGCGAGCGTGCCGCCTTCGAGCTTCTCCGTGACGAGAAGAATGCCGCCTTCCCAGGGTAAGGCGTCGTGCACGCGGACGACGTTGGGATGGTCCACTTGGCCTGCAAGCCGTGCCTCCTGCAGCACCGTCTGTTCCTCTGTGGCTCCCGGTGCGACCACTTCCTTCAGGACGACGTCGCGGTCGAGCAGCTGGTCCTTCGCCTCGAAGGCGCGGCCCGAGGCGCCGCGACCGAGGAGGCGCCCGATCTCGTAGCGGCCATGCACGGTCTCGCCGGGTGCGAGTCGACCGGCGGTACGGACCGTGGACATGCGGTCCACCACTTCGGCGACTTTCGGGTCGAGTTCCAATTCTTCCTGGAGTCGTTTCAAGTCTCGTTCGACGGCAAGGGTACGGCCGCCTTTTTCCGCTTGCTCCACGGCGGTGCGGTACATGGCGATCTTGGCACCTTGGTCGCCACGCGGGGGGACGCCGTACATCACCGATGCGACGCGGTCGATCATCGAGCGGTAACCTTGGGAGAGGGCGAGGATCATGACGAGGAAAACGAGGTCCAACGGCCGGAGCTGGAACCCGATACCGCCGAACGTCGCATAGGTCATCAAGAACAGCAACCACGCGATGACGAGCACACCGGATGCCACAAGGAGCCTAGCGGCCCGGCGACGCGCCTGCAGCCGCAAACCCAGCATGTCGAACCGGACTGCGGCCACAGAAGCCAGGGCCGAGAACAACAGCCATCTGACCGCGCCGAAAGCCTGTTCCACCATCAGCACCACCGACCCGATCACAATGCCTTGGTTCATCGCCAAGGGCTCGCTCATCATGAGGACCGCCACTCCTGAACCCATGAGTCCACCGGCCAGCAGGCGTGACCGGAACATTTCGTTCGGTCGAAACGCGACCAGAGAAACGACCAAAAGAACCGCCATGAGCGGCAGGAAGACCGTAGCCTCGACCACCCCGGGTGTGAACGACCAACGTTCGGCCGCGATCAACACCTGTCGGACAAGGCGAGGGCCGACCGGGATGAACGCCACAGCCATTGCCAAATAGAAGAGGAACGTCGCCGGACGGCCGTCTCCACCCCGGATGAGGAACAAGAACCTCCCGAAGACGACTGCGTATACTCCGAACGTCACCAATTCCCAAGCCGCAGACAGCCACCTGGAAAATGAATCTGCCTCGAACCCCTGGAACACAGGAGCCACGAACAGGAAGGCCGCACAAGACCCGCCTACGAGAAGGACGAGCGGGCGTCTGTTCAAGGCGTTCCGTTCGGGAAAGATCGAAGCGAAATAGTACAGAAAGAACGGGTCGGCCGCAGCCGATACCAAGGCGAGCCTGACAAGAAGGCCGTCCGCGACAAGGTCGGGCAGGACACGGCGAAGCGCCTCGATGCCCTGGTTCAACGCGATGAGGAGCAAAAAGACGGCCAGGAACACGTTCTCGGCCCGACGATTCCCGCTCAGGATGATGATCGCGAAGACGGCCGCGACAAGACTCACCGTCGCCTTCAGCGACACATAGTAGAGGGTAGGGCCGTCCAGCACCGACAGCAGCTACTCCAGACCCACTTTATAAGCTTTGAGCGGTCCAACTGCTTTTCAGGCGGCTCACAGGATGTCGGTCCCGTGGGGGAACCTACCGCTAAACCATGCAGGTTTTCCATTGCCGAAGGTTAAGTAGAAGGTCGAGCCGACGGGACCTTTTCCTCCGCTAGATTAAGAGCGCCTGTTCATCTTCTCACTTGAGGTCTGGTGACTTGGATCTATTTGTGCCCACTCTAAGCAACAACCGAAGGAGAACGTCCCCAATAGGCAATTCCCTTGGAGCTATGATCGCGATCCTTGTGCTTTTCGGATCAAGCCTACCCACGAGCGAGGCCAACGATCCACCGCTGACGGCCGAAGCGAGCAGTGGTCCGATCGCGCAATGGAAATTCAAGGAAGGTTCTGGGAATATTTTGCAGGATGTCACAGGGAACGGCCACGACGGTACGATCCACGGCGCGCAATGGACCACCGGCCGTAGCGGAAACGGGCTTGCTTTTGATGGAATCGATGATTTCGTCCAACTCGCCAATCCTGAAACATTGACTCCTCAGAGATTTTCTCTCGAGGCTTGGGCACGGCCTGAGAAGCAATTGTATGGTGCGGATAATACGTACACGGGTGTCCTTGTTTCTTGGTCGGCAACAGATCACAACGCCATCGGACGAGGGTATCACTTAAGATTCTCCTCTGGGAGCGATCCAGATCAGCAATATTTCAACGTTATCAAAGGAGACGGTGGCAGCTCGTACGACGGAGCATATGATTTCACCCCCCATGAGATTGGTCTTTGGCATCACGTGGCCGGGACCTTTGATGGGGCATATCTGCGGATTTACGTGAACGGGAACCTTCAGCAGATTGAACCCGCCTCTAGCACCGTCGATTACCAGAACCTCCTAGGAGCGTTCATTGGAAAGTTCCAGGATAACTACTATGGTAGCAAAGGGCACTTCCATGGCATCATCGACGAGGCGGCGATCTATGATTATGCGTTATCTGCAGAAGAAATAAAAGCAAAGGCTCTCACTGCTCCAGAGCATGCCATTGCGTGCGTTGGAGACAGTAATAGCGAAGCCAGAATCACATGGACCCCTGCAGGGTCATTCGGTTCTGGATATTTGGTTCGCGTGCAGCGTCCAGGATCAGTGGAGTTCGAAGATGTTGCGTTAGTCGGAACTACGACCACAACAGTCGACATCACCTCGAGCGGAGTGCACACATTCAGGGTCCATGGGTGGAAGAATTTTGAGATCAGTAATGATTATGCCGAAACAATTCTAGATCCAGCGGGACCTTTCTGCAAATACATGTGGCACGATATTCTAGACGATCATAGGCTGGCAGTGACGGATGTTCCAACGTGGGAGACCTACGGATGGCGTTCTATTGACTACCCACGTTGGTTCGCGGGAGGACAAGGCACTCCGATAGAGATCAATGTCAACATGGGCGATCTTGCGAACATGCAAGACGTCCACAAGCGATCACACTATCGGGTAGACTTGGATATCGATGTCCGAGCACCACAGTGGTTCGACGGTGACGGAAAGTTCGACCCTGTCTCGAACCAGGGGGATAGTGGTGATGACCCATGCTACCTTGCAGGGGGCCCAGTCGTGCACATGTATGTCAATGGCGTTTATGCAGACGAGGTCCGTGCAAACCCCAAGTCCGGCTGTTCCCCTTCATTGACCTGCGAAACGTGCCCTTCTTACTCGCTTGATTCAGATGAGGCCGGAAAAGGGCTGTTCCTTCTCGTGCCACAGGATCTTATCAACCCGGGGGATAACACGTTCAAGTTCGTGATCCGTAAGCCCTCGTATACTACAACCTCAGCTGCGCACGACTCACTCCTTGATCATTATGTCGTCCGGTTGAAATCTGTGATGGTGGAACTGGTGGCTCCGCCCGTCCATTTCCTGCACGGTTGGACACCAGCACCCAATCCCACCCATGAAGATCGCCCGGTCGGCTGGCACGACGATTTGGCTCGGCGAATCAACGATTACGCAACGACACGCCTCTCTCAGGATCCATGGAGGTGGTCGCGCATCGACCAAGGTCAAGATCCCTTCGTTCTCTTCAAGTACGACCGCAAACAGGAGTGGAGGTTTTCATCCACCGATCTGTACTACGACATTCGGGACAAGTATGCGTCACTCGGGTTCGGCGGCGACGGTTGGCTTTTCGGACACTCCATGGGAGGTCTCGTCAGTCGATGGTACGTGGAGGTTATGGGAGGTGATACTCGAATCGAGAAGATCGCGTTCACCGCGACACCTCATACGGGGACACGGGTAGCGCGAGACTACACGGACCATGGCTGCGATGGGGAGTGGATTCCGACGGTCGGATTCATCGGACCGTATGATGACGCTGATGGAAAGAACCTTGAAAAGTCGCGCCGGTTCCGGTATGATTGCGACGACCCAGTCAGTTGGAAACCCTGGCACGACTTAAATGTCGGTGCATACGACCGCATCTCCGGGAGGGATGTGGCGGCGGATTTTGGACTCCGGCCCGATCATCCTCCGACGTTCTTCATGAACGATTATGCGTTCCCGGCCTCTGGTGTCCAATATTTCACCGTAATCGGCGACGGCGTAAAAGACGACGGGTCGTGCCTGTGGGCTTGCACGGCCGGGGACGGACAGGTCCCAGTGAAGAGCGGTACATTGAACTGGACCTTGCCGTATGCGGTCATTCAGAAAACTGACGATTCAACGAACGCGTTCAAGTTCCACGAATCGATCCCTGCTCAGGAGCAAACCGCGATTTGGTTGGCCCGCTACTTCTTGAGCTTGGACGTCAGGACCGGAGAGCTCAGTCCAGCAGGATACTATCCGATCGGGAATCCTGATGATTCTCAGTACCGATCACCCATCGCGAGCCATCGAGATGGCCCAGGAGCCTCCGAAACTCAGGATTCGGAAGACGTGACAACGGCCCCCCCTGGGACACGCATAAGCGTCGACCAGACGGCTGTGGTGTTCGGCAACCAAAGCCTCGAGAACGAAAAGACGTTTACCTTCAACCGAAAAGACAATGGTACCGTGGCTATCGCCGTTCGCCTGACGCCGTATGACGAGAATCTTGTCGTCTCTCTTACGGACCCTGAAGGTGGGTCTATCTCGAGCGCCGGCCAATCGTCGGTGAGCGGTTCTCACGAATTGGTGGACGGCTTCTTCGGCCCCTACCATCTCTTCAGTCTGAATCGATCAAGCGCTGGGGAGTACCAAGCGACCATCCGGAAGGCACTCTCTGTGCCCAATCAGAACGAGACCCAGATGAATATCCGTGTCGTGGAAATCGGCTCGACGGTGTACGGCGCGGTCGGCGAGCAGTCACAGATAATCGTGGATGAAGAGCCGCTCATCCTCTCGTATGTCGTGAACGAGACGAGTGGCCTTCACGTCAACGCTTCCGTAGAGGCCCATGTGGACATCGGTAATGAAACCGTGGTCGTGGCTCTCAGCGAATCCACGTCGGCCATGCCCGAAGAACACGTCTTCTCCGCGTCCTTGACCCGTGATTGGACCTCAGGTTCGATCGGGCTCCGATACGTTGCCACAGGTGCTGTCGATGGTCTGGGAGAGTTTCGAAGGGTGGAAGCGTCATCCGTTTCGGTTGTTTCTCCGATTGAGTATTTGGTAAATATCACGAGCGTGACACCATCGGATCCTTGGCGTGGAGAGGAAGTGGAGGTGCATGCAGAGGTCCATGTACTGACCGAGAGAGCCGCTGGCAATATCTTCGTGCAATTGTACGATGATGAG